>DATBKD010000040.1:0-64488 GCA_036556025.1 Gemmatimonadales bacterium | reverse complement strand
GGGTCTCCTATGAGTCCGCCGGATTGGTGGTGGCGGGCCAGCGGGTCACGGCCATCGGTGGCTTCAGCTTCAACTCGGTTGGGGCGCCGCCGCCGGCGGGCTACCTGGTCCGGGTGTTCAACCTGCCGACCGATGCATCCTGCTCCATCGCGGCGAGCGATCCCAAGGTCGTGGCCCAGGACCAGGTGATGACGGACGGGTTCTACTTCATCTGGAAGAAGGGATCCAACCAGGCCGATGTGGGCGCCGCGGAGCTGCCAGGAAAGGTGAAGTACTACCTCCAGCTGTGTAACGGCACCAATCCGGTAGTCGGCCACTCGCTCAAGGACAAGCTGGTGGAGAAGGAGTTCGATCAGGAGGACTTCGTCATCCCGTAAGTTCTTCTCACGAGACATAAAGCGGGGCCCTGGGCGCTGTTCCGGCCGAGGGCCTCCGCTGCTTTTAGGCCAGTTGACCGCCGGTGAGGAACCTGGAGACGCTGGTCCTTGTTTCCGCTCTCTATTGCCGCGTCGGAGGCATTCGTGAGCGGAAGGTCAGTAGTGTCACAATCTCGTCTCTTTTACGGCTGGCTCGTGGTGGCAGCCGCCTTCGCGATCAGCTTCGTGGGCTTCGGCAGCGCGTACAGCTTCAGCGCCTTCGTGGGGTCCCTGCAGCAGGATTTCGGGGCCTCTCGCGGTTCGGTCTCTCTCGTGTTCTCGCTGGCGGGCTTTCTGTACTTCGGCCTCGGCGCCGTAAGCGGACCTCTGGCCGATCGATGGGGCTCTCGTCGGCTGTCCCTGATCGGGATGATACTGACCGGACTCGGACTCGCCCTCGCGAGCGCAGCGCACAGCTTGGCGGGAGTCTATGCGGCCTACGGCCTTGGCGTGGGACTCGGGGTCGGGCTGGCTTACGTTCCCGCCCTCGGCGCAGCGCAGCGTTGGTTCGTCAAACGGCGTGGGTTTGCCTCCGGCCTTGCCGTCGGCGGAATCGGCGTGGGCACGCTGGTGATGCCGCCTCTTGCCTCGCTGCTGATCGAGTCCTTCGGCTGGCGCGACGCGTATCTGGCCCTGGGTGTTCTTGCGACGGTGGTGGGTGGGGGAATGGCGCTCCTGATCGTAAACGATCCCCGGGATCGCGGGCTCGCTCCTGATGGCGATCCCTTGCGCGACGGCGCCGCTGTGGTCCCGGCATCGGGTGCCTCCCTGAAGGACGCAGTCACATCCCGGCGGTTCCTCGCTCTCTACGCCGCCTGTTTGATCTGCTCCTTCGGCCTGTTTGTCCCGTTCGTCCATCTCGTCCCGTTTGCGCGGGATCACGGAGTTGAGCAGCGATGGGCTGTCCTGCTTCTGGGAGTGATCGGTATCGGGAGCACCGCCGGCCGCTTCCTGCTGGGAGGCCTGGCCGACCGGGTGGGTCGCCGGATCATGCTGTTGGCCATGTTTGGTGGGATGGCGCTCAGCCTGGTGGTGTGGGCGCTTTCGACGACGCTCTGGGAGCTGGTCGCCTTTGCCTTGGGCTACGGCGTCTTCTACGGGGGGTTCGTCGCGGTCTTACCCGCCCTGCTCACGGATTATTTCGGCGGCCGCAATGTCAGCGGCATCATCGGAGTGCTGTTCACCAGCGTGGCCTTTGGTACCTTGATCGGCCCTAGCGCCGCGGGATACGCCTTCGATCTGAGCCACAGCTATACGGTGCCGATCCTGGCGAGCGTCGGAGCGAATCTTCTCGCTGCGGCCATTCTGGTAGGTGTATGCCAGGGAGCTTTGGCCCCCGGCAGCGTTGAAGCTCGGGGCCTTGACCGGTGCCGGGAGGAGTCCTCGGCGGCGGCATGAGCCTGCTTCAGCGTCAGCTAGCCGCGAGCCGCCCTGATCCGATCCGGCACGTTGGTCACGATGCCCGCGACGCCGAGGGTCCAGAGCCGCTGCGCGGCGCGCGGGTGGTTCACGGTCCAGACGTGCACCGGGCACTGCATTCGTCTCGCGGCCGCGACGAACCGGCGAGTGGGTACGGGCAGTCCCCGATACCGCTGGGGCACGGAGAGCAGCCGATAGGCACAGGGCGGAGCGACCCGCCGGAGCAGCGTGGCCCAGTAGAGCGCCGAGATCTCCTGGCCGGAGGCGCCGCGGACGAAGGGCGCCTCGCAAAACAGCGCCAGCGCCGGCTCCTGCTCCGAGGCCAGGACGCAGCGTTCGGCGGCGCGCTCCTCGATCAGCACCTGCCGAACGGCTTCCTGAGCCGCCACTTCCTTTATCTCGATCAGCACCGGCATCTCGGGAAAGGCCCGCAGGACCTCCACCAGGGGCGGAACGCCGACGCCGCTGCTCTTATAAGGAAAGGAGCGGCCCCTGTCGGGGCTGAACCGGGCCCCGGCATCGACCCGCCGGAGCTCAGCCAGGGAGAGCGCGGCAAGGGGGCCGGCCGCGTCGGTCGTGCGGTCGAGCGTGGGGTCGTGCAGGACCACCGGCACCCCGTCGCCGGTGAGCCGCACATCGAGCTCGAAGGCGTCGGCTCCCTGTCGCACCGCCAGGTCGAACGCTGCCATGGTGTTTTCTGGAGCCCAGCCGGAGGCTCCCCGGTGGGCGATGACGGGACGGGCGGTGAGGTCGAGGAGGGGGTTAGATCTCACGGCGCCCTTGGCAGGACGTAGTAATCTCCGAATCGCTGCCTCAATCCCGACTTCAGGAACTTGCCCGTCGACGTCCGCGGAATCGCCTCGACGAACACCACCTCGTCCGGCAGCCACCACGAGGGGAAGCGATCCTTCAAGCTGGCGAGGATCTCTTGCCCGGTCGCGTGCATCCCCGGCCGCAGCACCACCGCGGCGAGCGGCCGCTCCAGCCACTTGGGGTGGGGCACCGCGATCACAGCCGCCTCGGCGACGGCGGGATGCCCCATGAGCGCGCCCTCCAGCGCCACCGAGCTGATCCACTCGCCGCCAGACTTGATCAGGTCCTTGCTCCGATCCCGGATCTCGAGGTGGCCGGAGGCGTCGATAGAGGCGATGTCGCCGGTCTTGAACCAGCCGTCCTCCGTGAACCGGTCTTGCTCTTCGTCGGATCGGTAGTAGGCCGAAGCCACATACGCGCCCCTAATCTCCAGCTCACCCATCGAGCGGCCGTCCCAGGGCACCAGGCCTTTCTCGTTCCGCAGGCGCAGCTCCAGCAGAGCGTCGGGTAGTCCCCCGATGGTTCCCACCGGCGTGAGCTCGGTCATCCCCCAGGACGTCTCGGCCGTGACGCCGTGCCGCTCCAGTCCCTGAAGAAGTGATTCCGGGGCCGCTGCGCCCCCGATGACCAGGCGCAATCGGGACAGATCGTACTTCCCGGGGGCCGAGTCGAGCGCCTCGAGCAGGCCGAGCCACACGGTGGGCACGCCCGCGCTGAAAGTCACCCGCTCCGCGTCGCAGAGCTGGACCAGCGTCTGGGCATCGGGATGCTCGCCCGGAAATACCAGTCCCGCGCCCACAAATGCCGCGGTGAAGGGAAGCCCCCAGGCATTGGCGTGAAACATGGGGATCACTCCCAGTGCGACGTCGTCTTCCCGCAGCGCAAAGCTCTCGGCCATCGCCGTGGCCATCGAGTGAAGCACCAGCGCGCGATGAGAGTAGAGGACGCCCTTGGGCCGCCCGGTGGTCCCGGAGGTGTAGCACAGGATCGCCGCGTCCCGTTCATCCGGCTCCTGGGGCCGAAAGGCTCGCTCATCGGCCTCGCCGAGCAGCGCTTCGTAGTCGAGCCAGCCCGACGCTATCCCGGCGCCGTCCTGACCGTCCGCTACCACGATCACTCGCTGGAACCTGGCCCGCGAACGGAACCGCTCCAGCAGCGGGACGAGGGAGGCGTCGACCAACAGCACCCGATCCTCGGCGTGGGTCGCGATGTAGGCCAGCTCGTCGGGGTGGAGGCGGAGGTTCAGGGTGTGCAGCACTGCACCGATGCCCGGGATGGCGAAGTAGGCCTCCAGATGGCGATGGTGATTCCAGCAGAGGGTCGCGACCCGGTCGCCCGGCTTCACCCCTAACCGTTGGAGCGCCACGCTCAACCGCCGGGCCCGCGCCAGACACTCGCGATAGGTGGTCCGATGGAGCGTGCCGTCCGGCCGCCGGCTCACCACCGGCCGGTGCCCGAAGAGGGCCTCGGCTCGGCGCGTGATCGCCGACAGGGTGAGGCCGTAGTCCATGATGAGGCCGGGCAGGGGAGGGGAAGGGGGATGGGGGTCGTCGGTCATGGCTTCGGGTGTCGCTCGAAGAAATCCCAGATCGTGGCGGTGGCATCGATATCACGGGTGACTCGACCCACCACCAGGCGAGCGACGGAGGGGCCTCCGGGCCAGGTGTGGCCGCCTCCTTCGATGGTGTAGAGCACCAGCTCCCGGCTGTGGCTACATCCCGGATACTCCGATCGCCGAACCTTGGTGCCGTCGCCGGGCTCGCGGTCCGGCTCGAGGTCGGACACCGCGTTGAGCGAGCAGCCCTCAGCTCTCGCCCAGAAGGCCATGGTCTCCTCGGCTGAGAGCACCCGTCCTCTGCGCCGGCCCACCGCGCCTCCGGCATAGGGCACGAACCGGTCGGCGGTTCCCTGAAACGCGACGACGGACAGCGGCTCGGACTGAGTACAGCGCGGGGCCAGCTCGGCAGGCAGCGCACCGGCGACCGGCGCGATTGCCGCGAACACGCCGGGCAGGTCACAGGCGAGCCGGTAGGCGAACATGGCGCCGTTGGAGATGCCGGTGGCGTAGATCCGGCGAGGGTCGATCGCGAACTCCGCGGTGAGGCTCGCGAGCAGCGAGCGGATGAAGCCGACGTCGTTCTGCGACGGACCGGAGCTCCGGCCGTCGTTCCACCGCCGCCGGATCCCGTCGGGAAAGACGGCGATGAATCCCTGCTCGTCGGCGAGCTTGCTGAAGCCGGTGTGCCGGGCGAAGCCGACGCCGCGCCCGCCGGCGCCGTGGAAGACCAGGACCAGAGGAGCCGGCCGGCTGCGATCCAGGGTGAGCGGAACGTGGAGAAAATAGGTCCGGCTCATGTCGCCGACCCGAAGCGAGCGGGATTGGTTTGCGGGGGCGCTTTGGGCGAGCGCCGGAGTGGGAGCGGCGCCGGCGTTCTGCAGCAGGACTAGAGCGAGGACCAGTTGGCGGAGCATGAGACCCAAAGATAGGTTGCCATGCCCCGTAGCTGTTAGCTGTTAGCTGTTAGCTGTTAGCTGTTAGCTGTTAGCTGTTAGCTGCCGTTCGATTCTCCGGTCGGGGATGAACCACATCATCGCCACCAGCACGTACAGCGCGTCGGCGATCCACGGGCGGACGAAGGCGAGCGGCACGGCGGCGAAATAGGCCAGCCGGGAGACCAACCCCTTGCGGTCGGCCCCGACCGCGCGGGCCAGCGGCGAATCGGGGCCATCGGCGCGGATGATCACCCGCTGGAGGATGAGATAGCTGTTGGCCGCCATCAAGAGCACCACCCCGTACACCGCGGTCGGCAGGGGGGCAAAGTGGTTCTCGCCCATCCATCCCGTCGTGAACGGCATCAGGCTGAGGCAGAAGAGAAGTAACAAGTTGGCCCAGAGCACGCCGCCGGTCACGTGCCTCACCGCGTGCAGCATGTGATGGTGGTTGGTCCAGTAGATCCCGACGTTCACATAGCTCAGCACGTAGCTCAGGAAGACAGGAAGGGTCGGATCGAGATCGGAGAGGGTGGCGCCGTGCGGCACCTTCATCTCCAGAACCATGATGGTGATGATGATGGCGATGACGCCGTCGCTGAAGGCCTCTAGGCGGCTCTTGTTCATCCGCCAATTCTAGTGGTGACAGCTAACAGCTAACAGCTATCAGCTAACAGCTAACAGCTATCAGCTAACAGCTAACAGCTAACAGCTATCAGCTAACAGCTATCAGCTATCAGCTGTATTTCACCGCAAGACTCGGGGTGTCCGCCCCGCTCCAATTCCACAGATTGTCTCATGGAACGGACGCATGGGTCTGGGAACAAGGAGCGATTGCTCCGGCGGCTCGAGTCGGCCTGGGAGTCCCTTCAGGAGTCGTATGCCGGTCTCTCTGAGGCGGAGCTGGTGGAGCCCGGCGTTACGGGCGCCTGGTCAGTCCGAGACATCATTGCCCACGTGACCTGGTGGGAAGAGGAAGCGCTGACGCACCTGCCGCTCGTTGTCGCTGGTGGACGGCCGCCCAGGTACTCGGTGAAGTACGGCGGCATCGATGCGTTCAACGCGAAGATGACTCAGCAGACCCAGGGCCTCTCGCTGGCCGACGTAGTCCGGCGTCGGGATGAGGTCCACGCCCGCCTCATCGCGCTGGTCGAGAACGTTCCTGATGACCAGCTCAGCGGAGACAGTCGCTTTCGCCGCCGCCTGCGCCTGGATACCTACGGTCATTACCCCAAGCACGAGCGAGCGATTCGCTCCTGGCGCGCGCGGCGGACGAGTTCTCATGGCTAGCTTGTCAGCCACCGCCACATGACCAGTCGCTGCGCTTGCAGCCATGCTGATGGGTTTGGGCGTCTCCGCCGCCCTGCAGCAGCCAGCTTCTCAGGTGGACTCGGCTCGCATCCAGATCCTGCTGACGACGGCGACGAGTTCCGCCTGGTCCGCTTCGAGCGGCGCTGGAGGATCATCTCTATCGATCTCTCGAAGGAGACCGGCGCCATCCAGCAGGCGCGATAGGGCGCCGGTCGCCCGGAACTTGCTTCGGCCGATGGGGTTTGGGCCCGCGGGCGTACCACCCGCGGGCTTCTCTTTCTACCCAAACCACTGGCAGCAGTACACTTGGGCGCAGCGCGCCGGGCGGCGCGGCTGACGGGATTGGCGCCGGCCGGAGGGGCGAATTGCGAGTGAGCGACGGAACGTGAGGATCTGCCTCCTGAGCACCGAGATCTTCGCCTGGGGCAAGTACGGCGGCTTCGGGCGCGCGACCCGCACCATCGGCCGCGAGTTGGTGCGTCGAGGGCTCACGGTCTCGGCTATCATCCCCCGCCGGCCGGGACAGGAGCCAATCGAGTCGCTCGACGGCATGACGGTCTTCGGCTACCCCATGGGATCCCCCTGGCAGGTAGCCGGCCTCTGCCGGACGGCCGACGCCGACATCTATCACTCCCAGGAGCCGTCCACCGCTACCTGGCTCGCGCTGCGGACGATGCCGGACCGGCGCCATGTCGTCACCTTCCGCGATCCTCGAGACTGGCGCGACTGGCGCACCGAGCTGGCGCACCCGTCGCTCAGCCAGCTGCAGGTCGTCGCCAACTTCATGTACGAAGACAATCCGCTGGTGCACCGGGCCGTGCGCCGGGCCGACCGGCGATTCTGCGCCGCCAACTGCATTCAGTCGAAGGTGGTCGCGAAGTACAACCTGCAGGACTCGCCCCCGCTCCTGCCGACGCCGGTAGTGATTCCCCGCATGGTACGGAAGGCCGCGCAGCCGACCGTGTGCTACCTCGGGCGTTGGGATCGGCGCAAGCGTCCTCATCTCTTCTTCGATCTGGTCGAGCGTTTTCCCGGCGCGCGCTTTCTTGCCGTCGGCCGCTCCCGCGACGCGGGCTACGACCGCGAGCTGCGGGAGCGCTACGGCGATTTGCCCAACCTCGAGCTCACCGGGTTCGTGGATCAGTTCGAGTCGGGGGACTTGTCGTCCATCCTGAGCCGGAGCTGGGTCGTGGTGAACACCGCCGCGCGCGAGGGGCTGCCGAACGCCTTCCTCGAGGCGGCGGCTCACCGCTGCGCCATCCTGAGCGAGGTGGACCCCGATGGCTTCGCCACCCGCTTCGGCGCCCGGGCGGAGGGCTGCGATTTCGCCGGCGCGCTGGCCTGGCTGCTGGACCGCGACCGGTGGCGCGAGCGGGGAGCGCGCGGGCAGGCGCACGTGCGGGAGATTTTCGAGCTGAATCGGGCGGTGGACGACCACATCGCGGTGTACCAAGAGCTGATGCGAGGCGCGCTCCCGGAAGACCTCGTCACCCTGCAGGAAGGATCTCTCGCCGGTTAGGTTGTCTCCATGTCCATCGCCGATCTTCGTCGCGAGTACTCCCGCGCCCGTCTGGACGAGGCCAACGTGAGCCGCGACCCCATGGTCGAGTTCAGCCGCTGGTTCGCCGAGGCGCTGGAGGCGCAGGTGCCCGACCCCAACGCGATGACGCTGGCCACGGCGACGCCTGAGGGGGAGCCCTCCGCCCGGATCGTGCTGCTCAAGGGGTTCGATGAGCGGGGCTTCGTCTTCTTCACCGACTACCGCAGCCGCAAGGGCATGGAGCTGGAGGCCAATCCCCTCGTCGCCATCGTGTTCTACTGGGCCGAGCTGGATCGGCAGGTGCGGATCACCGGCGGGGTGAGCCTAACCTCGCAGGAGGAATCGGAGACCTACTTCAAGACCCGGCCCATCGGGAGCCGGCTCGGCGCGTGGGTCTCCCATCAGAGTCAGGTCATCTCGGGACGTCGCGTGCTGGAGAAGGGATTGAAGGAGGTGGAGAAGCGCTTCCCCGGAGGCGAGGTGCCGCTGCCGCCGTACTGGGGCGGCTACCGGGTGGTGCCGGACACCATCGAGTTCTGGCAGGGGCGGGAGAGCCGGCTGCACGATCGGATCCGGTATGTGAGGGAGGACGGAGGGAAGGGATGGAGGGTGGAGCGCCTGTCGCCGTGACGAAAGCGAGAGCGCGGATGCCCACGGGCCGCAAGAAGCCTCACAAGAACATCGAATGGTTAGAGTCTTCGGGACCTGATGTGATAGTCGATTTCGTGTTCGACGATGGATTGTTCTTCATCTCGATACGCAACATCAGTGATCGGCCGGCCTATAAGGTTTCCGTCAAGTTTGACCGTAGAATCTGTCGGTTGGATGGTAGGGACCTCGCCGGGCTGCCACTCTTCCAGAATATCGAGTTCCTCGCACCGCACAAAGAGATCGCCATGTTCCTGGATGACAGCGGATCGTATTTTCGCAAAGGTGGGCCAACGAAAGTGTCCGCGCGCATCTCCTATCATGACGCGCGGGGAACCAGGAAGGTCGCTACCATCCATCACGATCTGGAAATCTATAAAGCGATCGGATTCATACGACGGGTTCGAGATCAGGATTAAAGAATCCGGGGAGCGGAGGGAGCACCATATGGCGCGCGTGGACCCGTACAAGAATTTCCGCTTTCGGGTGGAGATCGATGGCCTCTCGCAGGCGGGCTTCTCCGAGTGCCATGGTTTGGGGTCGAGAGTTGAGGTAATCGAATACCGCGAGGGAGCTGAGCCGACGACCGTGCGAAAGTTACCCGGCCGGGTGAGCTATCCAGACATTACCCTCAAGTGGGGGGTTACTGATTCGAGAGAACTCTACAACTGGCACCGGGCAGTGCTGCGGGGCCAGATCCAGCGCAAGGCCTGCTCCATCGTTCTGCTGGATGACATGGGGCAGGAAAGGGTCAGATGGAATGTGTCCAATGCCTGGCCAAGTAAATGGGATGGTCCTGCATTCAATGCCAAGGGTAGCGATGTGGCTATCGAGACGTTGACAATCTCCTGTGAGGGCGTTGAGCTGGCGGAATAAGGCTCAGGCGCGTTGGTGACTCCCTCAGACGTCGACTTCCATCCAATGTCATCCCCGATCAGGCTAACCCTCCTGGGCCTCCTCGCGGCGCTGTTCCTCGTCTGGCTCTTCACCATCCGGATGCCGGGCCGCGCGTTTGCCGGCCCGCTCCCGCCGCTCAGTCCGGACCAACAATCTCTCAGCGAGCGCCTGCGTCGGCACGTGCTACAATTGGCCGGGGAAATCGGCGAACGGGGCGTGGCGAAGCATGCTGCCGCTCTCCAAGCTGCTGCGTATGTCGAGGCCGAGCTCACCGCGATAGGCTATACGGTCACTGCCCAGGAGTATGCCGCGCAGGGACAGCGCTGGCGCAACCTGGAGGCGGTCTTGCGGGGCTCAACGGAGCCGGACGAGATCATCGTTGTGGGAGCGCACTACGACACGGCCGAAGAGGCGCCGGGCGCGGACGACAACGGCAGCGGTGTCGCGGGAGTGCTCGAGCTGGCGCGGAGTTTCGCCGGGAAGCCGGTTGCCCGCACCATCCGGTTCGTCTTCTTCGGCACCGAGGAGCAGCCGGCGTTCCCCACGAGCGCCATGGGGAGCCGGAACTATGCCGTCGCCGCCCGGGCTCGCGGCGACCGCATCATGGCGATGCTGTCCATCGAGTCCATCGGCTACTACGACACCCACTCCGGCAGCCAGCGCTATCCCTTTCCGCTGAGCCTCGTCTATCCCGATGTCGGCGACTTCATCGGGTTCGTCAGCGATCTGAGGTCGGGGCCACTGGTGCGCCGGGCCATTGCCAGGTTCCGCAGTGCCGTGTCGTTTCCGAGCCAGGGCGCAGCACTGCCATCCTGGATGCCGGGCGTCTGGTGGTCCGACCACTGGTCGTTCTGGCGAGAGGGATATCGGGCGATCATGATCACCGACACGGCGCCATTCCGGAATCCGTTCTACCACAGCGCCCAGGATACGCCCGACAAGCTCGACTATGGCCGCATGGGGCGGGTCGTGGACGGGCTCGAGGCCGTGGTCGCGGACCTGGCGGGCCGATAGCGCAAAGACCCCTGAGCGGGCTTATAGACGCTTGACATTCTCTTGACTGCGATCGGGTAGGTTGCTCTCGCTACAGCCTGCTCCTTCCTCAGCATCGAGAGGTGAGTGCCATGCGTTCACCAACCCCCGTTGCGCTCGGCGCCCTGGCTGCAGCGTATCTCGTCGGCTGCGGAGAATCCCCCGACACGGATGGCGGTGCCAAACCAGGCACGCCGATCCCCGAAGAGCAGGGCGATGGGCCGGTCCGGCTCTCTTACGTCTGCGGCAACCAGTTCCTCATCACCAACGCGTATACCGTTCCGGTGAGCGTTACCTATCGGGTACTCGACTCCGAGGAAGACGGCGCGGCGGACCTCTCGGCGGCGCCGGCCGAAGACCCCGCGTTCAGCGAGCGATTGATCGAGACCCGCACTCGCGGCGCAGTGCAGCTTTTCCTCGATGGTAAGCTGGTTGCCTCCAGCGCCAATCAGGCCACACCCTGCACCCCGGCGACCCCGGCGCCGGCCTTGCTCTCGGCGAGCACCGGTTCGGCCGGGCAGTGGACCGCGCCGTTCGCCTGGCCCGTCGTGGCGGTGCATCTCAATTTATTGCCGAGCGGCAAAGTGCTTTCATGGGGCCACGCGGGCGTGCCCCAGATCTGGGATCCCGCGACCGGCCACTTCACCCCGATCCCGAGCCCGGCCCTCCTCTTCTGCGCCGGTCATTCGTTCCTGTCGGACGGCCGGCTCCTGGTGGCAGGCGGGCACATTACCAACGCTCACGGGCTTCCCAACATCACGATCTTCGGGACCGGGTCAACCTGGTCCAGTTCCACGCCGATGCAGCGCGGTCGCTGGTACCCCACCAACACCACGATGGCACATGGGGAAGTCGTCATCACGGCCGGCAAGGACCAGAGCGGCTTGCAGGTGCCCGTCCCCGAAGTCTGGACCACGAGCGGCATCCGGAAACTCACGACGGCAAGCCTCTCCTTGCCCTACTATCCCCGGACATTCCTCGCCCCCAACGGGAAGCTGTACTACGCGGGTGAGACGCAGCATACCCGATATCTCGACATCTCCGGCTCCGGCAGTTGGAGCAAGGGCCCGAACCGTCTCTACGGAGCCCGCGACTACGGGGCCGCCGTGATGTATGACGAAGGCCGGATCCTGTACGTCGGGGGCGGACATACCACCAACACCGCTGAGACCGTCGATCTGCGGCAATCATCCCTGGTGTGGAAGTGGACTGGCTCGATGGCCTACCCGCGGCGGCACCACAATGCCGTGATTCTGCCCACTGGAGATGTCCTTGTCGTCGGCGGACTGAGGGGCACAGGCTTCAATGATCTCGCGACCGCGGTGCATCCGGCGGAAATCTGGAGCCCCGCCACCGGCGCCTGGAGGACCCTTGCCAGCAACACCATTAACCGGGGCTACCATACGACCGCTATACTGCTTCCCGATGGGCGGGTGCTACTCAGCGGAAGTGGTGACGGCGCCAGCGCACCGAGTGAGCGAAACGCCGAGATTTTTTCCCCACCGTATCTCTTCGCCGGTGCCCGGCCGGCCATCGGCAGTGCGCCGTCCACGGTCCAGTACGGCGTAGCGTTCCGCGTGGCGAGCCCAAACGCGCCCTCCATCGCCAAGGTGAGTCTGATCCGTCTGGGCTCGGCCACGCATGCGTTCGACATGAACCAGCGCTTTCAAAAACTGGCTTTCACCTCGGACGCGAGCGGCCTGAACGTGACAGCGCCCTCGAACCGCAACCTGACCCCGCCGGGGCACTACCTGCTCTTCATCGTCACCACGAGCGGTGTGCCATCGGTCGCGAAGATCGTTCTGGTCAAGTAGCGGAGGGCCACTCACTCACGTCATGCCGCCGGCCTGACCTCACCCTCAGCCTTGGGCGGCTCCACCTGCGGCTCCTCCGGTGAGCGCGGTCCCATCACCACTTTCCGCGCGCTCTCCCACGCCGCCAGCAGCTCGGCGTTCCCGGTGAGCCGATACCGATTGAGCCCATCCAACATCTCGACCAGCTTCATGACCTCGTCGCTCACGGCCTGTAGCTCGGCCCGTGCACCGACGTGCTCCCGCCGGGCTTCGTTCGACTCCTCTACCGATGCGTCCAGGTCGCGCACCGCGGCGGCAAGGTCGTCCAACAGCCTGTCGGCCAGCCCATGCTTGATCAGGAGGTCTTTCAGGGCCTGACCCTGCTCCAACATCTTGTGGACGTGGCTCCGGAAGGCTTCGTTGCTGGCATTGGACGGTGACAGCTCGAAGAGCTCGGCGATTCCCGGCTGCTCTTCTGCCGCCAGGGCGGCGACCGTCACCAGATGACGGAGCAGCTCGTTGTGCAGCCGCTGCCTGAGCTCTCCGCGGCTCGGACGGCCGACGCATGCCTTGTGAGAAACCCACCCTGCTGCTGCTTGGCCAACGCTTCGAGCCGCGCGATCAACTCCTCCAGCTTGGCCAGCACCGTCGCAAAGCTCGCGTCGGTGGAAGGATGCGCCCGGGAGAAGTCCCGCACGCGCACGGCCATCTCCAGTCTCCGACGGACAACCCGGTTCATACGACACTCCTCTCTCAACCTTCGCGCCAAACGGTGATCGGGGGTTGATGTGGAACGGCACGGCTCCGACTCGGCTCCCGATCACCGGTCGGACGATCGAACGGGTGAAGCGAAGAGTGTGCCACCTTGATACAGAGAGTGAGGTCGTGCGTAGCGTGCGAGACATGAAGAGAGCGATGCCTGACCCGCCCACCGACCAGAGCCATGCGCGCCGGCGAACGACAACCATCGCCGAGTCGCCGTCCATCGGCGCCGGATCGCCCGGAATGCAGTGGCTGACCCGAGCGGCTGGTACCGCATCCGGCCTTGTTGCGGAGAGCTGGCCATGACGCGTCAGGGGCGATAGTCGACCGGAAGCGACAGCCCGGGCACAAGATGTGACGCGTTCGGAACCGACTGAGCTCGCCCCGCGGCGCATAGGAGCAGCCGCGAAAGTCGCTGGGCGCGCGCCAGAGTCGCTGAAGTGGGCGCCGGATTGTCCGCTCTTATGGCACGACGATACCCACTCCCGATCAACCCGGCGGCAGATGCCAACGACACGTTCGTGCGAGCGAGCAGCGCGATGCGGCGGGCGGACGAGTTGAAGACGAAAACGAACGAGGTGATGCTGGAAACGAAGAGGTCGTTGTACGAGGCGGGACGTTCACCAGGTGTCTTACAATAGCTACGCCCTGTCCTCAGGAGAGGTCACTTTCGAGAACCCTAATGCTGCCGGTTTGCCAGCCACTGGCCGGTCCAGACGAAGTGGGTTCCCTGATCGGTGTACTCGCACCGCGCCGTCCCATCCAGGTGCGAACCGTCCTCCGAGATGACACCCTCGTAGGTGCAGAGGGCGCTCCGGAACGACACGTTCGATCCCTCCTGCTTACCCTCAGTTATCCCGAACAACTCCCCCGACGCGAGCGGACCTTCGTAGTCCCCGCTCGCGGCGTGGCACAGCCCGCTCTGCTGGCCGCTTCCCGAAAACCCGTCGCCCTTTTGATCGAAGATGAAGTAGCCGGTGTGAATATGGGTCTGACTGTTGGCCGCATCCTCCAGACGCGCTCCCTGGTCCCAGGTTCCGACGATGCTGAGGGAGGGGGCTTCCGGCTGGGACGAGCAGGCCAGCAGGGTACCGACGAGAGCGGGTGTCAACACTGGAGCGACTCTGGAGAACACGGGGCCTCCCGAAGAGTGCGTGCGATGATCAGACTAAAGTGCGCTCACGGCGGGCAACTGACAAGGTACGCGTGTGTGATGCGCCATCTTCCGCGCGTCTCCGGCGGAGGAGGGACCATGGGTTTTCGTTTCCTCGTCTGCTGCGGCGCTCTCTTCCTCCAGGCCTGCAGCGATTCCACCGCGCCGGGAGAGCTTCCCCAGCCCACCGTCGGAGTCGCGCTCAGCGTCGGCGGGCGCCACGGCTGCCACCTGTCAGCCGATGGGCGCGCCCTGTGCTGGGGCCGCGCCGATGCCGGCCAGCTCGGGATCGACCTCACCCCGCTTCGTTCCACCGCCATACCAGTGGCCTCCGGCCCCACCCGCTTCTCCAGCATCGCCGCGGGTGGACTGCACACCTGTGCGCTCACTGCCGAAGGTCAGGCATGGTGCTGGGGGGCGAACGACGCGGGCCAGGCTGGATTCCCTCTCGAGATGAACCAGGCCTGCGGTGAGTTCATCCACGGCTGGCGCTGCGTGCCGAGCCCTCATCCGCTCGACACCGCGCTGCGGTTCGACGCACTGGTCGCCGGGAGCGGCAACACCTGCGGCTTTGCCCGTGAGGGCGCGATCTTTTGCTGGGGCTCGAATGGCGCGGGGCAGCTCGGCGCCGCTACGACCGAAACCTGCGACGGCGCTCCCTGCAGCCACGCGCCCGTGGCGCTCCCGGCCGCGCCCACACTGATTGCGCTCGCGCTGGGCTCTGCCGCTCACCTGTGTGGCCTCACGGCTCAGGGCTCGGCCTACTGTTGGGGCTCCAACTCCAGCGGCCAGCTGGGTCTCGGCACGGTGGGAGGAGCGCGCGATGTGCCCACGGCCGTGGCGGGCGGGCTCAACTTCAGAAAGATCGCGGTCGGCGGCGAACACACCTGCGCGCTCGCGACCGATGGCAAGCCCTGGTGTTGGGGCCGCGATATCCTTCCGCCGGGCGACGGAGGAGTGAGCCTGTCCGATACGCCGGTCGCCATACAGAACTCGCCGGCGTTCGCCGACCTCATTACGGGAACTTGGGCCGCGT
Organism: Gemmatimonadales bacterium; assembly: GCA_036556025.1. GTDB lineage: Bacteria > Gemmatimonadota > Gemmatimonadetes > Gemmatimonadales > GWC2-71-9 > CAVVWJ01. Next base: position 49,178 of record DATBKD010000040.1, on the reverse strand, counting down.
GCGGCCGGACCACGGTGGGCAGCGTGTACTGCTGGGGGACCAACGCCTACGGCGAGATGGGCATCACCCCGTCTGGACTCACCGCTCGGTATGACACGCCGCAGCAGATGTCGGGCGACCCGCGCTGGACCACGCTCGCCGGGTCATGGGCCACTTTCTGTGGCCTGGACCCGGCGGGTGACGCCTGGTGCTGGGGCCACGGCGCGGACGGCGAGCTGGGCGCCGAGCTGGACTACAGCACCGAGCCCGTCCGGATCGGAGGATTGTAAGACAGAGATCGAGCGCCTGCTCGTGCTTTCCTACCAGCAGTTATCTCCGCGGTCCAACGAAGCATCTCGAGTTGCCGGTCCTAGCGCCACGCACGCGAAGCTGAGCCGAATGGCGTTTCGTTCTCGCGTTACCGGGTAGCGCCCTCAAACCCGATACGGTCTCGCGCGCAGGTAACCGCCGGTGTATGCCGGCGCCGCCTGCACGGGGCCCAGACGGGTTGTGGGCGCATTGGGAGTTGCGCACTAACCCCAACACTCGGAGGGAACGTATGACCGCGAAACCCAGAAGTCCCACTTGGCCCGGCTTCCGAACTCTGGTATCGGGAGCCGTGCTGTCGGTGACGCTGCTGGCGGGCTGCGACACCGATTCCAACGGGCCGACCTCCCCCAGCCGCTCCGGTTTGGATCCCACGTTCGACGTGACCGCTTCACCAGGAACGCTGTTTCTGCACGGGACCGGCGCGACCGCCAACCCTGCAACGCTCTTCCTCGATGCGGTGGCACCAACTGGAGCGACGGCAAAGTACAAGGATTCGCCCAGCATCAGGTTCAGCGGTGGCAACCCATACACCGCGGTTGGCACCTGGACGGCTGCGCCGGCAGTGGTCAGCGGTTCCGTCACTGCACTTGGTCCGGCCCATGTGTGGCTAGGACTGAAGAACAGCGATGATATCGGCACCAGGTTTGACGTTCGGGTCGAAGCGTACAAGAACAGCACACTCGTGGCATCGGGTGAAACCCCCTGCATTCAGGGACTCACCCAAAATTCGAATCTCGCCAAGGACGTTGCGATCTCGTTCGATCCTTTCCCAGCAGCAGACTTCAATGGGACCAGTGACGTGTTTTCGCTGAAGGTCTTGACCAGGATCGGGACGACGGCAAGCGGCGCGTTGTGCGGCGGGCACAGCAGTGCGGTGGGACTGCGGCTGTACTTCGATGCAACCAGCCGTGCCGCAAATGTGGCGATGACAATCGCCCCGACGCAGCCAGAGTTTACCTCGGTAAGCAGCGGGCTCTACCACACCTGCTCGCGGGTGAGCGACGGCACGGCCCGCTGCTGGGGCGATGACTCTTACGGCCAGGCCCCCGCGAGCCAGGCGCCGCCCCTGGGCACCACCTTCACCCAGGTGAGCGCGGGAGCGTTCCACACCTGCGCCGGGGTGAGCAACGGTACCGTCGGTTGCTGGGGGCACAACGTTTACGGCGAGGCCCCCGCGAGCCAGGCGCCCCCAGCAGGCACGTCCTTCATCCAAGTGAGTGGCGGGGGTACCCACACGTGCGCGCTGGTGAGCGACGGCACGTTCGGCTGCTGGGGTGACAATTTCTACGGGGAGACCCCCTCGAGCCAGGCGCCGCCGCCGGGCACGACCTTCACCGAGGTAAGTGCTGGGGGCACCCAGACCTGCGTGCTCAAGGGCGACGGCACGGTCGGCTGTTGGGGGGACAACACCTACGGCCAGTCTCCCGCGAGCCAGGCGCCGCCGGAGGGCACGACCTTCACCCAGGTCAGCTCCGGCTATTTCCATACCTGCGCGCTGGTTAGTGACGGTACGGTCAGCTGCTGGGGGGGCAATTTCTATGGCGAGACCGCGAGCCCTCTACCGCCTCCGGGCACGACCTTCACCCAGGTGAGCGCCACGCTCTACCATACTTGCGCTCTGGTGAGCGACGGGTCGGTGCGCTGCTGGGGGAACAACGCCGATGGCTTCGCCCCTCCGACCCAGGCACCGCCGTCAGGCACGACGTTCACACAGGTGGCCGCCGCGTTCACCCACCAATGTGCGCTGATGAGCGACGGCAGGGTCGGCTGCTGGGGGGGCATGATTGGCCAGACGCCGGGCTTCCACATCTTCACCCCGTAATACGTTCCTCTTTCGGACGACCAGCGCGGCTCCGGACTTCGGTTCGGGGCCGCGTCGGTCCGGATCGGAGGATTGTAGAGTCGGCCTCTATCGTATTCGAACCTGGAAGCTCACCCCATAGGAGTTGTTCGGCGACGTCGGGCTCAGGTTGCCGGTCATGGTCCAGCGCACGTGGGTCACCGTTCGATCGTATCCCGCCGGCGCGCCACCTCCGCCGCTCACCGGCGTGTAGGTGTAGCTGCTCCCGCCGTTATTGGAGTAGCTGACCGCCGTGGTGAGCCCCGAGGTCCCCGGGGCGAAGGCGGCGGAGCCGAGCTTGAAGTCGGTGTTGGCCGGCACCGCTTCGGTGCTCACCAGCGAAACGGCTGTGCCGGTCCCTGTGTTAGTCGTGGTCGCGCTGAAGGTGACCACGTCGCCCGGCTTGGGAGTCGGAACATCGGCGAACTTGACCAGCGACAGACTCGGCGCTGCCGCGGGATTGATGGAGGCCGCGACAATGGCCCACTTGGCGTTGTTGGTCTTGGTCCAGCTCATGGTCACCGAAGCTGCGCCGGGCTCGGTGCTGCCCACTCCTCTGATCTCACCCCCGGCACTGCCGGTAGTGTTGGTCCAACGTTGGGTCTGGTTGGCCCCCGCCGTCACGGTCCCGGCACTTCCCTCCATGGCTACAGCGTCGATGACGAGGTTGCCGGTCGCGCTCGTCACGGTAGTGGTCGGGTTGGTCGTGCCGGTGCCGGTTGAGGAATCGGAAGCGATGGCACCGATAGGGGTGGTCTGGTTCACCCCGGAGAAGGACACCGCTCCCCCCGCCATCTTCGCCGCGCCAAGCAGCGTGACCGTGACGTTCGCGGTGCCCGAGGCAGGATTCTTCAGGTACCACAGTTCGGCCCGTACCGCGTTATCACTGTTGCGGGTGGACCGAAGAAGCGTCAGGCCCGTTCCCCCGTAGGTCACGGACACCCCGAGATTCAAGCCGTTGCGAACCGTGACGCCCACCACGAGCAAGCGCTGGGTCCCAGTTCCCACGGTGTGGGACCACGACATCGTGAGGAGGTTGCCCGTTGCGGTGCTGGCGGCATCGAAAGCGATCTGCGCCACGAGCGAGCGAGGAACCGCCGCCGCCGCCAGGGTCAGCCACGCGGCTATCTGGAAGCAACGTCCGTGGATGCCTACTCTCCGATTGCAAGACATGAACATCTATCTGATGCGAACCTGGAAGCTCACCCCGTAGGAGTTACTCGGCGAGGTCGGGCTCAGGTTGCCAGTCATGGTCCAGCGCACGTGGGTCACGGTTCGATCGTATCCCGCCGGCGCACCGCCCCCGCCACTCACCGGCGTGTAGGTGTAGCTGATCCCGCCGTTGTTGGAGTAGGCCACCACCGCCGTCAGCCCAGAGCTGCCCGCTGCGAAGGAGGTGGAGGACAGCTTGAAGTCGGTGTTGGCAGGAACATTCTCCACGGTGACCAGGGACATTGCCGCGATGTTGCCCACGTTGTTGTGGGTGGCCGTAAAGGTCACATCCTGGCTGGGCACCGGAGACGGGGGGCTCGCGACGTTGCTCAGGCTCATGATCGCCGTGCCGGTCACGGTCACGGCAATCGCCTGGGTGTCGGTGAGCGATCCGTCGCTCACCTGCACCGTCACATCGTAGACGTTGTTCCCGCCGGCATCGGTCGGTGAGCTGTAGGAGGGGGCAGCCACGAACGCCAACACTCCGCTCGAGCCGTTGATCGTGAACTTGCCGGCATCCGGGCCGCCACTGATCGAGTAGGTCAGGGTCTGGGCCGGGAGGTCGGCGTCGGTGGCCGTCACGGTCGTGACCGCGGTGGTGCCCTCGTGCACGCTGATAGACGCTGTGGCACCGCCGCCGTTGGAGGTGATCACCGGGTTGTTGTCGTTGGCCGCGGTGACCGTTACCGCGATCGCCTGGCTGTCGGTGAGCGACCCGTCGCTGACCTGCACCGTTACATCGTACACGTTATTCCCGCCCACGTCGGTCGGCGCCTCGTAATCCGGCGCCGAGGCGAAGGCCAGGGCGCCGGTCGAGGAGTTGATCGTGAATTTGGCCGCATCGGCGCCACCGGCGATGCTATAGGTCAGTGACGGTCCATCCACGTCCGTTGCCGTCACCGTCGTCACCCCGGTCGTGTTCTCCGCGATGCTCACGGAGGCAGTGGTACCACCTCCGTTGGAGGTGATCACCGGTGCGTCGTTCACCGGGTTGATGGTGAGGGCCGCCACGTCCGTCGCCGTGGAGAACGCGGTGCTGCCGCCGTTGGTGGAGGCATCGGCCAGACTTCCGTTGCTGCCAGTGGTCTGGTCCCAGGCCCGGAAGGTGATCGCGGAGGCGATCGTGCCGTTGTAGTCGGCGTTCGGCTGGAAGTAGAGGCGGGTGTTGGCGTCGGCCGCCAGCAGCCGGGCGGAGCTGCCGCTCACGCTCCCCAGCGCGGTCCAGTTGCTGCCGTTGTCGGTCGAGTAGAACCAGCTGCCGTTGGTAGCGTCGGCCGCGGTGACGGCGATGCCGAGCAACGCGCCCGAATCCGGATCGGTGACGTTGTCTACCTGGCCCGAAGGCGAAGCAAAGTCCACCAGAGAGCTGACCAGGGTGCCCACGGCCCCGGAGGGGGAGCCGGCGTCCTCGTTCTCGGCCGACAGGGCGGGCGTTTTGGTGTTGTCCAACGTCGGGGCCGTGTTACCTGCGCCCGGCTTGATGGATACCCCGCCTATGGCCCATTCGTGGGCGCCGGACCCGCTGACCAGTGTCCATCCCATCGTGACCGAGGCTGCCCCGGGCTCGGTACTGCTGGATCCCCAGACCTGACTGCCTCCGCTGCCCGTGGTCTGGCTCCAGCGGAAGGTCTGCCCGAGATTGGCGACACCGGTGAGGCCGCCATGCTGGGCGAGCGCGTCGATGACGAGCTCGCCCGTGGCAGAGCTGACCGTCACACTCGGCGTGTTGCCCGTGCCGATGGCGGAAGCGTAGGTACCGAGCGGCGTGGCCTGATTGACCCCGCGGAAATCGGTGGCGCCCGCGACGAATGGGGTGCTGGCAGCCAGCGTCACCACGATGTTGGCCGTGCCGATGGCCGGCGCCTTGAGGTACCACAGCTCGGTCCGATGTCCCGGGCCACCGGCTGCCCTCGCTCCGATCAGGGTGAGGGCAGTCCCTCCATAGGTGATGGAAGAGACTGCCGTGTTGCTGGCCATCGAGGCATTGACGATGAGGAGACGGTTGGCACCGTTCGCGACGGTGTGAGACCAGGTCAGCGACGAGGCTCCACCGCTCGCCGAGGCGGCGGAGCTGGAGTTGCCGACGGTGACCTGTGCGGCGGCAGTGCCCGCCACGACCATGAGGAACACCAACGGCAGCAGGAGCCGCCCGAGCGACGCCCTGCTCTTCCAGGAGGCCCCCATCAAGGGCCCCCCAGCCGGTGGCGCCAGAAGTCAGCGACAGTGCGCAGCGACTGCTCGGTGAACCGCGCCCCGAACGTGATGAACCACCCGTGTCCGCCGTCCACCGCGAAGTCCGGGTCACGGAGATCGCCGAAGCGGTATCCAGTGGCTATCTCCAGCTCTCTCACCGGCAGATAGAAGAGCTGCGGCGCGAGGTCCCACCGGGCGGTGGAGCTGGTGCGCTCGAACAGGATCCGCGCATCGCCCCGCACCCCGAATCGCTGGGTCAGCTCGTAGCGTCCCCGTCCGCCGATGAAATCGGCAACGGATCGACGCTGCTGGGAGCTCGAATCCGACAGCAGCACCGTGCTGCTCGTGCGCCGCACCGCGTACCGCAGCCCGAGCTCGGAGACCGCCGCAGGAGACCAGATCCCTTCGAGCGCTCCGATCACCCGATCCTCGTCTCCCTGGCCCGTGAGGACGCCGGCCCCGCCGGGATTGGTCGCGCGCACCCACTGGAACTTGCTGAGCAGGTTGAGTCGGTCGCTCCGGATCGGTCTGAGCGCGAGACCCCAGAGCGAGTTGTATTGCCGGCTGATCTGTGAGGAGCCAGAAATTTCCTGCTCCCGCCATATGAAGTCCTGGTGAGAGAGCAGCGCCAGCGACGGCGTGACCGAGGCATCCCCAGCGAGGGTCAGCAGTCGCGAGGACTGGAGGCTCCCATCCCGGATTTCTCCCTTGCCGCTGATGCGATAGGGCGAGCCGGTTGGCAGGAACTCCGCGCCCAGACCCAGGGCCCAGTAATCCTCCTCCACCTGGAGGAACGGCGCCGCCCGTGCCGGATCGGTGATGGCGGCATTGCCCAGCCCCATCCGGCGTTCGATCATGCCGTTGAGGGCCCACGCCTGGCCCAACCTCACACGGTTGCTGAGCCCCACCAAGGCAGAGTTGTACCGCCCATCGGCGCCGGCCAGCTGATAGGAGGACCACAGCTCCGTCCCACTGGCTACCCGAGCCCGGACGCCGAGGTTGGTGACGCTGAAGTCGGGAGTGCCGTTCCCGGGCATCACCAGCCGCTCGCGCGCCTCGAGCGCAACGCCGGGCTTCACCTGGAAGGCCGCTCCGGCGCCGGCATAGTCGGGCTGGATCAGGTTTCCCGCCGTGGCGAGCTGGTGCCGGCCTTCGGCCCAGAGGGACAGGCGCGGGACTGGTGTCCAGGTGAGCTTGCCCTCTCCGGCGGTGGAACCGTCAGCAGTCTCTCCGGCTTCGGCGTGGTCGTTGGCGAGCAGCGCGTCCAGCTTCACCTCCGGCCCCAACGATCGAGTGATGCCGGCAACGGTTCGGCGGCGGCTCACTCCGGCCAGGTTGAAGCGCTGTTGCTCGTGTTCCAGCCTCAGTTCCGAACTGCCGAGACGGTATCGGGCTCCGGCCCTGATCTCCTCGGTGCCGGCCTGCAGCGCGAGGTTGGCCGGGTTGCGGTATTCGTCGCCCACCCGCATCCAGCCGCTGGTGAGGAGCAGGGCGCCTCGCATCAGCTCCATCGAGCCGTCCACCGCGACGCTCACTCCGGTGGAGTCGGCCCCGACCGCGCGGGACAGCTCGGCCCGCAGCCCCAGGCCGTGGCGTTCCCTCACCCGCAGGTCGAACCCGGACAGGCTGCGGGCGCCGTTTCCCGCCCCGTCGTGCACCGCCGTGGCGCCCAGCGTGAGCGAATCGCCCCGCGCGGCCCCCAGGTATCGGCCCGCATCGCCGACGACCCGAAGTCCCCAGGTGTCGTGCCGGGGGCCGCCGGAAGTGGACTCGAAGGTGACCACGATGAAGACCGGGTTGCCGTAGGTGTCCGCGGCCGGCACGGGCTGCTTGAGGAGGAGCGTGCCGCCCGCGTAGTCGATCTGATAGTCGATGTAGCGTGTCAGCACCTGCTGGGTGATGATGCGCTGCGGGTTCTCCGCATCCCGGCTTTCCAGCCGCACCTGCTCGGTTCCGGACGCTACCGTGGCGCCGATGCCGTACGGACCAGAGGTGCCCTGTCCCCGGAGCTGCAGCTGCTGCACCGCCTGCTGGGTGGAGCTGAAGAAGCTCTGCCACTGGACCGATCCGGTGGCGAAGCGGGCAGCGGCACCCGGGAGCGACCGCTGGTAACTCGTCAGCCGAAGGCCCTCGCCGAATCCGGTGGTGGAGATGTCGCCGTAGGCCAGCCAGTCGTACCCGCGCTCCACTTTGGCGGCAAGTTGATAGCGCGACGCGCCGAGGCTGCGGTTTCGGCCCGCGTCGCCCAGGATGGGATACTGCGCCTCCTCCAGCGGATCGTAGGAGCGGCCGAACTCGTCCCGTCCTTCGTCCAGGTGGCGGGAGTCCAGGCTCATGGTGAACGAGGTGCGCCGGTCCAGCCGTCCCCGGGCGGTGAGCGCGCCGAACGCGTCCGGTGCGGCGCCTGCACCCACCTGGCCCACGCCGGTCAGAAACAGCGGCCCCGTCGTCGGGAGCAGATCGAGCGGGACCGTGCCCTTGGCATCGCCGGCCCCCAGGGTCAAGCGGCCTCGCCGCACCTCGGTGCCGGACTTGAGCTGCACGGCGATCCAGCCGGCCGAGTCGGCCTGGACCTGAAGGCCCACCGAAGACCCGTCGGCATCGGGGTTCGCCGCCATCGCGCCCTCACTCGAGATCGTGATGAATGGGCCGTTGACCACCGGCACGCCCCAACGGTCCAACACCCGCACGCGTGCGGTGGCGGCGCTGTGGCCATCCGCTGTCAGCGACACCACGGAATCCTGGCTGGCGAAGGTGGCTGGCAGGCCGGTGACATGCAGGTTGAGGCTGTCCCACCGCTCCTGTCCCCACGAGTTGGTCAATCGCACCCGCAGGCGATGCGGCCCGGGCGTGAGCGCAACGCCGATGAAGTCGTACACGCCGTCGATTCGCACCTGGGCTTCGGCCAGCAGCGAGTCGCCGTCGAAGAGCGCCAGCGGCGCGCCTGCCTCACCGCGCACCCCAACGTAGAGGCGGTCGGTTCGGAGGACGGTTCCGTCGGTTGGGGCAAAGACCTCCACACCGGGACCTGCCACCAGGGAGCGGCGTTGCTCTGCCGTCCGACCGGCGGTGTCGCGAAGCGCGGCCACCCGAACCGTGTCCCTCACAGCGGCCTGGTCCCGCAGAGGCCGGAGCTCGAGGCTGAGCGAATCCGTTCGGCTTGCGAGTCGTTCCCAGTGAAGCAGCGTTGCCTCCGGGCCGATCCGGGTTATGGCAGGGTCGGCGACAGTCTGTTCGCCCAGGCGCGAGGTCCCGGGCACCACTTCCCAGCCCGAGGGGAGTCGCCACACTGCCTCCTTGGGCCAGCCGGATGGCGGCGGGGCCAGACGCACCACTGCCCTCCCGCTGTCCGGCAGCGAGGAAGGAGCAGGCAGCCCGACCACCGGAGCGACGCGGCTCACACCCTTGGCGGTGTCGGCGAGGGATGGAAGCAGAGGAGCGCCCCGGGGGCCGCCTCCACTTCGTGGGAGCGTGACCCGCTCGAACACCGCGCTATCCGGGGAGCAGCCAAGGCTGTCGCAAAGCGTGGAGCTGGTTTCCGGACTGGGAGCCGATAGCGCTACGTCAGCGAGGCCGCCGGCTCGAGACAGGACGCGAAAGTCCACCCGCGGTGTGGTCCAGCCGCTAGCATCGCGCACCACGACCTCCCCCCCGTCTCCCCCGTCTGCCAGGCGATATTCGGTCGCGAGCGAAGCCTGGTCCAGGCGAAACCCGTGTCGCCCCGCGCGCAGGTTCCGGTAGGAGAACCGGCCGTACTGGTCGGTCGTCACCACTTCTCCGTCCGGGGTCCAAACTTCGGCCCCCTCGATCCCCGGATCATCGGGGTCTCTGACCCCATTGCCGTTCAGGTCCAGCCAGACGCTTCCGATGGCAGCCCTGGTGGCCATCTGATCGGTCCGGCGGAGATGAACTCCAGCTCGGCTCTCCAAGGAACGCACGGTGCCGGCTTCGGCCGTGGCCACCGCGGTGTTCCACAGGACCTCGGCGGTGGCCGACACGATGGCAGCGGAATAGCGAATCCGTCGCACCTCTCCCGGAGCCAGCGGCCCCGCCACGAAGAAGGTGAGATGCCGGTCGGCCGTCTGCACTGAATCAGCCCCGCTCTGGCTGCCGCGGGAGAGGCGCGCGCCGGAGGGCAATTGGTCCTCGATGCGGAGGTCGCTCAAGGGCGCCGTGCCGGTGTTGCTCACCGCCAGCGTAAACGGCGCGGTCTCGCCCAGGCCCACTTCGAGCAGGTCGGCTGACTTGACCAAGGTCAAGGCGCGCGACGGCGCCCCGATGAGGCTCACCTCGCCCGCGATCGCGACCTGGGTCGTGGCGTTCTGGGTGATGAGGGCGGCACTGTTCCGCACCCGCAGGGTATCGGTCACTCCGGCCGAGACCGCGAGAGTGATCTGCGCCTGGCCGGCGGCACCGGGTGGGAGATCGCCGAGCGACCAACTGAGCACGCGGCCGCTGAGGACCGCCGCAGGTTGGGAGGTGACGTAGTCGAACCCGTTCGGGAGAGTATCCAGCAGCACCGCACCGGTCAGGGCTGCGTCGCTGGATCCGTTCCCGTAGTCGAGCCGATACTGCACTGTGTCGCCGGTGTGCGCGACGCCCGGCCCGAGCAGCCTCTTCTCGAGCAGAGCGACGGGGCGGAGGATGGCGGTCTGCACCGGATTGGAGACGGTCGAATCGGTGCCGGCGATCGTCTCATAGGTCGCGCCGGCGGTATTGATCAGCGTCTGCTGGGCCTGGAGGGTGATGTCCCGGGAAATGAGCAGCAGGCCGACGGCCACGGCCACTCTGGCGGCCCGAACTGCGTCAAGGCCCGACACGGACCTGGAACCTCACGGTGCCGGTGTCACCCCCGCTCACCGTCGCGAGCGTGACCACCACCCGGTTGGCCGCGGCCTCGAAGCTGCCGGCATCGTCACCCGAGACGTCGGACAGGGGAGCGCCGTTCAGTCGCAAAGTCCCCGCGATGTAGGAGCTGCCCTGGGGGATCACATCGCTGATCCGGAGATTGCTCGCGGTCGCGCTGCCGGTTGCCTGGTAGTTGATCGAATAGGTGAGGACGTCGCCGGGCGTGGCACTGACCCGGTCCACCGACTTGTCCAGCACTACCGCAATGCCGACGGACCGGATCTGGACCAGGTCTTCCAGGCTGTCGGCGGCGGTCGGATCCACCAGAGACGTGCCGGTCACCCACAGCGAATCGGTGGTCCCGCGCACGGTGGCCAGACCGGGAATGCTCACCGTCACCAGCAGCGCCGCGGTGGCGCCGCTCGAGAGAGCGATCGGGCCCGCCACCTGCTGGTCGCCCGAATCGAGAGAGCCGTTGGCGTTGACGTCGCGGTAGATGGTGACCGGCCATCCGGTCTGCGATCGAGCCGACACCGTGAAACTGTCAGTGCCGTTGCCGATGTTCCGCAACGTGTGGGGTAAGAACACCGTGGCGCCGGGGTCGCTGGTGGACGCCCGCGGCGGGGCCAGGTCCACTGCTGCGACCTGGCCGACGGTGAGATCAACGGTGTTGGAGAGAACGGCGAAGGACTGACCGTCCGGATCCTGGAAGGTCGCCTGGGAAGTGCTGGAGATGACGGTACCGGCTGGGGTCGCCTGTGCCTGTAGCTCAGCCGTCCAGGTCAGGAGCAGGGCGAGACCGAGGCCCCAAGCGGTCCGTCCCACCAGGGACCGCTTGGGTTCTTTCGTGCGCCTGCGGCCCACGCCAGGGAACCCCATCAGCATGATTCCGGCAGCTCATTGCACCTGGACCCGAACCCAGATGAAGCGGCTGGCCCCGCTCGCCAGCGTGCCGGCCAGATCGGCGGTCACGTTGTTGCCCGAGTTGCCGATGGTCCATCCGGCGGCGTCACCGGTCGCGGAGGCAAAGGTCAGTTGGGCCGGCAAGGCATCGGTGATCTGCACGGTCGAGGCGGGCGCGGCCCCGGCGTTGGTGATGGTGACCTTGTACTGGATGAACTCACCCGGCAGGACCTGGCCGGCGCCGATCAGCGTCGTCTGGTCGTCGCGGTAGGCCTGCTTCGTCATGGTGAGCGCGGGGCGAATGACGGTGAGATCAGCCTTGCCCGAGTCGCTGACCGCGTTGTTAGCCACCGAGGTGGCCGTGAGCGTGACGGTGTCCTTGGTGCCGGCGGCGACGTTGAGCACCGAGTACACCACCGGGACGGTCGCGGAGGCTCCGGCCGCGAGACCCGAGATGCTGGCCGAGCTGCCCGCGGTGCCGTTCACCGAGACGATGGAGACGGCCGAGCCCGGGTGCGCGGCTACCAGGTTGAAGTTGTCGGGGCCGTTCCCGTTGTTCTGCACCGTGAAGTTGAAGGTGTAGTTGGTCCCGTTGCTGGGCAGGTGCTGGAGGTTTTGAGCTCCATCGGGTGTTACCGCCACCCCGGCCGTCTGGCTTGGAGTGATGGTGGTGGTGGCAGCCTGAGTCTTGGTGCCATCGCGGCGGGAGAAGCCGGTCAGGGTATAGGCCGTGGAAACGCCGCCCGTACCCGAGGCCACGTCATAGACCACCTTGACCACCAGGGTGCCGTTCTGGGCGACCAGCGTGGTCGAGAGGGCGGTGTTCAAGGCGGCGAGGGTGGGATACGTCGTGCTGCCCACCCGATAGCCGGTGACGCTGATGACGCCGGCCACCGAAATGGACTCGGTCACCCGGAGGCTGTCGTTCCCGTTGCCGATATTGGTGTAAGTGAAGAACAGGGTATCCGCGGTGCTGGGCGACGCCGGCGTGGCGGTGGCTGCGCCAGTCAGGCTGATGCCCGCGGTGAAGCCCACCGTGACCGACACCGAGGCCGTGACCGGGGTGTAGCTGTTGCTGTTCGCGTCGGTGAAGCTCACCGTCGCGGTGTTGGTGATGACCGTCCCTTCAGGCGTCTGCGCCGTGGCCGGTCGGACTTGGAGCACGAGTCCCAGAGCCAGCACGGCTCCAAGCCTGGCGGCGAGAGTCGATGGCTTCATGGGAAAGGGGCTCCTTGTGGTCAAAGGTTAGTGGCCGGGGTTGTACCGGGCACGGAATTGGGCGGTGACCTGAACGCCGGGCTGAACCCAACCGGCGATACGCCAGCGCACATGGGTGTAGCTGTCCTCCGGGGCGGGTTCCCGAATCCGGTGACCGTTCACCTCGCGCTCGATCATCGGCTTCGCGGAATAGGTGCGCCCGCCGTCGATGGAGAACTCCACGACCGCGTCGCGCCGATTCGCCCCTGCCGACTGGGCGACGTAATGCATCCCGGGAGGCAATGGATTGTCGAAGGTCACTCGCTGCACCGAGTCGCGCAGGAGGTTGGTGAAGCGAAGGTCGTAGCGCAGCAGGTCGCCGGCCAACACGGTCGAGGAATCCCTGCCGTGACGGGCGAGAGCTCGGTGAGCGGAATCGCCCGCCATCAGGTTGTGGGCGACGAGCACCAGGGCCTGAGGTTGCGCCGGCAGCTGCGCCTGACCTGTGACCCACGTCAGGCTGCCGAGCAGGACCGTCAGGGTTCCCAACCGCGCGATTGCGTTCAAGGTGTCCGGGCTCTTCATGGCGTTCAGCTCTCCGTTGTTTCCCGCCGAGGGGGGTATCGGTCTCGCGGGTCAGTTCTTAACCCGCGCTCGTACGCTGCTTTCGTGCCAGCATACGACCAGGAATTGTGCGGTGGTTAAGCGCTTACCTGATATGGAGAGAAGCGGTAGGCAGATGTGAAGCGTACAAATGTTTGACGAGTAGGGACGGCGCAGGTTACCGCGAGACGCGAGGGTGCAACTCTCTGCGTGAGATGTGACTAGCTTTACCCTCCGATGACCCTGAGCCCGATGATCTCACTCCCGACTTCCCGGGGCGCCTCCCGAGAACACTCATGACCCTCTCACACCGTCTCGACCGGCTGATCGTCTTCCTCTTATTGCCGGCGTCGCTCCCGCTCACCGCCCTCTCCGCCCAGACCGATCGGGTGGCCATTCCGCACGGGATCGATACCGCGGGCATGGACCGCTCGGTCAAGCCCGGAGATGACTTCTTCGACTACGCCAACGGCACCTGGATCCAGCACACCGAGATCCCGGCCGACCGGAGCAGCTACGGCACCAGCAGCATCCTGCTCGATCTCACCGACCGCCGGGTCGCCGATTTGATCCAGCAGACGACCAAGGGCGACGCCCCAGCCGGCTCCGAAGCCCGGAAGATCGGCGACTACTACGCCAGCTTCATGGACTCGACGGCCATCGACGGGGCCGGTCTCAAGCCCCTGCAGCCCACGCTCGACTCCATCGCGGCTATCGCCGATCAGAAGGGGCTGGCCCACTTCCTCGGCACCACCCTCCGCGCCGACGTCGACGCCCTCAACAACACCAACTTCTACACCGAGAACCTGCTCGGCCTCTGGGTGGCGCAGGATCTGGAGGATCCGAGCCACTACTCGCCCTTCCTGCTGCAGGGCGGGCTCGGCATGCCCGATCGCAGCTACTACGTCGACACCTCGTCGGCGATGGCGACGATCCGCGACAAGTACCAGCAACACGTCGCCGCCATGCTCACTCTGGCCAGGATCCCCGATGCCGACACCAAAGCCGCCGGTATCGTACGGTTGGAGACCAAGATTGCGGACGCGCACTGGAGCCGGGAGAAGTCGGGGAACGTGCGCAACGGGAACAATCCCTGGGCCCGGACCGAGTTCGGCACCAAGGCGCCGGGCCTGGACTGGGAGAGGTACTTCGACGCTGCCGGCCTCGCGAAACCCACCCGCTTCGTGGTCTGGCAGCCCGGCGCCATCACCGGTATCTCCGCCCTCGTCGCCAGCGAGCCCCTGGATGTCTGGAAGGACTACCTCACCTTCCACGCCATCCAGTCCCACGCCGGGGTCCTGCCGCTCGCGTTCGGCAGACAGGCATTCGCGTTCTTCGGTCCGGTGCTGAGCGGGGCGCAGAAGCAGCGCGACCGCTGGAGGCGCGCGGTGGCCGCCACTAACGACGCGCTCGGCTTCGCGGTGGGCCGGCTCTATGCCGCCCGCTACTTCCCGGCCGCGGAGAAGAAGCGAGCCCAGGCGATGGTGGCCAACCTCATCGCCGCGTTCCGCGAGCGCATCGATCGGCTCGAATGGATGGCGCCGGCGACCAAGAAGGAGGCCAAGGCCAAGCTCGCCGTGCTCAAGGTGTCAGTGGGCTATCCCGACAAGTGGCCCGACTACTCCGGCCTCGAGATCGTGAAGGGCGACGCCTTCGGCAACTTCGAGCGGGCCCACCTGCTTCAGTACCACAAGGCGCTCGCCCAGCTGAATCGGCCGGTGGACCGGGGCGAGTGGGTGATGACGCCTCAGCTGGTCAACGCGGTCAATCTGCCGGCGATGAATGCGCTCAACTTCCCTGCGGCCATCCTGCAACCGCCCTACTTCGATCCCAAGCGGCCCACGGTGATGGATTACGGCGCCATCGGCGCCATCATCGGCCACGAGGTGAGCCATAGCTTCGACAACCAGGGCGCGCTGTTCGACTCCAAGGGGCGGCTACACAACTGGTGGACGCCGGAGGACTTCAAGCACTTCGAAGCGTCCTCCAAGCAGCTGGTCGCCCAGTATGACGCGTACCAGCCGTTTCCCGATCTTGCCGTCAAGGGACAGCAGACGCTGGGCGAGAATATCGCCGACGTCGCCGGCCTGGCCGCGTCCTACGATGCCTACCGGAAATCGCTCGGGGGGAAGGAGGCGCCCACGGCGCAGGGGCTCACCGGGGACCAGCAATTCTTCGTGAGCTTCGCGCAGAGCTGGCGGAGGAAGGCGCGCGAGCCCGCGCTCCGCAACCAGATCCTGACCGACGGACACGCCCCGGCCCAGTACCGGGCATCTACGGTGCGGAACATCGACGCCTGGTACACGGCGTTCGACGTGAAGCCGGGAGAGGCGCTCTATCTCGCGCCCAAGGATCGGGTGCGGGTCTGGTGACGATCAGCGATTCCACTTGTTCGACCACCGGTACAGGATCTTGCCCAGAGGCCCGGTCCACAGTCTGACCCGCCGCCGCTGCTGGGCGAAGTCATGGCCGGGATCCACCACAACGGCGGTCACCGCCACGAAGAAGAGCATGATGATGACGAGTTGGAGGGCGAGCACGGCGCCCTCGCTGAGCTTCAGACCGTACGCGATGAGCAACAGGAGGGCCGCAGTAGCGATGCACCCAACGACGACGAGCTTGAGATGGCGGGACTGGCGGGAGTGCCCCTGAGCCGCCAACTCGCTGCGCTCTCTGAGAATTCCTTCCAATCCGGCGCGGAGATCAGGGAATGAGAAGCCCTCAGCGCCCAGCCTTCGGGTCCTGAAAGCCAACCTCAGCGCGAGCATGAGTGCTACGCCGGAGACCAAGCCCAACGCTTTAGAGTAGTTTGCGGAACCGGCCACGAGCACCCCGACAACAAAGAGCGGGAGAAGGACCGTCACAGTTTCCGCCTCGGCCCAGAATGCTCGAATCGCCGGTGCCACTTGCGGCCGGTTCACCCCTGCGTCGTCGACCGCCTTTACCAGCGCCTCACCGCTCTCGTAGCGGCTTTCGCGTTCCTTAGCCAGGCATCGATCCACAATCGCTGTCAGTGCGGCGGGCACATCCGGCCGGAGTGAACCCACGCTGGGGGCGGGCTGCGTGAGGTGCTTGGATAGCAGCTCACGTACGTTTCGCCCATCGAAGGGGGGCTGGCCGGTCAGCGCGAAGAAGGCTACCGCACCAAGCGAGTACAGGTCACTGCGCCCGTCCAGCGGTTCCCCCGCCGCCTGCTCAGGACTCATGTAGTGTGGGGTGCCTAACTGGACACCCTGAGCCGTGAGGCCAGGAGAGCTGCTCGAGCGCGCGATCCCGAAATCGGCGATCAGCGCCCGCCCGGTTGCCCGCTCGAGGAGGATATTGTCTGGTTTGACATCGCGATGGATCACCCCGCGAGCGTGGGCATAGCCCAGGGCCCATGCGGTCTCGCGCATGAGGCGGGCGGCGTCGGCTGCCGGCAACGGACCCGCGCGACTGACGCGGGCGGTCAGCGTCTCGCCCTCGATGTAACTCATGACATAGCAGAGGTAATTCCCGCGCTGCTCGACGGAAAAGACCGGCACGATATGGGGATGTGAGAAGCCGGCGGTCGTGCGGGTCTCCAGCAGGAAGCGGTCCCGCCACTCAGGGATTTGGCCGTACTCCGGGGGCAAGACCTTGATGGCCACCGCTCGACCAAGCTCCACATCCTGGGCCAGCACCACCACGCCCATGGCCCCGCGGCCCAGTTCCCGCTCGACCGAGTAGTGGTCGGCCAAGGCAGCGCGGAGTCCTTCGTGCGAGTCGCTTACCGGCGGGTCCAAGGTGGCGAGCTTCTGTGTGGACATGGACACTCAACGCACGGGCGCACGTTGGTAGGACAAGAGACAGGTCGTGATTAGGCTACGGATCAGAGCCAGGCCGCGCAAGAGAGAAGAGTCAGACCTGCTGCACCGCCGTTCACCACTCAAGTTCTTCCTTCTGGTCGCCGCGTTGTCGGTTCCGTTCGCTTTGCTGGGCGAAGTGACCAGGCAGCAGCTGTGACGGGGGAGCGCTCCCGGCTGCGATTCTCTTGGGGGTGATCTGGGCCGCCTGGCACATTGTCGGCGTGGTGCAGGCTGGGCAGACTCCGGCCTGGATCGAGTAGGGCTGTCTCGACATGGTGGCGACACGAGTCATCATGGTGTGGCTGTACAACCGCACGGGACGAAGCGTCCTTGCCGTCGCCCTCTATACGCGATCCCGGGCGGCTCCTACGGCTGCTCTCGGTCCGCGTCTATGATCGTCATGGGATGATGAAAGGGCACGGGTTGTTGAGGGCCGAGTATTGGAGGACGCCATCATCTCGCGGACGATACCCTGGCGTATCTCCATCGGCATAATGCCGGCCCGGGATGTTTCAACTGCCCGGTTCGCCGCGCCGATTCTTAGGTTCCCGCTGCACTAGCCACTCCCTTCGACACCCACCTTGGTGTGCAGTGGTTTGCACGCTATCCAGGCACGAGGGTTGCCGGACCTCGCCGGTGGTGGAGGTAAGGCCAAGCCACCAGCCCCAGATCAAAGGCAAACCCGTCGCAAGGCGGGGACGCAAAGCCAGGAGTCTCGCGTCCTGCGAGACCGTCCGGTTGCCTGAGCACGGACGGCACCACCACATCGCGGAGTCGGACATGCGGCGCATCCTCACCCTCTCGTTGGTTCTTCCCCTCTATCTGACCGCGCAGGCGGCGGCGCAGACCTGCGTCGGCATGCCCTCGTTCTCGAGCGGGCAGATGCAGCTCGCCGGCGGCGGCACGTTCGCCGACGGTGCGAACAGCTTCGGCGGTACCTTTGGGTACGGCGTGCCCAAGGGCCTGTATGGCAAGGCCGGTATCGGGACCACCTCGTATGATGGTCTCGGTGGATCGTCCTTCGATTTCAACGTCGGTGGTGGGTATCAGGTGCCACTGCACGCCAGCCGTGTGGCCGAGCTCTGCCCGGTCGCCAGCCTGAGCCTCGGCTCCGGGCCCAACGACATCGTCGGTACTGGCGCGGACATGTCGAGCCGCACCTTCGCCGCCGGCGCGTCGGTCGGTGCCCTCCTCGGCCGCAGCCCGCAGCTCCGGTTTGTACCCAACGCGAGCTTCCAGTTCGCCAATACCCGGGTCAAGCTGGATGACGGAACCGACCCGGCGTCGGACTCGCAGACCTATGGTCTGCTCAGCCTGGGCACCGGCTTCGTGTTCAACTCGCGGTTCAGCCTGAACCCGAGCATCAGCATTCCGGTCGGGCTGGACGGCGGCGATGCCTCGTTCGGGATCATCGGTGCAATGAACTTCGGTCGCTAAGCCCTGCTCGATGAAGGAGCAAGGGGCAGGGGCAGGACGCGGTGTTCTCGCGCCCTGCCCCTGCCCCCTCGCATTTCCGCTGGTCACCCGCGAACGTCAGCTCCGCTACCCCTCCCGCATCGCCCGAATCCCCGCGAGCGAAAAGGCCAGCACGTGCTCGGCCGTCGCGTCGATGTCGAGCGCATCGGGCCAGGGCTCTTCCGTGATCGCCGCCCGCATGGGCTCCGGCATCTCCCCGATGCGGGCATAGATCAGACAGAGCCCGTGCACGCTGCCGACGCAGCGCATCACCCGCGGGTCGCTCGGCGGGCTATCCAGCAGCTCCCCGATGATCTCTGCGAGATACCGGATCCTGGGCGCGATGGCCTGCCGGCCGATCTTGGGCGCGGCCGCGGTCGGTCGCCTGATCTCGTGCTGCATGAGCTGGTGAACCCACGCGTCGCTGCCGACCGGCCGCAGCACCCGGCCGAGAAAGACGCGTACGAAGTGGTGGAGCTTCTCTTCCGCCGAGCTCCCCGGCGGAGCGTCCATGGTCCTGGCGTTGAAGCCGCGGATGAGCCGGATGGCCTCTTCCGTCACCACCTCATAGAGTCCCAGCTTGTCCCCGAAGTGATAGTTGACCAGCGCCAAACTCGCGTTGGCCTCGCGACAGATGTCCCGAACGGTCACGTCCTCGAAGCCATGCTCGGCGAAGAGGGCCTTCGCTGCTTCAATTAGTCGCTCGCGGGTGTCGCCGTCGGTACGCGCCCGTCCCCGGCCCCGACCCCGGAGTCTCTGGGGCGCGGGTCGCAGAAGCCGCCGGGTCATAGCTCGCGCCTGAACAGCAGCGTGGCTGCTGCCATGGTCACCGCGGAAAAGGCGAGCAGAAAGACCAGGTCCGGCGCGATCGCCGCGAATCCGGTGTTCTTGAGCAGCAAGCTCTTGAGGGCGTGGACCGCGTAGCTGAAGGGGTCCACCGTCGCGATCCCCCTCATCCATCCGGGAAAGGCCTGTTGGGGATAGACCGCGCCGCTGGGGAAATACAGCACCGTGTTGAGCACGCCGAAGATCGCCCTCGGCATCAGAGGATCGTTCATCCGGACCACCAGCAGAAACATCATGCTGACCAGGGCCACCGCGGTCGTGGTGATGACCACGAACATCCGCAGCAGCTTGAGCGGGGCGAAGGCATTCGGAACTCCCGCGATCAGCGACCCCACTGTCATCAGCACGAGGCCGGCGATCACCGCCTTGATCGCGCCGGAGACGTTGAAGCCCAGGATCAGCTCGAAGCGCGAGATCGGGGTGACCAGATATCCCTCGTGGAGCCCGCGGGCCTTGTCATCCATGTAGATGATCCCCCCGCCGATCATCACCATCATGAAGATCGACATCACGATGGATCCGGGAAGGAGGTACTGGATGTAGGGGACGTAAGGATACACCTCCACCAGCTCGAGCGTCGGCTGGGACGCGATCCGCCGGGTGCTCGGCGCCGCCTTGTTGTAGGCCTCGAGCAGGCCGGAGACGGTTGCCCCCAGGGTGGCGCTGACGAAGTTGTCGGTGTTGTCCTCGATCAGGGCGATGTGGGGCGCTTCCCCCGCCAGCACCCGGCGAGAGAACCCGGGAGGAATGGTGAGGACTCCGTTGAGACGGCCGTTGCGAAGCGCGGCCAGCGCCTGTCCCGGGTCGCTGTAGGGCACCAGCTGGTAGGTAGCCGCGTTGGCGCCGATGGCGTTGGACAGCTCCCGCAGGCGAACCGCGGGAACGCCCTGGTCCTGATCCACCAGCCCTACTCTGAGATGCTTGACCTTTCCCCCGAACGCATAGCCCAGAATGATGAGCTGGACGATCGGGAGCACGAGCGACATGACGATGAGCATGGGGCTGCGACGAAACCGGCGTAGCTCCCGTTCGATGATGGCCAGGACCCGTTGCATCGAGGGCCTCCGTCAGCGGCGGACCGGCAGCACCCGCCGGTCCTGCATTGACGGCTCCTGCAGCGCGTCGCGCAGGTCGCGGCCGGTGAAATGAACGAAGACATCATCCAGCGTGGTGCTCTGCACGGCGAGCGACCGCACCGGTACGCCCGCCCGTTCCGCTTCCACCAACAGGGCCGAGGTCGTGACGGGTCCGGTACTGGAAGAGATGCGGAAGATGCTTCCTTCGCCGGTCACGTGGTCCACCCCGGGCAAGGCCTCCAGACGCTCCCGCCAATCCGGCGGCGCATCGCTGAAGCTCGCCTCCAGCGCGCTTTGGCCGGAGATGGCTGCCTTGAGGTTGAGCGGCGAATCCAGCGCCACCAGCCGGCCGTGATCCACGATGGCGATGCGATCGCAGAGCTGGTCGGCCTCGTCCATGTAGTGGGTCGTCATCAACACGGTGAGGTTGCGGTCCGCCTTGATCCTGCCAAGCATCTCCCAGACGGCGGTGCGGGAGACGGGGTCCAGGCCCGTGGTGGGCTCGTCCAGGAAGAAGATCCGCGGCTCGTGCACCAGTCCTCGCGCGATCTCCACCCGCCGACGCATGCCGCCGGAGAGGAACTTGACCGGCTTGTCGCGCCATTCCGTGAGGCTCACCGCATCCAGCAACTCGGGGATGAGGCGCCGGCGCCGCTCCCGGGGAACGCCGTAGAGCTTGGCGAAGATGACCAGGTTCTCCTCGACGCTGAGCTCGGGGTCGCTGGTCAGCGCCTGCGGGATCACGCCGATGGCCCTGCGCACGGCGTCGGGCTGCCGCACGATGTCCGCGCCCGCGATGATCGCGGTACCGGCGGTAGGCGCGATGAGGGTGGTGAGCATGCGAACCAGGGTGGACTTGCCGGCGCCGTTCGGGCCCAGCAGCCCGAAGATCTCTCCCTCCTCCACCGCAAAGGAGATCTGGTTCACCGCCGTGAGGTCACCGAAGCGCTTGGTGAGCCCGCGGACATCGATTGCGTTGCTCACGATCGGGCCACCGGCAACAGGACGTAGGCCGTCATGCCAACTGCCAGGCGGCGATCCCGGTTGTTCACCCGAAGGCGGACCTCGAAGGTTTTGATGTCCCGCTTGGTGCGGCTCACGTCCCGTTGGGTCGCGAAGTCCGCGTCCACGCCGCGATAGTAGACTGTGCCGACTCGCTCCTCTCCCGAAGGGAGACGCACGGTCAACTTATCGCCGAGACGTACCCGGTCGATGTAGGTCTCCTCCACATCCGCGCGGACCCAGAGGCTGTCGGGATTGATCAAGGTCACCAGGGCTTGACCCGCGGTCACGACTTCACCTTCCCGAACGGCCCTCACGTCCACAATCCCCGAGATGGGAGCGGGGATCTCGCTGTAGCCCAACCGCACCGCGGCCTTGTCGGTCTGGGCGGTGGCGGCAGCCTGCTGCTTCCGGCTAGCCATCCAGGCGTTCCGCCTGGTGGCTACCTCGCGCCCCGCAGCCACGGCGCGGGCCTGGGCTACCCGGTAGGACATGAGGGCGGCGTCCACGTCCTCCTGCGAGACTCCACCGGACTTCAGCAACGCCTGATTGCGCTCCAGAACCTGCTTCGCGTTGATCAGGCTCGCCTGGGCCTCGCTGTCCTGGGCAACGCTGGCGGCGAGCTCAGCCTTGCTTGCCTCAACCTGTGAGGCCATCGCCTCGGCACTCTGGGCGTAAAAGGCCTGGTCGGCCCGAAGCTCGCCCGGCTCCAGCACGGCGATGAGCTGGTTGGCCGCGACGGAATCCCCCTCGGTTACCCCCAGCCGGCTCACGCGCCCGCCGACCTGGGGGCTCACGATCACCTCGTTGGTGGTGACGATACCGGTCAGGATCAGATCTGCCGAGTGCCGGCGTGTCAGTGCTGCCGCTCCGGCCGCCAGGGCCAGGGCGCCGATCAGAAGGAAGAATCGCTGATTCATTGAACACATGTATAGAACAGTTGTTCAACACTGTCAATCGTCCCCGGGGAGGCCGGTCACGCGGACCGGCCGCGACCGTGCGCCGGCGGGAGGAATCCTTCCAGGATGGGCTGGTTTCCTGGGCCTATCTGGTGTTCTTGAGGGAGGAGCAATGTCCCGGCAGGCGATCCTCAGTCATCTGGTCGGCATTACCCTCGTGGCCTGCGGGCACCGTCCGCCGCCTGCGACCGTCGCCGATCTGAGCCGAGAGCCGGATTGCCAAGGTGAGACGGGCCAGAGGGATAGTGGTATCGCGCTGAACCGTGACATCTATCGCGGTCCCCGCTATCGAGTGGACAGCGCCGGCCGGGTCGAGACCCTGCCACCCGTCCCGGCCGTCTCCGGCGACAGCCTGAGGCCCGGCTGCACCGCACTTCGTGACACGTCCAGTGGCAGCGGCCGGTGAAGCGCCGTTCAGGATTCTGGCGCCGGCTCCTCCGGATCTCTGTCTTCCTGGTCCCGATCGGGCTGGTGGCCGGCTGCGGCGACTCCACCGCGCCCCACGCAGCGAGCAGCTCGAGCCCGCAGTTCACCATCACGGTGCGCTTCGTCGATCCCACACCGCCATCCCCGGCCGTCCGCGCCGCGTTCGATCTGGCGACCGCCAAGTGGCAGAGCGTGATCGTGGACTCGGTCGGCTCGGTTCCCATCACGCTCGCGGCCGGAGCCTGCGACTCGGCCCAGCCGGCTCTCAATGAGACGGTGAAAGACCTGCTGGTTCTGGTCCACGTGCGGCAGATCCGCGATACCGTGCCCGGTCAGGCGATCCTGGGTGAGTCCGGCCCGTGTCTCATTCGCAATCCAGGCAACATCCCAATCATGGGCGTCATGTCGCTCAACGACAGCACGCTCACCATCCTGGCCGGCAACGGTCTGCTCGACGACGTGATCAAGCACGAGATGGCACACCTGCTCGGCTTCGGCACGGTCTGGGATCTGGACGGTCTGCTGCGCGACACCACCACCACCGATCCCTGGTTCAGCGGATCGGATGCCCAGGCCGCATTCCGGAGTGCACTGCCTACCTTTAATGACAAGATCGTTCCGGTCGAAGGCGGTGGCGGCGCCGGCACCACCCTGAGCCATTGGCGGGAATCGGTGATGACCAACGAGCTCATGACCGGCTTTCTCAACCCGGGCGGCAATCCGCTCAGCGCCGTCACCATCGAGTCCATGGCGGACCTGGGCTACGCCGTGGACTCGAGCGCGGCCGACCCGTGGCCTACCCCGGCGAGCATGGCCGGCGCGGCCGCCGCCTCTGCCCCGTCAGCCCTATCCGTCACGGGATCGCCCCCCCACACCATCCTCCGCCGGCCCCGTTTCTCGGTAACGGGTTCGGGCCAGATGACTCGGCTCTCCCAGCACTAAGATGTCCGCGGCCGGAACTCCGGCGGCCGGCCTGATGTTTGGTCGAACATCAGGAAGGAGTTCATGCGATGACTGATCAGCGAGTCGCCGTGATAGCCGGCGCCCGCACCCCTTTCGTCAAGTCGGGCCAGGCGTATTCCGGGCTGGGACCGCTCGCGCTGGGGAAGCACGCGGTGAAGGGACTGCTGGAGCGCCACGAGGTGGATCCGGCCGGCATCGGCGAGATCGCCTTCGGAGTGGTTGTGCCCGAGCGGGGCAAGCCCAACCTCGCGCGGGAGATCGTGTTGGAGATGGGACTGCCGGCCGGCATGGAGGCGCAAACCGTTTCGTCCTACTGCATCACCGGTCTCCGCACCACGACCATCATCGCGGATGCCATTGCCCGCGGTCGCATCGAGGCGGGGATCGCAGGGGGCGTTGAATGGCTGAGCGGTGCCGACCCGGCGACCTTCCGCGAGCCGACTAC
Organism: Gemmatimonadales bacterium; assembly: GCA_036556025.1. Classification (GTDB taxonomy): domain Bacteria; phylum Gemmatimonadota; class Gemmatimonadetes; order Gemmatimonadales; family GWC2-71-9; genus CAVVWJ01. The sequence continues at coordinate 25,074 of DATBKD010000040.1, read as the reverse complement.
CGGCCTCTCGATGGGCGAGCACATGGAGCTCACTCGGGCGCAGTGGAGTATCCCGCGCGAACGCCAGGACGAGGTTGCTCTGGCCAGCCATCGAAACGCCGTGGCCGCGCGCCAGAAGCTGGCCCAGGAGATCGTGCCGCTCGAGGGTGTGCAGCAAGACACCGGGCCGCGCAGCGACACCTCGATCGAGCGGCTGGCAGCCCTCAAGCCGGTCTTCGATAGTCAGGCGGGCACGATCACCGCCGGCAATGCGTCCCCGGTCTCGGACGGCGCCTCGGCGGTGCTGTTGATGAGCGAGCGCCAAGCAGAACAGCAGAAGCGTGAGCCGCTCGCGTTCATCCAGGCCATGGACTACGCCGCGATCCATCCGGATGAGGGTTTGCTCATGGCCCCGGCCATCACCGTGCCCCGACTGCTCGAGCGGCCCGGCCTGCAGCTGTCGGATATCGACCTCATCGAGATTCATGAGGCCTTCGCCGCGCAGGTGCTGGCCAACGTCACCGCGTGGGAGTGCGGCTGGAAGGGTCCGGCCACTGGGCCGGTGGATTGGAACCGCGTGAATGTGAACGGGAGCTCGGTAGCGGTGGGTCATCCCTGGGCGGCAACGGGCGGGCGAATCGTCACCACCCTGGCCAACGAAATGGCGCGCCGCGAGGCGCGCCATGGGCTGATCAGCATTTGCGCCGCGGGCGCCATGGCTGGCGCGGTTCTACTTACGCGCCCCTGAGAAGAGCGCCCGGAACGTGCCGTGCACTGATAGCTCACGGGTCTCATCGTTCGGGTTCGCTGCCTCGAAACCGATCGCATCGAGCTGGAAGCTGCCCTCGATCCGATCGCCGCGAGAGCCAGTGATCGTGAGCTCTCCGCCCCGGGCGCGGAACACACCCGTTGGCCGGTCGGGCGAGCCGGTCAGGACCAGCGCGTGGATGCCCCTGGAGGGGTCGGTGCTCAGCCGGTACACGCCGGGCCCGGGCTGGATATCGTCAGCCGCGGTGAACAGGACGGCGCCGGTGGCGGACTGGGCGCCGAGGGTCAGGACGAAGGGGCCGGCGCCATCGGTGCCGCGTACCGGTCCAAACTCGGCCGACCCACCCAGGGTGAGCTCCTTGGCGCCGGTGGTATGGGCTTCGAATCGTGAAGGACTCGCGGTGCCCGCCGCCAGCACTACCGTCAGGGTGCAGGTCGCGAGGGCGTAGACGATCGGTTTGGGGTACATCTGCTGCTCCTTCCTGGGTAGTGCCGCGTCACCCCAGCGGCGCTTGGCTCGTAATGGTCCCGTCGTGAGGGTATACGCAGCCCGTTGGAGGAACGTCTCACAGAGCAGCGGAGTCCCAGTTACCGGAGGAGCGCAGACCATGGCCTCGACAGCTACCAAGGCCCGCCAGGCGATCAATCTGGTCCAGAAGGCGGGCCTGATCGGCGAACAGTGGAGCCCGCGAGTCGTTGCGGAGCTCAATGACTATCAGTTCAAGGTCGTTCGGATCGAGGGCGACTTCATCTGGCACGACCATCCGGAAACCGATGAGGCGTTTCTGGTGCTCGAGGGCGAGCTCCGGATCGATTTTCGGGATGGGGCGGTCCTGCTCCGGCCCGGCGAGTTGTTCGTAGTCCCCAAGGGGGTCGAGCACAAGCCGTTCGCGGCGGGGGAGGTGAAGCTGCTGTTGATCGAGCCGCGCGGGGTTCTCAACACCGGCCACGCCGGTGGCGAGCGGACTGCCCAGAACGACGTCTGGATCTAGCCGCAAAACGACAGAGCCCCGGCGAGATCGGCCGAGGCTCCATCGGGTCGGTGTGCTGGCACGGTGGATTAGCGAGTGGCGCTCCAGTTGCCGCTCAGGTCCAGCTGTTGACCATTCTCGAGATCGAGCACGCCACTGACTGTCCCCTGCATCCGGTCTGAATCGCTGATCGTGCCGGTAAATTGGGCCCCTTCATCATCCTGGAAGCTCACTTTGGTGCCTGACACGGTGCCGTTGAACGACCCACTCACGTTGTCGGAAAAGGTCTGGCCTTGAATGGTGCAAGTGATCGTGCCACCGCCGTACTCTCCGCTGATGGAAGAACCCGAGTGCTGCAGCGTCATCTGGCTCCGGCTATCGCACGACAAATCGATTTGGGCATTTCCGAATGAGACGTTGAAGCTCCAGGTTCCCGAGAGGTCGCTTTTTGGAGCCACTACGTCGGGGCCATCGTCGTCCGTGCCCGGACCGATCGGACCGTCACCCTTACCGCACGCTGCGGCGAAGGTGAGGCCGGCAAGGACTACTCCTCTCAGAACGGTGGCGGTGAGGTAGCGCGCGCTGCGGCTGCGGGACTTGAGTTCGATCATGACAACCTCCGGCAAAGGTTAGGTGTGAGCGGGTTCACTTCCTAACGCGAGATCGCGGAGGAATCCGGATCAGCCGCCGCACCATCGGTGGAGTCACTGCTGACCTTTGGGCTGGTGATCAGCGGCGCCGTCGCTTTGCGGCCCACTTCGATGACCCAATCCGGCTGATTTGCCGGAGGCTCTGGAGCCAGGTAGTCGCGGCACCCGGTGGCCAGGGCCACGGTCAGTGCGCCGGTGGTGATCAGCAGAAGGCAACGCCCGACGGCGTTGCTTGATTGGGAACCCGAGTGCATGGCGAGCTCCTTTCGACTGGACAGCCGGTGTCAGTGAGCGATCGTGAGTTGGTGTCAGGGAGGAACGCGACAGTCTCGCAGCAATCGGCTCAGTGGCTGGACGGAAAGGCGGCCCTCCCTGCTCTTCTCAGGGAGGGCCGCTCTCTCTTGGTGGGTGGGGTGGCGCGTTACGACTTCAATTGAAGCGCGATCTGGTCATGGATCGACTGGGAATAATCTCCCTTGGCAAAGACGTTGAGCTTGCCCCGACGCTTGCTGAGGACGTTGACCATGACCTGACCTCCATCCTGTTTGCGAACCACCACCCGGATCAGCTCCCCGTAGCTGAAGGTGGACATCCCTTTCTTCCCCAGGATCATCCAGACACCAGGCTCGATCTCCTGCGCCTCCTCCACGCTGATGCCGGCGCCTGCCATGGCGGTCCGCGACGCGGCCAGCACCTTCGCCAGTGGAGCGCGGTACGTTCGGTAGTTGCCCTTGTCGATCGGCTCGACTCGCATCCCGCCCATCGTGGAGCAAGCACCGAGCGCCACGAACAACACCGGGAACCAGATTCGAGAGCGCGCGAAGCGGGTGGCCCAGGGAACGTTGCGGGCGTGAGACTTGGAGTCCGTCATGATCACCTCCTGTCAGGGTTGAGAGTATCGGGTTCAATCCCTAACGCGGGATGCCGGGTGAAATCGGCTCAGCCGCCGCCGGGCTGACTTGACCGAGTCCAAATCGGGGCGTATAGTCGGCGGGTCACCCACGACATTTGATCCTCGATGCCCCCCTCATCGCCATCCGTGACCGAGCTGCTTCAGGCTTGGGGCAGAGGGGACGCGTCCGCCCGAGAGCAGTTGGTCCCCGCGGTATATGAAGAGCTTCGGCGTCAGGCTCACCGCTACCTGCAACACGAGCGCCCCGGGCACACCCTCGAGACCACCGGCCTGGTGCACGAGGCCTACCTCCGGCTGGTGGACCAGCGCCAGGCCGACTGGCAGAATCGAGCACACTTCTTCGGCTTAGCAGGACAGATGATGCGGCGGGTCTTGATCGATTACGCCCGAAGCAAGCAGACCGCCAAGCGTGGTGGCGGAGGGATACAGGTCACCCTGGAAGACGCGATGGCGGCCGCCGAGGAGCGGGGCATCGACCTGCTGGAGCTGGACGAGGCTTTGTGCCGGCTGGCGGAGCTCGATCCCCAGCAGGCGAAGGTGGTGGAGCTGCGCTACTTCGCCGGGTTGGGCATCGAGGAGACCGCGGTGGCGCTGGAGATTTCGCCCGCCACGGTCAAGCGCGAGTGGGCCATGGCGCGGGCCTGGTTACGTCGCGATCTGGCCGGCGATTCCCACTGAGATCGGTCCACTCAGCGATCCTGTAGCATGAGAGGTAAGACGGCCACCAGGGATGGTGTGTCGTTTCGGACCCAAAGCGCAGCCTCCGTGGCCGACGGGGGGACGCGGATGGGCTCGATGGGCTCCAGCTCGCCTGTACCTGCCCCCCATGCGGTGCCGAGCACCAGAAGGCTCGCGATCACGACGCCCCAGGTGATTGCGGCAGTCGCGTTGAACTCGGAAGAGCGCGTGTGCTTCGTCATGGTGTGCTTCCTTGTGGACGCTAGCGCGGGCTTAGGTAGATCAGCCTGAGCAAGTCGCGCTCGATTTGCTGTCGCAGCTCCGACTTGACTTCAGTGACCGGCATGGTGCTGAGACCGAAAGTTGGAGCACGCATCGTGAGTTCCTCCAAGTGGGCTCGTTGTATCGATATCGAGGAACGCGAGAGGCGGCTACGAATTGGCTCACGAGGCGAATCCGGATGTGGAGCGGAGGTGTCACTTGAGGCATCGCGATGAGCGTTGAGCCGGGCGGAGGGCGGCCGGAGCGCTGGGAGCGGGTGAAGGCGGTCTTTGGGGACGCGCTGCAGCGTCGGCCCGGTGATCGGCTCGCGTTCCTGGACCAGACCTGTTCGGGGGATCCGGAGCTGCGCCGGGAGGTGGACTCGCTGCTGGCCGCCCATCAGGCCTCGGACAGCTTCCTGGAGCATCCGGCCGCGGCCCTGGGCCGGCCGACGGAGAAGGGGCGACAGCTCACCGAGGGCCAGACAGTGGGCACCTACCGGGTGCTCCGGACGCTGGGCCGCGGGGGGATGGCCACGGTCTATCTGGCCCATGACCTCCGGCACCGCCGCTCGGTGGCCCTCAAGGTGCTCCATCCTGAATTGGGTCACGCCGTGGGGCCCGAGCGCTTCCTGCGGGAGATCGACGTCGCCGCCAACCTGAGCCACCCCCACATCCTGCCGCTGTTCGACTCGGGCGAGGCCGATGGCCTCCTCTATTACGCGATGCCCCATGTGGAAGGAGAATCGCTGCGAGACCGGCTGCGGCGGGAGACCCAGCTGCCGGTGGAGGAGGCGCTGCAGATCGCCCGGGAGGTAGCCGACGCGCTCAACTACGCTCACGGGCAGGGGGTGATCCACCGGGACATCAAGCCGGAGAACATCCTGCTGAGCGGGGGCCATGCGCTGGTGGCAGACTTCGGGATCGCCCGGGTCCTGGGGGGCACGGGCGGGGAGCGGCTGACGGAGACCGGGATGGCGGTGGGGACGGTGGCGTACATGAGTCCGGAACAGGCGAGCGGGACGCAGCGGATCGATGGGCGGAGTGATGTCTACAGCCTGGGCTGCGTGCTCTACGAGATGCTGGCGGGCGAGCCGCCCTATACCGGCCCCACGGCGCAGGCGATCATCGCCAAGCGGCTGAGCGACCCGGTACCCAGCGTGCGGCGGCTGCGGCCGGCGGTGCCGTCACCGGTGGATCGGGCCGTGAGCCGGGCCCTGGCCCCGGTGGCCGCCGATCGCTTCCCAACGGTGGCCGAGTTTGACGGAGTGCTGCAGTCCAGCTCCGCGTCGCCGACACTGGGGGGCACGAACTCGCACGCGCCTGCCATCTCGATCCCAGACATGCGCCGACGCCGTCTGGTGCCTCTCACGGCCTTCACGCTGGCTGTCGGGATCCTCATCGGAATCGGTGTGTTACTCGCTGGTCGTGGGAGGGTGCCGAGGGACGACCCGCCGAACGATTCCAGTCTCAAGCGCCTCGCAGTGCTCCCTTTCGAAAACCTCGGTGACTCTGCGGACGCCTACTTCGCCGATGGGATGACGGACGCGGTGCGCGGCAAGCTCACCGCACTTCCCGGCCTCCAAGTGATTGCCCGCAATAGCTCGAGTCAATATCAGCCAACTGCGAAATCCGCCAAGCAGATTGGGCGAGAGCTCGGGGTGGACTACATCCTTGCTGGGACTGTGCGTTGGGATCGAGGCGCCGCTGGCGCTCGAGTCCTGGTGAGCCCCGAGCTCATCACAGTGGCGACGGAGGCGGCCACTTGGCAGCAGCCTTTCAACGCTGAGATGCGCGATGTCTTCCAGGTACAAGCCGATCTTGCCGGCCAAGTGGCCGCGGCACTGGGCCTGGAGTTGGGCGCTGCCGCGCGCAAGCGTCTGGCCGAGTCGCCCACTGCGAGCCTCGCTGCATACGATGCCTACCTGCGCGGCAACGCGATCGCAACCAGGCGTGGGCTCCACGATCGGGCGCTGGCTCGCCAGGCTGTGGCCCAGTACGAGCAGGCGATCGCGCTCGACTCCAACTTCGTCGAGGCTTGGGCGGACCTCGCTAGCGTCTATGCGTTACAGTATTCCGACGGCCCTCGCAGTCTCGAGCTCGCCGACGCAGCCCGCCGTGCCGCCGAGCGAACCCGGTCATTAGCCCCCGGGCGCTCCGAAGGACATCTGGCCCTTGGCGGCTATTACTCGTACGTCCTCGAGGACCAACCCCGGGCGCAAGCGGAGCTGGCCGAGGGCGAGCGGATCGATCCCAACAATGCGTCGCTGCTCAATCGACTGGGGTATGTGGAGTGGCGTCTGGGACAGGTCGGTGTCGCGCTCCAGCACATGGAGAGATCGGCAAAGCTCGACCCCCGCTCCGCGACTGCCGCAGGGGTCCTGGGGAGAGCGCGGCTATGGCTTAGGCACTATCCCGAGGCGGTCGCGGCCACCGACCGCGCCCTGTCGCTGGCTCCAACCGACCTCGACAAGCGTGAGTTTCGAGCAATGGTCTCGCTCGCCCAGGGAGATCTGGCCGGAGCTCGTGCTGTCCTCCGCGCTGCGCCAAGGGAGGTAGGGCCCACCGATCTCGTGGCGTACGTGGCCGACTACTTCGACCTGGCCTGGGTGCTTGACGACGAGCAGCAGCAGTTGCTCCTCCGACTTAGACCCAGCGCGTTCGATGGAGACCGAAGTATTTGGGCCGGTGTGCTCGCCCAGACCTATGCACTGCGTGGCGACAGCATAAGATCGCGCGCCTACGCCGATTCTGCACGGCGGGCCCTGGAGGGGCAACTCCGGGACGCGCCGGATGAGCCTGACCTCCACATGCGGTTGGCTATCGCGCTGGCGTACCTCGACCGGGATGCCGAGGCGCTGCGTGAGGGTGAGCGCGCGTTGGGCCTTGGAGGAGTGTCCAAGGATGCCGTAGACGCACCGTACTACAGGCACCAGCTCGTTCGCCTCCACCTTCTCGCCGGCCAACCGGAAAAGGCGCTCGACCACCTCGAGCCCTTGCTCAAAATCCCCTACTATCTCTCTCCTGGCTGGCTCAAGATCGACCCTACCTTCGATCCGCTGCGAGGGAATTCCCGCTTTGAACGACTCTTAGAAGAAACGTCTTAGGGCGGCAGGTCTACTCGCGACCTAAGCATTCGCGTTGAGTAGCGGAAGTTACTGAAACGAACTCTGAGGCATCTCGATGAATAGTGGGCAGAGCGGCCACCAGCCCGCGGGTTGGAACCGGGTCAAGGAAGTCTTCGCGGGGGCGCTGGAACGCGAACCATTGGACCGCATGGCTTTCCTCGAGGTCACCTGTTCCGGCGATGCCGAGTTACGCCGCGAAGTAGAGTCCCTGCTCGCGGCCCATCTGGCCTCCGACAGCTTTCTCGAGAGTCCCGCAGCCGCAATAGGCGGGCGCGGCTCCCCCGCGGGTGGGCAGCTGAGCGATGGGCAGACCGTCAGCACCTATCGACTGCTCCGGATGCTGGGCCGCGGCGGCATGGCGACGGTCTATCTGGCTCACGACCTTCGGCATCGGCGCTCGGTCGCTCTCAAAGTCCTGCACTCCGAGCTAGGCCATGCAGTGCGGGCCGACCGCTTCCTGCGGGAAATCGAGGTCGCGGCCAACCTGAGCCATCCCCACATCCTGCCGCTGTTCGACTCGGGCGAGGCCGACGGCCTGCTCTATTACGCCATGCCCTATATAGAAGGGGAATCGCTGAGGGACCGGCTGCGGCGGGAGACCCAGCTGTCGCTAGAGGAGGCGTTGCAGATCGCGCGGGAGGTGGCCGACGCGCTCAATTACGCTCATGGCCAAGGGGTGATCCACCGAGACATCAAGCCGGAGAACATCCTGCTGAGCGGGGGGCACGCGTTGGTCGCCGACTTCGGCATTGCGCACGTGGTCGGACAAGCCGGCGGTGAGCGGTTGACGGAGACTGGGATGGCGGTGGGGACGGTGGCCTACATGTCCCCGGAGCAGGCCAGCGGGACGCAGCGGATCGACGGACGGAGCGACGTCTACAGCCTGGGCTGTGTGCTCTATGAGATGCTCGCGGGCGAGCCGCCGTATACCGGGCCGAGTGCGCAGGCGATCATCGCCAAGCGGGTAAGCGATCCCGTGCCCAGCGTCCGCAGGCTGAGACGCACCATACCTGTCGCGCTCGATCGGACTGTAACCAAAGCGCTTGCGCCGGTACCAGCCGACCGATTCGCGACAGTGGCCCAGCTCGCGAGCAGCCTGCAATCGAGCGCTGGGCTCCTGGACGACTTGCCCCATCTGCCGCAAGCCTCCGTCACGGAGAGACGTCTTCGCCTACCCGCCATCAAGACATGGGCTCGCCGACGAATGACGCTGGCCGGAGCTGTGGTGGGTCTCGCGGTCCTCATCGGGTTGGGCGTGCTGCTTGTCTCGAGCCGGAGCACGACATCGGGTGCGGAACCTGGGGCCCCGGGGCTGAAGCGGGTTGCCGTGCTCCCCTTCGAGAATCTGGGCGGGCCGGACGCCGAGTACTTCGCCGATGGAATTACCGAGGCAATTCGCGGAAAGCTCACGACTCTTCCGGATCTTCAGGTTACGGCGCGAGCGAGCTCGAACCAATACAAGAAGACGACCGAACTGCCCAAGCAGATTGGCCAGGAGCTGGGGGTTCAGTACTTGCTCACCGGGACCGTGCGTTGGGCGAAGCGGACGGACGGTAGCAGCCGGGTTGAGGTCACACCCCAACTGATTCAGGTCAGTAATGGTGCCGCGCGGTGGCAGCAGCCGTTCCATGCTGCCATGAGTGACGTCTTCCAGGTCCAGGGCGAGATCGCCGAACGGGTAGCACAAACACTGGGCGTGGCTCTGGGAAACGAGGCCCGGGAGCAGCTGGAGGAGAAGGCCACCCGAAACCTCGCGGCCTACGATGCCTATCTGCAGGGCGAAGCTGTGGGTGTCCTGACCGATCTCGAGCCGACGGCTATGCGACGCGCTATTCGCCATTATGAGCGGGCGGTGGCCCTCGATTCGACGTTCGCACCGGCCTGGGCGCGCTTGGCTCAGGCCCAAGGGCTCCTCTTCGCTGGTACCATGCCAAGCGCCAGCTTGGAGGCGTCAGCGCGTTCCGCTGCCGAACGAGCAGTTGCTTTGGCGCCAGACCGTCCGGAAGGCCGTTTGGCTCTGGGTATCTACTTCGCCACGGTTGCGCGAGAACCCCGGCGTGCTGCCGAGCAGCTAGCGTTAGGGCTTCGGGTCGCGCCCAATGAGCCAGAGTTGCTCACATCGAACGCACAGATTGATTGGGCGCTGGGCCGGTGGGACGAGGCGCTGGCATATCTCAGGCGCGCAGCTACGCTGGATCCACGATCAGTGAATACCTCGCAAAAGCTGGGGCAAGGTTTACTCTGGATGAGGCGGTACCCTGAAGCCCGAGCTGCCCTGGAACAGGCTCTCGCACTGGCTCCAGACAACATCAATACCCTGCAGATGCGAGTCATGGTGGAACTGGCGCAGGGAGACTTAAGCTCGGCTCGTGCGGTGTTGCGCTCCGTCCCGGAAAACGTCGATCCGATGGCGCTGGCCGCGTTCATGGCTGTGGCATGGGATCTAGGCTGGCTGCTTCCGGACTCTGGGCAGCGAATGCTCATCCATGCGTCAGCCGAGGCGTTCGACAACGACCGCATCAGCTGGGCCCTGGTGGAGACACAGCTTCATGCGCTCAGGGGTGATCGAGCGCGGTCCCGCGCCTATGCTGATACTGCAGAGGGCGTACTCGCTGAGGCTCTCCGAGCCACACCCGATGACGCCCAGCTCCACACGTTGCGAGGCCTGGCCCTCGGCTACCTGGGCCGGAAGGGTGAGGCTGTGAGAGAGGGACAGCGGGGGCTCGACTCACTCTCGATCTCTCACGATGCCTACTACGGCCCATACATGCAGCACCAGCTTGCACGCATCTATATCCTCGTTGGCGAGCCAGAGAGAGCATTGGATCAGCTCGAGCCCCTCCTCAAGATTCCGTACTATCTGTCACCTGGCTGGCTCAGGATCGATCCTAACTTCGTCCCACTGCAGGGCAACCCGCGCTTCGAACGACTGGTGAGCGCGCGACCGAGTCAGGACTGAGGTCGGGGACGAAAGCGCCGGCGTGACCGCGGGCAACATCCCCGGGCTACGCCGGCGTTGGTTAATCGGGTGAGTCGGGTGTCAGCGACTCACAAGGAAGTCACCGCCCTGCCCGGGCTACTCCTTGGGCTGCCCGCTTCAGCTCCTCGATGTCGAGCTTCTTCATGGGCAGGAGTGCTTCCATGACCCGGTCGGCTTTCTCCCGATCCGAATCGCCCATCAGCTCCGACAGAACCGTCGGTACCACCTGCCAGGAGAGGCCGTACTTGTCCTTGAGCCAGCCGCACTGCTGGGACTTCTCGTCGCCGCCCTTGGTGAGACGGTCCCAGTAGTAATCGATGTCTTGCTGGGTCTCGCAGAAGATCTGGAAGGAAACGGCTTCGTTGAAGGTGAACGCCGGGCCACCGTTGAGGGCGGTAAACGGCTGCCCCTCGAGCTCGAACTCGACCGTCATCACCGACCCCGGGGAACGACCGTGGATCTCCCGGCCCGCCTCTCCGTATCGTGCGATCCTGCCGATCTTCGAGTTCTTGAAGATGCCGGTGTAATACTTGGCGGCCTCTTCGGCTTGATTGTCGAACCAAAGACATGGGGTGAGCTTGCCAATGCGTGCCATAGTGCAACTCTCCTGTATTCGAGACTGGCGGCGGCCTGCAGGTGACAGGCTCCTTGCCGCCGTCTACAAGTAAGGCCGGGGCCGTAATCGGGTCAAATGCCGGGGCCGGCGATTCGACCCCGGAGACCCTATATCTGTGGTTACGCGGTGGGAAGGAGGATTGTTACAAGAAGGAAGCCCGCGGTAGGTCCGGCACCTACGGGTGCTTGATGAAGGTCCCGGTGTGCAATTCCTCCACCGCCTGCTGCAGCTGGTCCCTCGTGTTCATGACGATAGGCCCGTACCAGGCTACCGGCTCCTCGATCGGCTTGCCCGAAACAAGGAGAAAGCGGATCCCCTCCTCGCCCGCCTGCACTACGATTTCGTCTCCCCGATCGAACAAGACCAAGGAGTGATTGGAGGCATCGTACCGGGCCGGCGCGTTGGGGTCCACGCCCGACTCGGTCAGAACCGCCTGAGGATCCGACGCGTCCCGGAACGAGCCCGAGCCGGCAAAGACGTAGGCGAACGCGTTGCGGGTGGTCTCGATCTTGAGCCGCTTCTTCTGGCCCGGCGGAACCGACACATCCACATAGCTGGGATCGGCGGCCACGCCCTCCACCGGTCCTCGTTTGCCCCAGAACTCGCCGCAGATGACTCTGATCCGCGTGCCATCGTCATCGACGAGCTCGGGGATGGCGCTCGCGGGAATGTCCTGGTAGCGCGGCTGCGTCATCTTGAGCGACGCGGGCAGGTTGGCCCACAGCTGAAAGCCATGCATCCGGCCCTCGGCATCGCCCCGGGGCATCTCCTGGTGCAGAATGCCGCTGCCGGCCGTCATCCACTGCACGTCGCCTGCGGTCATCTTGCCCTTGTTGCCGAGGCTGTCGCCGTGCTCCACCGAGCCGGCGAGCACGTAGGTGATGGTCTCGATGCCACGATGCGGATGCCACGGGAACCCAGCCAGGTAGTCCCTGGGATTGTCGTTCCGGAAATCGTCCAGGAGCAGGAACGGGTCGAAGTCCTTGGTCTTACCGAAGCCGAACGCACGCTGGAGCCTGACCCCGGCGCCTTCCACCGTGGGTGTGGTGCGGATGATTTCTTTGACTGGGCGAAGGGACATGGGAACCTCTGCGAAGAGCTATGAGCTATCAGATAGCTGATAGCTGATAGCTGATAGCTGATAGCTGATAGCTCCCCAACAATCTCCCACCTCAATTGTTCCCGCAGTCTTGCCATCGTCGCCCTGCTATTGCAGACTAGGGGAGGCGGATGATCCGCGCCCAACCTCGTCGGCCCCGCCCCAGCCGGGGCCCTCGCGAGGCAAAGGGGGGCAAACTCCCGGATCGATCTGGTTCGAGCCTTTGGACGCCGCAGGCGTCGCTGCTGGGGAGCGCCTCGCCTGCGGCCTGACCAAAGGACCCTCCGATGACCACCCATAAAGACTTCAAGCGCCTGGTTCGCGCCCGGATGCAGAAGACGGGCGAATCCTACACCGCGGCCCGGGCCCACTTCCTTGCTCGGACACCCGCCGCTGCCACTCAGCCGTTTGACTACGCCAAGGTGGCCGGACGAAGCGACGCCACGATCAAACAAAACACCGGCTGCACCTGGGAGCGCTGGGTCAAGGCACTGGACCACGTGGAAGCCTTTACCTGGTCGCACCGCGAGATCGCGCGACACATACAAGAGAAATACAAGACCGATGGCTGGTGGGCTCAGACGGTGACGGTGGGCTACGAGCGGATCAAGGGCCTGCGCGCCATCGGTCAACGCCGGAGCGGCGGGTTCGAGGCCTCGAAGAGCAAGACCTACTCCGTTCCTCTCGCTCGGCTGTATCGCGCTTTCAGCGACTCACGGACCCGGTCGCGCTGGCTCCCTGGCGTGAAGCTCACCATCCGAAGCGCGACGCCGGAGAAGTACCTGCGCATCACCTGGCCGGACCAGACCTCCCTCTCCATCGGATTCCTCGCCAAGGGCAAGGGCAAGAGCCAGGTCGCCATCGCGCACGAAAAGCTCCCGGACCAGGCGGCAGCGACCCGCAGCAAGCAGTACTGGGCCGAGCGCCTGGAGCAGTTGGAGAAGGTGCTGAACCCGTCGAGGGGTTCGCGCCGAGTCGCTCAGCTCGCCGGCTCATAGGAGAGGAGGACATTTCCGTTCTTGAATGCGCGGGTCTTCTTCAGCGCGAGCGTCTTCATGTCCTTGACGCCGGGGAATAACGCTTTCCCCTGTCCGATGATGACCGGGTGCACCACGATCTGATACTCGTCGATCAGGCCGGCCTGTGTGAGCTGAGAGACGATGCTGCCGCTGCCCAGGGTGGCGAGAGCCGGCCCTGACTCCTGCTTCAGCTTGCGAACCTCACTCGCCGGGTCGGCCCGCATCAGCCTGGTGTTGTTCCACGATACGTGGTCGAGCTTTCTCGAGAACACGATCTTCGGCGCACTGTTCATGCCTTCGGCGACGACGGGATCGTTCTTCTTCGCCTCCGGTGTCGGCCAGTAGCTCACCATCATCTCATAGGTCACCCGGCCGAGCAGCAGGGTACCTCCGGACTTGGCGTTCTCCCCCACGAAGGCATCCCACTCGGGGTCCCCGGCGCGCAGATGGGCCCAGCCGAGCTCTCCCTTGGGCCCCGCGAAAAAGCCGTCCAGGGTCAGGTTGATGAACGCAACCAGTTTCGGCATGATCTCCTCCTCCGCTTCGGGTCGTTACAAGACTGGATCGCCGCGGCCGTCACCGCCGGATCGGTTACTGTCGCCCGCCCGAATTAGAGTTACGTTGAACCAGATGATGTGGGTCCCGCGCCGCGCTTTCCCCACCTTTAGGCTGTGACAGTTTGGCTCGTGAAGGGACAGTACACCATGCCTCAGAAATCCCAAGATCCCGACCTCCTGGTCATCAATACCATCCGAACCCTGGCCATGGACGCGGTCCAGGCCGCCAACTCCGGTCACCCGGGCACGCCCATGGCGCTGGCTCCGGTGGTGTACTGCCTGTGGCAGGACTTTCTTCGCTTCGATCCGGAAGACCCGATCTGGCCCAATCGGGACCGGTTTGTGCTCTCCAACGGGCACGCCTCCATGCTGCTCTATTCGATGCTGCACCTGGCCGGCGTCAAGGCAGTCAACTCGCAGTACGAACGGCAGGGGGAGCTCTCGGTCAAGCTGGAAGACATCAAGCACTTCCGGCAGCTCGACAGCAAGTGCCCCGGCCACCCGGAGTACCGGCTCACCTCCGGGGTAGAGACCACCACCGGGCCGCTCGGCCAGGGCGTGGCGACCAGCGTGGGGATGGCCATCGCCAGCCGGTGGCAGGCCGCCCACTTCAACCGGCCCGATTTCCCGATGTTCGACTACAACGTGTACGCCGTATGCGGCGACGGCGACATGATGGAGGGGATCTCGAGCGAGGCAGCATCGCTGGCCGGCCATCTGCAGCTTTCCAACCTCTGCTGGATCTACGACAACAACAAAATCTCGATCGAGGGGCACACCGATTGGGCCTTCACCGACGACACCGCCACCCGGTTCATCGGCTACGGCTGGAACGTGACCCGGGTGAGCGACGCCAACGATCTCGACATGCTGCGACGGGCGCTCCGGGTATTCCTGAGCACTCAGGATCGCCCCACCCTGATCATCGTCGACAGCCATATCGCATATGGCGCCCCCAACAAGCAGGACACCGGCGCGGCCCACGGCGAGCCGCTGGGTGAAGAGGAGATCCGTCTCACCAAGCGGTTTTATGGCTGGCCGGAGGACGCCAAGTTCCTGGTCCCCGACGGCGTTCGCGAGCATTTGCGCGATGGGCTCGGCAAGCGGGGGCGCGAGCTGCACCGGGCGTGGCTCGACCGGTTCGAGGAATACCGTCGGCAGCACGCGGACCTGGCCGATCATCTGCATCGGATGCAGTATCGCCAGTTGCCCGATGGGTGGGACCGCGACCTGCCGAGCTTCCCTGCGGATCCCAAGGGTGTGGCAAGCCGGGACTCGTCGGGCAAAGTCTTGAACGCCATTGCCAAGAATCTTCCCTGGCTGATCGGCGGCGCCGCCGACCTGGCCCCCTCTACCAAGACCCGGCTCACCTCCGAGGGCATGGGTGACCTCACCCCGGACAATCCGGGGGGCCGCAACCTGCACTTCGGGGTGCGGGAGCACGCCATGGCCGCCGTGGTGAATGGGCTCTCGCTCTCCAAGATCCGCGCCTTCGGATCCAGCTTTCTCATCTTCAGTGACTATGCCCGGCCCTCCATTCGCCTGAGCGCGATCATGGAGATCCCGAGCATTTATGTCTTCACCCACGACTCGATCGGCGTTGGGGAAGACGGCCCTACCCATCAGCCCATCGAACAGCTGCCCTCGCTTCGGGCCATTCCGGGCCTGATCACTCTTCGTCCGGGCGATGCCAATGAGGTCGTCGAGGCCTGGCGGGTTCTCATGAAGCTGCAGCACCAGCCCATCGTGCTGGTGCTGACCCGGCAACCCATTCCCACCTTCGACCGGAAGCGGTATGCCGCGGCGAGCGGCCTTGCCAAGGGCGCCTACGTCCTCGCCGATGATCCTGCCGGGAAACCCGAGGTGCTGTTGCTGGCGACCGGGAGCGAGGTATCGCTCTGCGTCGAGGCATTCGAGCGGCTCACTGCCGAGGGCATCCACGCCCGGGTGGTGAGCATGCCCTCCTGGGAGCTGTTCGAGCAACAGAGCCAGAGCTACCGCGACAGCGTGCTTCCCCCGGACGTGACCGCGCGGGTCTCGGTGGAGCAGGCCAGTACCTTCGGCTGGGAGCGGTATGTGGGTCCCGCCGGCGCCATGATCGGAATGGTGAGCTTTGGCGCGTCGGCTCCCCTCAAGGAGCTGCAGAAGAAGTTCGGCTTCACCGTCGACCGCGTGGTGGAGGCTGCCAGGGGCCAGCTGGCGCATCGGCCGGAGGCAGTCGCAGGTAAAGCGTGAAAAGTGAAATGTGAAGGGGTCCAGCCTCTCCACCCTTCACTCTTCACCCTTCACTTCTTAACCCCTCAGCAGTCCGCAATTGCCAGAGGAAGCCATGCCTCGTGATCTGCCGGTGTCCAATGGCCGTCTGCTGGTGATGTTCGATCGCCAGTACCTGATCCGCGACATCTACTTCCCCCACGTGGGCAAGGAGAATCACGGAACCGGGCACGCCTTCCGCTTCGGTGTGTGGGTGGGCGGGCTGTTCAGCTGGATGGGCAGCGAGTGGGCGCCGGAGATGCGCTACGCCGATTCCTCCATGGTGACCGACGTGCGCGCGCGTCATCCCAAGCTGGCGGTGGAGCTGCACTGCAACGACGGGGTCGACTTCTTCGAGAACGTGCTCATCCGTCGGATCGAGCTCACCAATCTCGCCGACCGGTCCCGGGAGATCCGCTGTTTCTTCCATCATGACTTCCACATTCGGGGGAACGAGGTCGGCGACACCGCCTTCTACTCCCCCGAGGCGGAGGCGCTGCTCCACTATAAGGAAGACCGCTATTTCCTGATCAATTGCAAGGTGAATGAAACCGTCGGCGTGCACCACTACGCCTGCGGAACCAAGGAGGTCGCTGGCGCCGAAGGGACCTGGCGCGACGCCGAGGATGGGATTCTGGGCGGCAACCCGGTGGCCCAGGGGTCGGTGGACTCGACACTTGGGGTGTCGGTGATGGTGCCGGGGCGGGGAACGGCGGAGTTCTACTACTGGATGGCTGCGGCCCATGACTTTCGCGAGGCCATGACCATCAATGATGTGGTGAAGGACAAATCGCCTCAGGAGCTCTTGCGACGGAGCGGCAACTTCTGGCGACTCTGGGTCCAGAAGGACCGGCGGGGCAGTGCCGATCTGCCTCCCACCGTGGTCGAACGCTACAGGCAGAGCCTGTTGATCATTCAGAGCCAGATCGACCACAACGGCGCCATCCTGGCCGCCAATGATACCGACATCAGTCAACTGGCCCGCGACACGTACTCCTATATGTGGCCACGCGACGGGGCCCTGGTCTCCAGCGCGCTGATGCACGCCGGACACGCCGGAGCCCCCGAGCGGTTCCTCAACTTCTGCTCCCGAGTCATCTCCCCCAACGGCTACCTGCGCCACAAGTACAATCCTGACGGAACCCTGGCCTCGACCTGGCACGGCTACATCCGCGACGGCAAGCCCGCCCTGCCCATTCAGGAGGATGAGACCGCGCTCGTGATCTGGGCGCTGGGCGAGTACTTCGAGCTGTATCGCCGGATCGAGGAGACCGCCCCCTTCTATCGGGGGCTGGTCACCCGGCCGGCGGACTTCCTGATGAACTACGTGGACCAGAGGACCGGCCTGCCGTTGCCTTCCTATGATCTGTGGGAGGAGCGTTGGGGGGTCCATGCCTTCACCGTCGCAGCCGTGATCGGCGGCCTGCGCGCCGCGGCGCGGCTCTGCACCGAGTTCGGGGAGACCGAGCGGTCGGCGCGCTACCTGGCGGCCGCGGACCGGATGTTGGAAGGTGCCCGGGCGGTGATGTGGAACGAGGCATTGCAGCGCTTCGCACGTATGGCGACGCCTTCGGCGAGCGGCTACACCCTCGACATGACGCTGGACTCGGCCCTCTTCGGGCTGGTGTTGCTGGGAGCGATTCCGCCGGACGACCCGCAGGCCGTCGCCACTCTGCAACAGGTCGAGAATGGCCTGTGGGTCAAGACCGATGTCGGCGGGCTGGCTCGGTACCAGAACGATTACTATCACCAGGTTGAGCAGAAGGACACGGTGCGGGTGCCGGGCAACCCCTGGTTCATCTGCACGCTCTGGCTGGCCCGCTACCGGTTGATGCGAGCCACTACACTCGAGGACCTGGGGCCCGGCCTCAAGCTCCTCGAATGGGCCGCCCAGCGAGCCTTGACCTCCGGGACCATGGCGGAGCAGCTGCATCCCTACACCGGCGAGCCGCTGTCGGTTTCGCCGCTCACCTGGAGCCACGCGGAGTACGTGCGCACGGTACGGGAGTACATCGACCGCCATTCGCAGGCCAATATCTGTTCCGCCTGCGGCCAGACCATCCAGCCTACGGTGCGCCGGCGAGACTCCATCCAGGTCATCATGAGTGGGGCATGACCGAATGACCGAGCTGGTGGTGGTCGCGCGCCCGGCGGACCTGGCGCGGCCCGCGGCGGAGTGGCTCGAGCTCGAGATGGCCCGGGCGATCGGTGAGCGAGGGACCTGCGCGCTCGCCCTGGCGGGCGGGCACACGCCCGAGCCGGCGTATCGAGAGTTGGCCCGGGCCTCGAGCGTCGATTGGCGGCGGGTGCAGGTGTTCTTCGGCGATGAGCGCTCGGTTCCACCCGACCATGCCGACAGCAACTATCGGATGGTGCAAGCGGCGCTGCTCTCTCGCGTGGTCATTCCGGCGGGTCAGATCCATCGGATGGAGGCGGAACGCGCCGATCGCGATGCCGCGGCTCGAGATTACGAGCGAGTCATGCCGCCCCGGCTCGACATTCTCCTGCTCGGCATCGGGCCCGATGGCCATACCGCGTCGCTCTTTCCCGGGTCGCCCGCGCTGGACGAGCGCCAACGCCTGGTCGTGCCGGTGCTCGGCGCCAAGCCACCGGCCGAACGGATGACCATTACGCCCCCGGTGATCGAGGCGGCCAGGAAGGTAATGGTGCTCGCATCGGGTGGAGACAAAGCGGCAGTGGTGGCACGGGCGCTGGAGGGACCGCTCGCGCTCCAGGCGGTCCCGGCTCAGCTGGCGCGGCGAGGCACCTGGTTCCTGGACCAGGCGGCCGCAGCCCGGCTCACCGCGCCGAGGATCACCGCATGATCGTGCTGGCGGGGGACGTGGGAGGAACCAACGCTCGTCTGGCAATCGTAGATGTAAACGAACGCACCGCCCGGATCGTGCAGGAGCGCAAGTATCCCAGCCGGAAGTATCCCGGCCTCGCCCCCATCGTGCGCCGCTTCTGCGAAGAGGCGGGCAGCTGCCCCGACCGAGCCTGTTTCGGCATCGCCTGCCCTCTGGTGGGCGAGGACTGCACCGCGCCCAATCTTCCCTGGACCATCAACCGCAGCAAGCTCGCCGCAGATATCGGGATTCCCCGCAGCGCGATCATCAACGACTTCGTCTCGGTGGGCTACGGCATCGAGCTGTTGGGTCCCGCCGACCTGGCGACGCTTCAGGAAGGTGTGGTCGAGCTCCATGGGCCCATCGCGCTGATCGGCGCAGGAACCGGTCTGGGGCAAGGATTCCTCTTCTGGGACGACGACCACTACGAGGTCCTGGCCTCGGAGGGTGGACACAGCGACTTCGCCTCGCGCGGGCGGGTGCAGGCCGGCCTGCTCCAGTTTCTCGAGGGGAAGTTTCACCGGGTATCCTGGGAGCGGCTGCTGTCGGGCCCCGGCCTGATCAACACCTACCACTACCTGGCCGAGTCAGGTGCGTTTCCCGAACTGCCCGTGGTGAGGGACGAGATGACTCGGGAAGATCCCGCGGCGGTGATCGCCCGGCACGCACTCGCCCAGACCGACTGTCTCTCCGACCGGGCGCTGGATCTGTTCTGTGAGATCTTCGGAGCCCAGGCCGGCAACCTCGCCCTCACCGTGGTCGCGACCGGCGGAGTGTATCTCGCGGGAGGCATAGCGCCCAAGGTGGTGGAGCGGCTCAAGGCCGGCGGCTTCATCGACGCCTTTCGCGACAAGGGTCGGCTCTCCGAGCTATTGTCCCGGATTCCGGTGCACGTGGTGATGAATCCCAATGTCGGCCTACTGGGGTCGGCTGCCGTGGCCGGAAGGATGCAGTAGCTGAACCCCCATCTGCTGCGTCCTGCTCATCGTCGCGTACGTTCGAGCTCGTGCCGGGACCTCGGACGGGAGGATGCTGAGCGCCCGAGGAGGACATGTCACGGGCGGGTCACGCGACGGTCCTGGCGGGAGAGAGAGCCCGGCCCGGCGCGTCAGGCAGGCTTCGGACGGACGAGTAGATTAGTCCAGAGAAACGGCACGAGGCACCATCTAGCTGGAAGGATCCAGAATGTCCAAGCGATCGACCCAAACTGCGATGCACGCCCTGCTCGATCTGGGGCAGAGCGTCTGGCTGGACTACCTGCGGCGCGGGATGTTGCGCTCGGGGGAGTTGCAGTCTCTGATCGACGACGGTCTCCGCGGCATGACCTCGAACCCCACCATCTTCGAGCACGCCATCGGCGGCAGCAGTGATTACGACGACCAGCTCACCCATCTGGCTCGGTCCCGGCGGAGCGATCTGGAGGTCTTCGAGCAGATCGCCATCGAGGATGTCCGTCAGGCCGCCGACCTCTTCCGCCCGGTCTACGATGCGACCCAGGGGGCAGACGGCTTCGTCTCGCTGGAAGTCTCCCCCACACTGGCCCGGGACACCGAGAAGACCATTGCCGAGGCGCGACGGCTCTGGGCCGCGGTGGAGCGGCCCAACCTGATGATCAAGGTCCCCGGCACCAAGGAGGGCTGGCCCGCGATCGAGCGCCTCCTCACCGACGGGATCAATATCAACATCACCCTGCTTTTCTCTCTGGAACACTATCGTCAGGTGGCCCAGGCGTATCTCCGAGCGCTCGAGGCCCGCATCAGGGCCGGTCAGCCGATCGACCGTCTGGCCTCGGTCGCCTCGTTCTTCGTGAGCCGGGTGGACACCGAGACCGACCGCCGCATCGATGGCAAGGGTGGCGAGGTGCTCGAATTGCGGGGGAAGGTCGCCATCGCCAATGCCCAATTGGCCTACGTCTGGTTCCGCGAGCTGCTGCGGAGTGCTGCCTGGCATCGGCTGGCCTCCAACGGCGCCCGACCGCAGCGCCTGCTCTGGGCCAGCACCGGCACCAAGAATCCCGCCTACTCCGACGTGCTGTACGTGGACACGCTCATCGGGCCGGACACCATCAATACTATGCCGCCCGCGACGCTCCAGCTGTTCGAGGATCACGGAAAAGTCCAACGCACGCTGCCGGACGAGGCAAGCCAGGCCCGCGCGATCATGGATCGCCTGGCGAAGGGCGGGATCGATTTTGCCGACGTCACCCGCGTATTGGAAGACGATGGGATCGAGAAGTTCGCCAAGTCCTTCGACACCTTGCTCGGCGTCATCCGCGCCAAGCGGAAGGCATTGGTCGAGCAGGCACCGCCCGGGCACTCGGCGGTCTTCCGGGCGGTCGATGCGTCGGTGGCCGTTCGGCTCGACGCCATGGATTCGGCCCAGGTCCCCAAGCGGATCTGGGCGCGCGATCCGACGGTCTGGAAGAGCGACCCCAACACGCCGGAAATCCGGGATCGGCTGGGCTGGCTCACGGTCGGCAAGGCCATGGCCCAGCAGGTGAAGGATCTCAAGGCTTTCGCCGAGGAGGTCCGCGCGGAGTACCGCCGAGTCGTGCTCTGCGGGATGGGCGGCTCCAGCCTGGCCCCAGAGGTGCTGTGGCGGACCTTCGGCGCGGCCCCGGGCCATCCCTCGCTCGTCGTGCTGGACAGCACCGATCCCCGAGCCGTGCGCCAAGCGGAGCAGGGTGCGGGTGGCGACCTTGCCAAGACGTTGTTCATCATCTCCAGCAAGTCGGGCACCACCCAGGAGAGCGACAGCTTCTTCCGCTACTTCTGGGAGCGCACCGGTGGCCCGGGCCGGCAATTCGTGGCGATCACCGATCCGGGCACTCCGCTCGAGCGGCTCGCCGGGGAGCGCGGTTTCCGCCGCACCTTCCTCAATCCGGCCGACATCGGCGGGCGCTACTCGGCGCTATCGTTCTTTGGGCTGGTGCCGGCGGCCCTGATCGGCGTGGACGTCGAGACTCTGCTGCACCGGGCGCACCGGATGGCGGAGGCCAGTGCCGCTTGGGTGCCCGCGCTGGAAAATCCGGCCGCCTGGCTGGGCGCCGCGCTGGGCGAGGCCGCCCTCGCCGGACGGGACAAGGTCACCTTCGTACTGTCGCCGGGCATCACCAGCTTTGGCCTGTGGGTGGAGCAGCTGATCGCCGAAAGCACCGGCAAGGAAGGAAAGGGCATCCTGCCCGTGGCGGACGAGCCGTTGGGAGTTCCCGGAGTGTATGGCCAGGATCGCGTGTTCGTGTCCATGGTGCTCAGTGACGAGATCGACGCCGCGGTCGAATCCCGTCTGACGGAGTTGGAGAAGGTTGGCCACCCCGTGGTCCATCTGCGACTCGACGATCGCTACGACCTGGGGCAAGAGTTCTTCCGCTGGGAGTTCGCCACCGCAGTGGCCGGTGCGGTGCTGGGCATCAATGCCTTTGATCAGCCCAACGTGGCGGAAAGCAAGGCGAACACCAAGACGGTGCTGGCCAAGCAGACCCCGCCCTCACCGGCGGCCTCCGAGCGCGATCTGGAGAAGTTTCTGGCAGCCATCATGCCAGGGGACTACCTCGCGATCATGGCCTATCTCCCCCCCACACCGGAGAACGATCGCCGCCTCAGGGCCATTCGAGTCCGTCTGCGCGACCGGCTCAAGGTCGCGACCACCTTCGGCTATGGGCCGCGGTTCCTCCACTCGACCGGCCAGCTTCACAAGGGCGGCCGCCCGACTGGCCACTTCCTTCAGCTCACCCAGCGGTCGGAGCAAGACCTCCCTATCCCGGGCGAAGCCTTCAGCTTCGGCCGGCTGGAGGAAGCGCAGGCCGAAGGCGACCTCCTGGCCCTGCGCTCGCGCGGGCGGCCGGCGATACGACTCGAGGACCTGGGATTACTCGAGCGGTGACGATCACTCACGTCTTTTTCGATATCGGTGGAGTGCTGGGCACCAATGGCTGGGATCGGGAACAGCGCGCCGCGGCGGCGCGACAGTTCAATCTCGATCTGGAGGAGCTGGAAGATCGGCACGACGAGAGCGTCGCGACGCTGGAACAGGGGCGGATCGGCTTGGATGAGTATCTCCACTGCGCCGTGTTCTACCGGCCCCGGTCCTTCAGCACCGAGGAGTTCAAACACTACATGCGGGTCCAGAGCACTCCCTTTCCGGAGACTATTGACCTGGCTCGAGCGCTGGCCCGCAGCGGCCGCTACCGTCTGATGACGATCAACAACGAGTCCGCCGAGCTCAACCGGTACCGCCTGGAGCACTTTGGTCTGCGAGACATCTTCATCACCTTCTTCTCCTCCTGCTGGGTGGGGGTGTTGAAGCCCGCACTCAGGATCTACGAGGTCGCGATGGCGATGGCACAGGCCGAGCCGCAACGTTCGGTGTTCATCGACGACCGGGAGCGCAACCTGGAACCGGCCCGCACGCTCGGCATGCGGACGATCCGGTATGCCGATGCCGCCCGGTTGCGCCAGGAGCTGGCGTCACTGGGCGTGCAGACTTGAGAGGAGATGTGCAATGCAGCTCGCTATGATCGGGCTGGGCCGGATGGGGGGGAACATGGTGCAGCGGCTGCTGCAGGGTGGCCAGCAGGTGGTCGTCTTCGATCGCAGCGCACCCGCGATGAAGCCGCATGTCGCGCTGGGCGCGAGCGGGGCGAAGGACCTGGCCGATGTGTGCCGGCAGCTCAGCGCGCCCCGCGTGGTCTGGATCATGGTGCCCGCCGGAGCGGCCGTGGAGAGCACCATCGACGAGCTGCTGCCGGGTCTGTCCCCTGGGGACATCATCATCGACGGCGGCAACTCCAACTACAAGGACTCCATCCGCCGCGCGGACCGGCTCAAGGAGAAGGGCTTCGAGTTCATCGACGCCGGCACCAGCGGCGGGATCTGGGGGCTCAAGATTGGCTATTGCCTCATGATCGGGGCGTCGCCGGAGGCCTTCAAACAGTGCGAGCCCATCTTCAAGACCCTGGCCCCCACCGACGGCTACGCCCACGTGGGCCCGCCGGGGGCCGGGCACTACGTGAAGATGATCCACAACGGGATCGAGTACGGGATGCTCCAGGCCTACGCCGAGGGCTATGAGATCCTGCATGCCTCCAGGGACTTCAAGCTCGACCTGCGTCAAATCTCGGCGGTCTGGAATCGGGGCAGCGTGGTCCGCTCCTGGCTCAACGAGCTGGCCGAGCGAGCCTTCGCCAGGGACACCGAACTTGCCGGCCTCAAGGGCTACGTGGAAGACTCGGGCGAGGGCCGCTGGACGGTGCAGGAGGCAATCGATCTGGATGTGCCCGCGCCTGTCATCACCCTCTCACTGCTCACGCGGTTTCGCTCCCGGCAGAGCGATTCCTACGGGGCCAAGGTCATCGCGGCGCTGCGCAACGAGTTCGGCGGGCACGCGGTGCACAAGACGTGACCACCACGGATCTGCCGGAATCGCGGCGCCTGCACGCGCGGCCGAGCCAGGTCCTGCGCTCGCTCGGCAACGACCGGCGCCGCGCCGATCCGTGCACGATCGTGATCTTCGGCGCCCACGGCGATCTCGCCAAGCGCAAGCTGCTCCCGGCGATCTACCAGCTCGCGAAGGACAAGCTGCTCCCCGACGGCTGCGACGTCCTCGGCACCGCGCGGCAGCAGATGGACGACGACGCGTTCCGCGACATGATGCGCGACGCGGTGCGCGAGAGCGACGAGATCTCGGACTTCGACGAGCAGGTGTGGACGTCGCTCGCGTCGCGCATGCACTACGAGCCCGCCGACCTCTCGAAGCCCGCGGACTACCGCGCGCTCGGCACGCGTCTCGAGGAAATCGAGAAGCACCGGCCGGACGCGCGCAACCGGCTGTTCTATCTGGCCGTGCCGCCCAGCGTCTTCTCGGACATCGTGAAATCGCTGCACGAGAGCGGTCTCGCGCCGCGGATGCACGACGCGTCCTCGCGGCCGTGGGCGCGCGTGGTGATCGAGAAGCCGTTCGGGCACAGCCTCGAGACGGCGCGCGAGCTGAACCGGCTCGTCCTCGATCTCTTCAACGAATGCCAGTTGTACCGCATCGATCACTACCTCGGCAAGGAGACGGTCCAGAGCATCCTCGTCTTCCGCTTCGCGAACGCGATCTTCGAGCCGATCTGGAACCGCCAGTCGGTGCAGCACGTGCAGATCACGGCCGCGGAGACCGTCGGCGTGGAGCAGCGCGGCAAGTACTACGAGGAAGCGGGCGTCGTCCGCGACATGTTCCAGAACCACCTGCTCCAGCTGCTCACGCTGACGGCGATGGAGCCGCCGGTGAAGATGACGGCCAATGCCGTACGCGACGAAAAGCTGAAGGTCCTGCATTCGCTGCGCTGGATGCACGAGGACGAGATCGAGGACGCGG
>DATBKD010000039.1:0-2451 GCA_036556025.1 Gemmatimonadales bacterium | reverse complement strand
CCGGTCATCCGCTGCCGTGCACCGCGCAGTCATAGGTGTAGGTGCCGGCCTGGGTGAATCGGAATGAATAGCTCTTGGCGCTCCCGCTGCGGAAGAAGTCGTTCCCACGGTCACCACGATGCTCGTAGGAGGGCCTGGTGGCGGCGGGGGACGGCGGCGGTGGCTGGCTGGCAGTGGCCGTCGCGGCGAACACCACCGGCGACCCGGTTGCACCCGCCACCTCAGCTCGAGCCGTTTGGGCACCGGCGTTCGCGCCCAGGGTCCAGGCCGCGGTGCTGATCCCATCGTCCTTGGTCTCTTCGGTGGACCGATCGAGCGACCCATCGCCCGTGGTCCATGCGACCGTGACCCCGGCCTGAGGCGTTCCGTCCCGAGTGACGATAACCCGAAGCTCCTGGTCCAGCCGCTGGTTCACCGGCCCGGTCTGACCATCGCCACTCTGCTCGGCCGTCTTGGCGATGGCGAGAGTCGACGGCGGAGGTGCCGGCGGCGGAGGAGGCGGGGGCTGCGGCGGTTCCGCCTCGGTTGCGGTGGCGCTGAAGCTGACGGGCGATCCGTCGCGCCGGCGACCTCGGCCTGGGCGGTTTGAGCCCCGGCGCTCGGGCCCACCGTCCAGGTCGTGGAGTTGATGCCATCCGAATTGGTCGGGTCGGAGGCTGGGCTCACGGATCCCTGAGCCGCGGACCAGGCAACCGTGGCACCGGACTCGGGCACGCCGTCAGGAGTGACTAGTACCCGGAGTACTTCGCCGAGCGCGGCGTTGACCGGTCCGCTCTGCTGATTACCACTTTGGGTCGTGGGCTTGGCCACCGTGAGCGGCGCCGGTTCCAGGTCCCCACCTGCTCCGCCACCACAACCCGGTGCGAAGGCGGTGGCTACTACGGCTCCCAGAGCAAGCGCGCGCCATCCAGACGGGGGCTTCATCTGATGGTTCCTGCTCGAGTCGATGGTTTGGTACCGGTGAGAGACTAGAGGGGGCCAGCCTGGCTCTTATTCCGCGTGTAGCTGAGGGCAAGAAGTGACGACGTGGGGTGAGAGAGGCGCCGCCCGGATTCGAACCGGGGGTGGAGGTTTTGCAGACCTCTGCCTTACCACTTGGCTACGGCGCCAGATATTGCGGGCCAATAACTTAGCACGGCGTGCCCGCGGACCTCAAGGGTAATGTAGGCACAAATGTAGGCACTACGCATCGACAACTTTGAGGAGTGCCTGCACCGCCTCCGCTTCACGGTTGGCCACCCCGACCATGCTCGCCTCAACCCGAGCTGCGTCGTCGTCCGCGTGGGGCTCAGGCGCGTGCTGGGCATAGAGAGTGTCATTGCCGCAGTCCGGTGGCCCCACCACCGCTGAACGCGAGCCAGCGGAATACCGCTCGCCAGCGCGTGAACCGCGAAAGTCCGCCGGAGATCGTGTACAACGGTCGCTCAGCAACTCGCGCGAGCAGCCGGACAGCAGCCTGGGCCGAGAAGGGGCGCGGGAATACGGGGTCATGCGCCCCAGCCAGGACCGACTCCCGGTGCCTAGCCAATGCACGGGCCAGCGCCTGCCCCATCGGTACCACCCGCCGGTGACCTTTCGTGGTCTCCACCCCCTGCCCTCGTACTCGGAGGGTCCGCTCTGCGAACCGCACATCCTGCCAGGTGAGCCCCAGCGCCTCGCCGATTCGGAGTCCTGTCGAGGCTAGAAGCTGAAGAGCGGAACCCACTCAGCGGGAAGCTCAAGGTAAAGCTGGGCCAGCTCATCGGCTGAGAGCCAGCGATCCCTGCCAGATTCTCCTTCTCCCGAGGAAGCGCGACTCGTGGCACTGTCAGCTCCTTCACCTCCTCGCACCAACGCAGGAACGCAGAAACCGCTACCAGGTCACGGTTTACGGTGACCCCGTTGGCGCCGGCCCTGATCCGCGCCGCTCGAAGGTCCAGGAAGACCCACGCGTCAGCCCCTTCAATTTCAGCACGCGCCCCTCGTGCGCGGTGTCGAAGACCGTGGCGAAGGACATGCGGTACCGGCCGGATGGTGTTCGCCGCGTAGGGCGCCCTGGTCCTTGGAGAAATCGCTTCCGGACTCCCGAGCCAATCGAGCCACTCGTCGACCAGCGGGCCGAGCTCGGAACTTGCTTCGCGCTGTACCCTCTGCTCCAATTCTTCTCGGTTCCGGTGGTAGAGGTCGTGAACATCGGCATGTGCGTT
Source organism: Gemmatimonadales bacterium (assembly GCA_036556025.1). Taxonomy (GTDB): domain Bacteria; phylum Gemmatimonadota; class Gemmatimonadetes; order Gemmatimonadales; family GWC2-71-9; genus CAVVWJ01. The sequence continues at coordinate 265 of DATBKD010000039.1, read as the reverse complement.
CCGCCCTTCCATGATCTGATCTACCAACGGCATCGCTTGCGATGGTCTTCACGTTGGTCTTCATCAGCTCGGCGACCTTCATTTCCTCCTCCTTCCATATAGTGGCTCGCGCCGTACATCGGGTGAAGCCGGTGACCGATCCTTCCTATAGCTCCCGGCGCCAGCTGCACTGCGCGCACAGCGTGGTCTCGGGAATGACCGACAGACGCTCGTATGCAATGGGCGACCGGCAGCCGACGCATACGCCGAACGCCTCGGAGTCCAT
>DATBKD010000038.1:0-24147 GCA_036556025.1 Gemmatimonadales bacterium | reverse complement strand
GCGCCACCGCTGACTGATGCAGCGTCTCTCTTCTATCCTTGCCGCCGGTGCCCTCTTCCTGGGAGGGCCGGCGGCTCTTCTCGCCCAGGGCGAACGCCCTCCCATGGTCGACAGCATCGCGGTGGAAGGCAACGTCCGACTCACCGCCGCCCAGGTGATCGGCACCGCAGGCATCGTCGTACACCAGCCGGTGAACTATCGCGACATTCAGCGGGCCGTCACCGCGCTCTTCCGCACCGGCCAATTCGACGACGTGCTGGTGGAGCAGCGAGTCGCCCAGGGCCGTTTGATCCTGGCCCTCAAGGTCAAGGAGCGGCCGGTCCTGGAGAAGTGGGCGGTTCGCGGCGTGCAGCGTCTGGGTGAGGGCGAGGTGAAGGGTCGGGTCAAGCTGACAGAGGGTCGTCCCATCGATCGCAATGCGGTGGAACAGTCCCGCTCGGCGATCGACTCGCTCTACAAACATGCCGGCTACTATGCCGCGCGGGTCAAGACTCTCGAGTTGCCCCAGACCACCGGCCGAATCCGCGTGGTCTTCGATGTCGATGAAGGGGAGCGGGTTGCTATCAGTCAGGTGAAGGTCGACGGAAACCAGCACTTCACCGACAAAGCCGTGGTCAAGCACATGTCCACCAGACCCGAAGGGTTCTGGTGGTTCCAGAAGGGCGAGTACGACGACCGCAAGGTAGAGCAGGACGTCCGCGAGCGCCTGCCGCGTTGGTATGCCGATCAGGGGTACGTGGATTTCCAGGTGACCCAGGACTCGCTTATCGCCGATTCGGCGGGCGGTAAGGCCGTGCTCCATCTCACCGTGGACGAGGGGCGGGAGTATCAGGTCGGCAACTTCGACGTGGAGGGCAACCGTAGGTTTTCCACCGAAGAGCTGATGGCCTTCTATCCCTTCGGGCCGGTGGATGCCAACGGCAGCCCGCAGACCGGCAAGGTGGCGTTCAGTCGCTCGGATTGGGAGTCGGCGACCGAAAAGCTCCAGAACCTGTATGCCAACAACGGCTACATCTACGCCCAGGTGGAGCCGACCGAGACCCGCCGCACCCGAACCGACGGCCAACCGGTGATTGATCTCCGCTGGACCATTCGGGAGGGCTCGCCGGCCACGATCAACAAGATCGAGATCGTGGGAAACGACGTCACTCACGAGCGGGTCATTCGCGAAGCGATCGTCATGCTGCCCGGCGACCTCTTCAGTCGGGACCGCTTGATCCGGTCGTACCAGAACGTGTCCAACCTCGGATTCTTCCAGCAGCCCCTCCCCGCGCCCGATGTGAAGCCGGCGGCGAACGGGGTGGACGTCGACGTGATCTTCCGGGTCGAGGAGCGGCGTACCGGCAACATCAACTTCGGCGCGTCGTTGGGGCAGGGGACCGGCGTGGGTGGCTTCCTCGGCCTGGAAGAGCCCAACCTCTTCGGCCGGGGCAAGCGGGGAAGGCTGCAATGGCAGTTCGGGAAGAACGTCAATGACTTTACCCTGACCTACACCGACCCAGCTATTCGCGAGAGCCGCATCTCGGGCACTGTCTCACTGTTTGATTCCCGCGCCCGGTACACCATCGGTGACCTCGGCCGCCGGAAGCAGACCGGCGGAAGCATTCAATTCGGCTTCCCCTTCCTCGGATCCCGCTATACTCGGCTCTTCACCTCCTATTCCTTCCAGCGAGTGAGCTACGAAGGGGGATCGATAGATTTGCGGGAGCGCTTCCGCTGCAACAGGTGCACCCGGTCCTCCCTGGGCAGCAGCATTCTCCGCGACACCCGGATCGGCCTGCCGTTTGCGACCGGTGGTTCCCTGACCAACATCAGTGGGGAATTGAACGGCGGGTTCCTCGGCGGGACCGGGGACTACCAGAAGGTGGACCTGGAAGGCCGCTGGTACGCGCCGCTCGGCACCCTGGGTGGCGGCGGGCAGCTGGGAGCGGGAGTGCAATTCGTGCTGGGATTGACCGCCAAGTCGGGATTCATCTTTGGTGATGCGGGCCCGTTCTACACCGAGCTCTACTCCATGGGTGGAGTGCAGTTCGGCATTCCGCTCCGCGGCTACGACGAGTTCTCCATCACGCCCAACGGGTTTGACCCGAGTGCCAGCAACAACACGGCGAGCGCCGATGCCTTCGGGAAATCCTACGCGGCATTCACGGTCGAGGCCGGCGCCCGGATCAGCCAGTCATTGTACCTCAACACCTTCTTCGACGCCGGCAATGTGTATCGGTCCGCTCGGCAGTGGGACCCGACCCGCTTGTTCCGCGGCGCGGGCTTCGGCGCGGCGGTGATCTCCCCCTTGGGGCCGATCGGGGTGGACATCGGGTACGGCTTCGACAAGGTCAAAGGAGATGGCAGCCCCGATCCGGGCTGGCAGCTGCACTTCAAACTTGGGAATTTCTTTTAGGCAGACGCACCCTTCACCGGAGCAACGCATGAAGCTTGTCGTCGTGGGGACCTGGGCCGCCTTGTTCACGCTCGTCCTGGCTTGGGTGAATCCCGCTACCGCCCAAGCCGGGACGAAGATCGCCTACGTGAATACCCAGGCGATCCTCAAGCAGACCCCCGGGTACACTCAGGCGGAGTCCACGTTCACCAAGGAGCTCCAGACCTACCGGAGCGAAGTGCAGAAGCTGCAGGCCACGTTGGATTCGGCGGCCTCCGATTTCGACCAGCAATCGGTGATGCTGAGCCCCACCCAGCGAGCCGCCAAGCGCAAGGACCTCGAGGGACAGCAACAAGTCCTGGAGAAGCGCACCCAGGAGCTGCAACAGAAGGCCGCGACCCGGGAGCGCGAGCTGCTCGACCCGATTCAATCCAAGGTGAACAGCGTCATCGAAGGACTGCGAGCCGCCGGCAACTACGCCGTCATCTTCGACGTGAGCTCGCCCAATAGCGGCATCGTGACGGCCGACAAGTCGCTGGATCTGACTCAGAAGGTGATTCAGCAACTGAAGTCGGGCACGTAGCCGGTGGAATCTGCTGAATTGACTGCTCAGGCGGTCGCCGATCTGGTCGGTGGCCGCCTGCTTGGTGATGGAGCCGTGGTGTTGCGCGCCGTCGGCCCGCTGGAGCGCGCGGGCCCGGAGGCCTTGTCGCTGGCGGTCTCCCTGCACTACGCCGAAGCCCTCAAGGCCTCGCGCGCCGGGGCGGTGCTGATTCCGGAGGCGCTGGTGCAGGTCCCCGCCGGCCCTCGCGCCCGGATCGTGGTCCCCGACCCCCATGCCTCACTGGTCCCCGTGCTGGACGCGATGTTTCCCCGGCGTCCAGCAGTGCCCGGAATTCATGCCACGGCGAGGCTCGGTCCGGGGTGTCTGCTCGGAAGGGACGTGTCCGTCGGACCTTTCGTGGTGCTGGGGACTGGAGTGCGCCTGGGGGATCGCTGCTGCCTGGCAGAGCGGGTGTCCATCGGGGACGGGGTAAGCATTGGCGCCGACACCGTCATGGGGCCCGGAGTGGTCTGCTATGCCGGCAGCCGGATCGGCAGCCGCTGCGTCCTCAAGGCCGGGGCGGTGATCGGAGGGGACGGCTTCGGATATCTTTCCGGCCAGGGCGGTCATCGGCGGATTCCTCATGTTGGAGGGTGCGTCCTGGGCGATGACGTGGAGATCGGCTCCAACACCTGCGTCGACCGAGGCAGCATCGACGATACTATCCTCGGCAACGGCACCAAGCTGGATAACCTGGTACACGTGGGGCACAACGTGCAGCTGGGGGAACGCTGTCTTGCGATGGCCGGGGTAGGGATCGCCGGCAGTACCCGCATCGGCAATGACGTGATTCTGGCCGGCCACGTCGGAGTGACCGACCATCTGGTCCTGGGCAGTGGCGTACGGGTCGGGGCCAAGAGCGCCGTGTTTGGTGATATCCCCAGCGGCGCGACCTTCAGTGGCCACCCGGCCCGCCCTCACCGTCAGTTCCTCCGTGCTCAGGCGGCACTCTACCGGCTGGCTCCCATCATCGATCAGGTGGAGCAACTGGTGGCAAAGCGAGCGGCCGATGCCTAGACGCACCATCGCAGGGACGGCGTGTCTGAGCGGAACCGGCCTCCACACCGGCTCCCGCGTGAGCGTCCGATGTACGCCGGCGCCGGCCGGCACCGGGATTGTCTTTCGCCGGGTCGATCTCCCCGGTGCCCCGAGCATACCGGCTCGGCTCTCCGAGGTGCGGGCGACCGACCGGCGCACCGCGCTGGGCGACGGCGAGGTGTCGGTGCAAACCGTCGAGCATCTCCTCGCTGCCGCCGCCGCCCTCCTGCTGGACGATCTCATTGTCGAAGTGGATGGCCCCGAGCCACCGATCGCCGACGGCTCCTTCGAGCCCTACCTGACCGCGCTGGGACAGGCCGGGATCACCGAGCAGCCGGGCGAGCCTGTGGTGTACCGGGTTACCACGCCGTTTCACCTCAACGAGGGTGAGTCGGCGTATGTGGTGGCCCCGGCGCCGTCCCTCCGACTTACGACTACCATCGAGTGGACCCACCCCCTGATCGGACGGCAGGCCGGCAGCTACGATATCACCCCGAAGGAATTTGAGCGGGACCTTGCCGGTGCACGAACCTTTGGATTTCTGCACGAGGTGGAGGGGCTCAGGGCTCGAGGATTGGCCCTGGGAGCCGATCTCGAGTCCACCCTGGTTCTCACCGACAAGGGACTGGTCAGCGGAGAGCTTCGCTGGCCGGACGAGTTCGTGCGCCACAAGGCGGGCGACATTCTGGGCGACCTCGCACTCAGCGGCGGCCGGGTTCAGGCCCACGTCGTCGCCACCAAGCCGAGCCATCAGGGAAACATCGCGCTGACCCGCTGGCTCACCCGCACCGCACAGCGCGACGGAGGCGTGGCGATGGACATCGGCAGGATCCTGGATGTGATCCCGCACCGCTACCCGTTCCTCCTCGTGGATCGGATCCTCGAGGTGGACGGCACCAAGCGGATCGTCGGAATCAAGAACGTGACCATCAACGAGCCGTTCTTCCAGGGCCACTTTCCGGGCCATCCCATCATGCCGGGCGTGCTCATCATCGAGGCCATGGCGCAGGTGGGCGGCATGCTGCTGCTGGGCACCATCGAGGATCCGGACCAGAAGGTGGTCTACTTCATGTCGCTCGACAATGTGAAGTTCCGTCGCCCGGTGACGCCTGGAGACCAGCTTCGCTGCGAGCTCGAGATGCTGCAGAACCGAGGACGCACCTGCCGGATGAAGGGCGTCGCCTACGTCGACGGCCACGTCGTTGCCGAGGCCGAGATGATGGCGCGCGTGGTGGATCGGTGACCACGATTCACTCCAGCGCCATCATCGACCCATCGGCCGAAATCGGGACCGGGGTCGAGATCGGACCGTGGGTGATCGTCGGGCCGCAGGTGAGCATCGGGGACGGCTGCCGCATCGGACCCCGGGCTCGGCTCCAGCGCAATGTGCGATTGTCAGAGGACGTCAAGGTCGGCGATGGATCCATCCTGGGAGGAGATCCCCAGGACCTCAAATTCGCCGGGGAGGAAACCTGGGTCGAGGTTGGACCCGGTACGATTATCCGGGAGTACTCTACGATCAACCGGGGCACGTCCGCCACGTTCAAGACCGTCGTCGGCGCCCGCTGCTTCATCATGACCTACGTGCATCTTGCCCATGACTGTCACGTCGGGGACGAAGTGGTCATCGCCAATGGAACCCAGTGCGCCGGCCACGTCACCATCCACGATAAGGCGGTGCTGAGCGGCCTCAATGCGATTCATCAGTTCGTCACCATCGGCACCTACGCCTTCGTCGGGGGCGGTTCAAGGGTCAACCAGGACATCCCGCCCTACGTCAAGGCCGTGGGCAACCCCATGGAGCTGTACGGACTCAACTCCATCGGTCTCCAGCGCGGTGGCTTCTCCGGCGAAACCGTCGCCGCGCTCAAGCGAGCGTATCGGCTGTTCTTCAACTCGGACCTGAACCTGTCCCAGGCGTTGGAGCGGGCCCGAGCCGACTTGCCGCCGTATCCTGAGGTCGAGCGTTTCGTGGCCTTCGTGGAGTCCTCGGAGCGAGGCGTCCCCGCGTGAGGGCCCGCCTCCCGATAGGCGTGATCGGGGTCGGAGCACTGGGGCAACACCACGCCCGGCATCTCGCGCAGATGGATGGTGTCCGGCTGGCCGGCGTGTGTGATATCGACGCCGCTCGGGCCACGAGGATCGCGGGCGAGCTGAGCACCGAGGGTTTCACCGAGCTGGAGCCTCTGCTCGACCGGGTCGAGGCGGTAACGGTCGCGGTGCCGACCCCCGCACACGCCGAGGTCGGGCTGGAAGCGCTGGGACGGGGCATCCCGGTGCTGATGGAGAAGCCGCTGACCGCCACACTGGAGGAAGCGGACCAGCTCATCGCGGCAGCCCGAGCCCACTCCGCGCAGTTGCAGGTCGGCCACATCGAGCGCTACAATCGCGCGGTCCGCGCCGCCGAGCCCTACCTCGACGGTCCGCGATACATCGAGAGCCAGCGTCTTGCGCCGTTCCAGCCCCGGGGTACCGACGTTGCCGTGGTGCTCGATCTCATGATTCATGATCTCGACCTGGTCCTGCACCTGACCGGAGGCGCAGAGGCTACCGAGGTCAGGGCGTCCGGGCTGTCGGTCCTCTCCTCCCATCTCGATATCGCCAACGCCCGGGTCGAGTTCTCCAATGGCGGCGTCGCTCTGGCCACGGCCTCGCGAGTGTCACGGGAGCGGGTCCGTCGGCTGCGGCTGTTTCAGCCCAACGGGTATTTGTCCCTGGATCTCGCCAGCGGGGCAGGTGAGTTCATGCGGGTGCGCGGTGGCTGGCGGCCGGGCACCGGCAACCACCTCTCCGACGTGGTGGAGCGCATGGTGCTGGAGGCTCCCGCCGCTGACGCGCTGGCGCTGGAGCTCCAGAGCTTCGCCCATGCGGTTCGGGGACAGCGGGAAGTCGTGGTTCGCGGGGAGGAAGGCCGTGCCGCGCTCGCCCTCGCGCTCCGCGTAGCCGCCGCCGTGCGCACCTCGCCCCTCGCCGTTCCCGCCCACGAATGATCACTCGGGCAGCACCTCGGATCTTCGTCTCTGCCGGCGAGCCCTCGGGTGACCTTCACGGCGCCGGAGTCATCCGAGCGCTGAAGGCCCGCTACCCCGACGCCTCCATCGAGGCCCTCGGCGGGCCCCTGATGCAGCAGGCCGGCGCCGTCGTCCGCTATCCCATGGAGGGACTCGCCGCCTTCGGCCTGGTTGAGGTGGTGACCAAGCTCGGAGCCCACGTCAAGCTGCTTCGCTCGCTCAAATCGGACTTCCGGGCTGGACGCTACGATCTCGTCATTCTGATCGATTACCCCGGCTTCCATGTGCGCGTGGCCGAGGCTGCCCGGGCCACGGGGACCAAAGTCCTCTATTACATCGCGCCCCAGCTGTGGGCCTGGTGGCCCGAACGCGCCAAGCGCTTCGCGGCCGCGGTAGATCGGTTGGCCGTGGTGCTTCCATTCGAGCAGCCCTTTTTCGGACGCTTGGGGATTCGGAGCGAGTATGTGGGCCATCCACTGGTGGACCGGGGCCCCTGGCCCACCCGCGAGGCCGCGCGACGGCAACTCGGCATCGCCGATGGAACCAGGGTGCTCGGCATCTTTCCCGGCAGCAGAAAGCAGGAGATCCGCCGCCTGTGGCGACCGTTCCGTGACGCGGCCCTCCGGCTACTCCAGGAGAAACGGTGCGATCGAGTCCTGGTCGCCGGAATTCCCTCCGAGGAGTACCCCGATCCCGGCCCCATCGAGATCCTCCGAGGTGAAGCGGTGCCTCTCTTCGCCGCGGCCGACGCCGCGCTGGCCAAATCAGGCACCACGACGTTGGAAGCCGCCTTGGCGGGAATACCGATGGTCGTAGCCTACAAAGTTCATCCGCTGACGTGGCTCATGTGGCGTCGGCTGCGCACGGTGGAGTGGGTGAGCCTGGTGAATCTCGTTGCCGATCGCGAGGTGGTGCCGGAGATGCTACAGCACCACGCCGACGCCGAGGAGCTGGCGAATACCCTGCGCCCCCTGCTCGACCCCAACGACCCACGGACGGTCGCCCAACGGGACGGCCTCGCCCTGGTGCGGAGCCGACTTGGCACACCGGGCGCAACCACGCGAGTGGTAGCGTTGGCGGACGAGTTGCTCGGCACGTGCGACTGAAGGTCGCGCCGCGGGCGGCACGGATGCTCGCCGCGCCGGCGGTCCGGCTCTTGGCGGCGAGCTGGCGGATCCGCACGGTCCACGAGGGCCGCTGGCGCGCGGTGCGCGATGCGGGACGGGCCCCCGTATTCCTGCTCTGGCACGAGGTGCTGCTGCCGTTGCTGTGGCAGCATCGCGGCCAGCGAATCGCCATCGTCGTGAGTGAAGCCCGCGATGGCCAGTATCTGGCCGACCTGGCCGTCTCCCTCGGCTACCGAACCATCAGGGGGTCGAGTACCAGGGGCGCAGCCCGGGCCCTTCTGGGCGCGGTTCGGGAGCTCCAACAGGGCACCGCGGTGGCCTTCACCCCCGATGGCCCCCGCGGTCCTCGGCGCGAGCTCAAACCAGGCGTCGTAGCTGCGGCACAACGGGGAGCGGGCGTGGTGGTGCCGCTGCATGCGGAGGCCAACCGCTCCTGGCGGTTACATTCTTGGGATCGAATGATGATTCCCCAACCGGCAGCGCGAGTGACCATTACCTACGGGCGGCCGTTCGAGGTCGGCCCCGGGGAGCGAGGGCTTGAGGTCGGACTGGCCGAGGCCGGTGCCCAGCTGGCGGAGCTAGCGGGGTCCATCGGGTGACACGACGGGGTGATGCCCACCGGATGCTGCGGTGGCTGTGGACCAGCCGAAGGCCCGACGCGCGGCTCGCGCGGTTGGCCTTGCTGCCCGTCTCCGGCATCTGGCGCGGGGCGATGGCCGCGCGCGGGCTCGCGTACCGGCAAGGATGGCTGGCGGTTCACGATCTGCCACTGCCCTCGGTCGGCGTAGGAAATCTCACCGTCGGCGGCTCCGGCAAGACGCCGATCGCCATCTGGATCGCACGCTACTACGTCGGCCGTGGTATCGTGCCCGGCATCCTGCTCCGGGGCTACGGCGGCGATGAAACCCTGGTGCATCGACACGCGGTTCCGGAGGCGCAGATCGTGGCCGATCCGGATCGGGCGGCGGGAGCGGAGCGCGCGCTGGCCAAGGGTGCCCAGGTCCTGATTCTCGATGACGCCTACCAGCGGCTGGATGTGCATCGGGATCTCAATCTGGCCGTGATGAGCGCCGAGACGACGCGGGCCGTGCGCTGGCCTCTCCCCGCGGGCCCGTGGCGCGAGGGATGGGCAGCCTTGGACCGGGCCGACGCCGTGATTGTGACTCGGAAACGTGCCACCCGCGAGGCGGCACTGACGCTCACCCGCTTGCTGGAAGATCGGGTTCAAGGACCGGTGGCGATTGCCCATCTGGGTCTCACGTCGTTGGAAGGGCTGGTCAGCGGCGCCAAGCAACCGGCCTCGGTTCTGGCCGGGAAGCGCGTGGTGGCAGCCTCGGGCATTGGCGATCCCGACGCGTTCGTGGCGCAGGTGAAGGCCACTGGAGCCGCAGTTCAGGTGGCCACCTGGAAGGATCATCACAACTACCGCGACGAGGACGTCGCCTGGCTGGCCCACGCGGCCCGCCGCGCCGACCGGGTCGTCATTACCCAGAAGGACGCGGTCAAGCTGCGTGATCGCTGGCCGGCTGCGGCCCCGGAGCCGCTCGTTGCGGTGCTGGACCTCGAGTGGGAAGAAGGAGGAGACCGGATCGTCGCCGCGTTGGACGCTGTCGTCACGCCCGTAGAACGCCTGTAATTCACCTTGGAGCCATCCCAACTCATATGACCACCGCCACCCGTGGTAGCCAGCAGGATCTCATCCGCCCCGACAAGGACGTCAGGTTCATCGGCGAAGAGAACCCTTTCGAGGCCATGATGTGCCGCTTCGACTACGCCGCGCAGCGGCTCAGCCTCGATCCGGGACTCTACAAGGTGCTGCGCAGCCCGGAGAGGCAGATCATCGTGTCGCTTCCTTTCCTGCGCGACAGCGGAGAGGTTGAGGTCTACACCGGCTATCGGGTGCTCTACAACACCTCCCGAGGGCCGGCCAAAGGGGGGATTCGCTTCGACCAGAATGTGACCCTGGACGAAGTGAAGGCGCTCGCGGCATGGATGACCTGGAAGTGCGCCGTCGTCAACATTCCCTTCGGCGGTGCCAAGGGGGGCGTCGTCTGTGATCCTACCAACCTGTCCAATGCGGAGCTCGAGCGCATCACTCGCCGCTATACCGCCGCCATCATCGAGACCCTGGGCCCCGATTCCGACGTGCCCGCGCCGGACGTCAACACCAACGAGCGGGTCATGGCCTGGATCATGGATACCTACTCGATGCACAAGCGGCATACCGTCACCGCGGTGGTGACCGGCAAGCCGGTCGAGATGGGCGGATCGCTGGGGAGACGAGAGGCCACGGGAAGGGGATGCATGATCGTGACTCGGGAGGCCCTCAAGAAGCTCCGCATGCCGATCCAGGGAACCCGGGTCGTAGTACAGGGGTTCGGGAACGTAGGATCGATCGCCGCCCAGTTCATGGAGCAGCAGGGAATGACCGTGGTCGCCGTGAGCGACAAGTCGGGGGCGATCCATAATCCCAAGGGCTTCCGGATTCGAGACCTGATCCAGCATGTGCGGCAGAAGCGGTATCTCAGCGAATACAAGGAGGCGGACCACATTCCCAACGATCAGCTGCTCACTCTGGATTGTGACGTCCTCGTGCCGGCAGCTCTCGAGAACGTGATCACCAGTCAGAATGCCAACGACATCAAGGCCCGGATCATCTGCGAGGGAGCCAATGGGCCCACCACCGCGGGGGCGGACAAGATCCTGGAGGAGAACGGCGTCTTCGTCATTCCCGACATCCTGGCCAATGCCGGCGGAGTAACGGTGAGCTATTTCGAGTGGGTGCAGGACCGGGGCGGTTATTTCTGGGACGAGGACACCGTGAACCAGCGGCTGGAGCGGATCATGGTCCAGTCTTTCGAGGAGGTCGCCGGGATGGCCGGCCGGCACGGGATCAACATGCGGATCGGAGCCTACATGCACGCGATCGAACGGGTCGCTGCCGTGCACCGGCTTCGGGGCATGTACGCCTAGGTGGAGCTCACGCTGCTCGCGGTAGGCAGGCTGCGGCCGTTCTACCGCGAGGCGTGCGACGAGTATGCCCGGCGACTCGGCCGCTACGTTCGATTCCGGGAGATCGAGGTGCGCGAGGCCAGCCGGTCGCCGACCGTCGCGAGCCAGCGCGAAGAGGAGGCCAAACGACTCGACGCGAAGCTGCCGGCCGGAAGCATGGTGGTGGCACTCACTCGATCCGGCACACCCTGGAGCTCGGAAGAGGTCGCACGTCAGCTCGACGGTTGGCGCCTCGGTGGCAGGCAAATGGGACTGCTGATCGGGGGATCTCACGGACTCGCGCCGGATCTCATCGCCCGGTCCGCCGCGCGCTGGAGCCTCGGTCCGCTGACGCTTCCTCATGAGCTCGCCCGGGTGGTGGTCCTGGAGCAGCTCTATCGAGGTTTCACGATTCTCGGAGGGGAACCGTATCACAAGGGCAGCTAACAGCTATCAGCTAACGGCTAACAGCGATCAGTCGACGACAGCGGGAGCCCGGCCGTGCTGGGCAGAGGGCTGTCAGCTGTTAGCTGTTAGCTGTTAGCTCGGCGGCTCCGCCGCCGTGGAATGGTTCGAGGAGTGGTTCGGTGAAGAGTATCTCCAGCTCTACCCTCACCGGGATGAGGCCGAGGCCGAGCGCGCGGTCGCGCTCATCCTCAGCCAGGCCGGATATCGGCCCGGATGGCGAGTGCTCGACGTGGCTTGCGGCGCGGGGCGCCATGCGCGCGCGCTGGAGGCCGCCGGGCTGCGCTGCACCGGAGTGGATCTCTCCGCCACGCTGCTGCGAGTTGCCCGGACGGTGACTGGCGCGCCTCTGGTCCAGGCAGACATGCGTTACCTTCCCATTCGGCCCGCCTCGATGGATCTCACGGTCAACCTGTTCACCAGCTTCGGATACTTCGAGCACGACGACGAGCATGCAGCTGCGCTTCGCGAGATGGTGAGCACCGTGCGGCCTGACGGCTGGTTCGCAATCGACTTTCTCAATCCGTCGGTGGTCCGCAGCCAGCTGGTGGAGCACGAGGTGATTCGAGTGACCCAGGGGGAGGTCGTGGTCGGGCGTGCGGTATCGCCCGACGGCCGCTACGTCTGCAAGACGATTCGGACGCCGAGCAAACGCAAGTTTGTCGAGCGGGTGCGGCTGTTCGAGCCGTCTGAGATGGACGGTATGCTCGCCGCCGCAGGGGTCACGGTGCGGGCGCGCTTCGGTGACTATGATGGTGCGCCCCTCGAGCCCGGATCTCCCCGAAGCATCCTGATGGGTCAGACCGCATGAGCCTGCGGTTTGTCCCCACGCCGCTCGAGGCGCCGATCACCCTGCCGCAGCCTCGCTCCGGCGGGATCGCCCCCGCGCTGACCGAGGCGTTTGTTCCCTCGGCGGCGCGCGAAGCTGCGCTGGCACGGCTCAAGGAGCCGGGCGTTGTGGCTGTCACGACCGGTCAGCAGCCCGGGCTCTTCACCGGACCGTTGTACACGGTTTACAAGGCTCTCTCCACGGCCGCGCTGGCCCGAGTTCTCCAACGCCACTGGGATCGGGCCGTCGTGCCGATCTTCTGGGCCGCTGGGGACGACCACGACTTCGCCGAGGCCAGCCAGACCGCCTGGCTCGATGGCGACGGGGCGGTGGCGACCGCATCCCTGGCCCCCCGGGCGCCCGACGCGCCGCTCACGCCGATGTACCGTGAGCCGCTGGGGCCCGCGATCGAGCAGGCCCTCGATCGGCTCGCCGCCGATCTGCCCCCGTCCGAATACCGTGACCAGACACTCGATTGGCTCCGGCGTCACTACCAACCGTCGGCCACGATAGGGGCAGCTTTCGCCGGAGCCATGGCGGAGCTGATCGCGCCGGCGGGGATCGTCTGCTTCGACAGCACCCATCCGGCCGCCAAGCGCGCCGCTGCTCCACTGCTGGAGCGCGCGTTGGAGCACGCTACCGAGATCGATTCCGAGCTGGATCGGTGGGCGGAGCAGCTGGGAGGTTCGGCCCGGACGTCTGGCGTGTCGGTCGGGGACGGTGCGGCGCTGGTGATGTTGGAAAGCAAGCTCGGTCGCGACCGGCTGGTGTCGGATGGAGGGAGCTTCGTCACCCGCCGCAGTCGAGAGCGGTTCGACCTTCAGGCTCTTCGGGCCATCGCCCGGGAGCAGCCGACCCGGCTGTCCCCCAACGTCCTGCTCCGACCGGTGGTCGAGAGCGCCCTGCTGCCGACTGTGGCGTACCTGGGTGGGCCGGCTGAGCTGGGCTATCTCTCCCTCACGCCGCCCGTGTACCAGCGACTCAATATCCCTCGGCAGCTCCCCCTGCCACGTTGGTCCGGAATAGTGCTGGAGGCCCGGGTCGAACGGGTGCTGCAGAAGTTTCAGATCACGCTCGAAGACCTGCTCGCCCCAGCGGGTGCCCTCGAAGCCCGGCTGGTCCGTTCGCAATTGTCACCGGAGACCCTCGAGGCGCTGGCTTCGATCCGCCAGGCCATATCGCGAGGCTATGAGATCGTCGGCCGCTCGGCCACCGAGATCGACCCGACCCTCACCCGGTCGGTTCAGGGAGTTCAGCAGCAGGCGCTGGCTGGGACCCAGGACGTTGAGAAGAAGTTGGTGCAGCACTTGAAGCGACGTCAGGAAACCGAGCTGGGACAGATCGCGCGAGCGCGCCAGGCCGTGCTCCCAACGAACAAACCACAGGAGCGGGTGCTCACGGTCGCGCCATTCCTGGCACGCTATGGGCCGGATCTCATCCCCAATCTCACCGACGAGATCGAACGCTGGTACGCTGCGACCCTTGAAGGGGCGTCACAACCGGCATAGACTCCGCATCATGTCGCTGATCGCGATTTTCCTGCTGGTCGCCCTGCTGATCCCTACTATGGCGATCCTGGTCGACTCGCCGATCGGACGCGCGCTCGCCCGGCGGCTCGAGGGGCCGCAGGAGACCCCTCCCGAGCTCAGGGACCTGGCCAAGAAGGTCGACCTGCTGGAAGCGGAAGTCGACGATCTGACCCGTAGCGTCCAATCGCTGCAGGACGAGAACGCGTTTCTCCAGCGGCTCCTCACGGACCAGCCTCAGCGGTCCACCCTCCCGCCACCACCTAGGTCCTGATCGCTCGCGCCGGCACCTCCCGCCCGGCGGTGATGGTGGCCTCCGGAATCCTGCTGAGCCGGATTCTCGGACTGATCCGCAATCGGGTCTTCGCGCACTACTTCGGCACGTCGGACGCAGCCGACGCCTTCAACGCGGCGTTCAAGATCCCGAACGTGCTCCAGAACCTCTTCGGCGAGGGCGTCCTCTCGGCCTCGTTCATCCCGGTGTATGCGGGCCTGAGAGCGAGCGGCGACGAGGTCGAGGCGCGACGGGTTGCCGGCGCGGTGGCGGCGCTTCTGGGCCTGATCACGTCGGCTCTCGTTCTGCTCGGCATCCTGCTCACCCCGGTGCTGATCGGTTTGATCGCGCCGGGGTTCGAGGGAGAGAAGCGCGACGTCACCATTCGTCTGGTGCGCATTCTGTTTCCGGGCGCGGGACTGCTCGTCCTCTCGGCGTGGTGCCTGGGCGTGCTCAACAGCCATCGCCACTTCTTCCTGTCTTACTCCGCACCAGTCGTGTGGAACCTGGCGATCATCGGCGCCCTGGTGGGCAGCGGCCGAGGCATCGGCCAGTATCCACTGGCCGAGATCGCCGCCTGGGGTTCTGTCGTTGGGAGTCTGCTTCAGTTTGGGATTCAGCTCCCCACGGTGCTACGCCTGCTCCACGGGACGATGCCTCGATTGGTTCGGAACTCCGAGCCGGTGCAGACCGTCATCCGCAATTTTGGACCCGTATTCGTGGGGAGAGGCGTGGTCCAGATCAGTGCCTACGTGGACACGGTGCTGGCCAGCCTGCTCCCCACCGGGGCCGTCGCGGGATTGGCGTATGCCCAGGTGCTCTACACCCTCCCGGTCAGTCTCTTTGGAATGTCGGTCTCCGCCGCCGAGCTGCCGGCCATGTCGAGCGCGACGGGAGACGAGACCGAACGGGCCGCCTATCTCCGCACCCGGCTGAGCGGCGGGCTGCGCCAGATCGCGTTCCTCGTCGTCCCTTCCGCGGTGGCATTTCTCGGACTGGGCGATGTGATCGCGGGCGCGCTGTACCAATCGGGCGAGTTTACTCGTGAGGTCACCCTGTACGTCTGGGGCATTCTGGCGGGTTCGGCCGTCGGGCTGCTCGCGTCGACCCTCGGTCGGCTGTACGCCTCGACCTACTACGCGATGCGGGACACTCGCACACCGCTTCGCTACGCCGCCCTCCGCGTCGCCCTGACGATCATCCTGGGCTACCTCTTCGCTCTGCCACTCCCCCGTGCGCTAGGGGTAGACCAACGCTGGGGCGCCGCCGGGCTCACCGCCTCGGCGGGCCTGGCGGGATGGATCGAGTTCCTGCTGTTGCGTCGTTCTCTGAACCGGCGCATTGGACCCAGTGGGCTTTCGATTTCGTTGGGGGTCCGGCTGTGGGGCAGTGCGGCACTGGCTGTGGTGGCGGCATGGCTGGTCCGGCCGATCCTCCGGCCCAATCAGCCCCTGCTCACGGCCGCGGTGGTGCTGACTGTCTATGGCGGGTTGTACCTGCTAGCGGCGACACTGCTTCGGGTGGACGAGGCCAGGAAGTTGGTGGGCCGGTTGCGACGGAGCGGGTAGACTTATCGGTCCGTTCGGGACGCCGAATCCGGGCTTATTTTTCCCAGTGTGAGCACACTCGATCTTCCCGATGCCCTCCAGCGCAAGCTGGATACGCTCCCCGACGGCCCAGGCGTGTATATCTGGCGCGACGCCGCGGGTGAGGTCCTGTATGTCGGGAAGGCCAAGCGCCTCCGTAGCCGGGTTCGCAGCTACTTCGCTACCGACTTTGAATCGAGCCCAAGAAACCAGGTACTGCAGCGGCTCATCGCGGATGTCGAAACCATTGTGGTGCCCAGCGAAGCCCAGTCGCTGCTCCTCGAAAACAACCTGATCAAGGAGTATCGCCCTCGCTTCAACGTGAGGCTCAAGGACGACAAGAGCTATCCCTCCATCGCCGTAACCCTGGCGGACCCGTTTCCTCGGGTGCTCGTAACTCGTCGCCGCGACCTCCCCGGTGCCCGCTACTTCGGCCCCTACACCGACGTGGCACAGCTCCGCCGGACCCTGGCCATCATCCGCCGGCTGTACACCGTGCGCAGCTGTCAGGACGACCTTCCCAGGGAGCGCCGCGAGCGACCGTGTCTTGACTACTACATCGGCCGATGCAAGGCGCCCTGCGTGGGTTGGCAGGATCTGGCCGACTACCGCGAGATGGTCAACGACGTGCTCCAGTTTCTCGAAGGACGGACTCAGGACGTCCGGATCAAGGTCCGGGAAGCCATGCAGCAGGAGAGCGAGCGAGAGAACTACGAGCGCGCTCGCGAGCTGCGTGACGCACTGCGATGGCTGGAGCGGCTGGAGGAGCCGGCTGCGGTGGAGGTCATGGGGACGGGCGATGCGGACGTCGTGGGCTATGCCCGCGATGGGGACGATGCCGCCGGCGTCCTGCTCCGGGTGAGGGAGGGAAGGGTGGTCGGCCGGGAGCACCGTTTTCTGGAGGGTCTGGAAGAGGAAGATGATGCAGCGATCCTGAGCGCTTTCCTGGTCCGCTACTATGTTCCCAACGAGGGTCGGGCGAAGCGGCTGGTGATACCGTTTCCGCCTCAGGACTGGGATACCCTGCGAGAGGTCCTGCCCGACACGGATTGGCTCATTCCCCAGCGGGGAACGGCTCACCGTTGGTTGGAGCTGGCCGACAACAACGCGCGTCACCTCCTGGAAAGCCTCCGAATCGAGTCCTTCGAGACCGAGGAGCGCGCCGAGGATCCGGTCTACGCCCTGGGACGAGACCTTGGGCTCAGCGCGGTCCCTCGGAGTCTGGTTTGCGTCGACATCTCCCACAACCAGGGGAAGGACACGGTAGGATCGCTGGTATGGTTCGAGGCAGGACGTCCGCGGAAAAGCGAGTACCGCAAGTTCAAAATCCAGGGGCTGGGGCAGCAGGACGACTTCGCCGCGATCCAGGAGGTCATCACCCGCTATCTCACCCGCCGCACGGACGAGCAAGCGCTTCTGCCCGATCTGATCGTGATCGACGGCGGCAAAGGCCAGCTCAATGCCGCGGTCGATGCCGCAAGCAAGCTGGGACTGGCAAACATTCCCATCGTCAGCCTGGCCAAGCGCGAGGAGGAGGTCTTCCTTCCGGGGCGGCCGGACAGCCTGCGCCTGTCGCGCCGAAGCCCCTCGCTCCGCCTGCTCCAGCGGGCTCGCGACGAGGCCCATCGGTTTGGACTGGCGTACAATCGCAAGCGGCGAACCCAGCGAACTATCACCTCGGAGCTGCTCAATATTCCGGGTGTCGGCCCGGCCAGACGTCGCCTGTTGCTCGAGCGATTCGGGAGCCTCGCGGGCGTCAAGTCGGCCTCGGTTTCCGAGCTCGCCACCGTCCCCGGCTTTTCCACCCGACTTGCCGAAAGGATCCTCTCACACTTGCACGAGCACCTGTGACCTCTCGCCTACCGGCGGACTGGATTCTGGAGTGCTCGGCCTGTGGCCTGACCCGGGCGCCCGACGGACTGCCGACCACGTGCGAGCGGTGCGGCCAACCCTGGTTGGTTCGCTATCCCACACGCACCTGGTCGTCCTCCGATCGCAAGCTCTCCGGGGAGACTCCGGGCATGTGGCGCTTCCGATCATTTCTCCCTCTGCTTCCCGACGAGCAGCCCGTGAGCCTGGGAGAGGGCAATACTCCGCTGCTCCAAGTCCCCCGCGTTTCCTCCCGTCTCGGCTTCTCCCAGCTCTGGCTCAAGGACGAAGGCGTCAATCCCACCGGCTCCTTCAAGGCGCGTGGCTTGAGTGCGGCCATCACCCGAGCGGTTGCGGCCGGAGCGGACCGCTTCGTCCTGCCAACCGCTGGGAACGCGGGGATCGCAGCCTCAGCGTACGCCGCTCGTGCCGGCGTGTCGGTGCGGGTATACGCTCCCAGCTCCACGCCTCGTGCCATACTCTCCCAGATCCTCGCGTTCGGCGGGGAGCTCATCCCGCTCGAGGGCCACATCGGTGATTGCGGAAAGGCTTCCCGAGCGTACGCGAAGGAGTGCGGTGCCTTCGATCTGTCCACCCTGCGGGAGCCCTATCGCATCGAGGGGAAGAAGACCCTGGGCTTGGAGGTCGCCATGCAGCTCGGCTGGCGGCTGCCCGACGCGATTGTCTATCCCACGGGCGGCGGCACCGGACTCATTGGGATGTGGAAGGCGTTCGAAGAGCTGCGCGGCGCCGGGTGGACCACTGATCCACCGCCCCGCATGTACAGCGTGCAATCGACCGGCTGTGCCCCCGTGGTCAGGGCCTTCGAGACCGGACGCGCGGAGTGTGAGCCCTGGGTCGAACCCTGGACCGTGGCCAGCGGGCTCCGGGTGCCGGCACCTCTGGGTGGTCGCCTGATGCTCCGAATCCTGCGCGAGACCAATGGGGGAGCCGTTTCGGTGAGCGATGATCGCCTCGTCGAGGAGGCCCGCCGAGGCTCGGCCGAGGAGGGGGTGGATGTGTCACCGGAGGGAGGTGCGGCGCTGGCCGCCCTGGTCGCCCTGCGACAGGCGGAAGAGGTCTCTCCCGGGGATCGAATCGTGGTGTTCAACACCGGGGCCGGCTGGCTATATCGGGACCCGGCCGATTTGCCTCCCGGCTGACCCCGGGCAATATTTATAAGTCTATGTCCGATGGACGTTTTGCCATTCTCGATCCAGCCGCTGGCATCAGCGGCGACATGCTCCTCGGCGCGCTGGTCTCTGCCGGGGCGCCCAAGGAGTGGCTGACCGAGCTCCCGGCCCGAATGGGTTGCCCGGAAGTGACCTTTGAGCTGGCGGCCGTCACCCGCTGTGGGGTTCGAGCGACCAAGGTCAATGTTGTCCTCCCTGGTGGACATCAGGAGCTCCCATCCGTCTCGATTCATGAGCACGACGATCAACCGGCTCAGCACGGGCATGGGACCCATCACCGCATCGGGGAACTCATCAACAGGGTCGAGGGGGCTCCGCTCTCCGCCTGGGTGAGAGAGCGCGCGGTGAGGGCCTTGCGTCTATTGGGAGAGGCAGAGGGTCGCGTGCACGGGCTCCCTGCGGAGGAGGTTGAGCTGCACGAGGTGGGAGCGCTCGATGCGCTGATGGATATCGTCGGGTCCATCGAGGGCTTCGAGCGACTGGGAATCACCCGGATTTACAACCGACCCGTTGCGGTGGGACACGGTTGGGTTCGCGCCGCGCACGGCACCATCCCGGTGCCCGCGCCAGCCACGGCGATTCTGCTCGAGGGCATTGAGATCGGGCCCGATGGCCCCGTTGTGGGCGAGGCCACCACTCCGACGGGAGCGGCTCTGCTGCGGGCGCTGTCCAGTGGTCCTCCTCCAACGCACTGGCGTGCGATCTCGGCAGGATCCTGGGGAGCTGGCGGTCGAAACCCCAAGACCTACGCGAACGCGTTGCGGATGATCATCGCGGAACCGGTACGCGAGGCAGGAGAGGTCGTCCTGTTGTCCACTGATTTGGACGATTTGAACCCGGAGTACCTCGAGCCACTGAGGGAGGCGGTGGTGGCGGCTGGTGCGCTGGATGTCCAGATCTGGACAACCCAGATGAAGAAGGGAAGAACCGGATTCCGGGTTGAAATCTCTGCGCCTTCATCGGAGAGCGACCGGGTCACGGAAGCCGTCTTCCGCCACAGCACCACGGCTGGGGTTCGACGGCAGATTGCCGAACGAATTACTCTTGCTCGGCGGGAAGTGCAGGTGGACGCGGGCGATGGTACTCGGGTTCGGGTGAAGGTCGTCGAAGGTCCGGACGGACCTCGCGCGAAACCCGAGTTCGATGATGTGGCGGCCGTGGCCCGACGCACGGGTCGACCGGCCCATGAGGTGGCAAGGGACTTGCAATTCCGGGCGCTCAGGCTGGTAAATGCCGATGGCAGCGCCCGGCCTCTGACCTCGAACAAGGAGTCGTGACGCGTGAGACGCAACCTTGTGATGACAGCGATGCTGACGGCCATTGCCGCCTCATCTGTCACAGCCCAGGGACAGCCCAAGGTCACCAGCGATCGTGTGGCCAAGTCCCAGCCCAGCAAGTACGAGCCCGCCAACTGCGGCATCAAGCCCAATCATTTCAAGGTGGGGAGCGCGGCGGGCTATCTGAAGTCTGCCATCGAGACCGACGTGCCGGAGAGCAAGACCCGAATTCTGGGTCAGGGCGTCAAAGTGCTGTACGAGGCCATCCAGCAGAACGGACAGGAGAAGAACCCTGCGGCGTGGTACTATCTCGGACGCATCAATCTGGAGCAGGGCGACATCTACGGCGCCGACAGCGCGCTGACCAGGGCCGAACAGCTCGCGCCGGCGTGCCAGAAGGATATCGCCGGATATCGCCGGAACGCGTGGGTCTCGCTGATCAATGCGGGAACCAAGTTTGACAAAGAAAACAATCCGGATTCAGCGATGGTGATGTATCGTCAGGCCGCGGTCGTCTACCATGGCTCACCGGTGACCTACTACCAGATCGCCACCAGCCTGAACGAGAAGGGCCAGACCGACAGCGCCGCGTACTACTTCGGCAAGGCGGTCGAGGCCGCGCAAGGGGTAACCGACACCGCCGAGCTCAAGTATCGCGATCGTTCAGCGTTCAACGAAGCTGCCCTGCGGCTCAACGCAAAGAACTATCCGGCGGCCGTCGCCGCCTTCCAACGGTATCTGGGCTGGGTTCCCAACGACAACGAGGCCAAGCGAGGATTAGCGCAGGCGTACCGTGGAGCAGGGCAGACCGACAAGGCGCAGGAGCTGGATAAGGAAGTGGCCGCGGCGGGCGGGCCCGGAGCTGGCGGCGGCGGGGCGGCTGGCGGAGCCGGCGCGCAGGATCTCATGGGCGTCGGGGTGAATCTGTACAACGAGAAGAAATACGCTGATGCGGCTGCGGCCTTTGAGAAAGTGGCAACGGCGGAGCCCTACAACCGGGACGCGCTGTTCAACCTGAGCAATACGTACCTGGCCATGAAGGACGGACCCAAACTGCTCTCCTCGGCCCAGCGGCTGGTGGCGATCGAGCCGTCGAGCCAGGTCGCGCTCAAGCTACTTGGCGAGGGGTACAAGCAGAGCGGCAAGGTCAACGACGCGGTCAAGACGGCCGAAAGGGTGCTCGCTCTGCCGGCCGATCTCAAAGTGGCCGACTTCGCACCCACCGGTAGCGGGGCCACGCTGCAGGCGACCGCGACAGGCCTCCAGCCGCAGACCGCCTCAGGCACCGCGATCAAGCCGGCTGAAATGAACCTGACGTTCGAGTTTCTGGATCCCAAAGGCACGGTCGTGACCACCCAGGAGGTGAAGGTTCCGGCCCTTGCTCCGGCGGCAACCCAGAATGTCAAGGTGGATGCCCAGGGCGCCGGCATCACGGCCTGGCGCTACAAGGTGAAATAAGGAGCGGGTGGATGGCGGGGCTACAGGCGGAGCAGACAGGGAGCAGTGGTCTCACGACCACGAAGGCTGCCTTCATCGAGCAGGCCCAGCAGGAAGGCCGGCTGTACATCCATCAGCCCTATGAACTGTACTCAAGGCTGGACGATGTGAACCGCTTTCTCAGCCCGCTCACCGGATTCACGGCGAAACCGGTGAGCGGGTACGTTCCTTTGCGTTGGTGCGGTTCGGGGACTGCGCACATACCGCGGCCGAAATCGTGGCGGGGATCAGCGACGCAAAGGAGAAGATCCGCCAATCCTTCGAGATCGATCACTACCAGCCGCTGCTGTTCATCGTGGACTCCTTCGATCACCGGTTCGATCTGGTGGGCGTGCTGGAGCGATGGATGCGCCACGGCCGGTTGGACAATGTATCACCCGGCGAGCCGGTGGTGAGCGAACCCGACCTTCGAAGTTTCCTGGACGCCTCTCGCCGCAAGTGAGCCGGAGCTGACCTCGGGGGGCTGCCGCGCGGCCTCGTAGCCGGCGCCGGCAGTTGATCGGCGCCCTGGTGGGCCTGATCCTCTTTGGAGGAGCGGTCTACGTCCTCCAGGCGGAGTTGCGTGCCCACTCCATCGACGAGATCCTCAGCGAGATCAGGAGCCTTCCCCGGCTCCGGCTGGTCCTGGCGCTGGCCGCTACCATCCTCGGCTATCTCGCTCTCGCGGGTTACGACGCGATCTCGCTCGGGTTTCTGGGACACCGCCTCCCTTACCATCGCGTGGCCTATGCCGCCTTCCTGGCCTACGCGTTCGCCAACAGCCTTCCTCTGTCGGTGGTGACCGGAAGCTCGGTGCGCTACCGGCTCTACTCGCGATGGGGTCTCTCCTCCGGGGAAGCGGCACGGGTGGTCACCCTGAATACGGTCACGTACGTCGTGGGTCTGCTCGCCGCGGCCGGCGTGGCCTTCGCTATCCAGCCCGTGTTGGTGCCCGGCTTTCTGCGATTGCCGCTCCGAAGCGCCCGGCCATTCGGCTTCCTGTGCCTGGTCTTGGTGGCAGTGTACCTAGGATGGAGCTCCAGAGAAGGTGGCGCGCTTCAGATTTTTTCCTGGGAGCTTCCCCGGCCGACGCTCCGAGGAGCCCTGGCCCAAGTTGGAGTGTCGGGGTTGGATTGGGTGTTCTCCGGTGCTGCGCTCTATGTCCTTCTTCCGCACGTCATCCCATTCCACGTGTTCTTCGCCGTGTTCTTGCTGGGACAGATCGCATCGCTGGTGGCGCAGGTGCCGGCCGGACTCGGAGTCTTCGAGGCTGTGATGCTCTGGTCGCTCACGCCCGCGGTCCGGGCGCCGTCCATGGTGGTGGCGCTCTTCGCCTACCGGGTCATCTACTTCTTTCTCCCACTGGTTCTGGCCACGGCCGTCTGGACGGTCCAGGAGATGGGCCACTGGGTGCGGGCCGCTCGACGGTTGTGACGCCCTTGATGTGGGGGGACGTTTCCAGCATTTTCTTCGTCGGAGCTGCTCGGCGCAGTCGTTCTTCTGCGGGCGTAATTCAGTGGTAGAATGCCAGCTTCCCAAGCTGGACGTCGCCGGTTCGAGTCCGGTCGCCCGCTCTCTCGAAGCCTCTCGCCTGACCTGACTTCACTTGGGTCGGGCGCCCACACGGGTCTCCTCCGTCCACCGCGATTTCCTGCAGGGCTCCCCCCTCCTGCGGCACAGAACTGGCGTGAGCACACGCTCAAGAGAAGCCTCCAGCTACGTATCCCAGCATAGGCTCGAAGAACCCAGTCTTTTGCCAGGGCGAGGACACCTGCACCATGCGAAACGCCTGCGTCGCCTTGCTTTTCCTCGGCTTTCAGTCAGCGGCGGCTCAAACCTCGGTGGCGCCTGATACTACCCGGGCTGCTGAGCTGTTGGTGGTAGAGCAAGACTGGCGAGGTCCAGAAGACAGCGTGGTGGTCAGGCTGCGCAAGGGTGGCGTTTATCGAGCTGAGGTACTCGGGACTTCTGCCCCATTGACAGCTGTGGCGCAGGACCCTCCCCGGTACCCGGCGTTTGTCTATCAGCGGGACGGTGCCGGAGCCGATGGGTCTCTGGTTTTTGAGCTGCACCCGGCACGCAGTGCTCTCCACGTACTCAAGCTCGCCGGCATGACCCCTGGCTCGGAGGTCGTGCTGCGAGTGTACAGCAATGAGCTCGAGGCGCAGCGGTTCGCTCAAGAGAAGGACCGCAAATGGGGCATTGGGCTCGCCCTGGCTGCTGGGTTCCATAGCTCCTATCGCCTGGAACCTGTCTCTGGGATTGACCCAGCCGGAGGTTCAGCTATGGAGGGCTGCCTGGTCTTGGATAGTGGGCGCGGTGTCAGTGGCTGTCTGGGCGGTGGTTACGAGTCGCTACCAGGGATGGATTACGGGATAGAATGGGCCTTCGCGGAGGCCCGGGTACAGCTCTTGAGCGGCCGATTGATCGGAGACCGACTAAGTCAGGCCGGAATCTTGTTTCGTGCTGCTCAAGGAGGCGCCACCCGCTCGCGAAATATTGAT
>DATBKD010000037.1:0-5443 GCA_036556025.1 Gemmatimonadales bacterium | reverse complement strand
CACCAGATCGGACTGCTGGCCACGACTTTTGATGGGCTCGACCTCGATCCGGCAATCGTGAGTCGCGACCGTGAAGCGCCGGTGAGCGAGTTGGGGGGCTTTCTGGCGCTCCGATCGCCGATCGCGACCACTCTGACCCAGCGGCTGCACGAGCGCGGTGTCTCGACCGACGCACGAGGAGAAGTGCTCCGGTTGGGCCCGGCGCCATACCTCTCGGACCGACAATTGCGAGATGCGATCGGACTCTTGGGTGAGGTGGTGCGCCAGGGGAAACCGGCATGACCGACCAGTCGCCTGGGGACCTGCTCTGCCATCGGGCAAGAGTGGAGTTGGTCTTTCTGCTGGCCCATCAGCGAAAACCCAAGGGCCACACGCGGCGCGACTGGACTTTGCTGCGAAGCCTGATCCGGGAGGCCCTCGCGTCGGGCGCGCACGCGGAGCACCTGCAGGAGGGGCCGTGGCGGGTTGCTCAGCGACCACTGCGGAAGCCCGGGCGGAACGGACTTCGGTACGTCCCTCTGGTCAAGCGAGGGAAGACCGAGATCATGATGCCCACGGCGCAGGAGTCCGAGGAGCTGGTGGCCTTTCTCAATTGGTGCGGGATGCCGGAGTTCGGAGAGGGATAGCCTTCGAGTGGATCTTGCCGCGTGAATGGGCCCTCCAGGATTCGAACCTGGGACCGACGGATTATGAGTCCGCTGCTCTAACCACCTGAGCTAAGGGCCCGACTGCCGCGAAACTTCATCGCGAACAAAAAGATGGACAAGCCCTGCCCGGGTCGAACGGCACGTGACCTGCAACGCGTCCGGCCACAGTGCCCAGATGAGTTCGGTAAGTGACGGGCTACTCCCCTCTTGCGAGCCTGTGACCAACGTGTCCCTACCGCTGGAAGCTCGTGCATCTCGCCCGGCTCCGGGTGGTCTGCGTGGCCTTGCCGCCAACCGGCGGGGCGTCGCGCTGGCGGAGTATGCGCTTCTCCTGGGCATGTTTCTGGGCCTGCTCACCGCCTTGCTGACCGGTATGGGGTCGCACCTGCGTTCGATCTTCAGCAAGGCAAGCACGGAGCTCCACTCGGGAGACTGCGGCGGGACGGGCGCCTGTGCGGTGGCCAGCGCGCCCGGCGGCTCCGGCAGTCCCGGGGGGTCTTCCGGAGGTTCCGCGGGAGGTTCCTCGGGCGGAAGCTCGGCCTCCAGCGGCGACGGTGTTACCGGACCAGGCAGGACCATCGGCGGCGAAGAGCCCTCGCCTCCGGATCAGACTGAAGCCGATCAGTCCGGGGGAGGGGCGGGCTCGGGGAGTGTCGGCAGCGAACCCTCTCCCATGCTGGACACCCATCCTCACTGATTCAGTGTGCGTTCCCTCCTGACCGTCGTGATAATCGTCGGCCTCGTCCTCTTCGCGGGCCATATGCTTCGCGATCCCACCATCGAGAACTTTCTGGTCCAGCTCTGGCGCCAGATTCACCTCACCAGACAGTAGTTTCCCCCGGTAGGAGCTATACTACGGCGTGAACATCGACCCGCTGCTCGCCATCGCGAGCTTCGGTATCGGCATTGTCGTGGGCCTCACCGGCATGGGCGGTGGCGCGCTCATGACCCCAATGTTGGTGCTGTTCTTCGGCGTTCCGCCGCTGGCGGCAGTGTCTTCCGACCTCGTGGCGAGTGCCGTGATGAAACCGGTCGGCTCGTTCGTCCACCTGCGTCGCGGGACTGTTCATCTCGGGCTGGTCAAGTGGCTCTGCGTCGGCTCGATCCCTGGCGCCTTCAGCGGCGTGATCATCGCCCGGGCGCTGGGGCGGGGACAACAGGTGCAGGACGTCATCCGTCTCGCGCTCGGCGTGGCGCTGCTGGTGGCGGCGGCGGGGCTGATCGTTCGCGCCTACTTCCGGCTGCTCGAGCATGCCCGTCGCCGAGACGGGCGCGCCGCGCCGCTGCCGCAGGGCCGGCCCACCGTGCGTCTCCGAGTGCCGGCTACCGTCATCCTCGGGGCCATCGGCGGCATCATCGTAGGCATGACGTCGGTCGGGTCAGGATCGCTGATCATCATCGCCTTGATGGCGCTCTATCCCAATCTCAAGGCCAGCGAGCTGGTCGGCACCGATCTAGTGCAGGCCGTTCCGCTGGTCGCGTCGGCCGCCCTGGGGCACATCATCTTCGGCGACTTTCACATGGACCTGACCACGTCGATGCTGGCGGGCTGTCTTCCCGGCGTCTGGCTGGGTGCCCACCTGTCGGCCCGTGCGCCCGGCGGCATGGTGCGCCGGGCGCTGGCTTTTGTACTCCTCGCCTCCGCGCTCAAGCTGCTCAACCTCTCCAACGCGCGCACGGGAGTCATTCTGGCCCTGGTGCTGGTCATCGCTCCCGTGCTGTGGATGCTGGTGCGGCGCCGGCACGGCTATCCGGCTCTGGTGCCCCGCCGGAAGCAGGTACCTCACAGTACAGCTCGAGCTCATTCCCCTCTGGATCCCTGAGGTAGACCGAGATCGCCCCGGCGTGGTTGAGGCCTGAGTCGATGGGATAGTCGTGCTCCGCCAGCCGCCGAACCACCTCGAACAGCACCACGGGATGAGGATAGCGGATGACGAGCCGGTGTCGCCCACCGGGCATCGGAGTCGACTCGGTACCACCGACCCCCTCGGCCCCATGAAGGATCAGCGCCGAGTCATGGACGAGCACGCTCAACGCGAGGACGTGGTGGTAGAATTCGACGGACTCGTCGAGATGGGCGACCGGCAACGTCGCGTGCCCTCCCTTCGCGCCGGCGGAAATCCGAAAGACACCAGGGCGGGCAGCGATCCTGGCCTGTGCGGTTGAGTTCTGCATAGCTGCGCCCTTCGTAGTTGGTCGTCAGATCAGCCCGGGAGCTTCCCTTCCCCGATAAATCACCAGGTGGTCCTGGATCTGCACCAACGGCAGCCCTCGGCTCCACAGGTGCTCATAGATCCATTAGGTCACCTCTCGCTGCTGGTCCTCCGAAAAGCGGTGCACGTTGGGATGGGAGCAGCACCATCCAGACGCCTGCCATGTACCGTTCGAAGTCGTCCACAAAGAACTCGACCCGGGTTGACTTGGTGAGCACCTGCGCGTCCGCAAGCCGGGGCCTCTCGAAGCTCCGCGGCGCATGGCGGCAAGTCCTGATTGTTCCGGTGCCCGAAGAACCGGTGAGAAAAATGGTCATAGAGCCACATCACGCTCAGCGGCTCAGCGGTACGGTTGACCATCATCACCGCGTAGATCGCCCCCGAGGCCCCGGTGTCAAATTGCTGGCGGCAGCAGATGGAGATACAGGTTGGCCAGAAGATCGTTCCAAACCTCACGCGTCGTTGCTGTAGCGCGCCCAGACCCTGTCCTGCTGATGCATCTGGCGGCTGGCCGCTCGCAGCCCGAGCTCCATGCGCCTGAATGGTGTGAGCCGCTGCACCGCGCGCCCCGTCGGCTGGGACGGCTCGACGCCGTCCGTCGGCATCAGCGCCAGCCGGCCCCTGGAGGGCGGGTAGGCGGGCTCAGGCTCGACTCCCGATCTCATTGACTTCTCCTGCCTGCCAAGTGACAATCCCGGCGGCCCGACAGGGTCGCGCTCACCGTTATCTAGCGCAGCAGAGACCGAAATCCGGCCATGATCGGACATATGAAGGCCCCTTCGGACGTAACTGACCTGTTGGAGGCTCTGCGCGCGGGGGACAGCGGCGCGATAGACCGGCTGTTCCCCCTGGTCTACGAGGAACTCCGCCGCATCGCCCACCGCCAGGTAAGGAGAGAGCGCGCCGGTCGGACGCTCAACACCACCGCTCTCGTTCATGAGGCCTACCTCAAGCTGGTAGACGGCTCCCGGGTCGCCTGGGCCGACCGGGAGCACTTCTATGCTGTGGCAGCGCGGGCCATGCGGCGGATCCTGGTGGACTCGGCCCGCGCCCGCCACGCGGCCAAGCGCGGGGGCGAACGCCGCCCGGTCCCGCTGGAAGAGCTGAACCTCCCCGCCGAAGAGCGGGCGGAGGTGCTGGTCGCGCTGGATGAGGCCTTGAGCCGGCTGGCTGCCTTCGATGAGCGAATGGCCCGCGTGGTGGAGTGCCGCTACTTCGGTGGGTTGACCGAGGAAGAAACCGCGCTAGCGCTCGGGGTGAGTGTTCGGACCGTGCGGCGGGATTGGGTCAAGGCCAAGGGATGGCTCTACCGTGAGCTGTATGGCTAGGCGAGAGGCATGAGCATGCCCACCGCCGAGCGATGGCGAGCGCTCGACCAGTTACTCGATCGGGCCCTGGAGCTGCCCGAGAGCGAGCGGTCCGAGTTTCTCTCCCGCGCCTGCGCCGGCGACGCCGACTTGCAACATGACGTGACCGACCTGCTCCGGGCCTGTGACCGGGCCGAACTTTTCATGGAAGTCCCCGCGGCTCAATCCGCCGCTGATCTCCTGGAAGAACGTGCCGAAGAGGGGCCCGGTGCGGCGGAATCGGCAGGACAGGCCGACGCGCTGCTGAACCGGCTGCAGCAGTCGCTGGCTCCGACCTATACCATCGAGCGGGAGCTGGCCGGCGGCGGCATGAGCCGCATCTTCCTGGCGGAGGAGACTGCGCTTGGGCGGCGGGTGGTGCTCAAGCTGCTGCCGCCGGATCTCGCGGCCGGGGTCAACGTGGAGCGATTCATCCGGGAGATCCGTCTCACCGCCCGGCTCCAGGACCCTCACATCGTCCCCCTGCTGTCGGCCGGGTCGGCGGCAGACCTGCTCTACTACACCATGCCCTTCGTGGACGGCGAATCCCTCCGCGCCCGGCTCTCGCGCGAAGGCGCGCTTCCGCTGCGTACCGCCGTGCGATTGCTGCACGACATCGCCGGCGCGCTCGCCACCGCTCACGGGCAGGGCGTGGTGCACCGGGACCTCAAGCCCGAGAACGTGCTGCTCACCCGGGATCGCGCCCTGGTGGCCGACTTCGGCATCGGCAAGGCCGTGAGCTCGGCGCGGCAAGAGGAGAGCGGCAAGCTGACCGCCGAGGGACTGGCGATTGGAACACCGGCCTACATGGCGCCGGAGCAGGCCATGGCCGACCCCGGTACGGATCACCGGGCCGATCTCTACGCCTTCGGTCTGATCGCGTACGAGATGCTCACCGGCGCACCCACGTTCGCCGCCGACACACCCAAGGCGCTCCTTGCCGCGCACCTGCTGGAGCTCCCCCAGCCGATCCTGCATCGCCGAGCCGATCTCCCGGCCCCGCTGGCCACGTTGGTGATGCGGTGCCTGGAAAAACGTCCGGCGGACCGGCCGCCGTCGGCCGACGATATCATCCGGGAGATGGATGAAGTGATCTTCGGGAAACTGTGAAGCAGTGAGCAGAAAGCAGTGAGCGGTGAGGAGTGAGGAGTGAGGAGTGAGGAGTGAGGAGGAACAGCCAGGGAACCAACGTGATCTCGCGATGACGATCAGTTACTCCTCACTCCTCACTCCTCAC
>DATBKD010000036.1:0-31774 GCA_036556025.1 Gemmatimonadales bacterium | reverse complement strand
CTAGAGCCGGAAGCGTCCCAGCCTCTGGCCCTCAGTGTTAGCTGTTAGCTGTTAGCTGATAGCTGTTAGCTGTTAGCGTCCTGCGGTCCGGTCCTGCGCTGCGTCCCTTCCAAGGGCATCCATCGATCGGTGGATGCCCGCCTCCTCCCACCGGATGGCGACAGATTGGCGCCGCGGCGGTAAGTTGACCGGGAAGTTGGGGTTGGCGGAGACGCGGGCCATCGCCGAAGGTGCTGACATGACCATGGGGACAGAACGTGGGCCCAGCACGACGACCCGAGTCCTGGAAAAGGGGCTGCGCCGCCTGCTGGAGCACCCCTATCTCTTTCCTCTGCTGGGGCTGGGTTTCGCTCTGCTGGTCGCCCTCCCGGCTCACCGAAACTCCCTGCGCACGGAGCTGGAGATCCTCGGCTGGACGGCGTTGTTCATCGCCTGGCTGCCGTTCTGGGTAGCTCGGCGCCCGAAGGATCCGAGCGGGCGTAGTTGGCTGACGATCATCCTGGCAATCGTCGGAGCTCTCCTGAGTGGCCGGCTGGTGGCGTTTGACCTTGCGTTCGCTATCGTCTCCCTCACGCTGATGGCGCAATACTTTACCTTGCTCTCATTTCCGGTCGCGCTGCTCTGCGGCCTTCCGGCGGCGATCGGATCGGAGTATTCCCATCGATTGGCCGTGTTAGCCGAACCGGGTGCGTTTCCCTGGTCGCTGGCTCTTCTGCGGGTGGTCGCCTTTACTGCAATCGGGATCTCCTTCAAGGTGTTAGCGATGGAGATGGAGGAACGCGCCCGTCTCCAGGCGAACCTGAAGTCGGCCGAGCGCAAGGCCGGAAGGTTGGAGGAGAGACAGCGGCTGGCCCGCGAAATCCACGACACTCTGGCCCAGGGCTTCGCCAGCATCATCGTCCACTTCGAGCGGGCAGAGCAGATCGATTCCCTGGCGGCCTCGCCGGCTAAACCTCATCTGGATCTGGCTCGGTCAGTGGCCCGAGAAGGTCTGGAGGAAGCCCGGCGGATGCTGGCCGCCTTGCGGCCCGAGATTCTGGAACAGCGAGGCCTGCCGGACGCGATGGGGCGGGTATGCGAGGAGTGGTCGCGCCGGACCGGCATTCAGGCCAATCTCTCGATCACCGGGACGCCTGCTCCGATGCACCCCCAGATCGAGCTTACGCTGCTGCGGGGAACGCAGGAGGCCCTCACCAACGTCGCCCGCCACTCCGGAGCGCGCATGGCTTCTGTGACCCTGAGCTACATGGAAGATGTTCTGGTGCTGGATGTGCAGGATGATGGAAAGGGCTTCGTGCCCCCGAGCGACCGAAGCCCAAGCACGGGCGCAGGGTTCGGTCTGACCGGCATGCGCGAGCGCGCCGAAAGGCTCCAGGGCACCTTTTCGGTCGAGAGTGTCCCTGATGAAGGGACGACGGTCAGCATTTCGCTGCCGGTGCTCCTCCCCACAGGCGCGGATACGCTGACGGGAGGTCTGCTATGAGCCGGATCCGCATCGTCATTGCCGACGATCACCCCATCTTCCGAGCCGGCCTCCAGGGTCTGCTCTCGGCTCAGGAGGACTTTGAGGTTGTCGGAGAGGCGGCCAACGGCCGGGAGGCGGTTGCCGTCGTCCGCCACACCATGCCCGAGGTGCTCCTGGTAGATCTGCAGATGCCGGAGCTCGATGGCGTCGGAACCATCCGGCAGCTCAGGGAGCTCGTGCCTGCGACCCGGATCCTCGTGCTCACCACCTACGACAGCGACGGCGACATCCTGCGCGCCGTCGAGGCCGGGGCCACCGGCTACCTGCTCAAGGACACGCCCCGGGAAGAGCTCTTCAAGGCGATCCGTGCGACCGCCCGCGGCGACTCGGTGCTCTCACCATCGGTGGCGTCGAAGGTGATGGGGCGGGCCAGAGGTCCCATCGACCGGTCCCTGAGCTCGCGCGAGCTCGAGGTGCTCACCCTGGTGGCCCGTGGAGTCAGCAACAAGATCATCGGGAAGGACCTTCGGATCAGCGAAGCGACGGTCAAGACTCACCTGCTGCACATCTTCGCCAAGCTGGGTGTCGACGATCGCACCGCCGCAGTCACGGCGGCCATGGAACGAGGCATGCTCCGATTGAACAAGTGAGTCGGCCCTATCCGCCACACCCTCGAGCTGATCGGCGTCGCGGTGTTCGCCATCAGCGGCGTGCTCGCCGCCGGCCGTAAGCGACTGGACTGGCTGGGCGTCGCCGTCATTGCCGTGGTGACTGCGATCGGCGGGGGCACGCTGCGAGACGTCCTGCTGGATCGGAATCCAATCTTCTGGATAGCGGACCCCACCTATCTCATCGTCAGTCTAGCCGCGACCGCGTTCACCCTGGTCTACGTACGGGTCCGAGTTCCCAATCCGCGCGCGCTTCTGGTAGCGGATGCGCTCGGCCTGGCCTTCTTCACTATCGGGGGAGTTCAGATCGCCCAGAACGCCGGGCTCACGGGACTGATCGCCATCCTCATGGGGACCATCACGGGAGTTGCCGGTGGAGTGGTGCGCGACGTGCTCTGCGCCGAGATCCCGTTGGTGCTGATGCGGGGACATCTTTACGCGACGGCGACCATCGTGGGAGCGGCGCTGTATCTTCTGCTGGAGCGGAACGGGATGGCGCGAGATCCTGCGGCGTTGGTGGGAATGGCTACCATCGCGGCGGTACGATTCGGCGCGATCCTCTGGCGCCTGGAGTTACCGGTGCTGACGCTGGAGGATGAAAACAAGTAAGCGCTGGTCGCGCTCGCGAGTCGCGCTACTGCTTCACCCAGGTCGGCCGGAGATCACGAGTCACGTCCGCCACCAGGCTTCGCACCACCTCGCCGTACGCCTCGTCCTGGTCCCGTAACGCAACCGACGGAAGCCCGCCGCGGGAGACAGCCGCCCGTCCAACAGTTCCGTTCGCAAAGGCGCTGGAGCGCCAGACGGTCCCACCGGTGCGGGTGGACAGCAGCCGTACGGTCAGCTCGCCGGTAATGCCTCCCCGGACTGCTAACCCCGAAGGATCGAGCCGCCCTCGCGGCTTGACACCTGAGACCTTGAGTGACCCGACAAAGATGGCCGGGACGTCCTTCTCCTCGCCGAGAACCTTGGCCAACGGTGCGGCGTCAGCCGCCGTGACGAGCGCCTTCAGCTTCGGGTCGGTATTGCCCAGCTCCAAAAGCTCGACCCCCGACTGATTGGCCAGCAGAACCTCGGAGAACCGCTGGGTGGCCAGCTGGCTCATGTCGCTGTTCGACTCGTCCGAGAAGGTGACCAGGGCGATCCGGCCATAGGGCGCAAGATTGAGACGCGCAGGGACTTGGGCGTAGTGGGCGGCGCATCCGGAGAGTGTGAGGATACTGCAAAGCGCGAGCAAGGACGGCGTTCCGAAAGGCCGGCGGGTCCGGTTCCTGGTCATCTTGGCAACCTGAGTGCGGGATCCCCGCCGTGGGGGCAAGAGCCACGCCAGGCCTGGCTCACCGTCGAGCGAGGGCCCAGGCCAGGAACCGTTCCGTGTGGTACAGTGCCAACTGCGCGCCTAGCCCGTTGGGAATGGCATCGAAGGCATGCCCCGCCCAGGGGATCTGCAGCAGCACGCTGGTATCTCCAGCCGCATGAAGTCTGGCATCCAGCAGTGAGCCGAATCGTGGCTCTACGACATAGTCTCGCCGACCGTAAATCGAGAGTGTCGGGGGCACGCGATGGCTGAGATACGAGATGGCGGAGGCAGAGCGGTAAGCCTCGGCCGCGCGCTGCGGAGGCCCGCCCAGCAATGCCTCCAGAATTCCCCGGATGTTCAGCGGATCCGGTGTTGGCGGCCGGCGATACCCCTCGGTAAGGTCCACCGGCCCGTAGTAGTTCACCACGGCCCTCACCCCGGCATTCCCGGAGTACGCCGCAAGCATCGCGAGCTGCGCTCCCGAGGACCGGCCTAGCAAGGCCGTCCGAGTGGCGTCGCCGCCGTACTCGGACGCGTGCAGCTGAACCCAGCGTAGGGCGAGCCGGATATCCTCCAGTTGAGCCGGCCAGCGCCAACTCGGGGCGTGCCGGTGGTCGACGGCGAAGACCACCAGGCCACTCCTGGCCAGCTCTCGAGCCAGAAGCGCGTTGTCAGCCGGCGCGCCATGCTGCCAAGCCCCGCCGTAGATCTGGACCAGGACGGGATAGGTTCCGGTGCGCTCGGGTCGATACACCACCAGGGCAAGACGCTCGCCTGCTCCACTTTGGAGCGAGACACCCCGGGCGATTCGCACCGGACCCGGTCGCAAGCCGAAGAGAAGCTCGCGTACGCTGAGCGGCTGCGGCCGGACGCGGGCCCGCGCCGCCTGGGGAACCTCGTCCCAAAATCGTTGGCCCAGCGCGGCGGTCATTGCCGTGTCGGCCTGGCGCGCAGCGGAGGCAAACTGGAGCAGGGGAATCGCGGCCAGCGACATCGTTGAGGCCGCAAGGACAAGCGCCACGCGGGCAGAGCGGTGAGTTCTGAAGTCCATCGCCGCAATGCCGGCCACCAACAGCGATAACAAGAGGAGCCAGGGTGAGAGCTCCGGAACTGCAATGGCGAGGTACAGCAGGAGTGGGGCAGGAGGAGGCACCACGATCCATACCGCCAGGCCCAGCAACACGACGGCCAGGCTCAGCGCCCACCAAGTGCGGCCTGGTGCCGAACGCGTCGCCCGATTGGGTGGGGAAGTCGAGTCTACGAGGACAATCCGACGAGAGAGGAGAGCTCGTGGGTGGTGGCGTCAGCGTCAGCCGTCGCGCCCAGCTCCGCGAAGGTGCGGGCGGCGTCGCCCAGAGCCTTCCGAGCCTCATCTATCCGGCCGGTCTCGGTGTACATCCGGCCGAGGTCTCGCGCGACCTCCGCCTCGGTGAGACGCGCGTCCGTCATCTGCGCCAGCTCGCGGGCACGCAGCAGTCGTGCTTCAGCCCGTGAGAGAGACCCCTCAGCCCGGTCGCACAGCGCGAGAACTCGCTGAACGTCGCAGGCGTCGAAGTGGGCGCCCAGCGCTTCCAGGCTTCGCTCCGCCGTCTCGATGGCGTTGCGTGCCGCTGTCGGTCTTCCCAACGCGAGCAGCGCCTCCGCGTGGTTCACCAGGCTGAGCCCCGCCAGGTGCGAGTCGCCGCTGGCTTGGGTCAGCTCCTCGCAGGCCTCGTAGTGCGCCACTGCCCGCCGATGGTCACCTCGGTCGGCGGCGAGCATGCCCAGGTTGTGCTGGGCGATGGCGCTACCGTGCGGGTCGCCGAGCGCCCGGTAAGCCTCGAGAGATCGTCGATAGTACCGCTCGGCCGAGGCGTGATCTCCCCGGATGTTGGCCACGATCCCCAGATTTTGGGAGACCCGGGCGAGCACCGAGGGACAGTCGCCGGCGAACTTGGCTGCTTCGGTGAGGGCTGATTCCGCCGCCGTCAGGTTCCGGGTCTCCAGCTCGAGGCCACCCAACGTATTCAGCGTCTCCGCAGTCAGGCGGTGGTCGCCGATGGACGTGGCGACGGCATAACTTTGTTGCAGTGCGCTCCGAGCCCGTGCCGAGTCGCCCGCCTGATGAGCCAACACCGCCCGCCGCCGGAACGCTTCAGCCAGAGCGGCCTGGTCGTCTTGCCGAACGGCCGCAACGATCAGCGCGTTATAGACACTTTCCGCGTCGCGCAGCGCACCATTGCTTTCGCAGATGCGGGCCTGCTCCAGCAGCGCAGCGGTGTCTACCCAGCCTTTGGTAGCGAGCTCCGGGCTCGAGGTCATATGCCCATCAACCGAACAGTAAGGATGCACCCAGGCTATCCATTTGTCCTCTGGTGGTCAAGAGCCGGACTTCTGCTGATGTCAAATATCTCGACATCAACGGTGGGTACGCGGCGGCCGCTCTGGACCGTCCGAGGTCCACAAATCCGCCGTCGGCCTGCTCCCTCAGGCGACCGCCGACGCTGTTCCAGGTTCGTGGTCGAATGCCGCCTTATGGCGCGATGGGCACGTCTTCGAACGGCTCGCTCACGCCTGGAATAACGACGGTTACCGAAGAGGAGGACTGGGGCGGGGCGTTGAATTTCGCCCAGCTGCTGAGCGATTGGTGGGGAGCCACGGCCAGCTTGGCTCCCTCGTACCGCTGGGCGACGGCCTTGCCTTCATCATCGCGCAGCACCTCGTGCTTCACGCGAGCGGCGCCATCCAGCAGGTGCATCTCCTCGGCGAGGGTGTAGGTGCAGCCCATACCGGTGCAGCCCTTCTGCTCGAACTGGAGCGGCTCGTCGCCCCCGTTCAGGTACAGCCATCTCGCCGTGACCGTGTTGCCCGCGGTGCGCTTGAGCTCGGTGAGAACCACATCGACTCCATCCTGCTCGTGGGCTCGCACGCCCAACGCCTGACCGGCTCCCCCGATCTCGCTGGTGAGCCCGCAGCATGGTTTTTCAGGATCGGCGATCCCCAGGTCGGCGGCGAAGGCCTGTCCCTTCTTCATGTCCTGAAGTGACGCGTCGAACCGGTCGCCGATCCGAATGCTCCGGAAGACCTTGGGACTCTTGACGGTAAACGTGAAGAGCTTGGCGGTCTTCCGCTCGATGGCGGTGATGCCCAAGCGCTTGGCGTCCAACGAGACCACGCCGCAGCAGGGCTCTATGCCCCCCGTCTCGAGCAATGCGCCAAGGCCCAGGAGACCTGCCGCCAGGAAGGGGAGGGTGTGCATGGGTCGCCTCCGAGTATCGAGGAGCAGCCGAGAGCAGGAAATGTTTTGATGCGGTTGGACTACGCTACGGGCCGGGACAACCCTTCGCAAGGCGGGGCTAGATCCTCTTCTGGGTATGGAAGGCTTAAGGGAGGCCGCTGCGCTGGACGCGCAGGGATTATCTGAGCGCCTGGACCACCTGCATCCTGGCCGCCCGCCAGGCGGGGAAAAACCCTCCCACCAGTCCCATCACAATGGCAAAGACGAGCCCGGCGAGGAGCAGGGCCGGCGTGATCCGGAAGCTGAAGGCGATCTCGCTGAAGCTGGCCCAGTTGGTGGTGCTGGTGACGATGCCATTGACCGGCAAGGCGAGCAGCGCTCCAATGACACCGCCAACGATCGCGATCAGCGCCGATTCGACCAGGAAGCTGGCCAGCACACTTCGCGGGTGGAAGCCCAGCGTCAGCAATACAGCGATCTCGTGGCTCCGTGAGGCGACGGCGGCGTACATCGTGTTGATCGCCCCGAAAATCGCGCCGATCGCCATGATGCTGGTGATCATCAGTGCCAGGATCTGAAGGATTCGGCCCAGGAGCTGCGACTGCTGGGTGTAGAACTCGGACTCGCGGTGGACATCCACAGTCAGCCGCCGGTCGGCCTCGAGAGACCGCTTGACCTCCTCGAAGGCGGCCGGGTCCTTGAGCCGGAAGGTGACCGACTGGAAGGCCTCGCCGCGGAACACGGGCATGAACTGCTCGTTTTCCCCCCAGATCTCGGACTCGAACGCCGAGCCGCCGGCGCTGAAGCGGCAGACCACGTTCCAATCCCGTCCGGCGAAGTGGAGCTTGTCACCGACGGCGGTATGGTCAAACCGTCCGGCCATCTTCTTGCCCACGCAGATCTCGGCTTTCCCCGATTCCGGCTTTCGCCCTTCGTCTATATGAAGGTTGCTGCGGACGTTCCACGCGGCGGCGCTCACACCTCTCACCACGACATTGGCGAGGGCTGTCGTGTCCTGCCCCGCGCGAGGCAGCGGAATGAGGACGTATACCTCAGGGCTCACCATGGGCTTGCCATCGGCGCCCGTGGCGATGTGGGGTGAGGATCCCAGGATGTCCGTCGATTGACGGTCGAGCCCGCTGGACAACTCCGCGTCGGCGCCGCGGCGCAGCACCAGCACGTTCAGGTCAGAGCCGGTACGGGTAAGAGCGGCCCGAAAGCCGTTGGCCAGGGCCAGCATGCCGATGAAGACCGCGACCACCAACGCGATGCCCAGCGCAGTGAGGACGGTGGAGGCCGGCCGCTGGAGCAGGCTCCGGGCGTTATAGCTGAGCGGGATCTTCATTCGGCCCGCCGCAGCGCCTGCACTACCGGAAGCCGGGCTGCTCGAAGGGCGGGGACCAGCCCGCTGGCAACCATCAGCAGCAATGCGATCGAGGCTCCCAGCAGCAGCGTGCTGGTGGTGACGTCGAATCCGGGCAGGAAGCCGGCCGCGTTGAAGTTGGTGGCGCGGTAGAGAATCTTCGCGCCGCCCAGTCCGATGGCCGCGCCCACCAGTGTAATCACACCGGTCTCGAGCATGACGAGAGCAAAGAGCGTGCGATCGGTGAAGCCGATGGTCTTGAGCACCGCGATCTCACCCATCCGCTCCCGGGCGCTCATCATCATCGCGTTGGCGGTAACCAGCAGAATCGCGAACACGACCGCCATGCCGATGGTCCCCATCAACAAGCTGACATTCCCCCACATGGTACTGAAGCTCGCGTTGAACGCCTGCTCCGTGCCGGTCTTGGTCGGCGCGCTCGAGTTCTTGAACTGCTGGTCGATCGTCTTGGCGATACTGGGCGCGTCGTCGGCATTCTCGATCTCGAGTACGTACCAGCCCGCGATGCCGGGGCGCCCGATCCGCTCCTCCAGGTACTCATGATGGAAGAGCAGCATGTCGTCGTTGATCACCGCATCGGTCGGGGTATAGACCCCGCGAACAGTGAAGGTCCAGTCGCCCGGGAAAATGGTGCCCTGGAGCGTGACGTTCTGCCCCACCCGCCAACCGAACACGTCCAGCAGCCGCCGCCCGATCAGCGCCGAGGAACGCTCGCGTAGAAAGGCCTCCTTCTGATCTTGGGGGACGACCATCTCGGGGTACATGGCGAGATACGACTTGGCATCCACCGCGAAGTTGGCAAAGAACCGTTTGCCGTCGCCGTATCGTCCGCCGAACCAGTTGGCATAGCTCACGGCCTTCACGCCCTTCACCGACTGGAGGCGGTTGGCATAGCTCAGCGGAAGCGGGAACACGATTCCGGTCGCGTTTTGCGTGACCAACCGCCGGGCGCTGCCGAACTGCGCGGCCGAGGCCAGCGTGGTAACGACCGTCCGCAAGGAGGCGAACAAGAACAGCGCGAGGGCTACGCTCGCGACGGTCAGCAGAGTGCGGAGCCTATGCCGCCCGAGGTTGGCGAGCACCAGGGGAAAGAACTTCATGCGACCGCCGCGGCGCGCTCGATCAACTCGCCCTTCTCCAGGTGGAGGACCGTCTTGGCCCGTTCGGCCGCGTGGGCGTCGTGGGTTACGATGATGATGGTCTTCTTGAACTCGTCATTCAGCCGGACCAGCAGGTCGAGCACATCCTGCGAGCTCTTGGCATCGAGCTGCCCGGTGGGCTCGTCCAGCAGGACGACGGTGGGATCGGCTACGATGGCCCGGGCGATGGCCACCCGCTGCTCCTGGCCGCCGGAGAGCTGGCGGGGGTAGTGTCGCAACCGGTCCTCCAGCCCCACGACGCTGAGCGCCAGCTTCACCCGTTCCTCTCGCTCCTTCTTGGAGAGCCCGGTGAGCAGCAGCGGCAGCTCGACGTTCTGGTAGGCCGTCAGTACCGGCAGAAGATTGAGGTGCTGGAAGACGAAGCCGACATTCCGGGCACGCCAGGGAGCCAGCTGGCCGGGGGTCATCGCGCTCACCTCGGCGCCTGCCACGCGGATGGTCCCACTGGTCGGCTTGTCCAGCCCCGCGAGCAGATTCAGCAGGGTGGACTTGCCCGACCCGGAGGGACCCATCAGTGCCGTAAAGGAGCCCTCCGCCACATCCAGCGTCAGTCCGTTGAAGATTTCGATGCGCTGGGTGTCGCGCTGAAAGACCTTGACGACGTTTCGGATCTCGACCAGTGCCATGAGGCGTCTCGTGATGGGTGGGTGCAGAGGACGATCGGTCTACTGCTGAGGTTTCACTCGCATGCCGGCGCGGGGCGCGTCCAGCCCGTCGATCAACAACAGCTCACCGCCGGAGAGGCCGGAGCGGATCTCCCGGTATCCGCCACTCACCGGCCCCGCATCCACCGTGCGCGGTTCGAGCCGGCCATCTCGAACCAGCCAGACCGTCGACTGGCCATTCAGCTCTCGTACGGCGGCGGCGGGAACGCGGAAGCGGGGCGGGCCCGAGGGCTGGGCGGCCGCGCGAGCGGTGTCGCCGAGAAAGTCCACCCGCGCGCCCATCTCGGGCAGGATCCGCGGATCGTGATCCAGGATGCTCACCTTGACCTGGACCGTGGCCCGCTGCCGATCAGCTGTAGGCACGACCTGCCGCACCTGACCCCGAAACGCGGTGTCGGGATAGGCATCGAGGATGATCCGGGCCGGCTGCCGGCTCTGAATTCGCCCGATATAGGCCTCGTTCACATCCACCTCGACCTCGAGGGTGGTGAGATCGGCCATGGTGACGACGGCGCCGCGGGTGAGCCCACCGCCCACCGATGGGGCAACCACCTCACCCACCTCGGCCTCCTTGCGGAGCACCGTGCCCGTGAACGGCGCCCGGATGACGGTGTTCTCCAGGTTCGCCAGAGCGAACCGTCGACCGGCGTCCGCCGCCTGGATCCGTGCCTGTGCCGCCTCGGCCCGGGCTGCCGCCTGGGTGGTCTTGCTGGCTGCGGCGTCGATATCCTGCTCCGACACCAGCTCGGGGTTCTGGGCTCGAATCCCCCGGAGCCTCCGCTCATCCCGGGAGAGGACATCCCGTTCTGATCGGGCTTCCAGGAGCTCTGCCCTGGCGGTGGACAGTTCCGCGTCCGCCTGGGCCAATTGGGCCTGATAGTCGGCGTTTTCCAGCCGAGCGATGACTTCCCCACGCCGGAGGTGGGACCCCTCGCTCACCCGCAGCTCGGCAAGTCGGCCGGCGAGCTTGGCGGAGACCGATGCGCGGGTGCGGGCGACCACGTAGCCGTTGGCGGTGACGCTGGTGCCTCCCGCCGCCCCGCCGCTGCCGGAGGTCGCGGTCGCCATGGCGGTGCGAACCGGGATGGCCCGCCCGCGCCGCAGTCCGATGGCGATACCGGCGAAGATGATCAGCGCGCCGAGCCCCAGGGCGAGGTTGCGAAGGACTGCCCGCCTCAGCGTGGGTGCCGGTACGTCCCGATTGATCCTGAGCTTGGAGAGATCGGGGACTGGAGCCGGCGACGGGGAGGGGGAGGGGGAGGGGGAACTCATGTCGAGGCGGAATTTAGGGTGAACCGCAACCAGCCAGAAGTGGTGGTAGGGAGATCGGCAACCGCCCCCTGGCGCTCTCGGCTTTCCTTGACTATCACTCTCCCACCTCTGACACATTCGCCTGTTACAGGAGCGTGGGTCATGTCCGTGGGCGCCAGCTTTCTGGATCAGGTGAACCGGGCCTTCGACCGCGCCGCCGGCTTCACCAAGCACGATCCCACCCTGCTCGCTAACATCAAGGCCAGCAAGAATCTCTTCTATACCAGCTTTCCTATCAAACGGGACGATGGACGGATCGAGGTGATGCACGCGTGGCGGGCCGAGCACAGCCACCACAAGCTCCCGTGCAAAGGGGGTATCCGCTACGCCGAAACGGTGGATGCGGAGGAGGTGCAGGCGCTGGCCGCGCTGATGACCTACAAGTGTGCCCTGGTGGACGTCCCGTTCGGCGGCGCCAAAGGAGGAATCCGGCTCAACGCCAAACAGTACTCCATCGGAGAGCTGGAGCGGATCACCCGCCGCTACGTCTTCGAGCTCGTTCGCAAGAACTTCATGGGGCCGGGATTGGACGTGCCGGCGCCGGATGTGGGCACCGGCCCCCGGGAAATGGCCTGGATTGCCGACACCTACAGCCAGCTCCGCCCCGGGGAGTTGGACGCGCTGGGATGCGTCACCGCCAAGCCGGTGACCGCCGGTGGCATTCGTGGACGGGTCGAGGCCACCGGACGGGGCGTGTTCTACGGCATTCGCGAAGCCTGCACCGTCGCGGAAGACATGAAGGCGTTGGGGCTCTCGACTGGCCTGGCGGGCAAGCGGGTGGTGATCCAGGGCCTGGGGAACGTGGGCTACTATGCCGCTCGGTTCTTCCAGGAGGGCGGCGCGCTGCTCGTGGGCCTGGCCGAATCAGAAGGTGCCATCGCCAACCCCAAAGGCCTGGATATCGAGAAGGTCATGGAGTACCGCCGAGAAAATCGGACCATGGTCAACTTCCCCGGAGCCAGCGACCTGGCCCGGCGGGAAGACGCGCTGGAGCTCGACTGCGACATTCTGATCCCCGCCGCGCTCGAACGTCAGATCACGGCGGAGAACGCCCCCCGGGTCAAGGCCAAGATGGTGGTCGAGGCGGCCAACGGCCCTACCACTCCCGAAGCCGATGAGATTCTGGGTAAGCGCGGGGTCCTGGTAATTCCGGACGCCTACATCAATGCCGGCGGGGTCACCGTCTCCTATTTCGAGTGGGTGAAGAACCTGGGCCACGTCCGCTTCGGCCGGATGCAGAAGCGGTTCGAGCAGGGCGCTTACAGCCGGCTGCTCCAGGCGGTGGAAGGCGTAACCGGCAGGATGTTCACGGCCGAAGAGATCGAACGAGTGACTCACGGGGCGAGTGAAGAAGATCTGGTCAACTCCGGCCTGGAAGAGACCATGATCGCCGCCTACCATCCCATCCGGAAAGTGTGGAAGGAGCAGAACGGGAAGATCGACCTGCGCACCGCCGCCATGATCGTGGCCATCGAAAAAGTGGCGCTGAGTTACGAGCAGCTGGGGATCTTTCCCTAAAGGGGTCGCGACCTCCATCCTTCGAGCTGCCAATCGCCCCCCTCCTCAAGACGCTCGAGCTCCGCTGGCGTGAGGCGTTGCTGGCTGCCGGTCATCGGCCGTTTGCCGGCAGGCTCGCTCGCCACCCGGAAGACCTGCTGCACCTGTCGACTGCTCCGCGCATCCTGCTGATTCGGCTGGAACGGATCGGTGACGTGTTGATCAGTGTGCCGGTGCTGCGGGCGCTCCGGGCGAGGTATCCGTTGGGACAAATCGATCTGCTGGTGAGCCGGACCAACTACGCGGTCCATGATGCCGTAGCCCCCTTCGTAACCCAGGTGTTGTGCTACCAGAAAAACGTTCGATCCGCCCTGGGCTTGCTGCGCTCGATTCGGCGGGCACGGTACGATGTGGTGGTGGATCTGGTCGATCATCCTTCGGCCAACGCGCAACTGGTCATCCGCTGGTCTCGCGCCCGGGCGGCGGTGGGACTGCTCCATCCCAGGAGTGGGTTGTACACCCACGCCGTGCCGGTGCTGGATCGGGAGACGGTTCACCCGGTGGAGCGTCTGGCTCAGCTGCTGCTGCCCTTTGGAGTCGATCCGGCCGCCGAACCCCTCGATCTGGCGTATCCCCTGAGTCAGGCTGACATCGCTCGGGCTCGGGAGACCCTCGGCCCCAGGACCCGGCCCCTGCGGCTCGGGGTCAACCTCTCAGGACGGTTGGTGGAGCGGTACTGGGGGCGGGCTAACTACGTCGGCGTGATCCGCCATGTCATGACTGCCGCCCCGCGGTTTGCCATCAGCGTTTGTGGCGCGCCGCGGGATCAGTCCGAAGTGCTGGCGGTGGCCCAGGAGACGGGGGCCCAGGCTGTGCCCCCGCGGCCGTCGCTGCAGGAGTTTGCCGCAATCTTGCACGAGTTCGATCTGCTGCTCACTCCCGACACGGCGGCGGTACACCTGGCGGCCGCATTCAAGCTGCCCATGGTGGCACTCTATCAACCCGAGCCCGGCCTGGCGCTCTGGCTGCCCTACAAGTCGCCCCATCGTGCCGTGGTCGATCCCGCCGGCATTCCGGCGATTCCGCTCGGGCGGGTGAGCGCCGCGCTCGATGACCTCATCCGGGAGCGCTTCGGCGTGTCATGAATGGGCCCCCCGCGGCTGTTCCTCAATGAGAGAGTTTCGCGGTACTCCACCATGGGAGCAGCCTGAGCTCCCGATGCTGCTGCCACGCGCGATCCTCTGGTTGCTGGCATTCGGATTCGCCGGGTTCGGTGCCGCCTACGCCTGCTGGCCCATGGCCATGGC
Organism: Gemmatimonadales bacterium; assembly: GCA_036556025.1. Taxonomy (GTDB): domain Bacteria; phylum Gemmatimonadota; class Gemmatimonadetes; order Gemmatimonadales; family GWC2-71-9; genus CAVVWJ01. The sequence continues at coordinate 17,800 of DATBKD010000036.1, read as the reverse complement.
TTCCCTGACCGATATCTCCCTCCCCAGTGCGACCGCCCGGGTCGATTTCATGGCGACCTATGGTGGCTTCCAGCTGGGCTTCGCCGTGTTTCTCGCTTGGTGCGCTCGCCGGGGACAGTGGATTCGAGTCGGGCTGCTCGCGGCGGGCTGGGCCCTCCTGGGGTTTGCGAGCCTGCGAGGGCTGGGAATCGCGCTCAACGGCGGAACGGTCAGCCTGGGCCTTTACGGCGGTCTCGCGATGGAAGTGGTGGGGACAGCTCTGGCCTTCTGGGCTGCGAGACGCGCACTCGTCTGACTAGTATCAAGGCATGAGCTTCTCCTGGCGCAGGTTGCCGCTCGTCGTCTTCCTCCTGTGCTGCGGCACGGGCCAACTCCTCGCCCAGCGTACCCAGAAACCCCCGCTCCATGCCAAGCATTGGCTCGCGATCACCGGCAAGCCACTCGCGGCCACGGCCGGCGCCCTGATCTTCGCCCGGGGCGGCAACGCGGTCGACGCCGCCTGCGCCATGCTCGGAGCGGTGAGCACCATGTGGGACGTGCTCTCCTGGGGCGGAGAGACGCAGGCGCTGATCTACCATCCCCGACTCAAGCGGGTGATCGGTATCGATGCGCTGGGCATCGCCCCGACCGGTGCCACGGCAGAGTTCTATCGCTCGCACGGGTATCGCTATCCCCCCGAGTATGGCGCGCTCGCCGCCGTCACCCCGGGCACACCCGGCGGTCTCATGACCATGCTGGCCGAGTATGGCACCATGTCGTTGGCCCAGGTGCTGGCCCCCGCGATCCAATTGGCCGACGGCTACCCCATCGAAGCCCAGACGGCCAACTCGATCGAGCGAAACAAGGATTCGCTCAAGCAGTGGAAGTATTCCCGGGCTGTGCTCTTGCCTCACCTGGGCCAGACCCGCGAGGCGCCCGCGCCGGGAGAGGTCTTCATCCAGCGCGACCTGGCCACGACGCTGCGCAAGCTGGTGGCGGCCGAGCGAGCCGCCCTGAAAGCGGGCAAAGACCGGCGGGCCGCGATCTACGCGGCATACCGCCGATTTTATCAGGGAGATATCGCCCGGGAGCTGGTTCGGGGCGCGCGGGAAGAAGGCGGACTGCTCACGCTGCGCGACCTCGCCCGATGGAAGGTCCGCATCGAAGAGCCGCTCAGTACCCGGTACAAGGGGATCACGGTCTACAAGCTTCCGATCTGGCAACAGGGCCCGGTGATGCTGCAGGCCCTCAACATCCTGGAGAACGCCGATCTCAAGGCGATGGGCTACAACTCGGTCGAGTACATCCATACCCTCTACCAGACGATGAACCTGGCCTACGCCGATCGCGACTTCTATTACGGGGATCCCTACTTTCCGCCGGCGGAGCCGGTCCAGGGGCTTCTTTCGAAGGAGTACGCCAAGGCTCGGTTCGCCACGATCGATCAGACGCGGAACGACTCGGCCGTGAAGCCGGGAGACCCCTATCCTTATCAGGGTGGTACCAACCCCTTTGCCGAGCTGCTCGCGCGGTGGACCGTCGTGCCTGGCCCGGACAGCACGCTGAAGAGTGGGTCGCAAGCCGGGACCTCCACCCAGAGCCGCTTGCCGCTGTCGGACTCGGCTTTCGCGGCCCAATTTCACGCCGGGACCACATCGATCGAAGCAGCGGATGAGGCGGGGTGGGTAGTGTCCGTGACCCCGAGCGGAGGGTGGATACCGGCCGTCATAGCCGGACGGACCGGTGTCGGGCTGAGTCAGCGAGCCCAGAGCTTCGTGACTCGCGCGGAGGACGGACCGTACAACGTCATCCAGCCAGGGAAGCGACCCCGGGTCACCCTGACGCCGACGCTGGCCCTGAAGAGCGGCGCTCCCTTTCTCGCCATGGCAGTACAGGGCGGCGACACGCAGGACCAGAACCTGCTGCAATTCTTTCTCGACATCGTGGAATTCGGAATGACGCCGCAGCAGGCGGCGGAAGCACCCAACATCACCAGCGAGCAGATGCGCTCCTCCTTCGGCCAGCATGAGGCTCGGCCCGGCCGATTGATCCTGGCGTCGTCAACGCCGGACCGTGTCAGGAGCGCCTTGCAGTCGATGGGATATACGCTCGAATTTGCCGACCGGACTTCGGGGCCGATCAACGGCATCTGGTTTGATCGGATCCACGGCTCGATGTGGGGGGCCTCCAGCAACTACGGCGAGGATTACGGCGTCGCGTGGTGACGCCGGGAGACGGATGATGCGCCTGTGGACGGTGCACCCCAAGTACCTCGATCCGGTCGGCCTGGTAGCCGTGTGGCGCGAGGCGCTTCTCGCGCGTGCGGTGCTCAGAGGCGAGACCCAGGGCTACCGCCATCATCCCCAGCTGGCACGCTTCCGGGCGCACCCGCAGCCTGTCGGGGCGGTGAATCTGTACCTCCGCGCCGTTTACCAGGAGGCACTGGAACGAGGCTATCAGTTCGATCCTCGCAAACTGGGTCGGGCATGCTCCGGGCCGTTGATTCTGGAGAGCGCCGGGCAGCTGGCCTTCGAGTGGAACCATTTCTTGAGGAAGCTCGAGGCGCGGCACCCGCTCCACTTTGCGAAGCTGCTCGCGGTGCGCCGGCCCACTGCTCACCCGCTCTTTCGGATCGTGCCCGGACCCGTGCGTGCCTGGGAACGCGGTGCGGCCTGAGATGGACCGCCGGCGCGTCGACGTCTTCTTTTACGGGCTCTTCATGGATCGGCAGCTGCTGGAGTCCAAGGGCATCCAGCCGGAGGATGTGCGCGTCGCGGCCGTTCCGGGGGTCGAGCTTCGGATCGGCGCACGGGCGGCTCTCGTGCCCAACCCTGCCGGTGAGGTGCACGGTGTGCTCATGAGGCTTTCCCACGCCGAGCTCGACAGACTGTACTCCGAGTCGAGCGTCCAGGCCTATCGGCCGGAGGCGGTGCTCGCGGTTGAAAGCAACGGGGCCACTGTCGCGGCCCTCTGCTACAATCTCCCCGACCCGGCTGCCTCAGACGAGCGCAATCCCGAGTATGCCGGCAGGCTTCGGGCGCTCGCCCGACGGATTGGGCTGCCCCGTCACTATGTCGACTCGATCAGCTAGCGCGGAGACCGCCTGCTCGATCCAGCTGGAGCTGGAGCCCTCTCCGGCCGATCGCGAGGCGGTGCTCGCCGGACGCGACTACGGTGGAGCGCTGCTGGCGCGAGCGGAGGCAGAGGCGCGAGAACGATGAGCGACTGGTTGCTTGGCCTTCCCGTGCCGTGGATGGCGGTCCTGATTCTCGGCGCCGTGTACCTGGTCACCGCCGCGATCTATTTCTGTCTTACGGCGCTCGCTGTAGGAGAACGAGCTCGCGCCTTCAAGGCGATCTCGGGGGGAATTCTTTCGCCCCTCGCCATCATCTTCGCCTTGCTGGTCGGATTCCTATCGGCGCAGGTCTGGAACGACAGCGATCGGGCCAGCGGCGCGGTCAATCGCGAAGCCAGCGCCCTGCGCGCCGTCGTGCTCCTCGCCAGCGCCTTTCCGGGCGAGCCCGAAGCTCGGCTGCGCGAGCTCATCCGGAGCTATATCCAGGATGCCGTTTCCCGAGAGTGGCCTGCCATGGCCCGGGGCAACATTACCCTCACTCTCGCACCGCCGAAGCTGGCGGAGGCGCTCGGATTCGCTCTGGCACTTCACCCGAGCAGTGAAGGGCAAGTCGCCGCCCAGCGGGAGCTGGTGACTTCCCTCCAGAGCGCCTTCGAGGCGCGCCGGCTCCGCGTCATCCTCAGCCGGTCCTCTATCAACTGGGTAAAGTGGACCGTGCTGCTGTTACAGGCCGGCCTCACGTTGATTGTCATCGGCATGATTCACTGCGACAATCGTCTGGCCAACCGGATCATCCTGGGGGTGTTCGCGACCAGCGTGGGGATTGCAGTCGTGCTGATCGCATCGCACAGCCGGCCCTTCACCGGCGCCATCTCCGTGCGCCCCGCGGTCCTGCTGCAGGTGATGCCCGAGGCAGGAGCAAAGGCCGCCGGTCACTGAGCTGTGTTTTTCGCGTGAGCCGCAACACTGCACCTCCGTTGACATCCTGCCACTCTACGCCCGGTTGCAGCGGGCTCGGACGTTTTCGCCGAGCCCATTGTTTACGACGAGCCTAGGGAGTGAAGTCATGAAGGCATTGGTTTATCGCGGTCCGCGGGAAGTCCGTGTGGAGGACGTCCCTGATCCCAAAATCGAGTGGCCAACGGACGTGCTGGTCCGGATTACCAGCACCAATATTTGCGGTTCGGACCTGCACATGTATGAGGGGCGGACCGATCTCGAGAGTGGCCAGGTGATCGGGCATGAGAACCTGGGCCAGGTCATCGAGGTCGGAAGTGCGGTAAAGCGAATCAAGAAAGGCGATTGGGTGTGTCTCCCGTTCAATATCAGCTGTGGCTACTGTCGGAACTGCGAGCGGGGTTGGACCGGGTTCTGTCTCTCGATGAACCCGCCCAACGCGGGGGCCGCCTACGGCTACGCCAAGATGGGTCCGTATCCGGGCGGCCAGGCAGAATACCTCAAGGTGCCCTACGGCGATTTCAACTGTCTGCGGCTGCCGGAAGATGCCGAGGAGAAGGAGACCGACTATGTGATGCTGGCCGACATCTGGCCGACCGGTTACCACGCCACTGAGCTCGCCGGCGTGCAGCCAGGTGAGTCAGTAGTGGTCTGGGGATGCGGACCGGTTGGACTGATGGCAGCCTATTCGGCGGTGATCAAAGGCGCCGCCAAGGTGATGATTGTCGATCGCCACGCCGACCGACTTCGTCTGGCCGAATCCGTTGGGGTCATTCCTATTGATGATTCCAGGGAGAATCCGGTCGAGCGGGTTCTCGAGCTCACCCGTGGCTTGGGCGCTGATCGGGGCTGCGAGTGCGTGGGGTGGCAGGCACATGACCCGCAGGGACACGAGCATCCCAACATGACGCTCAACAATCTGGTTCAGGCGGTACGCGCAACCGGCGGACTGGGGGTGGTCGGAGTCTTCACGCAGGATCCCAAGAGCCCCGACGCTCTGCTCAAGCAGGGCGAGGTGGCGTTCGATTGGGCGACCTTCTTCGAAAAGGGGCTTCAGACAGGGACCGGGCAGTGTAACGTCAAACTCTATAACCGCCGCTTGCGTGACCTGATCCGGGCGAACCGGGCAGCCCCGTCATTCATCGTCTCGCACGAGCTCCCCTTGAGCCAGGCTCCTGCTGCCTACCGGCATTTCGATGCCCGCGAGCATGGCTGGACGAAGGTCGTCCTGCATCCGGGCGTAACCAGCAGCCGAGCTCCTCGGGCCCGCCAGCCGGAGCGCAGAGTCCAGACCCGGCGCCGCCAGACAGAGCTCGCGATCGCGGGTTGAATCTCCTCTGCATACCCAGCCGTAGGCCACGGAGGAACCAGCCGCCCTCCGTGGCTTTCCTGCCTTCACGGCGAATACATTACTCTGCCGACCCAGCAAGGATCCGACCGTGTCGCCCACCCGCTTCGTCCTGCTTCTCTCCGTCTTTCCGATGTCTGCGCTGGCACAGACCGGCCCCTATCCCGACCTGGTCGCCGACTGGCAGCGCAACCGCAATACTGTCCTGGCCTACATCGATGCGATGCCCGACTCGGCCACCGGATTCCAACCCACCCCTGGGGTCCGCACCTTTGCTCAGCAGTTCGATCACATCCTGACGACCAATCTCGAGGTGGCCGCGATCGCGGTCCGGGGGCTCAAGGCGCCGCCGTCCCTGGGCGACAGTGCGGTCTATCTCCACAAGAAGGCCGCGCTCCGGCAATACGCCGAGTCGACGTATGACTATCTCCTCAAGGCCCTCGGGCAGGCCACGCCGGCCCAGCTTAGCCGCCGGGTCGCGATCTACGGCCAACCGCCGCAACCCGCGGTCAGGCTCATGGCCCTCTCGTTCGAACACGCGGTCTGGACTCTCGGGCAGGTCGTGCCCTATCTCCGGCTGAACGGGGTCAAGCCACCCGAATACAGCATGCCGTTCTGATCCGGATCTTCGCTGTTCCCATCTGTGGCATTGTCTTCAGCAGCAACTGGCCGAGACCCAGGAGCGCCTGGATTTCGCGGAGCGGCTGCTGGGGCGAGCCGAACCGTCGGAGAATGCCCGAGCCGAGACCCGGGTCCTGAGCCATCGGCAAACCTCCACCCAACACTTCGCCCGGTCCGCCCGTATCTCCGGAAGACCCCTTCGGAGATGGACCCTCGTGTATTCGACCAACATTCGCAACTGTAGCATCGTCATCGTATTGGCAATGTTCGGCTTGGTAGGATCCGGTCTGGCCCAGGGCACCTACGGCCCCGACGGTGGAGGATGGAGTCGCCGAGGCATGGGGCACGGCGGCCACATGGGCGCCGGCGGGGGGGAGCGGCGTCTGCCGTCCCCCGAGCAGGTGGAAGGTCCCGCGACTCCCAACACCTTGAAGGACCTCGTCAGTCTCAACCCCGACCAACTCCAGAAATATACCGGTCGCTATAACGACCACATCGCTGCCACCAAGCCGATCCGTGACAGTCTGCGCACCACCATTCAGACCATGCGGACAAAGTTCGAAGACGGCGACCGCGAATCGGCCCGAGAGCAACGCCCGCTTGCGGAACGGCTGTGGAAGGATTTGTCGCCCAAGGACGAAGCGTTCTCCAAGGGACTGAAAGACCTTCTCACCAAGCAGCAGATGGATCAGTACAAGAAGTGGGAGAAGGAGCAGGCGCCCGTGGAACACTGGGGACGCCACGGTGGGGCTCCGGAGAGCGACCCGGGCTGAGCAACCCGCACCATCCGTAATTCCTCCTCGTCGTGATGCCGGCAGGGGCAGCCCCCTTGTCGGCATCAGCCTCTTCCCGACCGAGTAGTTTCCCTGCAACCCAACGAGTTGCGAACCGGGACGTACTACTCACGAGTGCGCGCCCACCGATGCTCGGCCCGCGAGCCGGTATCGGGTATCTCGCAAGGACTTGCGAATGAGTGATGGTCTGAACCGACCCTGGAGCACGAGGGCACGGTGGGCGTGACGGCCCACGAGCTGGCCGGCACGCCGCCCATGGCAGTGCCAGAAGAGCGTGATCTCGTGCTCCGGGTTCAGCAGGGTGATACCGACGCGTTCGACGCGCTGGTGCGAGGCTACATCCGGCAGGCGCGGGGAATCGCCCGGCGCCTGATGCAGGACCCAGAGGATGCCGATGACCTGGTGCAGGATGCCTTTCTCCGCGCGCTGGAAAAGATCGCCAGCTTCGATCCGACTCGGCCCTTCGGACCCTGGCTCTTTCGCATTCTGGTCAACGCCGGCCGCGACATCTTTCGCCGTCGGGCGAACCGACCAACCGAGCCGGAGCGCGCCGACATCATCTCGTCCGCGCCTACCCCTGACCAGCAGGCTGAGGGGGCCGAGATCCGGCGGCGATTCGAGGAGGCGCTCTCGGAGCTGCCGCCCCGCCAGCGACTCATCGTCTGGTCGTTCGAGGTGGACGGCATGAGTACCAAGGAGATCGCGGAGACCCTGGGAGTGGGCCAGGTCACCGTGAGATGGCATCTGCATCAGGGTCGCCACGCCCTGCGAGAGGCGTTGGCCGATCTGCGCGGCTGAGCCGCTCGATCGCCCGATCGGAAGGGAGAGACGAACATGTTAGCGGAAATGTTGGCCGACCCCGAGCGCGACCCGCGCCTGGCTGAGGCCCTGCTCCAAACGCAAGTGCCTTGCCCGTCGCTGACTGAAGACCAGCTCCGCTTCAGTATCCTCGACGCCGGTCGGTCGCGGCTCGCTCAACTAAGAGCTCGGCAGCGTCCCTGGTGGGAGTGGACGGCCGGGTGGGCCAGGGTGGCAGTTCCGGTGGGGCTCGCCGCCAGTCTGGCCGCGGGAGTCCTTCTGGTTCGGAACCCGAGCGTGGTGCAGTCAGCTGCGAGTGCGGCCGACAGCGTGACGGCGAGCGGCGTGATGCTCAGCGCGGCCGCCGGGACCACGGGAAGTCCTCAGGTCGGGGATGAGCTCGTGGCAGAGGCCAGCGATGACTGGCTTCTCACTCAGGTCATGAGCCGATGAGGTCTCAATGACATCTCTGCCCCGCGGCCGCATCCTCGCGGCTCTGATCCTGTTTCTCGTCGCCCTGGCCGGTGGTCTGACCGCCGTCGCACTCGACCGGTTGGTGCTGCGGCCCCCGCCCGGACCGCATTTCCACGACTTCGGCCGCGGGCCTGGAGGGCGTGCACCGGAACGGGAACGCGCCGCTCGCGATCGCTTCGCCAAGGAGCTGGGCCTCACATCGGACCAGCGAGTCCGAATCGATTCGCTGATGGACCGCCAGTTGAAGGAGATTCGCAGTGTGCGGGAGCAGGTCCAGCCCCGGCTCGACTCGATCGTGGCGCAGACTCGCCGTGAGATCGATACGATCCTGACTCCGGAGCAGCGCACGAAAGCCAAAGAGCTGGCCCAGCGTCGCTTCGGGGATCGAAGGGACTGGGGACCGATGGGACCACCGCCGCCCCCGCACGACGAGGATGCGCCGGGTCCGCCGCATTGAACCGAACGACACCACCAGCCGTCAGCTGACGCCCACCAAGACCTGAGGCAGGGTGCTCACTCGCAGGGAGGTGGTGACTGTCCTCGCCGGTGCCGGCGCCCTACTGCATCACCTCCCTCGCTGATCTCTGGTGGCGAGCTTGTAGACCAGGAGCCAGCAACTCGCGGTCGTAGCCGTCAGCAGGAGCATGCCGGCGAAATGGCCCCAGTCGATCGCCTTGGGCTTCTCGGCTCCAGTCGGGAGGGTCATGGGATGCCTCCGCATGAAGTACGGGGTTGCGCGCCTTCAGCAGTATTGCGCGCACCCTGGACCCCTCGCAACTTCCAGTCGGGTGGCGGAACCCGTAGGTTTTCCGAGGGCGACTCGGAGGAAACCCTGATTCTCGGAGGAGAGATGTCGAGGCAGGAGGACAAGCGTATCGCCGCGCTCGCCAAGAAGAACGCTGCGAAGATCAAGCCCCCAGCTGCAGACCAGGGCGCCCAATTCGATCCGACCCTGCGTCAGCGGCCGTCGGAGCAGGCTGAAGACACCGAGCGACTCTTCAAGGAGATGAAGCGGCGCGAGTTCTGAAACTCACTCGCTCCGCAGCGCCACCAACGGATCTACCCGGGACGCTCGTCTGGCCGGCAGGTAGCAGGCCAGCGTGGCGACGATGGCGAGGATCACGGGGACCGTTACGAACGTGAGCAGGTCGTTGGCGCTCACGCCGAAGAGCTGATTCCGCATGAGCCTTGCCCCGGCGAGTGCCGCCGCCACTCCCAGCACGGTGGCGACCGCGATGATGCGCAGGCCGCGTCCCACCACCAGGCCCACCACCTGCCGCTGAAACGCTCCCAGCGCCATGCGAATCCCGATCTCGCGGGTCCGCTGCGCCACCGCGTAGGACATGACGCCATACACGCCCACCGCCGCCAGCAGCAGGGCGAGTAGCGCGAAGCCGATCGCCAGGGTCATGGTGAAATGCTGCGGCGCGACGTCCCGTTCCACCAGCGACTGCATGGATCGAATCTTCCACACCGGCTGGTCCCGGTCGACTGACCAGATCGCCCCTCGCAGCTGGTCGGCCAGGGCCATCGGGTCGCCCTCGGTTCGCATGGCGACGCTGGAAAAAATTCCGCCAACCTGAGCCTTGGGCTGATAGAGCTGCGCCGTCACCGGCTCGCCGATGGTGAATTGCTTCAGGTTGCCGACCACTCCCACTACAGTGGCCCACACGTCGGGCGGCCCGATGATCTTGATCCGCTTCCCGATGGGCGACTGATTGGGCCATGCCTGCCGGGCGAGCTCCTGGTTGACGATGGTCACCGGCTCCGATTCCCTGCGGTCGGTGGCGGCAAAGTCCCGTCCCTGAAGCAGGGGAATCTCCATGGTGCGGAAGAAGCCCTCGCTCACCGAATTGATCTGCGTGCTGGGCAGGATCCCCGAAGCGGGCTCCGGCTGCCCGGCGGGCAGATAGTTGGTGCGGCCCCAGTTTCCGCTGAGCGGAACCGCATTGAGCAACGCGGCCGATCGCACGCCCGGGATCGCTCTCACGTTCGCGATCATCTGGTCCATGAACTGATGGATCTGCTCCGGCGTCGTGTACTTCACGGCCGGCAAGCGGAGTTCAGCGGTCAAGAGGCGATCGGGGTTGAATCCGAGGTCCACCCGCTGCAGGGCCGCCAGTGTCCGCGTGAGCAAGCCGGCGCCCACCAGCAGGACGATGCACAGCGCAAGCTGGACCGCCACGAAGGCGTTGCGGATGTCTCCCCTCCCGCCCATTGCGCCCTCAGTCCGGAGGCTGAGTGAGTCACTGAGATTGGCACGGGCCGCATAGAGGGCCGGGACCGCCCCGAAGAGCAGACCGGTCATGACTGTGATCGCGGTGGAGAACAGCAGCACCCGTCGGTCGAGGCCGACCTCGCCGAAAGCCGGCAATCCGCCGGGCACGGCCGCCACCAGCCATTGAATGGCCCAGCGGGCCAAGATGATGCCGGCGATGCCGCCGATGGCCGAAAGAATAAGGCTTTCGGTGAGCAGCTGCCGAACCAGCCGTCCACGCCCCGCCCCCAGCGCGGCTCGCAACGACATCTCCCGTTGGCGCGAGGCTGACCGCGCGAGCAGCAGGTTGGCGACATTGGCGCAGGCAATGAAAAGGACCACTCCAACGAACCCGAACAGGATCAGCAGATAGGGTCGAACCAGACCCACCAGGTTTTCCTTCATGGACTGTACCCGGGCATCGAAGCCGGCATTGCTCCTGGGGTACTCGGTGGCAAGCTGACCCATGATGGCGCTGAGGTCGCGCTGGCCCTGATCCAGCGTGACTCCAGGCTTCAGGCGTCCGAGGCCCCATACCGACGGGTTGTCGCGGGTGAACCAGTTGGGATTCGGCGCCGAGGTGATCGGCAGCCAGACCTCCGTGGGATCGTAGAGATCGCGGAACTCCCGGGCGGTAACCCCAATGACCACGTGGGGTCGACCGTTGAGGATCAGGGTTCGGCCGACGATGCCGGAATCGCCGCCGAAGCGGGTCTGCCACATCCCGTTCGAGATCACCGCGACCGCCTGCCCGGTTCCCTCGGCGGTCTCCTCGTCGGTGAACAGCCGCCCTCGGCTCGCTCGCGCGCCCAACAGACGCAGCGCGTCGGCGGTGATGAAGCTGCCCAGCAGGCGGTCGGGTCGCTCGCCCCCGGTGAGGTTGACGCTCTGGCTCCGGACGATCGCGATATCCTCGAAGGTGTGATTCCGAGCTCTCCATTCCTTGATGTCGGGTACGGAGACCAGCAGCTGCCTCTGATCCCCCTGGGCGCCCCAGATGACGGTGAGTCGGTCGGCGGCCGGGAAGGGGAGCGGGCTCAGCAGGACGGCGCTCACCGCGCTGAAGATGGCGGTGTTCGCCCCGATGGCGAGCGCAAGCGTGAGGACAGCCACAGCGGTGAAGCCGGGCGCTTTTCGCAGTTGCCGCAGCGCGTACGCGGCGTCCTGCCGAAGGGCAGAGAGATACTCGGTGCGGCGCATTTCTCGCTCCGTCTCAAGGCCGATCTTTCGACACGCGGCGTTGACCGCGGTGAGGTCGCCGAACCGAAGGAGCGCCTCGGCCCGCGCCGACTCCCGGCTCAATCCTCGTTCCATCAGCTCGCGGGTCAACATCTCCAAGTGAAAGTCCAGCTCCGCATCCACCTGATCGCTGACGCTATCGCCCCAGATCCGCGACTTGAGCGGACGCCCTACCCCAAGCGGTCTCATCTTGGCAGCAGGATGGGCGAGACGGCAGCGACGAACTGGGCGAACCGCTCGGTCTCTGCCGCCAGCTGTTTGCGTCCTCGCGGGGTCAGCTGGTAGAAGCGCGCCTTCCGCCCGAGCTCCGAGGTGCCCCACTCGGCCTCGACCCATCCCTGCCGCTCCATTCGGTAGAGCGCGGGATAGAGTGAGCCCTCCTCCACTTGAATGGCCTCGTCGCTGGTGTCCCGCAGCCAGCGGCAGATGGCGTACCCATGCCGGGGCCCCCAGCTCAAGGTCTTGAGAATGAGGGCGTCCAGGGTGCCGTGCAGTCGGTCTTTGGGCGGTCCGGACAAGGCGAGCGCTCCACCTAGAGATCTAGGCAAGCTATGGTGTGGATGCCTAGAGGTCAATGTATCCTCGCTGGCGCGTGGAGGAACTCGGCCAGATCGTGAAAGGCTGCCGCCAGAGCCCGGTGTCGGAGCCGGCCAGGATCGAAACCGCTTTCGAGCGGCGCTGCTCGACCCGTTCTTGCCGTGCATCGGTTCGTCAACAATCTTGACTCAGGCCCAGCCCGGCGGCCCCGTGTTCTGGCTTCTCGGCACCGCAAAGCTTCTCCTCCTCGTGCAAGGGACCGACCCCTCCGTCCTCGGCAGGATCGTTGACGGGAGCACCGGCGAGCCGCTCGCCAATGTGGTGATCTCGCTTACTGACATCGACCGAACGGTCGTCTCGGATTCCCGGGGGCGCTACGCTTTCGCCTCGGTTCCTCCGGGTCCCCAACACCTCGCCGTCCGCCGAATCGGGTACGGACCTCGCACCCTCCACGCGCTGGTCCCGCGGGAAGGCACGGTCGAGATCAACATTGCCTTGCACGCCGAGCCGCTTCGATTGCCTGCCATCGAGGTGCACTCGGCTGTGGCAGTGAGGGGGATCGAGGAGGGCGATTGGACCGCCTACCCCGATCGCGCCCTGTCGATCGAGGCCGTTCGCAATCATCCGCTTCTGGCTGAGCCTGACGCGTTCATGGCTCTGAGTGGCGGCGAGATAGCCGTCATGCCTGAATCGCCCAGCGGCATTCACGTGCGAGGCGGCGCATCCGACCAGACTGCATACCTGTTGGACGGCGTCCCCGTCTTCAGCCCGTATCATGCGGCCGGCCTGTTCAGCGCCTGGAATCCGGACGCACTCGAGCATCTTCAGCTCAGCTCGAGCACTCCGTCGCCGGCGGTTCCCGAGGCGCTCTCCGGAAGCGTGGCCGGGGTGACCCGGGCCCCGGGATCGAGGCTCAACGCGCAAGGAAGTCTCAGCACCACGCAGGCGCGGCTGACGCTGGACGGTCCAATCGCCGCCGGCGCGGGATATCTCTTGAGCCTGCGCTCCGGGCTTCCCGACATTACGGCTCCCGAGGAAGACGCGAGCTACCTCCGAGGCGAGACAGGCGACCTGCTGGCCAAGCTGGAGATTCCGGTCTTTGGCGGGCGGATCCGCCTGCTGGGATATGACAGCAACAACGAGATCAGTGCGACGGCGAGCCCCGACAGTGTGCGAAACGCCTTCGAGTGGCACAGCCGGTCGTTTGGAGCCCAATGGAGCCGGCAGTTTGGGACGGTAGGCCTTCGGGTTCAGGGCTGGCGGGCCTCGAGCGACGCCGCGGTGCTCTGGGATCCCGCGGGAGAGGCCATCTCGATGGCGGCGGGACGACGAGACAACGGCCTGGTCGCAGAGATACAGCGGAGCGGCGAGGGCGCGACGACCGCCGTGGGGATTCGGGCTCAGCAGAGTCGAACCAGGTACCGGACAACCCCTCGAGCCGGCTTCGGCTCCGCTTCCTTCGATGTGCGCTCACCCATCGTCGCCAGCTTCTTTCAGCATGACCAGGCGCTGGGCCATGGCGTGTCGGCTGTGGTAGGGCTGTCCGCCTCGGCGGCCCGATCCATCTATCTGAGTCCCCAGGCGAGAATCAGTTGGGCTCCGCTCAGAGAGCTGATCCTCTCGGCGAGCTATGCCCGGTCGCATCAATTCGCCCAGTCGTTGCGCAACCCGGAGTCGGTGGTCGACAACATCTTTCCGGCCGATGTGTACGTCGGAGTGGGCAGCTCCACCATCCCGGTGGCTCGGAGTGACCTCGGCGTGCTGGCCGTCGCCTATCATCCGATGACGGGTGTGCGACTGTCCGGGCAGGTCTACCTTCGCGGGCTGGATGGCATCCTGCTCGTGGCTACCCGGACAGGCGAGCCGTTTGCCACCGGGCAATTCGCCAGTGGCTCGGGCAGCGCCAGGGGCTTTTCGCTGGATGCCGCGGTGAGCAGTTCGCGGTACGGCCTGGTCGCGAGTTACGGGTGGCAACGTCTCAGGCAGAACGATGGCCGCGTCAGCTACGTCCCCAATTATGGCGCCGTCCAGACCTTCGAGGGTGGCGTCATCTTCTTTCCCTCGGCGACAACTTCCCTTCGACTCGGCGCAACCGGCGCGATTGGCCGCAGGACCACCCCGCTTGACAGCAGTGTCGAGTGGGAGGCCTGCAATCTGCTGGACCAGGGATGTGAGTTCGGCGGCAGCCCCCGATACCGTCCGGATCAGCTCGGTGGAACTGACCTCCCGGCCTACTTCCGTCTCGATCTGGGAGCACGGAAGCATTGGCATCTGGCAATCGGCGACCGGGATGTCCAGGTGGCTCTCTTCGGTACGGTGACCAACCTGCTGGGGCGCAAGAACGTCCTGACCCTCGCCCCCTCAGCGGCTGGAACTCGCACGGTGGTCGAGATGCGTCCCCGCGCCCCGTTGGTGGTCGGGCTCGACTGGCGATTCTGAGGGTTAACCTCTCGTGTCACAAAGCCGCCGGCTTGCCGGCTCCATTCCCGTGGAGACGCCGTTCCACGACAGCGTAGTCGCGCTGTTCGAGGCCAACTTCCCCCGGTTGTTCCGCTATCTGGACCGACTGTCGGGGGAACCGGAGCTGGCGGCCGACCTCGCGCAGGAGGCCTTCGTCAAACTGTATGGCCGAGGCTCTCTCCCGGATCAGCCGGAGGCCTGGCTGGTGACGGTTGCGCTGAACCTGTTTCGCAACGTGAAGTCGACCCGCGCGCGCCGCCACCGGCTGCTCACCCTCGCCCGCGCCGAGTCGGTTCTGTCAGACCCTCCTCCGCCGCCGGGACAGTCCGCGGAGGTGAAGGAGCTGCGCGGCCGGGTCCGGAATGCCATCGTCCAGCTGTCGGAGCGGGACCGCCGGTTGCTCCTGCTTCGGGCCGAGGGCTACAGCTATCGTGACATCGCCACGGCATTGGATCTGAATGAGGCAAGCGTCGGGACCTTGCTCGCTCGGGCCAAGCGCGCCTTCAGCGATGTCTACCAGGGCGAATCCGATGCACCTTGACGAGGAACAGATTCAGCGAGTGCTCCATGCCGAGCTCCCGCAGGCGGCGGGCGAGCCGGTGCGTAGCCATCTAACCGAATGTGCCGCGTGCCGGTCACGGGTGGACGAGGCGCAGAGAGAAGAGGACCGCATCTTCGGCTTGCTTCGCGAGCTGGACCATCCCTTGCCGAGGATAGATGATGAGGCCTCCCCAGTTCGTTCCTGGCGACGAGCCCCCTGGGGACGGTTAGCGGCTGCCATCCTGGTAGGGATTCTTGCCGCCGGAGCCGCGTACGCCGCCTCAGGAGCGCCGCTTCCGAAAATGCTCCAGCGCCTGATCGGCTGGGCGGTTCAAGCGCCGACGCGGAAGCAGTCGATCGCTCCTCCGGCCTCCAACGCCCCGGGGCGCGGGATTGCGGTCAACGCCGGCGATCGGCTCCTGATCGTATTCTCAACCCCCACGAAGGACGGTCTTGCCATCGTCTCGCTTACCGACGACTCCGATGTGGAGGTGCGGACGCTCCGCGGCCAGGCCAGCTTTACCTCCGATCTCCATCGCCTGCAGATCGACAATCGGACGGACTCTACCCGCTTCCAGATCCGGATCCCGCGCGGTGCGGCATGGATCGAGATTCAGGTCGGCGGCCGGCGGGCGTTCCTCATGGAGAGCGGCCGGGTAGTGACCCGGGCCCATCCCGATCCACGCGGCGACTACCTGCTTCCGCTCAACGGTATGCCGCCGATTCCACCGTGAGCGTGCTCACGAGCTTCAACCGGTGATACCCATCACCTATCCGATTGGTTCATTCGATCATCTTGCGGCATGACCCAGAGGAGTCGCCATCGGGTTGCCGTCGCGGCTGCGACGGTTCTTGGCATCGTCATCGCGAAGCTGCTCTCCGGGAGGAAGTTGCGGCGGAGGCCCGGGGAGTTGCCGGGAGCCAAAGCCAGAAAGCGGGTGGTCGAGGTCAAGCAGGTCATCCGGGTCGACCGCCAACCGGACGAGGTTTACGCCTTCTGGCACGACCTCGAGAACCTGCCCCGCCTCATGCCCCATCTCGAGTCGGTGGAGATCACCGGCCAGGGCCGCTCCCACTGGAAGATGAGGGCGCCTGCCGGAAGAACGGTGGAATGGGACGCGCTGATCATCGACGACCAGCCGAACCGGCGCATCGCCTGGGAGACGGCCGCTGGATCGGACGTGGATCACTCCGGCTCGGTGGGCTTCCACTCGCCGGCCATTGGTGGAACCGAAGTTCGTCTCGAGCTGCGCTACGCTCCTCCTGCCGGCCGGCTCGGTTCCGCGCTGGCCAGGCTTCTCGGCGAGGAGCCCGAGCGGCAGATCGAGACGGCGTTACACGCCTTCAAGTCGGTGTTAGAGCGGGGCGATCGGTCTGCGCGACCGCTCCTCTTATCCAGCGATGGGCCGTAGATTGCTCCTCGGCACCCCCGAGGCGCTCGAGGTGACGTTCGATCGAATGAGACGCTACGCCATTCTGTGGAGGATCCAGACCGCCAAACGGCCGGAGACTCGGGCCAGATGAGTCGAGGATTTTATCCGGATGCTGGAGAGAAGACAGAAGATTCACTCTTGATATCGGCTTGATCGCCCCCCTGTAGGCTGCGCCCGTAAACCAGTAGATCTCGTCTTCGCGCCTCCCCGAGGAGGATCTATGTGCCGCCCTCCATTGTCCTATCTGGCGATTGCGCTGAGCCTCGCCCTGGGAGCCTGCGGCGAGGACACGCCGACCCAGTCGTCAACCCTTGTACCAGGTAACACCGCCTCGTCGCTGGCCGCGACCGCGAACAGCTGGGCCCCGATTGCTCCCATGCCGGGGCAGAACGGCGACGGGCCGGCCGTCGGGGTTGTCCCCAACGAGGGTGGATTGTCCAAGGCCTATGTCTTCGGTGGGACCAACGGGGCGGGAGGTAGTGGTGCCGCCACCCGGGTCTACGATGTCGCCAAGAACACCTGGAGGGTCATCAGCAATGGAACGGAAACTCGGGTGTTCGCCTTCGGTTTAAACGGGGTCGGCAACATCGGCGATAAGCTGTACTTCAGCGGCGGCCAGGACTACGGCACGGGAACCCGCGAGTTCACCCGCGCCACATGGGCTTTCGACCCGGTGACCGAGACGCTGACCCAGAAGGCCGACATGCCCTTGCTCACTGCTGAGGGCGTCAGCGGCGTTATCGACAATAGGCTCTACGTGCTTCCCGGAAGCTGCGGGACGAACCTCTGGCCTCAGGCGGGATATTGCCAATTCGAGCCCATCCGCAAGCTGTTCCGCTACAGCCCGGCCAGCAATCAATGGGTGAGCAAGGCCAACGCTCCCCACTATCACAAGGGGGCAGTCGGCGGGGTGATCGAGAACAAGTTCTATGTAGTGGGTGGTGTGGACGACCAGTTTCAAGCGACGAGAAATCTCGACGTCTACGATCCGGCGACCAACACCTGGAAGACGCTGGTCCCACTGCCGGTTGTCCTAAACGGGCTGGTTGGCGCCGTCCTCCGGGGCCAGCTCTTCGTGGTCGGCACCAGCAGCAGCGGGATTAGGCATTACGCGTACAATCCCACCAACAACAAGTGGGTCGCCAAGGCTGCACCTTCCATTTACGGCGGCCCGGCTGCCAAGGTCTTCCTCAAAGGCACCAGCCGCATGCTGGTGCTCCAGGGCGCGACCGTCGACATTGGGGATCACAGCCAGCTGTATACGCCGTGAGCCCGAATTCTTAGCGC
>DATBKD010000035.1:0-11068 GCA_036556025.1 Gemmatimonadales bacterium | reverse complement strand
CTCGGGAGCGGCAGGCACAGGTACAGCAGGAGGCTCCTCCCCGCACCCAGGGCGTGGTGGATCTCGAGGATTTCGATTCGACGCTCTACTTCCTCGACGAGGCCGAGGTCAACCAACTGGCCCGCGAGGTAGAGGAGGAATACCGCCGGGACGTACGCGGGTCCGCTCTGAACGGGCTATTCGATTTGATAGAGTTGCAGGACGATCCGACCATCCGGAACGAGCTGGTGGGGATTCTGGAGCACCTCTTTCCCAATTTTCTCAATGCCCGGGATTTCGGAACGGCCGCCGCGGTGTTGCGCGAGTGCAAGCTAGTGGCCCAACGGACGCAGAGCCTCGATCCGGGCCATCAGGAGCGCTTGGAAGGGTTCGTGGCCAAGATGAGCGAGCCTGCGATCGTCAACCAACTGCTCCAATCGCTGGACGAGGCCCCGGCCCTGGCCGGTGACGCGCAGGTGGCGGAAGTGCTGCGGGAGCTGCGGGCGTCGGCGTTGGAGCCGGTGCTCACCTGGATCCCGAATCTCACGTCGGCGGGGCTCCGCAGTCTGCTGGAGGGCGTGGCCGACCGGCTGGCCGCCTCCCACCCGGCGGAGGTGCTCCGGATTCTGCGGAATTCCGACTCGCCCGCGCTGGAGGCCGTGGTCACACTCTGCGGCCGGCTCGGCATACATCAGGCAGTGCCCGGCCTGGGAGATACCGCGGTCCATCCCCAGCCCGCCATCCGCCTCGCCACGGTTCAGGCACTGGCCCTTTTGGGCACCCCTTCGGCGCTGGCTTTGCTTGACAAGGCACTGGAGGACACCGACCGAGGCGTCCGACTCGCCGCCGTCCGCGCGGTGGGAACCCGGGGCTACAAGGGCGCGCTGCGCCGAGTCGAGTCCATGGTACTGGGTGGGGCGATCAAGGAGATGGATCTGACCGAGAAGATGGCGTTCTTCGAGGCGTACGGATCGATCGCCGGATCCGCGGGTCTCAAGCCTCTGAGTGGCATCCTGCTCTCCCGCGGCCTCTTCAAGTTGAAAGAGCCCTCGGAAGTGCGCGCCTGTGCCGCCATCGCGCTGGGGAAGATTCGCACCGTCGAGGCCCGCGAGACGCTGCAGCGCGCCGCCGAGGACAAAGACCTGGTCGTGCGCAACGCAGTGAGCCGGGCCCTGCGAGAGAGCGCGCCGTGACTCAGCCCGTCGACACAGCGCCTCGCGCGGCACCAGACGGCCAGCTCCGACAGGGTGGACGGGCGCTCCTGCTCACCTTCTACACCGTGCTGCGGAGTCTGAAGCTCTATCCGGTGGAGAACGCAACCGTTCAGAAGGCGCTGGACGACCTGGAGTCGGCCAGCCGGGCGTTGCTCGACTTGGAAACCGAGCTGGAAATCCGGCTGGCTCGCGAATTCATCTTCGTGAACGCCACGCGTCTTCGCCTGGAGCTGGACAACTACGCGTCGTTCAGCCACGTCCTCGCGATGCTGCGGACGTTCGAGATCGGCGCCCTTCGCATTCATCCCACCGTGGATCGCCGGGAATGGCAGATCTTCCTGAGCCTGCTGCTGAGCCTCTCGGAGCGGGGAGAGCCCGACGAGCGGTTTGAGGAGCTGCATCAGCGGATGCAGGGTGCCGAGGTCCACGGACTGGAGATCGAGCGGGCCAGCCAGACCGAGTCCGACGCCGAGTCCCTGCAGGCGAAGGAGGCCGCCAAGCGGGTCTACTCGCAGGGGGTCGCCGTCACCCGCGACGTGATCACCGGGGTACGTCTGGGCCGGGCCACCAGCGTGAAGCGGGTCAAGCGGGCGGTGCAGCTCATCGTCGACCAGGTGTTGAACAACGAGACCTCCGTGGTGGGGCTCACCACTATCCGGGACTACGACGAGTACACCTTCACTCACTCGGTGAACGTGTGCATCTTCTCGGTAGCACTGGGCAAGAAGCTGGGGCTCTCCCGGCTTCAGCTGTATGATCTGGGGATGACGGCCCTGCTTCACGATGTCGGCAAAGCGCGGGTCCCGGTGCAGATTCTCAACAAGACCACGGGCCTGGATGAGGCGGAGTGGCGCACCATGCAGGCGCATCCCTGGCTTGGCGCTATGACGCTGTTCGGCCTGCGCTCGTACGAGGAGATCCCCTATCGGTCCATCCTGGTGGCCTACGAGCACCACATGAAGACCGATCTCACGGGCTATCCCAAACACATACGGCCACGTATGCTGGGGATCTTCTCTCGCATCGTGTCGGTGGCGGACGGGTTCGACGCGGCGACCACTCGCCGGAGCTATCAGACCGTCCCCATCGAGCCGGATCAGGTGCTTCGGGAGATGTGGGAAAATCCCAAGCGGGGCTATGACAGCATCCTGGTCAAGGCACTCATCAACCTGATCGGCATCTATCCGGTGGGCACCTGCGTCATTCTGGATACGCTGGAGATCGGCATCGTCGCTGCGCCAAACCCGGAGGGGCAACAGCTCAATCGACCGCTGGTCCGAATCGCCGTCGATGTGGACGGCGCCACCGTTCCCCCGCCGGGCACTCTGGTCTCGCTGACCGAGCAGGACGAGACCGGAGCCCATGTGCGATCCATTGTGAAAGTGACCAATCCTTCTCGGTATGGGCTTACGGTCGGCGACTATTTTGTCTGAGTCCCGGCTTGCGCCGACCTGGGCCGAGCTCAAGGCCAGGCGGCGCACCGCACTCATCCCCTACTTGACAGCCGGGTACCCCAACCCCAGCGCCAGCGCCGAAGCCCTGCGCGCCGCCGACGAGGTCGCCGATATCCTGGAGGTCGGGGTCCCCTTCAGTGATCCTCTGGCAGATGGCCCCACCATCCAGCGCTCCACCTTCGAGGCGCTGCAACGGGGGATGACGCTGGGCAAGACCCTCGAGCTCGTTTCTCAGGCCAAGCTCACCCGGCCCCTGGTCGTATTCAGCTACTTCAACCCCGTTCTCCGCTACGGGCTGGAACGCTTTCTCAGGGAAGCCGATGACCTGGGCATCGCAGGGTTGCTGCTGACCGACCTTCCCGCGGGCGGCGACCCCGACGTCGAGAGCACCATCCAGCAGAGCTCGATCGATCTCATCCGGCTGATCGCCCCCACCACCCGGCCCGAGCGGATCACGACGGCGGTCGCCGACGCGCAGGGATTCGTGTACCTTGTGGCCCGGCTGGGCGTGACCGGAGCCACGGCCTCCCTCGCGGCGGGACTCGCCGATTCCGTAGCCCGGGTACGTCGGGCCACGGCGCTTCCGCTGGCGGTGGGGTTCGGGATCTCCAGCAGCTCTCAGGCGCAGGCCGTCGCCCGAATGGCCGACGGGGTGGTGGTGGGCAGCGCTCTGGTGGACCTGTTGGGGCGCCAAGGCGTGGGTCCGGCCCGGCGGTTCCTCGGGGGCCTGCGTGAGGCGCTGGATAATCAGGATGGTGAGCGGTGAAAGTTTCGGTACCGACAGCTCTCGACTGGTACGCCCGATTTCTCTGGATCGGGGGGCTGCTCGTCGGCGCAGCGGCAGTGGCGATCGATCACCGGTGGCTGGGGCAGCCGATCGCGACTCTGGTGCTGATCGTCGCGGTGCTCATCCTGCGCGCGACTCCGGTCAGGCTCAGCAAGTACTCCTATCTCACCCAGTCCGGAATCGCCGCCCTTTCCGGCGCGGTCTGCGTCGGGCCTACACCGGTGGTCATCGGACTGTGGACCGGTGTGTTCGCCTCGGACGTGCTGTGGCTCCGCAAGCAGCGCCGCGCGGGTCTGGTCAACGCGGGCCGGGAGGTTCTGGGGTTCGTCGCGGCATTCGGGGTCTACTCCGCCGTGCTCGCCCTGAGCCCGCAACCCGAGCTCTCGCTGGATTTTCTCCCCGCGGCCGCCATTCTGGTCTGCTTTTACTTCTTCGCCTCGCGAACCCTGTTCTACTTCACCCTGCTGGTCCGCGACAAGCTGGAATACGCTGAAAAGGTTCTGATCCTCCGCTGGGAAATCATCGCCTATCTGCTCACCCTGATCGCGACCGTGGTCGTCGTGGCCGCGCTTCGAGTGCTCGCGCCGGTCGGCTGGATCGCGGTCGCCCTGGCCCTCGGCGTACTCGGGGCGCTGACCCGTAAGATCCTGGAGGAGGCGATCGGCGCGGAGGACCTGAACAAGGTCCACCTGATGGAGGCGGCGATCGCCAGCAACGCGACCTTGCAGGGTTCCTTCGACCAGATCGAGCGCTTGGCCTATCGGCTACTGGACTGGGGAGACTTCCGGGTGTACCGCATGGTCGCCGGGGTCCCGATCCTCACCTATCGCGGCGCGCTCGGCCGCCCGAACCGGGGGGAGGCTCCCCCGGGCCTGGAGATGATTCGGCGGGAGGCAATCAACCGCGCCGAACCGGTCATCGTGCGCGACGCGCGACGGGATCCCCGGCTGAACGGGCCTCTGGCGGAGGTCGGCAGCATCGTGGTCCATCCGATCCGGTTTGGTGAAGAGCTGTTCGGCACGGTCGAGGTCGATCACCCCAAGCGTCACGCCTATGGTCCCAAGGACCTGATGGCCCTGGGAACGCTTTCCACTCAGATGGCCACCGCGATTCACATCGCCGAGCTTCGGCGGCCGCTGCTGAGCACGGTGGAACAGATCGGCCAGCAGGTGACGGCCCTGGCTCGAGTCACCGAATCACTCCGCACGTCGGCTATGGCCCTCGCCGACGCCTCCCAAGGCATGCGCCAGGGCGCGACCGAGCTGGAGAGCTTCGTGGCCGGCGGCCTGCGAGCTACCTCGACCCTGTCCACCGCATCGCGCACCATGGCCTCGCAGGGCGCGCAGGCCGCCCAGGCGAGTGGCACCGCCGCCGATGTCGCGGCCAAGAAGCGGGTGGTGATCGGCGATGCCATCGATCGGCTCGTCGGTCTCAAGGGATTCGTCTCGACCACGGCGGACCAGGTCGCCGGATTGGGTGTTCTCACCCGGCGGATCACCGGTTTCATCGGCACGATCCGAGAAATCGCCGATCTCACCAACCTGATCGCGCTCAACGCCGCGATCGAGGCCGCGCGCGCGGGGCGGGAGGGACGCGGGTTCGCGGTGGTCGCCGAGGAAGTCCGCGATCTGGCGGCGCAGAGTCTCCACGCCGCCGGTGAGGTGCGGGTGCTGGTAGAGGAGATCGCCGGTCAGGTCGCCACCGTATCGGGGCAGATGGAGCGCGGCCGGGAGGTGGTGGCGGGAGTCGAAGAGCTGAGCGCCGATGCCGCGCGGGCCCTGGACGCCATCGTCGGGGCCACCAGCGAGGCTGGCCGCCATGCGGAGGCCATCGCCGAGACCGCCGCGGAGCAGCTCAAAGCGGTCAGCGGTTTGAGCGGTCAGATCGAGCGGGTCGCGATCGGATCATCTCGCACCCTCACCGAAACCGACGCCCTGGCCCGCCGGGCAGCCGAGGCCGCGTCGGGCCAGGCCGATCTGGAGCGGGCCATCGATGAGCTGGGTCAGGTGGCCGCGGAGCTCCAACGCATTGCCCGCCATTTTGTCGAAGCCTGAGCGGGGGCCGGCTGCCCCAGCGCTCGCCTACGTCGCGCTGGGCAGCAACCTGGGAGATCGGGCCCGCCACCTCGAGGCGGCGCGGAACGCGCTCGCCATCCTCCCGCACACTCGATTGCTCGCCGCCACCACCGTGGAGGAAACCCAGCCGTTAGGCGGGAAGGATCAGCCCGCCTACCTCAATCAGATGATTCTGCTCGAGACCGGGCTCGATCCCCACGCCCTGCTGTCGGCGTGCCAGGCGATCGAGCGGAGCGAGGGGCGGGTTCGAACCGAGCACTGGGGCTCCCGGACCCTCGACCTCGACATCGTGCGGTACGGCGATCGCCGAGTGCACGACCCCGACCTTATCATTCCGCATCCCGAGTTGCCCAACCGCGATTTCTGGCTTCGAGAGCTCGCCGAGCTACAACCCCATGAGCCCTGACCCCCGCCCACTCGCCGCGCCC
Organism: Gemmatimonadales bacterium; assembly: GCA_036556025.1. Taxonomy (GTDB): domain Bacteria; phylum Gemmatimonadota; class Gemmatimonadetes; order Gemmatimonadales; family GWC2-71-9; genus CAVVWJ01. Next base: position 5,131 of record DATBKD010000035.1, on the reverse strand, counting down.
GATCTCCTGGCTCTGAAGGCCAGCGGACGGCGAATCGTGATGCTGACCTGCTACGACGCCACGTTTGCGCGACTGCTGCACGATTTGGACGTGGACCTGATTCTGGTCGGGGACTCGCTCAATCAGGTCGTCGCCGGCCATGAGACCACGCTGAGCGCGACACTGGAGCAGATGATCTATCACGCCTCCGCCGTGCGACGAGGAGCGCCCCGAGCGCTGCTGTTTGTGGATCTGCCCTTTCTCACCTATCAGGTCTCGATCCCCGAGGCGGTCCACAACGCTGGTCGCGTCCTGCAGCAGAGCGGCGCGAACGGAGTGAAGCTCGAGGGGGGGCGGCACATGGCCGGCACGGTGACTGCGCTGGTGGAGCGAGGCATCCCTGTGATCGGCCATCTCGGCCTCACCCCGCAGTCGGTGCACGCACTGGGCGGATATCGAGTCCAGGGTCGGACCCCCGAGGCCGCCGACCGGCTGTTGGCGGACGCGCAGGCGTTGGAGCGCGCGGGGGCCTGCGCCGTCGTGCTGGAGCTGCTGCCGGCCGCAATCGCGCGTCGAATTTCCACCGAGCTCACCATTCCGACGATCGGGATCGGCGCGGGGCCGGGGTGTGATGGGCAAGTCCTGGTGCTGTATGACATGCTGGGCCTGAACGAGATGTTCAATCCGAAGTTCCTCAAACGGTTCGCCGACTTGGGCGGGGCCGTGCGCGCTGCGGTGAGTGGTTTTGCGAAGGAGGTGCGGGAGGGACGCTATCCCGGGCCGGAGCACAGCTTTGAATGAAGCCACAAGATGATCGAGCTCACCGCCATTCCAGAGCTGCGGGCATGGACTGCCCGGGCCAGACGGCAGGGGCGCCCCATCGGCCTGGTGCCGACCATGGGCTATCTGCACGAGGGACACCTGGCCCTGGTGGATGCGGCTCGGCGGCGGAGCGCCGCCGTGGTGATGAGCATCTTCGTCAATCCGCTGCAATTCGGCCCCACCGAGGACCTGGCCCGCTACCCTCGCGATCTGTCGCGTGACCGAGAACTCGCGAAAACCCGCGGCGTCGATCTGCTCTTCGTGCCCAGCGAGGCGACTATGTATTCCCCGGGGACAGAGATCAGGGTCGTGCCCGGCCCGTCATCAGAGCGGTGGGAGGGCGTGGCTCGGCCCGGTCACTTCGCCGGGGTGCTCACCGTCGTGGCCAAGCTGTTCAACCTGGTGCAGCCGGACTTCGCCTGCTTCGGTCGGAAGGACATTCAGCAGGTAACGCTGGTCCGACAAATGGTCAGGGATCTGGACTGGCCGCTGGAGCTGGTGATAGTACCGACCGTGCGCGAACCTGACGGGCTCGCCCTCAGCAGCCGCAACTCCTATCTCGCGGCAGACGAGCGTCGCGAGGCCACGGCATTGAGCAGGGCGCTGCGCGTGGCCCACCAGGCCTGGTGCGAGGGAGAGACGCGCGCGTCGGAGTTGGAACGGCGCATGCGACATTCCTTGGAGATGTCTCCGAGGGTAAGGGTCGAGTATATTGCGATTGCGGAGCCCATCGCGCTCGCCCCGGTCGATCACGCAGACGGCAACACGGTCGTTGCAATCGCGGCGCGGCTCGGGCCTACTCGATTGATCGACAACATCATTTTGGGAGAGGGCATCGGCTGATGCGCCGGCAGCTGCTCAAATCCAAGATCCATAGAGCGCCCGCGGCCTACGATGAATCGGAGGCGCAGCAGCAACCCCGCGTGGTGCTGGTGGACGGGCAGAACCACGTCGTCCGTTCCCAGCTGCGGGTGGAGAGCTGAAGGGATCGGTCGCGCTGGGGGATCCGCAGGAAACCCCACCCCGGCTACGGCCCACTCTCCCGGACTGGGCTGTCGTCACGCCGGAGCGGATGGCCCACATTCAGCGGGTCGCCGAGTTGACCGACCGGTGGGCCGAGGAGATCGGGGTGCCGGATAGCGAGCGGCATCGCTGGCTTCGCGCGGTGTGGCTGCATGATGCTCTGCGAGACGCCAATCCTGCCGAGCTGGAACGCTGGGCCTCCAGCACTCCCGGATCCCCATCACTGCGACACGGTCCCGCCAGCGCGGCGAGAGCGAAGGCGGACGGCGAGGTAGACCGCGGGGTGTTAGATGCGGTTCGCTATCACTCCGTGGGTCTCGCCGAATGGGACATGGTCGGCCGGGTGCTCTACTGCGCGGACTACCTGGAGCCGGGCCGGCCGCAGGAGGCCGAGCACCGAGCCGAGCTCGCACGCCGGTTTCCCTCCGATGCGGGCGGCGTGCTTCGCCAAGTAGCCGCTGAGCGACTCTCTCACCTGGTACGCTCTGGATGGCCCATCCCCGAACCCACCTTCCGATTCTGGAACAGTCTGGCCGCCACCATATCCGCCTCGCGCTGATCGGGGTCGGAATTCTGTTGTGCGCCGGCGGAGGCGCGGTCCTGTTCCAGCCTCCCCGGCCGGAACCGGTGGTCAGTCACGCGTACGCCCTGCCTTCCCCCGATCACCGAATTCTGGTTGAAGTACTGAACGGAACCCGACGGGCTGGCTCCGCCCGGGCGGCGACCCGCATGCTTCGGCAACAGGGTCTGGATGTGGTGTTCTTTGGCAATGCCGAACGATTGGTTGATTCCACTCAGATCCTCATTCGTCGGGGGGACTCAGCGAACGGCAGGGCAGTGCGCGCCGGCCTCGGCGTGGGCCGGGTGGTACTGGATGGGGACACGCTGCGGCGGGTGGATGTGAGCGTGGTGCTGGGGCAGGATTTCAGGCCGCGGCTGGAGCTGCACCCGTAACGGCAGTCGCTGCTCACTTCTCACTTTCCAAACACACTCCCATTACCACGTCCATCACGTTGGTGCCGGTGAGCCCTGGACGCAGGAGTGCTCCCACCGCGTCCAGCGCCCGGTAGGCGTCGTGGGTCGCGAGGTCTCTCTCTGGATCGCGCCCCCTCACCGCAATGGACTTCCAGGTGGACCCGTCCACGATGGCGCCGGCTGCATCGGTAGGACCATCCCGCCCGTCGGTCCCGGCCGCGAGCAATGTGGTTCCCGGCGAGGTGCCCGCCAACGCCCGGGCGGCGGCGAGCGCCAGCTCCTGACACCTCCCACCCAGGCCGCTTGAGGAGCCAAGCGTCACGGTTGTCTCGCCACCCCAGATCCAGCAGCGTCCGCCATGTTGCGAGATGCCATATTGGCCGCAATTATGTAGCAGTGTAGCGGCTACACTCGCGCCGGCCGCCGCCGCCTCCCCGGCGAGCGGCGTCTCCGCCACCACCGGCGTGAGGCCCAACTCTGCCGCCCGCTTGGCCGCAGCTTCGAGGGCCAACCTGTTACTGGCGACAAGCTCGAGGGTCACATTGGCGAACGCAGGGTCGCCGAGTTTCGGCGTTTCCGGCAGCCTGCCGGCTTCGACTTCAGCGAGATGCCGCCGAACCGGGATCGGGATCTTCTCCCAGAGGCCCGCGCCCTCGAGCAGTTGTCGGACTTGCACCGCTGTCGAGGGGTCAGGAACGCATGGGCCCGAGCCGATCGAGGCGAGATCGTCACCGATCACGTCGGAAACGACCAGGACCCGGACCCGCGCCGGCGCTAACGCCTGAGCCAGCCGGCCGGCGGCCCAACGGGAGAACCGCTTTCGGATTCGGTTCATCGCCGAGATGTCGAGACCGGAGCCCAGGAGAAGTTGGTAGAGTGTTGTGAGTTCGTCGGGTGCAATTCCCGCGACCGGCGCTCCGATCAGGCTGGTCGTGCCGCCCGAGAGAAGCACCCATACCTCGTCGTCGGAGCCGATACGGGCCGCCAGCCGATCGAGCGCCTCGGCGGCGGCAAACGATCCTGGGCCCGGCTCCGGGTGGTCACCGACCAGCACCTGAAGGGAAGGGGACGGGGCAGGGCCGGCTGCCGGGGCGACGATGACACCCCCGAGCGGCTCCTTGTTGTGCTGACGGAGATGGTCGACCGCGGCCCGAGCCATCGGCATCGCGGCCTTGCCCAGGGCCACGACCCAGATTGCCTTGGGAAGGGTTGCCGGCAGACCGGCAAGCCGCTGCGCTACCGCTGGTCCGGGTGCAACCGCCGCCGTGGCAACGGCATAGAGCTCAGCCAGTAGGTTTCTGGCATCCTGGTCCGGTGTGGTGGAGGGGGAATCAGGGCCCAATTTGCCTGCCTTGTGAAAAAAAGCACAAAGTGGTATACATGGGCAGGCGAATAAATATTCGGGTCGAGGCGATCGCAATGTAGTCAGATCTGGCGGGGGCGGCTCGCTCCCGCCCGGCGGCGTTTTCTTTCACCGAGGGTTCCACGCATGGCCGGCCGCAATTTTCTCTTCGTTCCCGGGCCCACCAATGTGCCCGACCGTGTCCTCCGCGCCATGCACCGCGCCATGGAGGACCACCGTTCCTCCGCATTCCCCGAGCTTGCCAGTGGGGTGCTGCAGGACGTGAAGCAGATCTTTCGCAGCAAGGCTGGACAGGCCTTCATTTTTCCCGCGACCGGCACCGGTGGATGGGAAGCGGCTCTAACCAACACGCTCTCCCCGGGTGATCGGGTTCTGGCGTCGCGCTACGGCCAGTTCAGCCATCTCTGGATCGACTTGGCGCAGCGCATCGGGCTGCGGGTCGATATCCTCGATACCGAGTGGGGCGAAGGCGCACCGCTCGATCGCATCGAAGAGGCACTCACCGCCGACAAGGCCCACGAGATCAAGGGCGTGCTCGTGGTTCATAACGAGACGGCGACCGGCGTCACCAGCGACGTCGCTGCCGTGCGCCGCGCGCTTGATGCCGCCAAGCACCCGGCCATGCTCTATGTCGACGGCGTGAGCTCGATCGCCAGCATCGACTTCCGCATGGATGAATGGGGCGTCGACCTCGCCATCACCGGCTCGCAGAAGGGGTTGATGCTACCCGCCGGGCTCAGCATCGTGTGCGCGAGCCCGAAGGCGCTTGCCGCCATGAAAGACGCCACCTGCCGCCGGTCCTATTTCGACCTGGCCGAGCAGATGAAGGCCAACGCCAGCGGGTATTTTCCCTACACGCCGGCCGTGACCCTGTTGCACGGCTTGCGCGAGTCGCTCGCCATGCTCGAGGAGGAGGGGCTCGAGCGCGTGTTCGCGCGCCATCACCGCCTCGCTTCGGGCGCCCGCGCC
>DATBKD010000034.1:0-4776 GCA_036556025.1 Gemmatimonadales bacterium | reverse complement strand
CGATGATCGCAGCACCCGTCCAAGGTGACGTTGATGGAATACCGAAGGCGGCGCATTGCGTGCTCCTGAAGCGGGATGACGACTGGCGTATCAGCTGCGAGCCATTGTCGTCTGCATACGCGGGTTAGGCGACCCCGAGTGACAATGCTCTCCACAGGCCGACCGCCCGCGAATCCCCTCTAGCCCTTCCCATGCGATTAGAGGCACCATTGCGAGGCCAGCCACCGGGTCCGCCCACCACCATCCCCACAGGGCATTCAAACCGAGTCCCATCAAGAGAATCGCGGACAGATAGGTGCACATCAGGGTTTGCTTGGCCTCTGCGGCCAGGGCACCACTGCCAAGCTGGAAAGCGACGATGCGCTTGGCCCGGGCGAGGAAGGGCATTACCAGCAGCGAGGCCGCCGCGATGCCAATACCCAAGGCGGTCCGCTCGGGTGCGGTCCCAGCCACCAGCGCATGAATCGCCTCGAAACTCACGTACGCTGCGAGGGCCAGGAAGCAGAAGCCAATGAGCCGAAGCGTCTGCCGCTCCACCCGTTCGCGTCGCCCAGGATTGAGGTCGGCCCCCAGACGCCAGAGTGCGGCGACACCGGCGGTCAGCTCAATGAGGCTATCGGTCCCAAAGCCCACCAAGGCGATGCTATCCGCCAGGAGTCCCGCGCCAATCGCGAGCACACCCTCAAGACTGTTGTAGCCGAGGGTCGCGTAGTTGAGCCGTCGGCTGCGTTGAATGAGGGCGAGGCGATTCGGAACTGATGCCGCTGTCATCCTGAGAATTTGAGGTCGTTCCTGGGGTTGCCTAACCAGTATAGTGCGCGGAGCCTCTCCAATGTTGCCTCGGCAACTCTACCTGCGAAAGCCGCCAGGCGAGCGCTATCAAGGACGACACCACGACGAAGTGGATAGGACCGAACCCAGTCTCCAGGGTGAGAAACTCCCGCGCGGAGCTCATCCGATATTCGCCATCGCGGGCAGCGGGTGGGTCACACGCGTGGTGGATTGAGGGTACTCCGAATCTGGCACGACGCGGCACGAGGTGCCAGGCTCGGCCGCCGTGACGCCCTCTCACGCCCCGATCCCGGCGGTGAGAGCGACGGTGTAGCCCGACGCCACGCTGCCCGTGATGGTCGCGAGCTGCAGCACCCCGCCGTCGTTGCCGAACACGTTGTCGCTGCTCAGGCTGATCTGCGACAGGTTGGTGACGCTCTGGGAATAGCCGTCGGAAGCGTGGACCACGTCACAGGCTGCCTTGGTCATCGCGATCTGTGACGTGTGGATCGCCCTCGAGGCGGAGGTCGCCGCATCGAGCGAAGGGTAGACCTCGAGGTTCGAACAGGTCGCGGGTGCTGTCGGTCATCGTGGCTCCGTCGGAGTGCTATCGGGTTCGGCGTCTCATGCTCCATCCGCGGGCACCCCGGACGGCGTTGGGTCTTGAGAAGGACGGAGAGGACGCAGAGGGCGCAGAGGACGGAGAAGCAAACCGCCGGCGTCCTATGCCGCGCCGTAGTGCTGATCCGGTCGCCCCCGCAGCAGCACCATGGCAAACGCAACACCGGCAACGAGGATGACGTTCATCGGGGAATGTTATACGGACGATTCGGGGTTGGAGGCTCAGGCTGACTGCGGTGTGGGTAGCGATTCTCGGACAGCCGCTAAGAGCTGATCAGGTGTGAATGGCTTGGGCAGGAAGGCTTGTAAGAGCTGCTGGAGTTCGGGCTCCTCGGCAACGGGCTGGGGATAGCCAGAAATGAAGAGGGCCGGCGTTTCAGGCCGATGGATGCGCGCCAGTCGGACAAGATTCAGCCCGCTCATATCCGGCAGCCTGATGTCTACGACCATGCCGTCGATCCGCTGCGGATCTGACTGGAGCTGCTCCAGCGCCGCCAAGGCTGAATCAGCCTCCAGGCAGGTATAACCGGCCTGCCGGAGGGTTTGGCAGGCCAGCTTACGTACTACCGGTTCGTCATCAATCACGAGAATGCTGGACATAGGGCTGATTGATTTGGGTTGTTTAGCCTACGGCTTTTCTCAGCGGTGCGCTAGAGGCTGAAGGCTGTCGTGAATCGCTGGCCGACCTGGTGCACGCCCCATACATTCTTCCGTAACGAGTACTTCGCCGCCGTTGCTGCGAAGCGCTACCTGCGATGGACCGCTGGTCACCGGCACTTCGTCTGGCGAGCAGGAGCCGAAGCGATGGGTACATGGGGGCCAGGTGCGTTCGAGAACGATGCGGCGCTCGATTTCGTCCCTGAGATCGAGACCGCACAGGATCTCGCCGATGCGCTCACGATCCGCACGGCCGATCAGCCGATCGATGCCGATACGGCGTGCCGGATCGTGGTGGTGGCCGAATGCGTGGCGGCCATGCGCGGGCATCCCTCTGACGACCTGCCGGATGCTCTGGCGGAACGACTCGCCAGGTTCGGCAAGCCGTCGAGATCGTTGTTCCACCACGCTCGCGCCCGCCTTGCCGCGGTCACGGCCCGCAGCGAGCTGATGGAGCTCTGGGTCGAGAGCGACCCCAGTCCGTTCAATCTCGCGATGCACGACCTGTTGGAGCGATTGAACCTCCCTCCGGCGGACGGGCGGAAGCGCAAACGGTCCAGGAAGAAGCCCGTCACGAACAACTCGCCCTGTTCGTTCTGCGACCAGCCCATGGGCGAGAATGAATTCTCCCAGTTCAGCATCGTGCTCGCCTATGGCGATGGGGTGCCCGTGACGTGCGGTGGGTGGGCGCATCACCGCTGCCTCAACGCCGCCCTCCACCCCAAGCACATGATCCGGGTGTACCAGAACGACGAGCCCGTCGATCCTGATGAGCTCGATCGGTTGCTAAAGCGCCCACCGAAGGCGGTCGATTAGAGCAGCGCCTCGCTCGCGTGTAAGTTTCGCGGTCTCTTCCATCCCCCAACGCAAGCACCATGTCGCCCTCCGGTCGCACCCCATGGGGAGAACGTCCATGAAAACCGTCATGCTCGCTCTGTGGATGCTCTGCGGCTGGCTCACTCCCGCCGCCGCCCCCGCCCAGGCCGGGCCGGCCGGCTCGCTGACGCGTATGCCGATCAAAGAGGTCACGGTGTTCAAGGACGGTCACGCCTTCGTGGTCCATCAGGGCCGGGTTCCGGTTGACGCGAAGGGGCACGTGGTGCTCGATCGCCTCCCGACTCCCGTGCTCGGCACCTTCTGGCCCTACTCGGCCGATCACGAGGTCAAGCTCACCGCCGTGACGGCCAGCCGGCGTTCGGTGCGGGGGCAGCAGACCGCGATCGACCTGCGCGGTCTCTTGGAGGCGAACCCCGGAGCGGCGGTGGATCTGGTGGACCTGGACGGTAAGACGATTTCCGGCCGCATCCGGGGCCTGCCGGCCCGCCCGGTGGAGGAGCTGCTGGCCATGGACACGATGCCCGACCACGACCTCGTGCCCGCCAAGGGCGGTATGGTGCTGCTCGAGACCGACCAGGGAGTACTTGCCCTGCCGCTCGATCGGCTCCGCTCGGTGAGCTTCAGGAAGGCGCCGGAGTCCAAGTACCCGAGCGAGACGTTTCGCAACCTCCTGACCCTCGACTTCGCGTGGCCCGACGCCGGACCGCGACGCGAGATCGAGGTCGGGATGGCGTACGTGCAGAGAGGCCTGCGCTGGATCCCGTCGTACAAGGTGACGATCGGCGCCACGGGGAAGGCGCGGGTGCAGCTCCAGGGGACTCTGGTCAATGAGCTCGCGGACCTGGATGACGTCACAGCCAACCTGGTGGTGGGCGTCCCGACCTTTGCATTCAGGGGAACGGTCGATCCCATGGCCCTCCAACAAAAGGTGGCCCAGCTGGGTGACTACTTCGACGCGCGCTCGGCGAGTGGCGTGGCCCTGTCGAATGCCGTCATGGCGCAGGTCGCAGTCGGAGGCAGGGAGGACTTCAGGCTGAGGGAGGAGAATGAGCGGCGCAATCAGCCGGCTGAAGCCGGGCCCGAGGTGGAGAGCTCGGAGCCCGACCAGGACCTCTACGTGTTCACCGTCAAGCGAGTGACGCTCAAGAAGGGCGAGCGGATGGTCCTGCCGGTGGCGGAGTACGAGCTTGGCTACCGCGACGTCTACGTGCTGGATCTGCCGTTTGCGCCTCCCATGGAGGTGCGGGCCAATGCGAACGACGATCAGCAGCGGCAGCTCGCGCGACTGCTCGGCACGCCGCATTTCGTGCACGTGCTGCGGCTCAAGAACGCGGGCCACCAGCCGCTCACTACCGCGCCGGCGCTCATCTCCTCCGGAGATCGCGTCCTCGGCCAGGGGATGATGAGCTACACCGCGCCAGGCGCCGACTGCGACCTCGGGCTCACCACCGCGGTGGACATCAAGGTGGCGAAGACCGACAAGGAGACCGGACGGGCTCCCAACGCGCTCACCCTGGATGGCTCCTCCTATCTGCGCGTCGACCTCACTGGGAGCATCGCGATCACCAACCGCCGCGACCAACCGGTGGACATCGAGGTCAAGCGCTCGATCCTGGGGCACGCGGAGACGGCAGGCCAGGCGGGCAAGGTCGAGATGGTGAACGCCTACGAGGAAGGCGGTGCGGTGGCGCAACCATTCTGGTGGGGATGGTACGGCTGGCCCGGCTGGTGGGGGGCGGTGAACGGAGTGGGACAGTTCACCTGGAAGACGAAGGTCGAGCCCGGCAAGAAACTCACGCTTACGTACAAGTGGCACTACTTCTGGAGATGAGCGGGCGTTCACGGTACTAAGACTGGATTGAACTGGTCGCCTGTCATTTTACTTAGCGG
>DATBKD010000033.1:0-99126 GCA_036556025.1 Gemmatimonadales bacterium | reverse complement strand
CCACACGCGGCGTCGCTGCGTCAGGCTTTCGCCCATTGCGCAATATTCCCCACTGCTGCCTCCCGTAGGAGTCTGGGCCGTGTCTCAGTCCCAATGTGGCTGGCCATCCTCTCAGACCAGCTACCCGTCGTCGCCTTGGTGAGCCGTTACCCCACCAACTAGCTGATAGGCCGCGAGGCACTCTTTCGGCGCATTGCTGCTTTCCCCACTCGGGGATGTCCCCAAATGGTCGTACGCGGTATTACCCGGCCGTTGGGCCGGCTATCCCCCACCGAAAGTCATGTTCCTCACGTGTTACGCACCCGTCCGCCACTGAACCGGAGTTGCCCCCGGCCCCGTTCGACTTGCATGTGTTAGGCACGCCGCCAGCGTTCGTCCTGAGCCAGGATCAAACTCTCCAATGAGTGGAAAATTCGAACAGCTCGGTCGAACGACCTGGTTCTCAGGGCGCAAAGCGCCCCTTCTGTCGTCCGAATCACGTTGATCAGAGTTAAACCCTACCTGAAGGGGCTCTGTGCCCACTCCAGATCAGAGGGTCCGCACTCCATCACTACTCGCTCACATCACTTGTCAAAGAGCAGAGGGCCGATTTTTTCGTCGGCAGCCATTGATACTAGCTATCGCGGTGCGCTGGGTCAAGCGGAAGCTGGTCCACCGCCACAACTTCATCCCAAACGGACGCCCATGCACAGCAAGCCCGGCTCGAAACCGACCACAGTGCGAATGTTCACCGGGAGGACTGACGGAGATCTGAGCCTGGTCTTCGCCGCCCCACCCCGACTTCCAGAGCACCCAGCCTTAGCCGCTCCAACGCAGACCGAAAATATACCGAATCAAGCCTAAAAACTCAAGCCCCGCGCTCAGTTACATCCCTGTGGCGCGGCGGGCATCGGTAGCGGTTGGGTCAGTTTCGAGGGTCGCAATCATAACGGCCGGGTTCCGGCCTCGCAAGCCCACGATCGACGCAGCCCGCGACCACGATTGCCGGCGTCGTGCGCCCCGAAGATCCGCCCACAGACCTCCCCGATCTGCGTCACCCAGCCCGGCGGGATGGGGAGTCTGACGAGGTTTCGGCCGGGTGACCCACGACACCTCGACGCTCGAGTCCACTCAATAGGTTGCCCATGCCCGCCGAGACTCGTCTCGATCCACTGCACCGATAGAAGTGAAGGAGCCGCCAATGCCGAAGCTTTCCTCTCTGGACGACCTGCTCGTCCACGAAATGCAGGACATCTACAACGCCGAAGGCCAGATCCTGAAGGCGCTTCCCAGGTTGGTGAAGGCTGCGTCGAACCCGGATCTCAAACGAGCCTTTGAGGAGCACCGGGTGCAGACCGAGGGTCAGGTGGATCGGCTGGAGCAAGCCTTCAAGCTGCTTGGCGTCCCGGCGAAAGGACGGAAGTGCGATGGCATGGCCGGGCTGCTGGATGAGGGCAAGAAGGTCATGGAGCAGGAGGCCGAGCCCTCCGTGCTGGATGCCGCGCTGATCGCGGCCGCGCAGAAGGTGGAGCACTACGAGATCGCCAGCTATGGCTGTATCTGCACCTATGCCGAGATGCTGGGCTACGAGCAGGTGCACGAGCTGCTGGGACAGACGCTGGACGAGGAGGAGACGACCGACCAGAAGCTCACCGCGTTGGCCGAAACCGTCATCAATCCTGAGGCGGAGGAGACCGAGTCGGGCGAGGAGGAAGAGGCGTCCCGATAGCCTCGGAGGCTGAAGCAGCTACCGGATCGGGGAGCCCTGGTCCCGGGGCTGCGCCAGGAGGCGCTCGGCGAATTCGACCCGCTCAGTGAGCTCGGAGACTTCGGATCGCAGCGCCTCCAGCTCCTCCAGAACTTCCCGAGGCATGATCGTGTGCAATTCGGGGTGTTCCGGCTCCCACTGGCTCACCAGACGGTCCTCCGCATCCCGGAACGACCCACTGGCCACCAGGATGAGGTCGTAGAGATACCAGATTCCCAGCCCGCCAAGGGTCGCGAGCATCAGAACGCCGCTGCCGTTTTTGCCGACGTAGAACCGATGCCCCCCGAATGGGCCTAGAAGGATGGCCAGCGCGAGAGCAACTCCCCGGGATTTATCGGAGGGTGCGCGGGGCTCCAGGTCAGAGGGCATGGGCCCAATATCCTCGGTTGGGCGACTGCTGTCTACCGAGCGCGCCCGCCAGGATTCGAACCTGGGACCCACAGCTTAGAAGGCTGTTGCTCTATCCACCTGAGCTACGGGCGCAGGAAGTGCCAAGAAATTAGAGCGGCCGGGACGGCTGCGGGAGTCCGACGCTCTTGCGGGTTGGTCCCACAGAGGTAGCTTCTCCCCCATCGCCCGTCCACAATCCAGACCCCTCACCCCACTCCCATGGCTCACGCGACCAAGCCGGAGCGAAGCCCTCTCGTCCTGGTCGTCGATGACGAGCCGTTGATGCTCCCGTTGGTCGCCCGCATCCTGCGAGAGAACGGCTACGAGGTGCAGGTGGCCACTCACGGACTTGCCGCCAAACAGATCCTCACCAGCGGTATGGTTGCGCCCGATCTGGTCCTCACCGATCTCCAGATGCCTCACCTCGACGGGCTGCAGCTGGGACGAGCGGTGGCCGAGCTGCTGCCCTCCGTCCCAGTCGCATACATGTCCGCTTATGACTCGGCTATGTCCGAGTTGGCTCCCGACATACTGCGAGATCGGTTTCTTCCCAAGCCCTTCTCTTACGATGCACTGCTCGCCCTGGTGCGGCGGTGCATCGACCGATCGCGTCACTAAGCCAGAATTGGAAAACGGGAAGGGTGAAATCGGGGCGCCGGGATTCGAACCCGGGACCTCCTGCTCCCAAAGCAGGCGCGCTACCGGACTGCGCCACGCCCCGTCCGACCCAGCCGAGTTGTGCCTCAGCGGGCGGTGAACCTTCCCTCCAATGGGGGGCAGAGTCAAGATGCCAGCGAGATGAGCGATCTTCGGCTCAGCTCTGCGCCGTGAGGGCCTCGATCAACGCCCGGAGCGCCCGTCCGCGATGGCTCACCGCGTCCTTCTCCTCCTCGGTCGCCTCGCCGAAGGTCTTGTCGAGCTCGTCACTCAGGAAGAGGGGGTCGTAACCGAAGCCGCCAGACCCCTTGGGTTGTTCCAGGATCCGGCCATTGCAGGTGCCTATGAAGGTCTCGGGAACGGCAGCCATATCCGCCAGATACACCAACACGCAACGATAGCGGGCCCGGCGCCGGAGCTCGGGGGCACCGGCCAGCCGCCGCAGCAATTCGGCGTTGTTCGCGGCATCGACCTCGTCGGGCGTACCCTGGGCACCGGCCCAGCGCCGGGATCGAACGCCCGGCTGTCCCCCGAGCGAAAACACCTCGAGCCCGGAATCATCGGCCAGGGTCGGCATGCCGGTCCGCTTGGCGAAGTATTCCGCCTTGCGCCTGGCGTTGGCCTCGAAGCTCTCTCCCACCTCCAGCGCGTCCTCCGCCGCCGCAGGCAGGATGCCGAGATCATCGGGGAATGCCACCTCGATGCCGGACGACCGAAGGATGCGCAGGATTTCTCGTTTCTTCCCGGCGCTTCGGGTGGCAGCCAGCAGCTTCACCAGCCCAGAACCTTGCGCTGCTCTTGGAATAACTGGGCAATCCCCCGCTCGGCCAGATCGAGCAGGGTTTCGAACTGGCCGCGGGAAAAGCTGGCGTGCTCCCCGGTCCCCTGCACCTCCACGAACCGCGCCGGATCCACCATGACGATGTTGGCGTCCACATGGGCGTCCCGGTCCTCGAGATAAGCCAGATCGACCCGCTCCTCGCCTTCGACCACGCCGACCGAGACGGCCGCGACGAGCTGGCCAAAGGGTGAGGGAAGGCCCGTCCGCTCGGAGAGCCAGACGCAGGCATCCGCGAGCGCGACACAGCCGCCGGTGATGCTGGCGGTGCGGGTGCCGCCGTCGGCCTGGAGCACGTCGCAGTCCACCCGGATGGTGTGCTCCCCAAACGCCATCGTGGCCATCGCGGCGCGAAGCGACCGTCCGATGAGGCGCTGAATCTCCTGGGTGCGTCCGCCCGGCCCGTTGCGTTCTCGGGAAGTCCGCTCCACGGTCGCTCGGGGCAACATGGCGTACTCGGCGGTCACCCAGCCTTCGCCGGTGCCTTTCTTGAAACCGGGAACACCGGTCTCGACGCTTGCGGTGCAGTGGACCAGGGTCCCCCCGATCCGAATCAGGCAAGACCCCTCGGCATAAGGGTTGGCCCGTCTCTCCAACACGATCGGGCGCAGGGCGGCGTTGGTTCGGCCGTCAGGGCGAGACACGGAATCGCTCCAGGAGTGCAGTGGTGGAAAAGCCGGCGACGAGCGGCACGCGGACGACTCGTCCTCCGCGGCCCTCGATCCAATCGGCGCCGACAATACGTTCTCGGGAGTAGTCGGCTCCCTTGACCAGGACGTCGGGGGTCAGGGCCTGGATGAGCTGAAGAGGGGTCTCCTCCGGAAACAGCACGACGCAATCCACCGCGGCCAGCCCAGCGAGGACTCTCGCTCGGAAAGACTCATCCGAAGCCGGACGCCCAGGTCCCTTGCCCAGCCGGCGCACCGAAGCATCGCTGTTGAGCCCGACGATCAGCACTTCACCCTCCGACCGGGCAGCCTCAAGAAGCTCGACGTGTCCGGGATGCAACAGGTCGAAGACCCCATTGGTGAAAACTACCGGGCCGGCCTGGGCAGCGCGCCAAGCGATGGCCTGGGGCAGCGTCCGAATCTTTGCGATGGATGCAGTCATGGCGAGCGAGGCGGCTGCATCAAGGCCTTGAGCACAGGCGGGGTGACGAAAGTCGTGACCATGACCATGATCAAGACGGCTCCAAACACCTCATCGGTGAGCACACCCGAACGTCGACCAATGTCGGCGAAGATTAGACCCACCTCACCCCGGGGGACCATTCCCGCCCCCACCACCAGCCGCCGAAACCGGTGCCAGGGGGCGGCCCACCCGGCCGCGACCTTGCCTACGATCGCGAGCAGAGTGAGGACGGCGGCGACCGCGAGAAGGTTCCGAGCCGCGGGCGTGGCGGGGTTGAGCAGCCGGAGGTTCACTGAGGCACCGACGCTCACGAAGAAGATCGGGGTGAAGATCGAGGCGACCGGCCTCACCTCATGCTCGATGGTGTCGAACTGGTTGGTTCCCGACAGAATGATTCCCGCCGCGAAGGCACCGATGATGAGGGCCGAGCCGGCGGCGGCGGCTACGGATGCAAGGCCCAGCGCGAAGGCGAAGGAGAACACCAGCAGGACGTAACGCACCCGCATCCGGACCACGACGTCGAACAGCCGTGGCATGAGAAATCGACCGAGGAGAAGGGCAAACACCAGAAAGCCGACCGCGACCGTGAGCGTCCAGGCGACGCTCGAAACGGTGATCGCGGCTCCAGCCGCCACCCCCGACACCACGCTCAGGATGACGAGCCCGAGCACGTCGTCGATCACTGCCGCACCAATGATGATCCGTGCTTCTTCGGTGCTCATGCGCCCGAGGTCGGACAACACCCGGGCGGTGATCCCGACCGAGGTGGCGGTCAAGGTAGCGCCGACGAAGATGGCCGCGGTCGTCATATCAGGGACGCTGTCCGCCACCGGAGCGAGGCGGGCCCAGTAGAAGTACCCGAGCGCGAAGGGCACCAGCACTCCGACCACAGCTACGGCCAGCGACGCGGGACCGACGCGGAACATCTCGCGCACGTCGGTCTCCAGCCCGATCTCGAAGAGCAGCAGGACCACGCCCAGCTCGGCGAGGAAGTGCACCAGCTCACCGGGGATTCCCTCAGTCGGCACCACCCCGAGCACACTGCCGCCGAGGAGAACACCGGCCACCAGTTCTCCCAGCACTGCCGGCTGACCAATTCGCTCCGCTACTTCGCCCAGCAGCTTTGCCGCTACCAGCATGGCGGCGAGTGCCAGGAGCAGGCGCGCGACTTCCCCCCCACCAGCGGCGCCCAACAGCGGCAGGGCCAGGAACAGCGTGAGCCTAGATGGGGGCCTCGGCCCGAGGACGTAGAACGAAGGTGTGCTTGAAGAATGGAAGGTCGACACGTTCGGTGTACTCGGTGTGGATGAGGATCCGGTTTCGGTAGGTGCGGCGGTCGATGGTGAAGCGCGGGCTTTGACCCAGCAGCGAATCAGCCGTGGCCCGGAGCCGCTGTTCGATGGTGAGATCGGGAACGCTCTGCGCCAGGCTCGCCTGGAATTTCATCGCGTCGAGCAACTCGTAATAGTGGAGATAGACCTCCCCGATGTGAACGCCATAGTACACCGCCGCGACAAAGACCAGCAACGAGAACAGACACCCGAAGGTGCTGCCGCCTCTCCGGCCCGCTCCGGGACTCACCATTGGGATTGGGCGCCCTCGACGATGTTGGTCACCAGTTTATCCAGGGCCTTCTGCCGCCCGTCCCGCTCCTGCCCCGGACTATAGTCGCCCTCGAGAAGCAGGCCGCTGCGGGACCACAGCGGCTTCCCCCGCCGCTGATCCAGGATCTCCACCGAAACCGTGATCTGCACCAAGCGACGGCTCACCGTCACCTGATTGTTCTCCGAATTGCCCTGGTAGGCGACGGGGAGATCCGGCTCGTAGCGCGAAATGGTCCCGCGCACGACGGCGTCCGCTTGGTTCTCACTGGCTTCGCGAAGGCCCAGGCGGCTCTGCACCGCTTCGCGTACGGCGACCGAGACTTCCTGGGTCAGCGTGGGCTCCGGCGTTTGGTTGTCGAACGGAAGGACCGCCACAGTCTTGATGGAAGGTGGCAGGCCGCCGCCGGCAAAGCCATACAGGCAACCGCCCAGGAGGAGACTAAGGCTTGCGAGGAGCCCAGATATCAGACGCAAAGGTGGCCTGAGCGGTCGAGAGAAAAGTGAGATCCAGCTTGGCCGGCACACTCGGCACGGTGAGTCGCGACTTGACCGGTCTTCCAACCGAGTCCAGCGTCGTCTCCGCGCGACCGATCAGCTCGCCGGCATGATGCACCTCCGCTACCAGGCGGCGTGATCGGCCGGTCGTGCGAAGGTAATCAATGGTGTCCGCGGCCCCGGCATACTGCCAGGCTGTGACGCCCTCATGGTCGACCCCGCGAAGCTTGGCGTCATCTTCGGGCATCCGCGCTACGCCGAACATGGCCCACATCAGGGGATAGTTGGGTACCAGCTTCTTGATCGCGTCCGGCGGCTGAACCCAGATCGGCTCATTGCCGACGACAACAGCCGACGAGGCGCCGGTCCCGAACGGACCCGCGACGTCGAATCTCAGGGAGTCCGGGGGAGCGATCCGGGCGCTGCCCCGGCCTCCCGCACTGGAACGTTCGTCCTGGAAGAGCCACTTGAAGCGGTGCAGACGGTGGCCGGCCGGAATCGTGGTGGCTACCCATTGGCTGACCTGTTCCCGATTCACCGGCGCGGCGCCCTCCGGGACCAGGGCACCGGGCGCGGCATGGCAGCCGGAGACCGCGAGCGCAACATAGAGGAGGAGGGCTCGTCGGTCAACCGAAACGCGTTGCGACATCAATAGTTATAGCCGAAGAAGAAGCGCACGAACCCCC
Source organism: Gemmatimonadales bacterium (assembly GCA_036556025.1). Classification (GTDB taxonomy): domain Bacteria; phylum Gemmatimonadota; class Gemmatimonadetes; order Gemmatimonadales; family GWC2-71-9; genus CAVVWJ01. The sequence continues at coordinate 91,578 of DATBKD010000033.1, read as the reverse complement.
GCCGCCGTTGGCTGGCGCTCAGGCTGTATCCCTCAAAGTCCCGATCGTCGGTAAATCGGCGTCCGGTGTCGAGTCGCAGCACGAGCAACGGTCCCAATGCCAAGCGGAAGCTAATCCCATAGCTGCCGAGGAGCGCCCGGTTGGGCGTGGTGAGAAACGTGGCCTTACCCACGTCGGTGAAGAGGGCACCCTGAATCTCCGGAAAATCCACGTCACCGAACGGGGTTCCGAGCGTGAGGTGGGTGAGCAGCGGGAATCGAACCTCCTGATTGAACATGAACGCTCGGGATCCCACGATGTAGCCGAATTCCGGATACCCTCTCAGCGCCAAGGTCCCACCGATGTCGGTCCGTCGCGGGCGATCCCCGCCGCTGAACCAGCCGTAGGCCCGGAGCGCCCAGGTGGTCCGGCGCCCGAGCCGGAAATATCGCCGCCAGTCTCCAGAGAAGAGGTAGCTGTCGAGTCTGCTATTGGAAAAGTCGCTCGAGACTCCGGCGGTGAGGCTGAGCCGCGCGCCGTCTATCGGCCCGCTGTCGATCCAGAGCGAATTGTCTCGAACGAAGCTCAGGTAGTGAGAGGCGATCCAGCCGATACGGCGAGGCTCATCGACCGGAAGGGTGAAATCGGTCCGGTCGGAATGCTCCAGCACCACCTCACTTTCGATCCGGCTGAATCGCGTCAGCGGATATCGTAGCACTCCCAGGGCACCATAGGCGGTCTCGTCGTAGGAGACGACCCGGTCGGCCTCGAAGTTCCGCGACCTGACCCGAAACGCGCCCAGGCCCCAGTTCACCCGCCGGGCGCGGTTCAGGTACACGCTGGTGACGCTGAGATTCGAGAGGACGCTTCCGAGCCGGCGCCCCTGGTAGGAGGACACGGAACCGAAGAGCAGATTGTCACCCAGCAGATCGCTCATGGCGAAGAAGACGCCTTGCGCTCCGCCATAGCCAGGAATCAGGACCGCGTCGCCGGCGGCGACGTCGAGGGTGAGACGCTTGCGATAGGGCTCTCGACGCGCGACGACGCTCCGGGCACTGTCGGGCTGGGCCGCCCAGGTCCACTGGCCGGCCGGCGCCGGCGCGCTGGCGACGAAGCCGTCACGCTGGGCGGAGTGATCCACCGGATAGCGGTACAGGTTCCAGCTCAGGTCGTGAAACCCTCCGACCAACAGCCCTTTGCCATCCGGCAGCGGCACCCCGTCGAAGGCGCCGCTCCATGCCGAGGTCTCCCGTCGGCCGTTCCCCAAGGTATCGACCGAGAAAACGTTCAAGACGCCGTCCCGGTCGGAGCTGAAATAGATCCGGTCGTCGAAGGCCCAGGTGGGGACCTCGTCGACCCACCTTCCCGACGTGAGCTGAGTGGTCTCCGGTTTATCGACCCGCAGCACGAACAGATTGCTCGCCCCGTCCAACCCTCCCGCGGTGCGATCGGAGGTGAACACGATGCGGCGGCCATCGGGGCTGGGACTGGGGTCCAGATCCTGGTAGTGATCGTTGGTGAGCTGCTCGAGATTTCCGTTAGGCAGCCGGACGATATAGAGATCCGAGACCCCACTCTCCGAGAGACCGCTCAGCACAATGCTCTGCCCGTCGGGCATCCAGTGGGGGGACAGCAGCGAGACCAGCTGGCTGAACTGGTATCGGCCCACCACCCGCTTGCGCCGGAGGCTCCACACGATCAGCGCGTCCCGGTCACCATACCGTGCGGTGAAGAGCAGCAACCCCGGACGCGAGGCATCCATCCGCGACTCGAAGGGATGAAAGGACTCGAGCTCTGCGGAACGGCCGCCGGCAACGATAGCCTTTGGCTTTCCACCCTCGAGGTTTCGCCGGTAGATGGTGACGTATCCGGTGGCCGGGGAGAGGTACGCCACCTCGGTCTGGCTCCCACCGCCAGTGTCGGGGAGCACGGCGGGCTTGATCGCCAGCTTGGCGATCTCCCTGCCTAGCACGCTGAGGGGTGCCAGGCTGTCCACCGATGGGTAGAACTGGCGGCGCATGGCCAGCTGAAACTGTTCGCTCAGCTGTTCCACGGTGTGGCCGTACACGGCCTGTACCGCCGCCTCGAAGTTGTCGTACCGGTTCAACTCCCGATAGATCAGGCCAATTCGCCAATCGCCGTACGTATCCGCCAACCAGCGGTGGATCTGGCCGCCGATGGGATAGACAATCGCGCTGGTGACGAAGGTGAGCTGCTTGAACGACGGCAGGCGGCCGCTCAAAGTCAGGTCCCGCATCACCATCTCGTCTCTGGCGTCCTGCCCTCCCGACCAGAGCTCGGCGAGACCCTCCGTCCACCAGAGGGGGAATCCGAAGCGGGAGACCCGGGGCGCCTCGAAGTAGCTGTCCGATTGGAGATCGAGCTGAAAGACGTGCACCATCTCGTGTCGAATGGTGTGACGGAACTCCGCGAAATTCCCCCGGAACGGCAGAGCCACCCGGCGCTTGAGAAAATCCGTCGCCCCCAGCAATCCCTCGGGCGGGGTGAACGGGAGGATGTTGGTCTGCTCGAAGTCGGTGTGAGAAGCGTAGACGATCAGCGGGATCCGGGCGCCGATCTCATGGCCGAACTGGATGGCCAGGGTATCATAGCTCCGTTCAGCGTAGCCCAGTGCTGCCGGAGCCAGCTCGGCTTCGGCCGGATAGTAGTACAGGTCGACGTGGGCGCCGCGCATCATGCGCCAATCGAGCTTCCGGTACTGAATCTTGTTCTGGCCAAAGGCGAAGAATTGGGCCTGGGCTGGGACGGCGGTAAGGGCGGCAAGGGCGGTAAGGGCGGTAAGGGCGGTAAAGGCGGGAAGGGCGCTAAGGGCGCTAAGGGCGGTAAAGGCGGCAAGGATGATCATGCGCGGGAGCCGTCCACTTGCGTGCATTCTGTAGTCGCTCATCGACAACTCCTTCCCGTCTTTACCGCCCTTACCGCTCACCGCTTCACGGTCAGGATGAGATCACCCTGGGTAATGTGATTCAATGCGACGAAGCTGCCCACCACCCGTCCGAACACGGTGTACGTGCCGTCGAGATGGGGCTGGGGGCTCAGGTTGATGAACCACTGGCTGGACCCGGTATCCGGTCCCGAGAGCGCCATGCCCACCATCGGGGTTTCGTAGCGATTGCGATTGATCTCATCGCGGATCGCCCCGCCGGGACTCCCGAAACCGTCGCCGCGGGGGTCGCCGTCTTGAACCACGAAATTCGGCACCACCCGGTGCCACCGATGCCCGTCGAAAAAATGACGATCGACCAGCCGGAGAAAATTGGCCACCGTGAGTGGCGCGTCGGAGCCCAGGAGCTCGATCTCGATCGGCCCCCGCTGCTCGGTTTGAATGATCACGTGTGGCCGAGTCAGGCTGTCCGGCGGAATCAGAAACTGCTGCGCCACGTCGCGATAGTCCTGCAGGGTCCGTCCGGTTGCGATGGGATATGCCGGTCCCCAGCGGTGAGCCGCCTCGGGCCAGTTATCCTCGGCCCAGCGACGCAGGAGGTAGTCGGTCGGGGCCTGCGAGGCTTGAAGAAAGTCCCGGTCCACTCGCTCCTGCGCGGCCGGGCTCTTCTTCCGAATCGCGAGGATGGCGTTCAGAGCCGAGAGCGCCGCATCGGGGAAGGAGTCATGGGCGCTTCGTCGGAAGCCGGAGATCAGCGCCGGCAGGTCGGCCGGATCCGCCGCACGGGCAACGACGTCCGCGGCCACGCTGCGCACTCCGGCATCGCGATGGGCCAGCAGCGGGCGGGCGGCCGAGACTAACGCAGGTGGCAGCGTATCGGTGCTGGCTGACCATTCCTGCAATCCGGCCCCAATCACGCGACCATCGGGATCGCTCAGAAACCAGGGTTGGGAGCTCGCACCCGCGCTCACGCTTCCCTCTGCCGCGGCGCTGCGGAACCGCCAGTCCCGATTGTTGCGCCAGGAGCCGGCAGCGGCCTCGAAGCCGGCGCGGTCCACCCGGCTCAGAGCGACCAGCGCGGTTCGCCGTACGGCAAAGGTCCCCTTCCCTCTCACGACTCGCGCGAGACCCTTGGCTGCCTCCGTTCCTCCAAGCCGTCCTAGCGTCTGGGCCGCCTCGACCTGGACGTTGGCCACGGGATCGTCCAGCAGGGGCGTAAGGCGGGACGCCAGGGTGGAGTCGCGGTAATCAGCCAGGGCGTGCAAGGCGTTGATGCGCACCTGCGGGTCGGCGTCGCTGGTGGCGGCGACCAGCAGCTTGGCGACTGTCGCCGGAGTAAGCTTGGCGGATTCCACGTAGGCCCGAGTCAACGCGCGAGCCGCGAGTGCACGAGGAAACGGCTCCTTGTCCCGGAGGACCAGAATCAAGCGCTCCGCCGCTTCGGGCGCGTGCAACCGGCCCAAGGCGTACACCACTCGCCAGCGCACGCTCACGTTGGTGTCATCCAGAAACGGCAGCAGCGCCCGCACCGGCGCATCGCGGCCCAGCCGCCACGACTCCAGCATCATCAGCGTTTGAACCGAGGCCTTGTCATCCAGCGACAGCACCGTACTCCCGCTCAACACATCGCCGAAAAACCCTCCCACCCGCGGGCCGCCGATCTTCGCCAGGGCGGTGGCCGCTTCCAGAGCGGTGGGAACGTCCAAGGCCGGGAGGCCGGTAAGCCTGTCCATGAGCCATGGCGCCGCAAGCGTGTCGCGAAGCAGACCCAGTGCAAAGGCCGCGGCGACGCGGACCGTCGAATCGGGATCGGCCAACGGCGGCTGGAGCAGCGGCGTGGCCTGAAGGTCGCCGATTCTTCCCGCGGCCGTCGCCGCCACCCGGCGCACCAGCGAGTCGGGCGCCACCAGAGCGCGACGAAACAGGTCCGGTCGAAAGTCTCGCGCGTCCTCGGCAGCGAGGAGCGGAGCGAGCTGCTCCGCTTCTGCTTCTTGCTGCGCTTGGACGTTCTGTCCGCCCACCCAAAGGAACCCGCAGAGGCACAGTGAGCGCAGAGCCCATAGAGGAAACTGCCGAGGAGGACAGCTATTGAGCATTTCTCGGTGTCCTGGGGGTACTCTGTGCCTCCGTGGTGAACTGAAGCTTGATCGGATCAGGCACCGGTCTGAGCAGCTCGCGCACGGTGTCCGGCAGTCGAGTCGGCGACATGTCCCGATCGAGCACCATGAGCGAGGTGAACGCGGCCGCGAACAGGCGACCGTCGCCGGCATCCTCGACCGCGTAGCCGAAATCGATTCGACGGGAGGCCAGTGCCCGAACCCAGCAGCGTACCCTGACCTCGTCGTCATAGCGGGCCGGGCGGCGGTAGCGTATCGCCACCTCACCGACCGCCAGCCGGAGCCCAGCCTCCTCCAGCTCGCGGTAGCTCATCCCCGAGCGACGGAGGTGCTCAGTGCGCGCAATGTCGAGCCAGACCAGATAGCGGGCATGGTAGACAACGCCCATCTGATCGGTCTCGGAATAATTGACCCGGACCCGGATCTCCGAGACGGCGGGAAGCGCCATGGACGGGCCTCATCGGTGGTAGACGCTCAGGATGCCGTGAAAGTGACAGTGCAGTCGGCTGGTTGCGGTCGTCGCCGGAGCGACCCATCTTTGGCGCCGTGCTCGGCCAAGCGCTGGTCGTCGTTGCCGACGCCCACCTCGGCGTGGCGCCGCCCGCCGTGGAGGAGGGGCTGCTGGCATTTCTGGAAGCCGTGCCCAGCCTGGGCGACTGCCTCCTCATCAACGGCGATCTCTTCGACTTCTGGTTCTCCTACTCCCGGGTGATTCCTCGACGGGGCTTCCATATCGCCGCGTCGCTGGCGCGCCTCCGGCGGCGAATGCCGGTCCTGATGGTCGGCGGGAACCACGACCGCTGGGGGGGAGACTTCTGGCACGGAGACCTGGGGCTGCAATTCGAGCCCTATCGGCTCGACTTTCAGATCGGATCCCGGCGGGTCGCGGCGATCCACGGAGACGGCCTTTCCGAGCCGCGCTGGCGCGCTGCACTTCTCCACCGACTGATCAACCATCCGGTAACCGCGGCCGTCTACCGCACCCTGCACCCGGAAATCGGCTTTCGCTTGGTCGACCTGCTCAGTCCTCGGCTGGGCAATCACAGCCCCAGCGGCGAACAGCTGGCCAAGGCGGCGGCGCGCCAGCGCGAGTGGGCCGAGCAACTGCTGCGGCGAGAGCCTGAACTGGGGCTGGTAATCATGGGACACACCCATCAGGCCGAAATTGCCGGTCCTGCTCCGGGCCGCCAGTACCTCAATCCGGGCGCCTGGTTCGACGGCTTCCGCTATGCGCTGGCGACCGAGTCGGGGGCCACGCTCTGCCGGTTCAACCCAGGGGAACCACCTCCGCCTTCGCCAGACGGTCTCCGATAAAGCGGGACCCCACCTGAAGGAAACGCGCCTCGTCATCGCTCACTGCAAACCGATGCGAGGCGGGCCCGTCGGCTGCCGCTCGAAGGCCGGTGCGCTTCAACACGGCATCCAGGGCGTTGGCGGTTTCCTGGGCGCTATCGATCAGTCGGACCTCGGCACCCATGACTCGCTGCAGCAGGGGCTTGAGCAGCGGATAGTGGGTACACCCCAGGACCAGTACGTCAACGCCCGACTGCCGCAGGGGCTCAAGATACTCGCCCGCGATCAGCTCGGCCGCAGGATGGTCGAACCACCCTTCTTCTACCAAGGGCACGAAGAGCGGGCAGGCCCGCTGGACAACGTGCGCGCCGGGACACCGTTGTTGAATGGCCCGGGCGTAGGCGTTGCTCGCAATGGTTCCGGCAGTACCGATCACCCCGATGGGGCCGCCGCGAGTGGCGCTGGCCGCGGCCCGCGCACCGGGCTCGATCACCCCGATCACCGGGACGGGAGAGGCGGCCCGCAGAGCCTCGAGCGCGTGGGCAGTGCTGGTATTGCAGGCAATGACGACGGCCTTCACGTCCTGCTCCAGGAGCCAATGGAGGATCTCCAGGCTGTACCGGCGGACGGTGTCCGGAGACTTGGGACCGTAGGGGACCCGGGCGGTGTCGCCGAAGTAGATCGTGGATTCCTCCGGCAACCGCTCGTAAATGGCGCGAACGACGGTGAGCCCGCCGATGCCGGAGTCGAAAATGCCGATCGGAGACCCGCTCATCTCAGGCGAACCGGCAGGGAGAGGGACGCACCAAGTCCTCCAGGCACAGCCTGGAACTTGAGATCGCCGGGAAAATCGGCGAGATGGGCCGACACGTAGGCCTCGAGGCCGGAGAAGACGTGGTTGAACACCAGAAGGACGATCCAATCCTCATGTTCCCGGCGCTTGTCGTCGGCTCGGCCGGATCCGGTGCGCCGCAGATAGGCCAACTCATGGCGGGTCTTGAGGCTCATTCCCAAGGTAACGCCTTCCCATGCGACGAAGATGCCACCGGTGAGCTTGCGGTTGAGCTTGGCTTGACCCCACCCGGGGAGGAGGAAGGACCGGAAGAAGGCGTTCATCGGGCTGGTTCGCCGCGCCAGCGTGTCCGCCGAGGTGGCCGCGGGTCGGGTGAGGACCGAATCCTGCCCCGCCACTGGACTGATGGTCAGACAGAGGGCCAGGGCGTTCCCCAGACAGATGGCGAACCCGACGCGACGCGGCTTCACGAAGATCGCGCTTCCCGTATGAAAGAGTAGCGAGGCCGAAGTGGCGGGAGCGTGTGGGAATCGAACCCACCGGAGCCGCCGGAGGCGTCTCCGTCGCGGTTTTGAAGACCGGCCAGACCACCAGGCCCGATCCGCCCCCTCAACTGCAGAAAGAAGTAAGAAGTGAGGAGTAAGAAGGCCACTCCCGCCCCGTCCCACCACGCGTCGACACCTCTATTCCACGCGCCGAAGCTCGGCGATCGCCTCGATCTCCACTCTCGCTCCCCGAGGGAGTGCGGCGACGGCCACGGTGGAGCGGGCTGGCCGGTGCTCGCCGAAAGCGGCCGCATAAGCCTCGTTCATGACGGCGAAATCGGCCATGTCCACCAGGAAGACGGTCGTCTTCACCACGTCCGAGAGCCGCGCGCCCCCGGCTCGAAGTATTCCGTCGATGTTCTGAAGCACCTGTCGGGTCTGCTCGGCAATGCCCCCATCCACCAGCTCGCCGGTGGCAGGGTCGAAGCCCACCTGCCCCGCAGTGAACAGGAAGCCTCCGGCCCGAGTGGCCTGGCTGTACGGGCCGATGGCGCGCGGGGCCTGCGCCGTTGAGACGAATCCGATCGGCATCAGAAGAGGCCCTCGATGGTGCCGTCCGGATGCACTCTGATCGCCTCGGCCGACGGCGTCTTGGAGAGTCCCGGCATGGTCATGACCTCACCAGCCAGGGCGACCACGAATCCAGCCCCAGCCGAGGGATAGACGTCCCTTACGGTGATGTGAAAGCCGCTGGGCCGGCCCAGCTTGGTGGGATCGTCGGAGAAGGAGTACTGAGTCTTGGCCATGCAGACCGGCGTCTGGCCCAGTCCGATCTGTTCCAGCTGGGCGATCGCCTTTTCCGCGGTGGCGGTGAAGTCCACAGCTTCAGCGCCGTAGATCTCCCGGGCGATGGTCTCGATCTTCTCTTTGATCGGCTTGTTCGCGTCGTACAGTGGCTTGAAGCTGGCCTTGCGCTCCTCCAACAGGGCGAGAATCTCCTTGGCCACCGCCTCACCACCGGCACCGCCGCGAGCCCAGACGTCACTCAACGCCGCCCGGGCGCCCCAGTTACCGGTGGCCGCATCCAGGATGACGCGAATCTCGTCGTCGGTATCGGAGGTAAACCGGTTCAGCGCCACTACCACCGGGACCCCGAACTTCTGCACGTTGCGCACGTGACCTTCCAGGTTCACCAGGCCCCGCCGGAGCGCGGCCACATCCGGGGAGCCCAGCGCATCCTTCTTCACTCCACCGTGCATCTTGAGCGCGCGCACGGTGGCTACCACTACCGCGACCTCGGGCTTGAGGTCCCCGAACCGGCACTTGATGTCGAAGAATTTTTCTGCGCCGAGGTCTGCCCCGAATCCCGCTTCGGTGAGCACGATGTCGGCGAGCGAGAGGCCCAGCCGCGTTGCGGCGATGGAATTGCAGCCATGGGCGATGTTGCCGAACGGGCCACCATGCACCAGGGCCGGTCCACCCTCGAGCGTCTGCACCAGGTTCGGGAGAATGGCGTCCTTGAGGAGCAGGGTCATCGCGCCGGCGGCCTTCAGCTCTCCCGCAGTGACCGGTTTCCGCTCGCGGGTGAAGCCGATGATGATCCGACTGATCCGGGCTTCCAGATCGGAGAGGTCGGTCGCGAGGCACAGAATCGCCATGATCTCGCTGCCCGGCACGATGACGAAGCGATCCTCGCGCACGGGGCCGGCATTGATCCCGCCCAGACTGATCACGATCGAGCGCAGCGCCCGGTCGTTCATGTCCATGGTCCGAGGCCAGGTGATCCGCCGGGGGTCGATGCCGAGCGCATTGCCCTGGTGCAGGTGATTGTCCAGCATCGCGGACAACAGATTGTGCGCCGAGGTAATGGCGTGAAAGTCACCGGTGAAATGCAGGTTGATCTCGTCCATGGGAACGACCTGAGCATACCCCCCACCCGCCGCACCGCCCTTGACCCCGAACACCGGCCCGAGCGACGGCTCCCGAATGCAGACGATGGCCTTCTTGCCCAACCGGCGAAGGGCCTGGGTGACGCCGACCGTCACGGTCGATTTGCCCTCGCCAGCGGGGGTCGGGTTGATGCCGGTCACCAGCACCAGTCGGCCCTTGGGCTTGCGCTTGGCGATCGCCTCGGCGCTGATCTTCGCCTTGTAGCGACCGTAGGGAAGAATTTCGTCGGCATCGAGCCCCACTTCCGCCGCCACTTCGGCAATCGGCCGCAGCTTGGCGCCCTGGGCGATCGCGATGTCGGACGGAACGGCCGGTGCTGCTTTCGTCGGCTGGGTAGTCGTCACGAGGCTCTGCTCCCGGAGGGTAACTGGGTCAATCGGAAGACTCGGGTCGCGTTTTCTCCCGTGGCCGCGATCACCTCCTCGACGGAGAGGCCTCGCAGTTCGGCTATGCGTTCCGCGACCAACCGGACAAAGGCCGGCTCGTTTCGCTTTCCCCGGTGCGGCACCGGCGCCAGGTAGGGTCCATCGGTCTCAACCAGGATCCGGTCCAGCGGGATGTCGAGGATGGCCTGGTTCAAGCGCCAGTTCTTGAAGGTCACCATCCCACTGAAGGAGACATAGTGGCGGTGGACCAGCCCCGCTCGCAAGAGGGAGGGACCGCTGCTGAACGAGTGGAGGATGCTGGTGACACGGGGATGCGATCCGAGGATGGCGGCGACGTCGTCGTCGGCCTCGCGGGCGTGAATCACCGCGGGCTTACCGGCCTCGGCGGCGAGACTCAACTGGGCTTCGAACGCGGCTTGCTGGCTGGCTCGGGGGCTGTGGTCGTAATGGTAGTCGAGGCCGGTCTCCCCGACCGCGACGACCTCTTCGTGCCGCAGCCGCTGCCGCAGGGCCTGTTCGGTATCCGGCGACCAAGACACGGCGTCATGGGGATGAATGCCCGCCGTGGAGGAGAGTCGGGGCTCGGATCGCGCCAGCGCCAAGGCCCGGTCGGCCGTCTCCGGCGACTCACCAATCACCACCACCCGCTCTACTCCAGCCGACCAGGCCCGAGTGAGCACCTGGTCGCGGTCGGCGTCGTAGGCGGGATCCGCGAGGTGGCAGTGGGTGTCGATGAGCATCGCTGCTTGATGAGCTAGAGGCTATAGGCCATGAGCTATGGGATGCTCCTCAGCGCGACGCGCTCGGATGGCGCTCGGGGCGGCCTTTAGCCTATGGCCTTAGCGTGTAGCGTCTATCCCACCGTCTGCGGCTTGCGGCTGGAGACCGCCGCGGGAGCTGCCCGGGGCGTCAAATGCCCTCTCGCCAGCTGCCCGGGCCAACGCTTCTCGATCGCCATGAGCACTGGTGACGCGATGTAGATCGACGAGAAGGTCCCGGTAAACACGCCAAAGAACATGACCAGGGCGAAGGGCCGGATCACCTCGCCACCAAAGATCGCGAGAGCCAACAGGGTAGCCAGGGAGGTGCCGTGGGTCAGGACACTGCGGGGCAGCGTCTCGTTGATCGAGCGGTTGAGCACTCCCTCGAAGCTTTCCTTCTTTAGCTTCCGCAGGTTCTCCCGCACCCGATCGAAGATGATGATGGTGTCGTTGAGCGAATAGCCCACCATGGAGAGCACCGCCGCGACGACGGTCAGGCTCACCTCCAGCCGCAATACCCCGATAAAGGCTATCGTCGCGATGATGTCGTGCGCCGTGGCGACCACGGCTGCAAGGCCAAAGCGCCACTCAAACCGGTATGCCAGGTAAGCGAGCACCGCGAAGAACGACAGGAAAATGGCCAGGAAGGCCTTCTGGCGAAGCTCGCCGCCCACCTTGGGGCCCACCGCCTCGGTTCGCACCACATTGTACTTGCCGACGCCGAGGACCGCATCGAGCGCGTGGCTTACCGCCGTCGCCGTGGCCTGGGTGTCGTTCGCGTCGGCCCCCGGCTTCGCCACTCGCGCCCGGATCACGTATTCGTCGGCGGCGCCGAAGTTCTGAATCTCGGCCCCGTGGATTCCCTGCTGGTCCAGCCCGGTGCGGAGATGGGCTACGTCCACCTGGGTGCTGCTCCTGACTTGCACCAGCGTGCCACCGGTGAACTCGATGCTGTAGTTAAGTCCCTTGATCAGCAGGAACAGAAGTCCCGGCAGGATCACCGCCGCGGTCACGCCGTAGGCGTAACGGCGAAGTCCGATGAAGTCGTAGTTGGCGTTGGCGAAAAGTCTCAGCATATCAGATGCTCAGTGTGGACATGGCCGGGCGCCGCTGCAGCCAGATCAGGAAGAAGGTGCGGGTGACGAACACCGCTGTGATCATCGAAGCGATGATGCCCAGGATCAGCGTCACCGCGAAACCCTTGACCGGACCGGTGCCGAACTGGAACAGGAACAGCGCCGTCAAGACCGTGCTGACGTTGGAGTCGACGATGGCATTCATGGCATGCCTGAAGCCTTCATCCACCGCCAGCCGAATGGTCTTGCCGTGCAGCAGCTCTTCTCGAATTCGCTCGAAGATCAGCACGTTGGCATCAACCGCAATGCCGATGGAGAGAACGATTCCCGCCAGCCCCGGAAGGGTGAGGGTGGCGTCGACCATGGAAAGGCTGCCCAAGGTGAACAGGATGTAGAGACCAAGGGCCACCACGGCCAGCACCCCACTCAACCGGTAGAACACGACCATGATCAGGATCACGAGGACGGTGCCGACGAGTCCCGCGGTGATGCCATCCCGAATGGAATCGCTTCCGAGGCTGGCACCCACCTGACGCTCTTCGACGATCTTGAGCGGGATGGGCAGCGCGCCGGCCTTGAGCGTCAGGGCCAGGTCCTGGGCTTCCTGAAGGGTGCGGTTGCCCAGGGTAATCTGCCCGTTGCGGCCAATCCGACTCTGGATCACCGGCGGCCGTCCCTGTACCCGGGCGTCCAGCAGGATGGCCATGTAGTCACCCACGTGCTTCCCCGTTTCCTCGCCAAACTTGCGCCCGCCTGCCCGGTCGAGCTGGAAGGTCACGATAGGCCCGTTGGTGAGCGGGTCCAGTTGCGCCTGGGCATCCTCCAGGTTGCTTCCGGTCACGATCGGGCGGTCCTCGAGCGCGTAGAGGAACCGGTAGGGCTGGGTCCCGAGGCTGGTGGGTGAGGAGGACCAGCGCAACACGACGCCGCGGGGCAGCTGTCGCAGCACAGCGGGCAGATTGATCAAGCTGTCAACCCGCGGGAAGGCGGTCTCGGGCACCACGTATTCACCCGGCACCACACTGCCCGCGGCGGCGCCGGCCGGCTGGATCAGGCCGCTCAGCACTCCACCTGGGACGGGGGTGGTGTCCTTCACGGCACTATCCGTCTTGGTCGGCTTGCCTGAGGTGTCCTTCTTGGCGGCTTTGGTGGTGGCCTTTGCCGGCTTGGTGGCCGTGTCCTTCTTGGTTGTGTCCTTCTTGGCGCTCGCGCTGTCTGCCTTCGCCTTGCTGGCGCTGTCATTGCCCAGAAGCTGTTCCACGGCCGATGGGCGCTTGGTGGTATCACCCTTGATGCCCATCCCCCGAAGCACGCGGTCCATCGCCGGCAGCGCCTTCTCCAGCGCATTGGTCTTGTCGGTAATGCGGAACTCCAGAAAGGCGCTCCGCTGTACGATCGCCTTGGCCCGCGCCGGCTCGGTGATGCCCGCCAGCTCAACCACGATCCGCTGGTCCCCCACCTTTTGGATCAGGGGTTCGGTCACGCCGAACTCATCGATTCGCTTGCGCAGCACGGTGAGCGCCAGGTCGACATCGCGCTTGGGATCGGCCGATACCTGCCTGGACTGGTCCAGCTCCAGAGCCAGGTGCATGCCGCCCTGGAGGTCCAATCCCAGCTTGAGAGGCACCTTCTTCTCGGTGCGATCCTTCATCACCCCGGTCTCGGGATCCCGCTCCCGCAGAGTGACCGTGCGTGGAATGAGGAAATAGATGCTCAGCAGGATGAGCGCCGCGATGAGAAGCAGACGGGTGCGAATAGTCATCGGTTGATCGATCGTCTCGCGAGTTGACTCGACTGGATTGCCGCCTCCGCGGCGGCGAGGACCGCCAGCGCGCGGCTGCGATCCCGCTCCAATTGCTGCTGCAAGGCATCCACCGACGCGAACCGCTCGGTATCCCGCAGCCGCTCGACCCACTCCATCCGGACCCACTCGCCGTACAGATCGCCCTCGAATCCGAAGAGATGGGCTTCGAGCGAGCGGCGGCCATCTTCGAACGTCGGCTTGGGCCCCTGGTTCAGCATGCCCCCGGCTCGCCCTGAGCGCCATTCGACCCGCACGGCGTACACGCCGTCCGGCGGCAGCAGCTTCTGAGGGGCGATCTCCGTCAGGTTGATCGTCGGGACTCCCAACAGGCGTCCGCGCCGCTCGCCCTGTCCCACCCGCGCGCTCACCTGATAGGGCCGGCCCAGCATGCCTGCCGCCGTGGCCAGGTCACCTCCGGCAATCGCCCGGCGAATTCGGGAGCTGGAGACATGCTGATCACCGAAGTCTACAGCGCCGACCACGTCGACGTCGAATCCGTGTTGCTTTCCCAGACGCCGCAGAGTCTCAACGTCTCCGCTCCGGCCCCGACCGAACCCGTGATCGTGGCCGATGACCAGCTCCCGCACACCGCACCGCTCCAGCAGCACCTCCCGCACGAACTCCTCGGGCGACAGCCCGGCCAGTCGCCGGTCGAAGCGCAGGAAGAGTACGTAGTCGAGGGCAGTCTGGGCCAGGATCTCCCGCCGTTCGGGGTCGGTAGTCAGCAGGGGCGGCGCGGCCTGGGGATTCACCACCTCGAGGGGATGGGGCTCGAAGGTGACCAGCACGCTCGCCCGCCCCGCGGCTTCAGCCCGGCGGGCGATCTCATGAAGCACCGCTTGGTGCCCGAGGTGGACGCCGTCGAAGGAGCCCACCGTGACCGTCGTGCCCCGGGGAAGCGGAGGCAGCGACCCAGCGCGTCGGGTCGGGCTCACGTCGCCTCCAGAACCACCGTCGGCCGGAGCCAGCCCGCGTCAGCCTTGGCCACGGCCACCAGCTCGCCCTGATGAACCAGTGCCGCGTGGTCGGCACCGCCACAGTCGCCCGGGATCGGACGTCCGTGCGCCACGGCCCTCCGGGTCTCCGGGTCCAGCTCCAGTACCGGAAGGTGACGCAACACTTGGCTGGCCGGCAGCAGGTCTCCGGGCCCAACCGAGTCGAGCGCGACCGCGTCGCCGACGACCAGCGAGCCGATCGCCTCTCTCCGGAGCGAAATGAGGTGGGCTCCGAGGCCGAGACGGTCACCCAGATCGCGCCCGATCGCTCGCATGTAGGTTCCGGCGCTCACGATGGCTCTGAAGCTGACGTCGGGGAACCGGTACGCGAGAAGCTCAATCCCGTAAACCGTGATGATCACATCTGCCGGCGCGACCTGTGCCCCCCGGCGCGCCAGCCGGTAGCTTCGCTCCCCTTCGACCCGCTTGGCCGAGTAGCTCGGAGGCCGCTGAGGCTGGACCCCGATGAACCCAGCGAGCGCCGACCGCACCTCGTTCTCGGACAGGGCTGTGGGGTGACTCACCTGGGTGAGGACGGTCCCGGTCAGATCGTCGGTATCCGTTCGAGTGCCGAGCCTAGCCGTGGCGAGATAGGTCTTGGGCTGCCCCTCGACGAACCGAGCCAGCCGGGTCGCACGGCCGACCAGCACCACGAGCAAGCCGGTGGCAAAGGGATCCAGCGTTCCGGTATGACCCACCTGCCGGATGCCCAGTCGGCGGCGCACCTGATCGACCGCATCATGCGAGGTGATTCCCACCGGCTTGTCCACCAATACCGCGCCGATCAGTCCTGGCCCTCCTGCCGAATCGCGTCAAGCAGTTGGTTGATTCGAGCGGCGTGCTCCAGGCCCTTGTCGAGCTCGAAGTGCAGCTCAGGGACAGTTCGGGTCGTGAGCGCGCGCGCGGCGCGAGACCGAAGAAAGCCGGCAGCGCTCCGCAATCCCTCGAGGGCGCGCTCCTTCTCCGCCTCGTCGCCGGGCATACTCACCATCACCCGGGCATGGGAGAGCTCATTGGTAACCAGCACGCCGGTCACGGTGACAAATCCGACGCGGGGATCGCGAATCTCGCGCGCGAGCGCGTCCGTGATCACCTGCCGCAGAGTCTCGGCCACCTGCTCCGGCCGCCGGGAGGGCGCTCTCATCGAAACTCTGTCGAAGTATCGACGATCCGCACGCCATCGGCCTCCTCGACCGTCCGGTCGGCGGCACGGAGAATCTCTTCCACCACCGGCCGCGCCGTCCCGACGACGGCGCAGGCGATCTGGGCCCGCTGCCACAGGTCCTGGTGATCGGTCTCGGCGATGGAAACGTTGAGGCTCCGGCGAAGCCCCAGGGTGAGCGGCTTGAGCACTCCTCGCTTTTCCTTTAGGGAGTGGCAGCCGGGGAGATGGAGGTCCCAGGTCTGAAGCGCAAGAATGAGAGACATACAAGCAGTCGCGGATCCGGGTCACGCGTCCCTGGCCGTCGCTGGCCATGACTCGCGACCCGTAGCCCGCGACCTCCTCACCCAGCAGCCCCGCCAGCCGCGCTGGCGGCTAGCGTCCGCTTGACCTCTTCCATGCGGAACGACTCGATCCGATCGCCCACCTTGAGGTCGTTGAAGTTTTCGATGCCGATGCCACACTCCAGCCCCTCTCGGACCTCGCGGACATCGTCCTTGAAGCGCTTGAGGCTGGCGAGGCCGCCGGTGTACACCGTCACCCCATCGCGGATAACCCGTGCCTTCGCGGTGCGTTGAATCGTGCCGCTGCGCACCGCGCAACCGGCGATGGTGCCGACCTTGCTGACTTTGAAGAGCTGCAGCACTTCGGCTTCGCCCAGCACGGTCTCCCGCTCCTCCGGCTTGAGCAATCCCTCGAGCGCGCTCCGCACGTCTTCCACCGCCTCGTAGATGATGCGGTAGGTGCGGACGTCCACCTGCTCCCGCTCGGCCGCCCCGCGAGCGTTGCTGTCCGGCCGCACGTGGAAGCCGAGCACGATCGCGTTGGAGGCCTTGGCGAGCAGGATATCGCTCTCAGTGATCGCGCCCACCCCCCGATGAACCACGTCCACCCGCACCTCGTTGGTGCTGAGCTGGGCCAGGGCGTCGGCCAATGCCTCCGCCGGACCGCCCTGGTCGGCCTTGATGATGATGCCGAGGGTCGAGACCTCGCCTTCCTTGAGTGCGCGGCTGAAGTCCTCCAGCGTGCCGCCTCGGGCGCTCCGCCGATTCTGGGCTTCGCGCTCCAGCCGTTGGCGCTTCTGGGCAATCTCCCGCGCCTCCACCGCGTCGGTCACCACGGCGAAGGTGTCGCCGGCCGCGGGCACACCCTCGAAGCCGAGAACTTGAACCGGAATCGATGGACCGGCCTCTTTGACCGTCCGGCCGCGCTCATCGTAGAGCGCGCGCACCCGGCCGGAGAACTTGCCGCAGATGAAGTTGTCGCCCCCCTGGAGTGTGCCCTTCTGGACCAGAATGGTGGCCAGAGGACCCTTGCCCGGGTCGAGCGTCGCCTCGAGTACCGTTCCGTGCCCTTTGCCCTTGGGATTCGCCTTGAGATCAAGGATCTCCGCCTGAAGCAGAATCTGCTCCAGCAGCGTATCCACCCGGGTTCCCTTCTTCGCCGAAATTTCGGCCGACAGCACGTTGCCGCCGAACTCTTCCAGCACCACGTTCTGCTGGAGCAAGTCCTGCTTGACCTTGGGGACGTTGGCGGTCGGAAGATCGATCTTGTTGATCGCGACGATGATCGGCACCCCGGCGTTGCGGGCGTGGCTGATCGCCTCGACGGTTTGCGGCATCACCTGGTCGTCGGCTGCGACCACCAGCACCACGATGTCGGTCACCTGCGCTCCCCGGGCCCGCATGGCGGTAAAGGCCTGGTGGCCCGGGGTGTCGAGGAAGGTGATCTCCCGATCGCCCGGAAGGGTGACATGGTACGCGCCGATGTGCTGGGTGATCCCGCCGGCCTCGCCCGCGACCACATTTGCCTTGCGAATGTAGTCCAGCAGCGAGGTCTTTCCATGGTCGACGTGCCCCATAATGGTGACGACCGGCGGCCTCGGCTCCAGCGACTCCGGAGCTTCCTCCTCGGTTTCCGATTCCAGCTGGGCGGCGTACTCGTCCTCTCGCACCGCCTCGAATCCGAAGGCCGACGCGATCAGCTCGATCTGGTCGAAGTCGAGTCGCTGATTCACCGTCACCATGAGGCCCAGCTCCTTGAACGCAAACTGGACGATCTGGGTGGCAGGAACTTTCATGGCGGCGGCCAGCTCGGACACCGATATGAACTCATTGACCCGAATGCGGGTCTTTTCCTTCTCGCGCTCTTCCGCCAGGCGTCCGGCCTGGAGGTCCCGGAACGATGGCTCGTCGGACCGGCGCCCTTTTCGTCCGGCTGGTCCCTTCATGCCCTGCAGGGTCCGGAGGATGTTGGCCTGGACCGCATCCTGATCCACCATCGAGCGCTTGCCCTTCTTCCCCTTCTTCCGGCCGCCGCCCTTCTCGGCATCGGGACCGAAGGTGCGGACCGGTGTGGCACGGTCGCTCCCCGGCCGGGCGGGCGCCCCTGACCGAGGCGGCGCCGGCGGTGCGCTGCTGCTGAAGACCGGCTTGGGCCCGCGCGGAGCCGCGGGCGCGGGACGCTGGATGCGAGGAGGAATGAAGGGCGCTCGGGTGGGCTCGCCGGTCACCGGCGCCGCCGAGCGGAGCGCACCCGGTTCGGCCGGACGGGCACCGGCGGCTTCTTCGGTGACGGTGGCGTCTTCTTCGGCTTCAACCGGGGCTGGCGGCAGATCCTTGAAGAGTGCCCGGGCGCGCTCCTCCAGGGATTGCGCCGGCGCGGCCTCCTCCAGCTCGACCACCGGGCGCTCCAGCTCGAGTGCCGCCAGCTCGGCAGCCTTCTCCGCCTGCGCCTGGGCCTCGACCTGGGCTACTTCGGCGGCCGTCCGGCGTCGCTTGGTCGGCTTTGCCTCGACCGGCGCCGGCGCGGGCTCCGCCTTGGCAGCCTTGCGCCGCCCCTTCTTGGCGGCCGGCTCCTCCGCGCTCTTCCGCTTTTCGCGCTCCCAGCGCACCCGGATCGCTGAGACCTGATCGTTTTCCAGGGCAGACATATGGCTGCGCACGAAGATGTTCATCTCCTTGAGCATGCCCAGGAGTTGCTCGGGTGCGACCCCGAATTCCGCCGCCAGATCGTGCACTCTTGTCTTGACCACTCAATCCTCCATCAGGAGCGTCCGGGCGCTCGCGACATGATGCCGCGAGCCAGGGCGCGGTCCCGGACACCGACCGCCATCACCGGCGGCTTGCCTAGCTGTGCGCCTATCGCGTCGGCGCGTGGACCGGGGACGATCGGCACCGCTTTGGCCGTCGCCAACCGAACCACTTTCTCCACAGCACGCGGGCTGGCATCCTCCGCCAGCACCACGCAATAACATTTCCCGGCCTGCAAATCGTTCCGTACAGCGTCCACTCCTACGGTCACCCGACGCCCACGATACCCCAGGCCGAGCAGGCCCAGGACCTGGCTCATGCTCTGGGCCGGGCCTCGTCTCCACCCTCCTCATCGGTGAGCTCGGCCAGGAACGCCATGAGCTGGTCCGCGGCCTCGGGCGTCATGCTCGGGATCTTGTTGATGTCCTCACGCTCGAGGTCGAGAATGTCGTTCAGCATCCGATAGCCGGCATTCTCCAGAATGCCGGTGAGCTCCGGGGTCAGACCCTTGAGCTCGCTTAGAGGAACCTGACCGGCCATCTCCTCCTCCGGCGGCAGCGGGGCGAACAGCGGTCCCTCGCCGCCCCGCTCCAACCACTCCCGGCTGGAGTAGAGGTCGATCTTCCAGCCGGTCAGCTCCGAGGCCAGCCGGACGTTCTGTCCGTTGCGGCCGATCGCGAGAGACAACTGGTCCTCGTCCACCACTGCTTGAATGGTCTTGGCCTCCGGATCGGAGAAGACCTTGGCCACTCGTGCCGGGGCCAGCGCCAGCCGGGCAAATCGCTCCGGATCGGGCGACCAGGGCACGATGTCGATCCGCTCGCCACCCAGCTCATTCACCACCGCCTGGACCCGGGAACCCTTGAGCCCGACGCAGGCACCGACCGGGTCGATCGCATCGTCCCTCGAGATCACCGCGACCTTGGTGCGGCTGCCAACCTCGCGCGCGATGGCCCGGATCTCGACGATCTGCTGCTGGATCTCCGGAACCTCCAGCTTGAACAACGCTTTCACGAAGAGCGGGTCGCCCCGAGACAGGATCAACCTGGGGCCTTTGGGCGTCTCTTCCAATCGCTTGAGCACGGCCCGAATGGTGTCGCCCTGGTGGAAATGCTCCCGGTGATTCTGCTCCCGATAGGGGATGATGGCCTCGGCCTCGCGGAACTTGTTCAGCATGATCACCAGCTTGCCGCGCTCGATCTGCTGCACCTCGCCCGAGAGCAGCTCACCCACCTTGGAGCTGAACTCCTCGCGGATGCGAGCCCGCTCGCCCTCCCGCACCCGTTGAATGATCCGCTGTTTGGCAGCCTGAACGGCAAGCCGGCCGAAGTCCACGAAGGGCACCTCCTCCTCCAGCATGTCACCCACCTGGAAGTCGGGGTCCTCGTACTGGGCTTCCTCCAGCGCGATCTGCCAGCTGGGGTCTTCGACGGTCTCCACCACCTGACGAAGGCGCACGACCTTGATGGTGCCCTGCAGCTCGTCCACGCTCAGCTCGAACTTGACATTCGGGCCAAACTTGCGGACCAGTGCCGCCTGAATACCGTCGCGGAGCAGCTCCAGCAGATCGGAGCGTTCCAGTTGCTTTGCCGTCGTCAGCTCGCGGAAGGCAGCCAACATTTCGGTCGAACCAGCCATGCGGGTCACTCCTCTTCAGTCCTTTATCGCATCCGCACCGAGGCCCAATCCACCACCAGGTGCGCTTCACGGATCGACGCCAGCGCCAGAGTCATCTCGACCCCATCGGGCAGCCGCACGACAACGTGTTCGTCATCGGGGACCGACACGATCTCGACTTGCGGTCGGCCAGGGAGCGATTCCGTTCGGAGGCGGGCGCGCTGTCCGACGAAGCGCCGCCAGTGCTCCGGCCACCGCAGGGGCCGCTCCAGGCCCGGGGACGAGACCTCGAGCACGTACCGCGGCCCAACCATCGCCCTGGATTCAAGGAAACGCTCGAGAGACCGACTGATGCCCGCGCAGTCGTCGGCCGTCACACCTCGGCCAGGTCGGCTGTCGGGGCGGTCCACCCGCACCTGCAGGATGGGGCGATCCAGCGTGCCCGTTCGCCGAAGATCGACCAGCTCGAAGCCGAGACCAGCCAGATGATCGCGAATGGGAGCGAGGAGCGCGTCTACAAACATCACGGAGCAGGAAAAAAAATGTGGGGGAACTCCCCCACATCGACAGTTGGCCCGAACCGGCGCCCCCGAGACAGCGTTGAAATACTACTGCCGAATTGGAGCGGAGTCAACGTCATCCGCTGCACTCCAGCGAGCCGATTGGCGCCTCACAGCGGCCTCAGTCCAAGATAGGCTGCCATGCGCCCATCGTCCCCCTTGGACGCTCGGTGACTATAGAAGTGGGCCCGATCGTGAGCGGAGCACCAGCCGGACACCGTCACCCGCCTGATGCCCAGCCCCTGCGCCTCAGCGAGAAGGTGTCGGCGCAGATCCAGGTGCCAGGGCCCGGGGCCGGGCGCGGGCAAACCGCAGCCCAGCATGACCTCAGATCCAACTTCATAGCACGCACCACAAATGCCAACCCCACAATGCATTACAACATCTGCCGCAGTGCCACCGGCGGCGCCTAGCAAGCGGGTCAGGCCGGCCGCGAGAATGCCGTTCGCGGTCCCGCGCCATCCGGCGTGCAGCAGAGCAATGGCCTTGCCTGGAATCGCGAGGTAGACGGGGATACAGTCGGCGACCGTGACCGTGAGCAGGATGCCCTGGACGGCCGAGACCCAACCGTCGATCCCCTCCCGATGGACCCAGCCCTCGGCGGTATCGATACGAGCCACATCGGTGCCATGCACCTGATGCCCCACCACCACCGCGCAAAAGTCAGGAAAGCTTCGACCAAGCGCCCGCCAGTGTCCCATGACCCCACCGATCGGCGCATCGCTCCAGAGCCCGAGATCGAATCCTCGGCCGCCCTGCTGGCCCTTGACGGTAATTCCCGCCACCACGCCGAAGTCCTGCCAGTGGGGAATCTCAAAGCGGGGGATCGGGCCAACGGCCGGGACTTCCGAAACGATCAAACCTGCGTCGTCAGTCATCCGCCCGCTGGATGTCGGCACCGAGCTGACGGAGGCGCTCATCGATCCGCTCGTATCCCCGCTCGATCTGGCCGACATTGTGGATGGTGCTCGGCCCTTCGGCAGCGAGGGCGGCGAGCAGCATCGCCATCCCTGCGCGGATATCGGGCGATTCGACGATGCCTCCCTTGAGGGGTGAGGGGCCGGAGATGACCGCTCGATGGGGGTCGCACAGGACGATCCGGGCGCCCATGCCGATGAGCTTGTCCACGAAGAAGAGACGGGACTCGAACATCTTCTCGAACACCAGCAGCATGCCGGAGCACTGAGTGGCGGTCACGATGGTGGTGGACATCACGTCGGCCGGGAACGCGGGCCAGGGCCCATCCTCCAGCTTCGGTACATGCCCGCCGAGATCCGGGCGGATGCGCCGTTCCTGGTCATGGCTGATGGTGAGTCGACTGCCATCCGCCCGGGCCCGGATGCCCAGGCGTTCGAAGCCGAGGAGGGTACTGCGGAGGTCCTCGGGCCGGACCGGATCGATGACGATCTCGCCGTGGGTCACGGCGGCGAGCCCAATGAAGCTGCCGATTTCGATGTGGTCGGGTCCGATCGCGTAGTTGGCCCCTTTGAGGGGACGGCCGCCATCGATGATATAAATGTTGGAACCAATCCCCTCGATTTGGGCGCCCATGGCGACCAGGACTCGCGCCAGGTCCTGCACGTGGGGCTCGCACGCGGCATTGCGCAGCACCGTTCGACCCTTGGCCATCACCGCGGCCATGAGGGCGTTCTCGGTCCCGGTGACGCTCGGCTCGTCGAGGAAGATGTCACTGCCGACCAGGGACTTGGCCTCGAGCTCGTACCGATCGCCCACCATCACCGATGCGCCGAGCTGTTCCAGCGCCAGGAAATGGGTATCGACTCTGCGGCGTCCAATCACATCGCCGCCGGGTGGCGGCAGGGTCACCACGCCGAACCGCGCCAGCAACGGACCCGCGAGGAGAATGGACGCGCGGATCCGGGCGCACAGAATCGGATCGAGCGCTTTGGGCTTGAGTCCGCCGGTGTCCAGTCGAACCGCATTGGGGCCGGTCCACTCGGCATGCGCACCAAGATCGACCAGCAGCGCGAGCATGGTTTCGACATCCCGGATCCGAGGGATGTTTTCCAGCTCCATCGCCCCATCGGCGAGCACGCTCGCGGCGAGGATCGGAAGAGCGGCGTTCTTGTTGCCGGCTGGATGTACGGTTCCGCGCAGTGGACGCCCACCGCGGACGAGAAAACGAGGAGGCATGGCCAAAGCTGCCCATGTCCTGGATTCGAGTCAAGCGGAGCAAGGGGGTTGCGATGTGTCTGCGACCCCTTTGTTTTTAACGCAAGAGATCGACATCGTCGGACGGCTCCGAAAAGCCAGCAGAGAGGTGGCCAAGACATGATGACGCTCGCGCTCGTTCAGGTGGCGGCCTCGCCCGAGTGGGTTGGCCCGACCATGGCGATTTCGCTCGCGGTAATCGCGCTTTCGGTTCTCGGCGCGGCTGTCGCGTTGGGGATCGCGGTTCTGCGTCTGTCCGGTCAGGTCAAGAAGATGGGATCCGTGGTCGAAGGGCTTCAGGACGACGTGACCGAGGGGGTCACCTCGGTGAGGCGTCTGATCGAGCAAGGACAGGACCTCATGGTGGTGGTTCGCAACGAGGTCGGCGCGTTCGCCCAGACCAGTCGCCGCCTGCGTCGCAAGGTCATCAAGGGGGTCGATCGGGTCGAGGGGAAGCTCTCCGACCTGGAGACGCTCTACGACCTGGTGCACGATGAGGTCGAGGACACCGCATTGGATGTAGCGGCCGCCCTCCGTTCGGCTCGACGAGGTAACGGGATGCTGGGGCGAGTCCGACGGCTTTTGGTGCCGGGACGCTGATGCGCCTGGCTCGCCTCACGCTCGCGGTCCTTGGCGTGGGGCTCGTGCTCCTCGCGTTTCCGGAACCGGCGCACGCCTGGACCCCGGGCACCCACATCTATCTCGGGGAATCCATTCTCGCCAACCTGCAATATCTGCCCGCCGCGGTGGCCGACCTGCTGCGGGCCTACCCGTTCGACTTTCTCTACGGCAACATCGCAGCGGATTCTTCCATCGCCAAGCATTACGCTCCACTCGGCCGGCATTGCCACTACTGGCATGTGGGTCAGGAGATTCACGACCTGGCGGATTCGGAAGGGCTCCGCGCCTTCGGTCTGGGCTATCTCTGCCACCTCTCCGCCGATACAGTGGCGCACAACTATTTCGTTCCCCGCCAGCTCATGCTCACCAGCAGCACCGCAGCCGTCGGGCACTCGTATTGGGAGGCGCGGGTAGAGTCTCACCTAGGCGATGCGT
The DNA here is from genome assembly GCA_036556025.1 of Gemmatimonadales bacterium. Lineage (GTDB taxonomy): Bacteria > Gemmatimonadota > Gemmatimonadetes > Gemmatimonadales > GWC2-71-9 > CAVVWJ01. The sequence goes on along the minus strand of DATBKD010000033.1, from coordinate 67,435 downwards.
ACTCCAAGGCGGCGAAGGACGTCATTCTGGTCGACCACGGCGAAGCGGACGCCCATCTGGACCGGATCATTGCCCCGACGATTTTCAGCGTGCGGACCAACCGCCGTCTTTTTCGCGGCATGGTACATCTCACCGAGACCAACAGCTGGCAACGGGCGACGCGGGTCGTCCGGGAATACAGCCGCTGGCCCCTGGCCGATCAGGACGTGGATCGCCACCTGGGACTGTCCTTCGATTTCATGATGGACCTGCTGGGAGGCTCGGATTCAGGCGCGCTCCGGCTGGACCCTTCCGGTGAACGGCCGCTCAAGATCGCCAAGCAGCTGCGCCGCCGGGTTCTGAAGGAGGTCGGCCGGCGCAACGTGGGTCTCTTGCAGGACGCCGCGCTGGAGCACTTCGGCCTTCCGGAAATTCCCCTGGCGCACTGGGAGCGAGTGCCTCAGAAACTTCCCTGGGGCGCGCCGGAGGGCTCGGCCCCCTCTCCCCGCGCGCTGGTGAGCGGCGAGCGCTGACTTCGCGTTTCCGCTATGGATGCCGCCGAGACCGTTCGCCGGTTGCACCTGGCGCCCCACCCCGAGGGTGGTTTCTACCGGGAATCATTTCGCAGCGCTCAGAAGGTCCGCCTTCCGGACGGGCGGGAGCGCAGCGCTTCCACCGCGATTTACTACCTGCTGCCGCATGGCGCCTGGAGCACGTGGCATCGGGTACAGGCCGATGAGGTCTGGCACCACTACGAGGGCGCCCCACTGCAACTCTTCCGGCTGGGCATGGAACCTGCGCGATTGGATCGCCGCTCGCCCCAAGCTGTCGTGCCGACTGGTGTCTGGCAGGCTGCCCTGCCTGATGGAGGAGCTACCCTCTGCGGCTGCACTGTCGCCCCCGGATTCGAATTCGAGGATTTCGAGGTCGGAACGCTCGAGACTCTGCTTGCCGAGTACCCCGATCAGGAGGCTCTGATTCGCCAGCTCCTGCGGTGAGCTGGGCACGTGGCGCGTGGTGCTTGGCCGCTCTGCTCTCGGTGCTCGGATGGCGCGGGAGCGCGCCCCCGGCCCGAAGTCCCGCCTTGAGCCTGTCTGTCCGGCCGATTCCATCACTGCCCTTCCGCGGCACCGTGGCCCGCTTGATCGTGCGGCCGGTGACCGGACGCATGCCGGAGGATGCACCGATTGGCATCAATGGAGAGGCCGGGGGCGAGCCGCTGCACTTTACCCGCCGGGCGGGCGGCTCGTTCGAGACCTTGCTCGGCGTCCCACTCGAGGGCGGGGGCGGGGACACCTTGCCGGTATGGCTGCGGGTCGAGCGGCGCGGCCGGGTCGACACTACGATCGTGGGGTTGGTGGTCCGGAGCCCGGTGTTTCGGAACGAGCGGCTGACCGTGGCACCAGCCATGATCGCTCCGGATAGCGCGGCTCAGGCTCGCATCGATTCCGAAATTGCGCGGGCCCGGGAAATCTCCCAACACTCGCACCAGACCCCACGGCTGTGGCAGGGGCGCTTCCGCCTGCCTCGGCCGAGCCGAATTACCAGCTCCTATGGAACCACGCGAGAGTACAACGGCGAGATCACCAGCCGTCATCTGGGCACCGACTTCGCCGGAGCCGTGGGACAGCCGGTGACCGCCTCGGCCCGCGGCGTGGTAGCGCTGGTGGGGAACTTCTATCTCGCCGGTCACGCGGTCTATATCGACCACGGCGGCGGCCTGGTCACCGGTTATTTCCACTTGAGCCGAGTGAATGTGGCCGTGGGCGACACGGTTCGGGCGGGTCAGGCGATCGGTCGGGTCGGTCGCAGCGGCCGGGTGACCGGTCCGCACCTTCATTGGATTGCGCGATATGGCGGGATTACGGTCGATCCGATGAGCCTGCTCCAACTGCAGTGAAAGGTGAAGAGTGAAAGGTGAAGGGGCCACGGCACCCTACCCCTTCACTCTTCACGCAGTTTCTCGGTCAGGACCGGCTGCACCCCCTTGGGATCGGCCTTGCCCTGGCTTCGCTTCATGACCTGCCCCACGAAGAAGCCCATCAGCTTGGTCTCGCCTCCACGGAATCGGGCGACCTCGGCAGGGTGAGCTGCCAGGACCTCCGATACCCATTCGCCCAAGGCGCCCTGGTCACTGACCTGGACCAGACCCAACCGGCGAGCGACCGCCTCGGCGCCCTCACCCGGCCTCGAGGCCATCTCCGCAAGAACCCGCTTGGCGGCCTGATGGCTGACCGTGCCGGCGCGCACTAATCCGATCAGATCACCCAACTTCGCGGCGGACACCGGAAACGAGCCGGTCTCGTTGAACTGGGTCATCACGTCACCCATAACCCAATTCGCCGCCGTTTTTGCATCCACCCCTTCAGCGACCACCGCTTCATAGTAGTCGGCGAGGGTGGGCTCACTGGTGAGCACTCGAGCGTCATACGCCGAGAGCCCGAGGGCGAGCTCCAGGCGAGAGCGACGAACATCGGGCAATTCGGGGAGGGCCGTGCGCTGCTCCGCAATCCAGGGGATGGTCAGGACCAGCGGAGGCAGATCGGGATCCGGGAAGTAGCGGTAGTCGTGGCTCTCTTCCTTTGACCTGGTCGGCTTCACCTGACCGGATCCCGCGTTGAACAGCAGCGTGACCTGCTCGACCTTCTGCCCCGACTCCACCAATGCGATCTGGCGGGCTCGCTCCGCCTCCAGCGCGTGCTCGACGTTGGCGAAAGAGTTCATGTTCTTGACCTCGGTCTTGGTGCCGAGTGCCGGCTCGCCGACCGATCGGATGGAGATGTTGGCGTCCACCCGAAGACTGCCCTGCTCCATGCTGCAGTCACTGACCCCCGCATAGACTAGGATCTGGCGGAGGGTCGTGAGGTAGGCCCGGGCTTCGGCCGGGGAGCGGAGGTCGGGATCGCTCACGATTTCGGCCAAGGGAATGCCCGCCCGGTTCAAATCGACCGCGGTCTTCCCGGGAAAGCGGTCGTGCAGCAGCTTGCCCGCATCCTCCTCGAGATGCAGCCTGGTGATGCCGACCTCGACTCGACCTCGCTCTACCGAGTCGAACGTCATCCGCCCGCGAGTGGAGAGCGGCTGGTCGTACTGAGAAATCTGGTAGCCCTTCGGCAAGTCCGGATAGAAGTAATTCTTTCGAGCGAAAACACTGGTCTCGTGAACCGTGCATCCCAGCGCAAGGGCCGCACGCGCCGCCAGACGCACGGCCTCGGCATTGGGGATCGGAAGCGCGCCGGGCAGCCCCAGACAGACCGGGCACACGTTGGTGTTGGGCGGATCGCCGAAGCTGGTGGCGCAGCCGCAAAACATTTTGGACCGAGTACGCAGCTGGACATGAACTTCGAGGCCGATCACGGTCTCCCAGCTCATCGCTCCACCTCCGACCCGGCAGCAATCACGCCCTCGAGCGCGGCGGCGGCCGCCAGCATGCGCTCCTCCTCGAAGTACGGAGCGATGAGCTGAGCGCCAATGGGCAGGCCGTCCGTCCGTCCGACCGGCAGGCTGAGTGCGGGAAGACCGGCCAGACTGATGGCACAGACAAAGATGTCTGCCAGGTACATGGCGACCGGATCTTCGGTCTTCTCGCCGGCACGGAAGGCGGGGGTCGGGGTGGTCGGCGTGAGAAGCAGATCTACGCCGCCCGCGAAGGCGCGGCGAAAATCGTCGGCGATAAGCGCCCGTACCCGCTGCGCCTTCCTATAGTAGGCGTCATAGTAGCCAGCGCTCAGCACGTAAGTGCCGACCAGGATGCGCCGACGCACCTCGGCCCCGAAACCTTCGCCTCGAGTTGCCTGGTACAGGGCCCGGATATCGCCGCCGGGGCCCACCTTCCGCGGGCCGTACCTCACGCCGTCGTAGCGGGCGAGGTTGGCTGCCGCCTCCGCCGGAGCCACGATGTAATAGGTCGGGACTGCGTAGGCCGAGTTAGGAAGGGAGACCTCACACACGTCACCACCCAACTGGCGCACGGCATCGATAGTGCGACGAAGACCTGCGGCCACTCCGGGGTGAAGGTCGGGAGGAAAGTATTCGCGGGGCAGGCCCACGCGCAGACCCTTGAGACTGGCCAGCGGCGCAGGCACGGCCATGGGCGGACGATTCACCGTGGTTGCATCCAGGGGATCCGGACCACTCATCACGCTCAGCACCCGCGAGGCATCCTTCACGGTTTTTCCGAAGGCCGAGATGCAGTCGAGGGACGAGCCGAAGGCCACCAGGCCATATCGGCTCACCCGTCCATAGCTCGGCTTGACTCCGACGATGCCGCAGAAGCTGGCAGGCTGACGGACCGATCCACCGGTTTCGGACCCCAGCGCCACAGGGACAACTCCGGCGGCGACCAAGGCGGCTGAGCCGCCGGAAGAGCCCCCAGGCACCCGGTCGGGGTCGAGCGGATGTTTGACCCGGCCATAGGCGGAGTGCTCGGTGGAGGAGCCCATCGCAAACTCGTCCATGTTGGCCTTGCAGGCGACGAGCGCCCCCGCAGCCCGGAGCCGATCAATGGCCGTCGCATTGTACGGCGAGAGATAGCCCGCCAGAATTCGCGACCCGCAGGTGGTAGGCTGCTCAACGGTGACGATGTTGTCTTTGACCGCAATGGCCATGCCCGCCAACGGTCCCGGCGCCGCCATCCGGTCGACCCGGCTGGCCTCGGCGTCGAGGCACGCCTGTGACCAGTGAAGCGTCGCATTCAGGCCGTGGGCATCTGCCTCGGCAAGCCGTGCTCCGGTGTCGCGCGCCACCGCTGCCGTGCTCACTGATCCTCCATGGCGGTGTGTCTCGGCACCAGAAAGAAGCCATCCACGAACTCCGGCGCGATAGCGGCGGGCGGTCGTGACAGGGGGACCGGCGCGATGACGTCCTCGCGCAGCGGCACCGCCTGAGGACCGGGAATGAAGGCTTCGGCAATGCGGTCACCCGGCACCTGATCCAGCTGGGCGACATAGTCCACGATGCGATTCAGCTGATCGACCAGACGGTTAAGTTCGTCCTCGCGCACCGCCAGCTCGGCCAGTTTGGCGACGTGAAGAACCTCGTCGCGACCGATACTCATGTGCTCTCCCACTCGCGCTCGAGGCCGGCATAGGCCACGAGCAGCTGTTTCACGCCGACGTCGGCATCGTCGAACGCAACCGAGACCTTGAGATCGCGCCCGGTACCCGTCAGTCCCTGAATCGTCCCACTGCCGAAGCGGCGATGGCGAACCCGCTCGCCCTTCACGTACCTCGGAGCGTCCTGGGATTCCATTTCGGACGCAGAAGACGCAGAGGCAGGAAACTGCGCACTCTTACCGCCGTATCGCCCTTCCGCCATGCCGCCATACCGTCCTCCCGCCCTCCCGCCCCAGTCCGGTGCCCACAGCGAGGTGGTCCGCCGCTCCTCCACGCTATCCGGTGGCAGCGCGCGAAGAAATCGGGAGGCGATGCCCGGCCGCAGCTCACCCCCGCGACGGCGGGCTCGGGCCCAGGTCAGATACAGTTTGTCCTTGGCGCGAGTGAGGCCGACGTAGCACAGACGTCGCTCTTCTTCCAAGCCGTCAGGCTGTTCCTCGGCGCGAGCTAACGGAAAGAGTCCGTGCTCCATTCCGGTCAGAACCACGACCGGCCACTCCAGGCCCTTGGCCGTGTGCAGCGTCATCAGGGTCACACCCTCATCGGGCCCGACCGCGGTGTCCACCGCCGAGAGCAGCGCTGCCTCGGCCAGGAACCGTTCGAGCGGAGTGCCCGACTCGGGATCCTCGGTGACCTCCTCCGACCAAGTGGTCGCGCTCGCCACCAGCTCGCGAACGTTCTCCCACCGGTCCACCCCTTCGGTCCCCTCGACCAGGAGCACAGCCTCGTAGTCAATGGCCGCGATGACCCGTTCCAGGACCTCGGCCGGCGGAAGCTGCCCACTCGGTTGTGCCAATTCGTCGATCAGTCGGGCGAAGCTCCTCAGGGCCTCGCGCGCATTCGGCCGGAGCTCCGGCACCCGGTCGGCGATGCGCGCCGTCTCCAGCAGTGGCTTATGCCACTGGGTAGCTGTTCGCCCCAAGGTCGCCAGGCTCGACTCCCCCAGACCGCGCCGCGGGACCGCTATCGCCCGGAGAAAGGCCTCGTCATCGGCCGGGTTGGCCAGCAGCCGAAGGTAGGCGAGCAGGTCCTTGACCTCACGCCGCTCGTAGAAGCTGATCGCTCCGACCAGACGGTACTTGACCCCCGCTCGCCGGAAGGCTTCCTCCAGAGCGCGCGACTGGGAGTTGGTGCGGTAGAGCACGGCCATTTCACCGTATTGCCAGTCGCCGGCGGCCCGGCGCCGCTCGAGCTCGCGCACCACCCATTCCGCCTCATCGCGCTCGTCGGCCGCTGCCAGCAGGGTCACCGGCTCTCCCCCCCGGCGCCGAGTCACCAGGGTCTTTCCCAGCCGGCCAGTGTTCTCCGCGATGATGCCGTTCGCGGCGTCGAGAACGACCTGGGTGGAGCGGTAGTTCTCCTCCAGCCGGACGAGCTTGGTACCCGGAAAATCCTGGAGAAACGCCTGCATGTTGCGCACGTCGGCACCACGCCAGCCGTAGATGGACTGATCATCATCGCCCACCGCGCACACGTTACCATGGGCGCCCAACAGCCGGACCAGCTCGTACTGCGCGCGATTGGTGTCCTGAAACTCGTCGACCAGAATGAAGCTGAACCGCTCGCTGTAAACGCGCAGCCGATCAGGGTGTTCCCGGAACAGCGTAAGCGGGTGCAACAGGAGATCGTCGAAGTCCATCGCGTTCGCCGCCTTGAGCGCGGGCCCCATGGCGCCGTACACGTCGGCCGCTACCTCTGCCAACCGATCGAAGGCTGCCGCAGAGGCCAACTGCTCGGGAGGCACCATCCGATTCTTGGCTGAGGAGATCAGCGCCTGCACCGCCTTGGGCGGGAACAGCTTGGTGGAATGGCCGCGCTGTTCCTGGAGCCGCTTCACCAGGCTTAGGCGGTCGTCTTCGTCGTAGATAGTGAAGTGACGGCTGAAGCCCAGAAGCTCTGCTTCCCGCCGCAGGAGACGGGCGGACAGAGAGTGAAAGGTCCCGATCCACAGGCCGGACGGGTCTCGCTGGAGCAGGCGTCCGATGCGCTGCTTCATCTCGCCCGCGGCCTTGTTGGTGAAGGTGACGGCGAAGATTCGCTGCGGCGGAACGCCGTGGCGCTCGATCAGGGTGGCGATTCGGCTGGTGAGAACGCGAGTCTTTCCCGATCCCGCGCCGGCCAATACCAGCATGGGACCATGCACGTGCTCCACCGCTTCCCTCTGCGCGGGGTTGAGTGCGTGAGGCAAGTCCGGCGAGGAGGTATTGATCACACGTCCTGCTTGGCCAGCGGAATACGCATCAGGAAACAGGCTCCTTTGTCGGTGGCTTCCAACACCAGCGACCCCTGGTGGGCATCTTCGACCACCCGGCGAGACAGGGCGAGTCCGATGCCCCACCCTCCCTTGGTGGTGATGCCAGGCTCGAACAGGGTGCGACGGATTTCCTTGGCGATGCCGGGGCCGTCGTCGAGCACCCGGATTTCTCCCATCCCCTGCGCCGCTCCGACCCGCAGGATAATCGTGCCTGAGCGTCCCTGCAGGGCGTCGATGGCGTTCTTAACCATGGCTTCGAGCGCCCATTCCAGCAGTACCGGATCACCCAATACCATGGGCCCCATTCCCGGCGCTTCCAGGCGCAGTTCAATCGGGTTGGCCCGCTTGGGAAGGCGCGGGCGGAAGTACAGCGCGACCCGGTCGGCCAGGGCGCCAAGCCCGATCGGCTCGCGCTTCGCCGGATTCCCGATGCGTTCGAAGCGCTGCGCCACCCGGTCCAGTCGATCGGCGTCGGCCGAGAGGTGATCGGCCAGATCCGGAGGCGGTGTCGGCCGGGAGCGCACCCGCTCGATCCAGCCCTGGAGGCTGGTGAGTGGGGTGCCCATCTGGTGCGCAGCCTCCCGCGCCATCGCCACCCACAACCGGTCGCGTTGGGCGGCCATCGCGCTGCGATACGCAAAGACGGCCACGGCCACCATGACCATGATGGTCAACCCCTGCAGGATGGCCAGCGCCGTGAGATTGCGCTGCGCCGGCATGGGCCCGTAGTGCACCGTGCCGATCGCCTGATCGACGATCGGCGGATTCTGCCGGTCGAGTCGGGCAGCATAGTCCCTGATTCGGGGGTCATCCAAGGGTGCATCGAAGGGCAAATTGGCCACCGCCGTCACCCGACCGGCGCGATCGGTCACAACGAGCGGGAGGCCCAGCGACCGCACCTGCTCCCCCAGTCGGAGCAGGGCCTCGGCCTCGGCCCCCGGGCGGGGATTGTTCAGTCCCCCGAAGACGCCGGAGTAGAGCCGGCTGGTCGCGGTCGCGTCGCCCTTGAAGTGACGGATGATGAGGAGACCGGTGCCGAGACTCAGGCCCGCGAGCGTGGCGACCAGCCCGACGGCAACCATGGGAGCCAGCCGCTGGAGCCGCTCCTTACCCACGTGGGGCCAGGCGCTCGACACCGAGATACGGCACCAGCGCCTCGGGCACGCGCACCGAGCCGTCGGCCGCCTGGTTGTTTTCCAGCAGAGCGATGATGGTACGAGGGAACGCGACTCCCGAGGCGTTCAGCGTGTGCACGAACTCGGGCTTGGCCTTGGGTTCGGCGCGATACCGGATGTTGGCGCGGCGAGCCTGAAAGTCGGTGAAGGTGCTCGAGCTCGAGGCCTCGAGCCAGGTACCGACCCCCGCAGCCCAGACCTCGAGGTCATAGGTTCGCGCGCTGCTGAACCCGGTGTCGCCGGCTGCGAGCTCGACGACTCGATACGGAATCTCGAGCCGTTGCAGCACGGCTTCAGCATGGCCGGTGAGCAGCTCGTGCTGGGCCGACGATTCCTCCGGCCGGCTGAAGCGGACCAGCTCCACTTTGTCGAACTGGTGAACCCGAATCAGGCCGCGAGTGTCTTTGCCATGCGCGCCTGCCTCCCGGCGAAAACACGGCGTGTAGGCGACGTAACCCAGCGGAAGGTCGTGGGCCTCGAGGATTTCGTCCCGGTGGATATTGGTAACCGGCACCTCCGCCGTAGGTATGAGGAAGAGATCATCCGCCGTGGCCGAATAAAGGTCCTCTTCGAACTTGGGAAGCTGGCCGGTGCCGGTCAGGGTAGTGCGATTGACCAGATAGGGAGTTGCCACCTCGACATATCCATGCTCGCGGGTATGCAAATCCAGCATGAACCCGGCAAGCGCGCGGACCAGGCGAGCCCCGGCTCCGCGAAACAGCGGGAACCCGGAGCCCGCGAGCTTGGCACCGGCCGGGAGATCCAGGATGCCGAGATTGGTGGCCAGCTCCCAGTGGGGCCGGGGCTGGAAGTCGAAACGGTAAGGCTCGCCCCAGGCCCGGACCACGCGGTTGGCCGCCGCATCGCCGTCCGGGATCAGGTCAGAGGGGAAATTGGGCAGCGTGAGCGCGCACTGTTCCAGCGCGGTGTCGATCTCACGCAACTGCGCGTCGAGAGCTTTGACCTCCTCGCCGGAGCTCTTGAGCCGCCCCATGAGCTCGTCGGTCCCTTGACCTGCACGCTTGCGCCGAGCGACCTCCTCACTGGCGGCGTTGCGCTCGGCCTTGAGCCGTTCGACCTGGACCAGCAGCTCCCGCCGTTGGCGATCGAGATCGAGCAAGCCGTCGACCAGTGGGCCCAGGGCAGGGTCGCCCCGCCGCAGGAGGCTGGCTCGGCTGCCGTCAGGATCCTGCCGCAGTCTCTTCAGGTCAATCACGGGGGTTACTCGCTGGGGAGGCCGGGATCCAAACCCTTGTAGCCGCAGTTGCGGTCAGCCAGCACCTGGAAAGTGACGGTGCTGTCGGCGAACCCGAGGATCTCCAACTTGGCATAGAGAGGGACGCCGAGGGTGGTGCAGATTACTCGCGACCGTACCAGGAAGCGCTGGCCCACTTCGACGGCGACGGCCGAGTCGGTCACGTAACCGTTGCTCCGGGCCTTGGAGATCTCATCAAACGTCTCCGGCCGAAGCTGCACTCCGGGGTCGGCAGTCGTCGAGGCGAGCCCCAGCGCGGCGCGGGGGAGAAATACCCGCCGGCCGCCGGGCTCAATATTATAGGCGAACTCGAAGCCCACAGACTGGTCGGTGCGGACTGCGCCCACGCCGGAGAAGTCGATGAAAAAGCCACTGGGCGTGGAAATGGGCGTGCCCACCAGCGAGCCGATAGTTACCGTGTCGACGATGTTCTGCACGGTAGGATCGGGCAGCCCGTTGTTGTCGTCGCAGCCGCCGACGCCGGCCAGCGCAAGCAGCAAGAGTAGAGCCGTAATCGGTCGCATAAAGGCGGAACGTTAAGGCCCGGGAGAAGAGGGGTCAACCTCCGTTATTTTCTTGACTTCGACCGAGGCGGCTCATACGTTGCGCTCGTTTCTTTTTCCGGTGGAGTCAAGCGTCCCATGACTGGGCTGGGTGATGTGGTACAGAGCTTCGGGCAGCGCCCCGGCGTGGAAGCCGCGCTCCTCCTCAGCGGCGACGGACTGCCTATCGAGTTCGCGGCCCGCCCCGGATTCGAATCGGAGACGGTGGCCGCGCTCGCCGCGACCCTCGCGCAGTATGCCGGCCGGCTCGGTCGCGGCACCGGCCAGGGAGGACTTCAGACCGCGGTGATGGAATTTTCCGGAGGGCTCCTGGTTCTGGCTGCCGTCGGTGCGGGAGACTGGCTCGCGATTCTGGCGCGGACGGATGCGGATGTAGGCCCCCTGCTCTACGATCTCCGTCACCACCGACCCGCGCTGGCGGCGCTGCTGTGACGGTGCCGTCATGAGGTGGGCCGTCCTGCTCGCCGGCGGGTCTGGAACACGCTTCTGGCCACTCAGCACTCCCCAACACCCCAAGCAGCTTCTTCCCCTCTCCGGCTCCAGCTCCAGTGTGGAGGAATCGGTCGAGCGGCTCACCGGGCTCATTCCCCGGGAGCGCATCCTCGTGGTCGCGGGAAACGCGCTGGCGCCCAAGCTCCAGGACCGGCTCAAGCTGTCGCCCGCGAACATGCTGATCGAGCCTCGACCCGCGTCCACCGCGCCGGCGCTCATCTGGGCCACCTTCGAGGCGCAGCGGCGCGACCCTGATGCAGAGGTGCTCTCGTTGCACGCCGACTGGGCGGTGGGCGATGCCGCGGCATTCCGTCGCACGGCGGATGTGGCGCTCACCACCGCCCGCCGCCACGACCGGCTGGTCACGGTCGGAGTGGTTCCCTCCCGCCCCGAGACCGGATACGGCTATATCGTACCCGGCGCACCGTTGGACGAGATGGCGCACACCGTGGCACGGTTCTCCGAGAAGCCCGACGCCGCCACCGCGCTCGACCTCATGGCCGCGGGCGCATTGTGGAACAGCGGCTTGTTCGCCTGGACCGCGCGCCGGCTGATGACCGAGGCGACTGCCCACACGCCCGAGGTGGCGAAGGGATTGCCTGACCTGCGCAGTGATGACGTCCCCGGATTCTTCAACACGGTGACCCCGATCTCGATCGATGTCGGACTGTTGGAGCGCAGCGCCGCGGTGGCGGTTGTACCGGGGGCGTTCGCCTGGGATGACGTGGGAACCTGGCAAGCACTGGGCCGAGTACGGCCCAAGGATACCAGCGGCAACGTCGTGATCGGACAGGCCTTCCTCAACGAGTGCCACGATTGCATCGTGTGGGCCGACCGGGACGCCGTCGTGCTGAGCGGAGTTCAGGATCTGGTGGTGGTCCAGGCCAACGGCCGGATCCTGGTCATGCCCATGGAGCGGGCCGCAGCCATGAAAGAGTTGCTGGACCGTCTTCCGCCCGAGATTCGCGACCTTCCCGGATGACCTCGCTGTACCTGTTGGAACCCGAGCCGGCCGGGGCTGAATGGGCGCCATTCGCCGGCGTGCGGCCAATCGCGGAGCTTCGCGCCGGAATCTGGCGCATCAGGGAGCGCTGGGAGGCGGCGCTGCAAACCGATGCGGTCGGCATTCTGGGCAGCCACGTCGAGGGCTTCCGCGAGGGGGACGAGCCCGAGGTGCTTCCCCCGGGGCCGATCCTGGGCCCGGCGACCATCGCGGCCGCGTGGTTCGCTCCGACCGGCGCGCCGATCGATCCCCCGCCCGATGCGCGCCGGCTCACTCATTCGGGCACGACGGTGGCATGGCTGGTCCCTGCCGGGGAGCGCTGGAGCGGTCCCCGCAATGCGGGCGCGGGGTTTGAGGTCGATGGCCTCCTGCTTCGGGGAGCGTATGACCTCATCACCGCCCTGGAGCGGCTCCTGCCAGCCGACTGCGCCGACTTTCGTGCCGCACCGGTTGCCACAATTCCCGAGGGCAGCCTGGTCCTGGGCGATCCCGGGGACGTGCTATCCCTCGGCGCCCGGGTCGAGCCAGGCGTGGTCTTCGACGTGCGCCATGGCGCGGTCGTATTGGAGGAAGGCGCGGAAGTGCGGCAGGGCACCCGGCTGGAGGGACCGGTCTACGTCGGCGCCGCCACGAGAGTGCTCGGTGGATTCATCCGGCAATCGGTGTTCGGGCCCGAGTGCCGGGTGCACGGAGAAATTGCGGCAAGCGTGTTCCTGGGCTATGCCAACAAAAGCCACGACGGGTTCGTAGGTCACAGCGTCGTGGGACATTGGGTCAATCTGGGCGCCGGTACCACCACGTCCAACCTCAAGAACACCTACGGGCCGGTCCGGCTCGACATCGACGGCGTCCGGATCGAAAGCGGGCGGCTCAATCTGGGGACCCTGTTCGGCGACCACGCCAAGACCGCGATCGGAACCATGCTGGCAACAGGAACGGTCGTGTCAGCCGGCGCCAATGTGTTCGGCACTCCGACTGCTCCCAAACACGTGCGCCCGTTCGCCTGGGGCTGCACCGGTGAAGAGCGGCTTACCGAAGAGGGGTTCCTCCGGATCGCGGAGCGCGTCATGGCGCGAAGAAACGTGGAGCTCTCAGCCGAACGGCGGGAATCGCTGCGCCGCACCTTCCTCAGAGGGGTTCGGCAGTGACCACCCTCTACGTGTTGGGCTCGGGCTCTCGCGGCAATTGCTTCGCGGTGGAATCGGAGCGCGTGGCCCTGCTGATCGACGCCGGGTTCAGCGCCCGGGAGATCGAACGACGGGCCGAGACCGCCGGTCTGGCGCTCGAGCGGGTCGCAGGTATCGTGCTCACCCACGAGCATGGCGATCACGCGTGCGGCGCGCCCAGACTCGCGCGACGACTGGGTATCCCGGTGCTCACCACACCAGGGACGTGGGAGCGGGTGGCACCGGGCGGGCGACCCATCCAGCATCGCCCCCTCGGACTCTGCGCCCGGGGAGCGCTTGGCCCGTTCGACATCGAAGCTTGCCCCACCAGTCACGACGCGGCCGAGCCGCTCGCGATCGTGGTGCAGACGGGAGACGGCGCTCGGGTGGGTGTAGCCTACGATCTGGGGCGGGCGACTGCTGGGGTTCGCTATCTCCTGCGTGAGGTCAACGCGCTGGTGCTGGAGGCCAACCACGACGAGGTCCAGCTGCGAACCAGCGACTATCCACCGGTGGTCCAGCGCAGGATCGCGGGATCCGCGGGGCACCTTTCCAACCGAGCCGCGGGCGAGCTCCTGGCGGAGCTACATCATCCCGGCCTCACGGTCATCGTGCTGGCACACTTGAGCGAGCGCTGCAATACCCCGGCGTATGCCCGCGGCGCCATTGCGCCAACCCTCAAGAAGCTGGGGTTCCGGGGGCAGCTGCACGTGGCGCTCCAGGACGAGCCCTTGCCCGCCATCTTGGTATCGCGAGGGGGCGCACAGCTGAGGTTGGCCTTGTAGGGGTTTACTGCGACTCCGCCACATCGGGGTCCGGCGGCACCGGCACGCTGTCGGGCCGTGGTGTCGGGGGACCCAACCGATCGAAGCTGACCGGCTCGGTCAGGTCGCCGCCAGACAGCACCAGTCGCTTGCCCTTGAACTTGTACTTGTAGTTCACCCACTCGCCGCCCAGAGCCAGCGCGAGACTGTCTCCCACCAAACGCCAGCGTACAGTCTGGGTACCGTAGCTGGCGCTGCTATCAGGCCGCACCACGACGGTCCGGGGGCCATCCTTCTTGGGGTCTTGCTTCAGGTCGAATTTCCAGGTGCCAACCAGCGAGGCCGGAGTACTGGTTTGGGCTTGGGCGCGCGCCGGCACGACGATTCCGACTGCGACAATCCACGGCAACAGCTTCACGTGTCCCTCGTCGGAGCAAGTCTTCAGACGATGACTCGTCAAGCATCTTAATTCAATGACCACCCAAGGGCACGCCCAGCCCGACGGCGAGCTGCACGTCGTTCTGAGTTTTCTTGCTGTCGATGTCGAGGGTCTCGTCCTCCAGCCGAGCGCCGTAGATGTAGTCGTCCGCGGCGACGTAGAAGCTGAGCAGGCTGCCGAGATGGAAGCCCACTGTGGTGCCGACCACCCCGCCATAGTCCGTCGTGTACTCCGCGTCCTCGAACGCCTTGCCCCCGCGGTGCACCAGGCTGGCGCCTCCATTGACGTTCAACCAGACCGGCGCGGTGATGGGGAGCAGGTAGAAGGTCGCGCGGGCACTACCGAAGAGCAGATTGGCGTCGGTCTTGGTCTCGTTCTGGTTCACGGTGAAACGGAGGTTGCTGGGCACGTAAGACACCGAGGTCAGAACACCGAACCGGGGACCGAACGCAAGATTGAGCCGGCCGCCCACGGCGATCCCGACCTCCTGCTTGAACTCCTGGCCATTGACCGCCTTCACCAGCTCCGTGGTGGGGATGTAGACCCCAACGGTAGGCGAGAGCGAAACGTGCTGGGCAGCCGCAGGAGGCGGGGGTAACACTCCCACCGCGACGGCTCCGAGCGCGAGGCACACGAGGCGTATACCCATAGTCGGCGTCCTTGGAGGAGATGTGGTCGGGGCAGGAAGACCGAGTCAAACCTAACTCGTCGGAACGTTCTTTGCCGACGCCGCCGCGGCCAGCTGCAGGTATTCCAGTGACGCGTGAATGCCCCCGCTCGAGCTGGCTGCCACCCGAAGGGCATGCGCCAAATGGTAGGCCAGTGCTGCCACCTGCTCCGGACCGGGACCGCCGGCCCGTGCATCCGTTCCGGCGAGCTGGCGAAGACTCTTCGCCAGCTCGGTGAACAGATGATTCTCCACGATCGTATCCCAGGTGGCGAGGTATTCGTCGGTGGTGCGTCTGCCGTAGTCCATGAATCCCCTCGTCAATCGCGCCGCTCGATGGTATAGGACCAACCGTTCAGGTCGGCGGGCAGGGTGATGGTCTGTCCATCCTCGGTCAATTGGAAGCGATCGAACCGCAGGTCGACCCGATTATCCGCGGTCATGCCCGGGTAAGGCGCTTTCTCGCAGCCATTGTCGGTCGGGGTCCCCAGAACCGAGGGCGGAATGTTACTGGTGCCGCTGAAGGTGATGCTGGTCTGTTGCTCGGTCGGCCGATCGGGATCGTAGGCACCTGCAGCACCTTCGCCCCGAGCCACGGTGATGTGTTCGTAGTTGCCGTCCACGCTATAGAAGCAATAGATGCCCAGGGGATCTTCGGGTCCGGTGAGGCCACCGACCTGGCTTCCGGAGTTCTGAATATTGGAGATGTGGATACTCCCCGAATCGCCGATCATGGCGTCGGCCTCGAACCGATCGCTGACCGTGGCTCGGGCGCCGTTGTTCGCAATTGGCATGAGCCCATTGGAGTTGAAGCTTCCGACTATGTGGAAGTTGTGGGCGTCATCAACGACCTTGACCCGAAACCGGAATGTCTTGGTCACCCCGCGAGCCTCCCACCTCAGGTCTCCGGAGACGGTAACCGGATTGGCGCCGGGCGCGCTCGCAGGAGCGGTGTACAGGGCCTGCGATGTAGGTGAAAGGGCAGCCACGGTGCCCACCGAGCTGTTCCCGCCCTGGCTGCCATTGACCGACCAAGTGCCGGTGCGGATCGACGGATAGCAACTCTCCGTCGGGAGGGTGAAAAGCTCGTCTTCCCCGGGTCCGGCCGGCAGCGGTTGCGTCGGTTCCCGGAAGCAGGCCAGAACGACAAGCGGGGTCGATTCCTTGACCTTGACCTCGGGCGTAGAGTTGGGCTCGGGGAGCTGCTTCCAGAATGTCGTCCTGGCCACCCCACCCGGGCTGGCACTCGAGGCGGACAGTGACAATGCCGCTGGCTGCCCGTCGCCACTGGCTGCAGGGGAAGTTCCCCCAAATTGGGTGACCGAAACGGAGAGGGTGCGGTGAGTGGGATCCACGGTCGTTGACAGAAGCGCCCGCCAGCGGCCGTCTGCACCCTGCTTGGCAATGCCGAGGCCGTCATCCGAGGTGCCGACCAGGTCGTCATCCGAATAACTGAAGGTGACCTGTACCGGCTGAGCGAAGGTCTGCCCTTCCGGGGTCACCCGGTATGCCTGGCCCACCCCGTTGTATGCCTCATTGGTAATCGGCTGGATCCCGAACTCGGTCGTCGCAGTGACCGCCCCCGCCGGCACGGTCAGGGTGAGCCCGCCATCTGAGGAAGCCAGACTTCCGCCTTCCGGCCCAATGCTCTTGGTGACGGCCTCCCCGTTGGGGGTTCCTGCTGACGTGGGGGCCGGGAGTGAGCCGGGATCGCCTGGGTCTTGCGGGCTGTCAGGTCCGCCGAGGTCCGAGCCACCTCCACAGCTCAGGATCAACACCAGAGCTGTGGCGGTCAGGATGGGAGTGACGAACGATCTCACCCGAATATGAGTGCAGAGCATGTGTTCTTCCCTCTGAATCTTCTGTTGCGGACGGTTGCCTGCGGCCCTCAGGGTGCCGTGTACCAGATCGACCCGCTGCGTCCGAGTTTCATCCCGTTCCACGTGACCGAGCCGGAGACATAGACCAGGTACTGCGTGCCGGGATACAGACCGCTCAGGGTCAGCTGGCGCTGACTCGCAGGGACATTGGGGTTGTAGAGGGTGTTGATCTGGCCGCCATTGATTCTGACCCACACCAAGTACGACGTCGCACCTACCACCGGCTCCCACCCGATGGTCCACTGATCGTTGCCGGTCTTGGCCACATCGACGCGCAGCGGCCCCGTGAACCAGCTGGGGAGGTCCATCCGAATTGGGGCGGTGCTCTTTATCAGCGTTGTGCCGGACCAGGCGTCGACCATATACCACACGGTCTGGCCTACACCGACCTTGTATGCCTCCATGTCCATGATCTCGCAGCAGGGCGGATTGGCCACGTAGTTGTGGGTCGTAAGCCGGGCCTGACTGGGCGGCAGCGTGGTATAGGGACCATTCGAGGAGCTTGCGCGACGGAGCGTGTAGGTCGTGGCGCCATCTACGGCATCGAAGAAGATGTCGATGGCCTCTCCGCCAGTGGGAAAAACCCCGCGCACGCCGATGCTGGTGTTCACGACCACCCGTTCCAGACTCGCCCGGGAGCGGGTAGCCGTGGGCATTGCAGCCTGCGGCTGTTCGATCCGGGCCGCCTCCGCGGAGACCTGTGCGGACAGCGGCGACGCCAGCAAGGCGAGCAAGCCGCACATCCAGTTGGAGCGAATCATGAGCGCATCTCCTTCAGTCACGAATCGTGGCGGACTAGTGCATCCCCGGAAGGCCGAAGCCGATCGAGAGCTGCACGTCCTTCTGGCTGGCCTGCTCGCCGCTGTCGGTGGTGAGGCCCTCGAGGTGCTGTTTGTAGAGATAGGTTTCCGCCGCGAGCAGAAGCGGCAGCGGCCCGAGCCGGAGTCCCAGCTGCGCCCCTACGGTGCCACCCACGCTGTTCTTGTCCTTGAGGTTCTGGTACGCGGTGCCACTCCGTTTGACCAACGCGACGCCACCATTGAGTTGGAACGAGATGGGCGAGGTCGGCGGAAGCACGAAGAAGGAGAGCTTGCCGGCCCCGAAGAACAACGAGGCATCGGTGGTCTGGTTGGTGCCATCGAGAGCAAAGCGGAGGTTGCTCGGCACATACGAGCC
Organism: Gemmatimonadales bacterium; assembly: GCA_036556025.1. Taxonomy (GTDB): domain Bacteria; phylum Gemmatimonadota; class Gemmatimonadetes; order Gemmatimonadales; family GWC2-71-9; genus CAVVWJ01. Next base: position 49,508 of record DATBKD010000033.1, on the reverse strand, counting down.
GGTCGCCTGGAATCCGAGGCGGCGGGAGAAAGCGATACCCATCCGGCCGCCGACCGCGATGCCGACTTCCTGCTTGAAGGACTGGCCATTGATCGCCTTGATCAGCTCAGTGGTCGGGATGTAGACCCCGAAAGTTGGTGCCAGGGAGAACTTCTGGGCCTGGGCCGGCGCGGCGGCGCCCAGGAGGGCCCCGAGCGCGACCAGCGCAGTGGCGGCAGTCAGGCGGTTACGGGACATACGCGGCTCCTCGCCCTCGCGGGCGCGTGTGGTGCAGGACGTGAATTCGGGTGGAAATAGCTGTCTGGCGACTGCTATCCGATTAACGCCACGACGCTGCGTTTCTTCTCAGCCTCACTGAGTGCGCGCGATCTCGATGCGCGCACTGTTGCCGCTGGTGAGTGGCCGGGTCGCTCCGTACCCGGTCGCGACCAACTGCATGGCGGGAACGCCCGAAGAGATGAGGGCATTTTTGACCGCAACTGCGCGCTGATCGGAAAGAGCCTGCGCCGGCGGTCCCTCGACTTTGTCTACGTGCGCCTCGATGAGGTATTGTCCCGGAGTCGCCAGGAGGGCCTGCGCCAGCCTCGCCAGGAGCGGGCCCGACGACGGGTCCAGGACTGCCGTGTGCTCCTGGAAGCGGAGCTCGCGGAGCACCACTCGCCCCGTGGCAAGTGCGACCGCGAGATCCCCGGGACCGCCCTGCCCCTTGGCCCCGCTGAAGAGCGCCTGCCCTACTCCGCCGAGACCGCCGGCTGTGGTCTGCACGTTGGCCTTGATGAGATCGCTGCCGGACGTGAGCGTGTTGTCGACGACGCTATTGGCCGCGTCGGCGGTGTAATTCACCGTGTTGCCGGCGACGTCGCGCGCCTGTTGCCTCGCATGGCTCCCGATTTTCTGAAACAGCTGTTTGAAGTTGCGGGCCTGCGGTTGCGCGACAGGCTGTGCCGCGACAGGCTGTCCGGCAACGGGTTGTGCTGCGTCGGGCTGCGGCGGAAGCCCTGGCTGCCCGGCCTGCGTCGCGGGGTCCACCGGGTAGGGATAAACCTGAGGCGCCGAAGCGGGCGCATAGCCGCTCGGTCCCTGCTGTGGCATCGGGGAAGGTGGATATCCGGGTGAGGCCCCAGTCTGATACGCCGGCCCGCCAGGCGGGCCAGAGGCCTGGGAGGGGTCTGTTAGCGGCGCGGCGTAGCCCGCTGGTGCCGTCGTTCCGGGCGCACCGGCTGGATATCCAGTCGAGGGATCCATCGGCGGCATCGGCCCAGCCGGTGCGCCCTGCATCGCCACCTCGATGGACCGCTGCAGCGTCAGGCCGGGCACGCGCTCCGACGGCTGGAGATGCTTCGCCGGATAGCTCGCCACGACTACCGCGGTCGGAGCGGTCGGCGCCTTGGCGCAAAGAAACCGGTGCCGTTCATCCCGCCAGGCGAACGCGTCGGGGCTGGCCGCGGTGAACTCGAGGTCGAAATCCCACCCGCTCGTCTGCTTCTTGTCCGGCCGAACCGGCGGAAAACCTCGCTGGTCTACGATCGTTACTTCAATTCCGGTGCACTGACCTACGGCGAGGGGGTTCTGCATGGCACGCATGGTGACGGTCCACTGGGCGTTCACGGAGATTGGAGTCGCGATCCAGAGTGCGATGCTCACAAACCCGAGCGAGGCATACTTCCGAGCCGTGATATCCATGGGTGAAGCCCCTCACGAATGCGGGCGGTTCATCTACTCAGAGGCACGGATTCGGGAGGACTCAGCGTCCGCTCGTCCTTACGATCTCGAGCCGGGGATCCTTGTCCTTTTTGCCGCTTCCCATCTTCACAGCGACCGGGCTGTTGCTCGATGCATTCTGAAGAGCCTGGGCGACCGTCGCGATCCGCGAGACCGACAGCGTCTTGAGCTCGGCGTCACCGTAGCGCTTGTCCAAGTAGAGGTCGATCCGGTAACTCCCGGCGGCTTCCTGCATCGCGGCAGCCAGTTTCGCCATCGCTGCATCGAATCCGGGCTTTCCCGCCTCCGACACCGTCACGGCTCCAGCCACCCAGTCGATGTCGCGAACGGCCGTCTTGCCCTTCTTCAACTCGGCGACCAGGTCGGCCCCCAAGGCCGGTTGCTTGCCAGACGCTTCGGTCATCACCCCTGGGTCGGCCGCAGCGACCCGCTGCCGGGCAGCGGCCATCGCCGGCTGTGAGGCGGCCATCGCCTGCTGCGACATGGCCATGGCTTGCGCGGCCTGCTGCATCGCGCACGCCTGCTGACGCTTCTGGACCTTCTTGCCGATCTTCATTTGCTGCTTCATCTCGGCCTTGGTCATCTGGCGGTACTCTCCGCCAGTGGGGTTGCTGAACTGGCGATACTCCTCCACCGTGATCCCCAGGCACCGCGCGGTCTCTGCCTCATCGGGCACCATGCCCGCCGCGGGTCCCATGGCCGAGTAGCCCATGCCACCTGCTGAAGCTCCAGCCATTTGCATCTGCTGCATCTGCTGCATCTGCGCTGCCGACATCGCGTCTCCACCGGACGTGGCACCGCCGACCAGCGATGGGAGCGCGCTTGCGCCGGCCATGCCAGCCGCCCCTGCTAATCCTCCGGCTCCCGCCATTCCGGCCCCCGACATTGCGGCGCCACCAGCCCCGCCCATGCCCGGCATGCAGCTCGAGCCGCTCGCGGCACTCGCCGCGCCCTGCGCTGCCTCTCCGGCGCTCTTGGCCGCCGCCGCGTCGATAGCACCGGCGATCGCCTGCCCTCCGGGGACCATCGTGCAGGCCGCTGTCTTCGCTACCGTCTGGACGACCTTGTTCTTGGCGAGCTTCTTCGCCTTCCCCCAGAGCCCACCCTTGCTCTTTGGCTTTGCGGCCGTCGAATCAGGCACCGAGTCCGTGGCAGCTGCGACTTGGGCGGATTGAACGTCCCCCCCGACGGGAGGCGCGGCCTGAACGGCCGGGGCGGAGGCTTTGGCCGGTAGGACCGTGCTGGGGGCAGATTTCTTCGCTGAGGTCTTCGGGGGGGTGGAGGATTGCTGGGCCGGAAGTGTGGTTACCCCCAGCAACATGGCGGTGAGTACCAATGCCCCGATACGCATGGCGGGCTCCGAAGTCGAGATGTAGCGGGAAGTCGGATCGCAAACTCACTAGAGGAACGTGAGCCACGCTCCGGCTGTCTCACACCGACATCCCAACGGGCTGGAAACCCGTCGCTTCAGTGCAGCTCGAATCGGGTCACGGTCGACCGCCGTTCCGACCCGTCGGGGAGACGGGCGCGCACCCACCAGGCGTAGGCGCCGGCGGGCACATGGGCGGAAGCCGGATTGGAAAGGGTGATGGAGGTGTCCGCCGTGGTCCAGGACTTTACCAGGCGCCCATCGGGAGCGAGGAGCTCCACGGTGTAGATACGCGTGCCGGACACGGTCCGCCACACGAGCGTGAGCGGCGGGGTGACCACCGATCCGGCGGTCGGGCGCACCAGCTCCACCTGTCCCGCGCCCCCGCCCCCTCCCCCGCCCCCGCCCCCTCGGAGGGTGTCGGGTCCGGAGGGCATCAGTCTGGACCAGAGCGCCGCGCCGCCGAGGCCCACCAGGAGTGCAATCGATGCCGCCAACGCGAGAGGCTGGTAACGCCAAGCAGGACGCGGTCGGCCTGCCACATGCACCGCCCGAAGCAACTCGAACTCGTGTCGGCAGGCAGGACAGGTCATGACGTGGTCCAGAAGGGCCAACCGGTTGGACTCATTGCCTTCGCGCGCAACCAAACTGCTGAGTGCCTCGGGAGCGGGACAATCTTCCCGACCTTTCTGACGCGTCGCCACTGCTGCCTGATAGGCCCGTCGCAGCTCCTCGTCGGTCATCGGTCACCCCCCGGCCCAAGTCCCTTCGCCGTCAGCATGGATCGAAGGTCTGCCAGCCCGCGATACAACAGGTTTCTGGTCTTGCCCTCCGACCACCCCAGGAGCTCCGCGATCTCCTCGCGGGAATAGCCCTGCAGATACATCCGGACGACCGGCCGCCGGGAGGCGGCAAGCGCTTCAACCATCCGGGCAACGCCCGCCTCCATTTCGGCGACCTCCAAGCCTCGCTGCGCGTCGAGCGTTGAATCAGTGGTAATCGCAACGTCCTCCTCGGGATCACTGCTCCCGAACCTAGCCTCGGACCGTCGGCGCCGGATAATATCCAGTGCCGCCGAGACGGCGGTACGGTGGACGTAAGCGGCCTGGAGCTCACCAATTATGTCCGCCCGGGCCTTCCAGATCCGGATCCGCACCTCCTGCACCACTTCTTCCACGTCGGTCTCGGTGAGGCCATGATCGAAGCCGACCCGCCGGACCATTCTGCCAAATCGGGCCACCAGCGCTTCGAGAGAGGCGGAGACTCGATCGGAGGGGTCGGTCATCCTTCAATCGTATGCCGCCCTCAATTCGGCCGCCAGCACGAGCGCCGTGGCGCCCCCAACGGCCAATCAACCCACTGCTGCCGGTAGAGGAACGCAGACCGCCTCATTTTTTTCTCATTTCGCGCAACGCCGTGCACTACTCGCTCTTGCGCGAACTCCCGCACCGGCATCACTGTAGCATTGCCCATGCTCACCGTCATCGCGGTTGCGGGTTCCGCGGCCGTCCTTCTTCAGGGCACCGCCCCGAGCGACCCTCGCGCAATCGTGCGGGAGGTGACCGTGGCCGTTGAGGCCGATCGCGCCTCGACGGTTCGGTCACAATGGACGGCGCTGGAAGCACGTGATAGCGCCAACCCGACTGCCAGGCTCGCCCTCGCCACGCTCGCGCGCCTTACCTATGAGTACCCCTCCGCCGACTCGCTGTACCGCAGCCTCTTTGCCGTCACTCCGACGGACGATCGCCACGTCTCCGCCTACGCCCATCTGGGACTCGCCGAGGGTCTCTACGAGCAAGGGCGCCTAGGCGAGATCGACCAGCTTCTGGTCAAGGCGCGGGCCGACGCACGGGCGACGGGTGATCGAGGTGCGGAGGGACAGGCCATTCTCTGGCTGGGTCGAATCCGGTCCCTGAGCCAGGGAGCCGAGGTCGGCATCGCGCTGGTAGATACTGCCCTCCGGATCACCCCGCGCGACGTGTCCCTCGTGCAAGCCGCCAGCCGGTGTCTTCGGGCTCAGTTTCGTCTGGTCCTTGGCGATCCGTCAGCGTCCCAGGAGCTGGCCTCCGCCCTGGACTTCAGCCGGCGAGTCTCAGAGCCTCGCGCTGAGGCCATGTGTCTCCGGGTCCGTGCCTTGGAACACCGCTTTGCCGGGCACTACGACTCCACGCTGGCCGACCTGCGGATGATGGAGGAGATTCGCCGGCGAACCAGGGACCGAAGCCGGCGGGCGGAGGCCCTCTTTCTCGAGGGAGAAGCCCTGCTGGATCTGGCCGCATTCGGCGAGGCGCTCAATGCCTGGCACCTCGCTCTGGCCGAGGCCGGGGCTTCCCACAACCTCTATGTGCTGGCGTCGACCAAGCTGGCACTGGCCGCCCTGTACTTTCGGCTCAATGACAACGCGACGGCCGCCGGGTACGTCAAGCAGGCCATCCGCGAGTACACGGCTCAAGCCGACACCGGCGGTCTCATGATGGCCCGCTCCTGGTCGATGCAGGTAAAGGAGGCGACCGGGGACTTCGGCGGCGCCCGGCAGGAAACCCTGGACGCGATCGGGTTCTTCAGGCGGCAAGGTGACATCTCGCACGAAGCTGACCTGTATCAGACCCTGGCCGATATCGCCATGCGAGAAGGGGACTGGGGCGCCGCCGCACAGGCCTTGGACTCGGCAGCCGGGTTGCTCAAGGTCCGCGGCACCGCAGCGGCAGACCCGGACATGCCCAGTTACCGCGGCCGGCTGGCGCTCCTGCAAGGTGACCTGGGAACCGCGGAGCGGAACTTCAAGCGGTACCTGGCGAGCCTTGGCTCTCGAGAGGGTCTCTGGCAATACGAGACTCGGGCGTATCTCGCCGAGATCTACGCTCGACGGAATCAACTGGACCAAGCTGAACGGGAGCTGACGCTGGCCACTTCGCAACTGGATGCGTGGCGCGCGACCCTGGAGGACCGGGAGCTACGCACCCTCGCGTTCCAGGCAAGCACCTCCGAGGCCAACGATCGCAACAACAGTATCGCCTGGGTGCTTGCGATGCTGGCCAAAGGGGGGAGAGCCGCCGCAGCTTTCGCGCTCGCCGAACATCGGCGAGCGCGGGAGCTGGCCGACCGAATGGGCCGGGCGCAGGCATTGGTGTCGTCCCGGCCCGATTCTCAGACAAATCGCTCGGCGCCTGCGTCGGAAAAGAACCTCGACGCACCCACCCTTGCGGCGCTGATCCCGGACGACAGCACCGCCATTCTGGAGTATGCGACCGGCGCCTACGGCGCTCCCACCACGGTATTCCTGGTTGGCCGGCCGGGAAGAGTGCGCGAGATCATCCGGGCCGCCGTGCTTCCTCCGGCCGACTCACTTGCCGGAGAGATCGGCCGGCTGATCGCGTTCCTGGAGAGCGGGGACCAGGCTCCTGCCATCGCTCGCGCGCTGGGGGCAGCGCTATTCGACCCCATCTTGCCGGATCTCGATTCCAGCATCAATCGCCTCATCATCATCCCCGATGGACCGCTGCACCGGCTGCCGTTTGATGTGCTGCTGCTGCCAGACGGCCGCTCGCTGGTCGAGCGATTCGCCATCAGTACGGTTCCCTCCGCCAGGATTCTCGTCGACTTATGGCAACGACCCAGGGACTTGGCGCCCCAGACGACTCGCCTGCTCGCGTTGGGCGATCCGTCATTTCCAACGGGGCAACCCGGGTCCGACGTCGGCCAGGCGGCGCGGGCCGCTGCCGCAACCTATCAGGAAGCCTTTGCCAGCGCCGGCGGCCTGCCCCGGCTCGAGGGATCGGCCCGGGAAGTCGAGCGAGCGGCGCGATACGCCGCATCCGCCGACGTCCGGCTTCGAGAGTCGGCCAGCGCGGCGTTCCTCAAGCGAGCCGATCTCACGGGCTATCAGATCGTCCATCTGGCCACTCATGCTCTGGTGGATGAGCACGCGGCTGGCCGCACGGCTCTGGTGCTCGCACCCGGAGAGGGTGAGACCGGATACCTGGGACCGGGCGAGCTCGCGGGACTCCATCTCGCGGCGGATCTCGTCGTGGTCTCGGCCTGTCAGTCGGCCGGTGGTGTCGTGGTAGACGGTGAGGGAGTGCAGGGTCTCAGTGCTCCGCTGTTGCAGGCCGGCGCACGCTCCATTCTGGCGACCGGGTGGCGGATCAACGATCGCGGGACCAATAGACTGATCGATGCGTTCTACCAGGAGCTCTCGCGGGGACAACCAGAGGCACAGGCGCTCAGGAATGCAAAGCTCCGGATGATCCAGCAGAAAAGACCACCCGGCGAATGGGCCGCTTTCACCCTGATGGGCGATCCGACGATTCGCGTGCGGCTTCGTACTTCGCATGAGGCGATGCCGTATTGGATCTCGGCGGCGGTGTTTGGATGTGTGGCGCTGGGGTACGGCCTGTGGAAACGCTCGGCACGGGTTCGATGATCTCCCTGCTCTCTCTGGCACTCGCGCTGCAACAAGCCCCGGCGGAGACGGCTCCCTCCGTTGTGGCGGAGGCCTCCGCTGCCGTCGCCGGCGACACCGTACAGCAGGCGGCCGCACGTTGGACGGCACAGCTTCGCTCTGAAGGGGAAGGCCGTGCGGCCCGCCTTGGCCTCGCGACGCTGGGGCGGCTGCGGTACGACTATCCCGAAGCGGAACGGCTGTACCGGGAGCTCCTCCCCTCGAGCTGGCCAGGGGCCGACGCCTATGCGGTGTATGCGGCCCTTGGGCAGGCAGATGCCCTGGTCGTCCTGGGACGGGTGGCGAAGGCCGATAGCCTCCTTGAGCGGGCGCTGACCGGGGCCCGCGCGCTGCATGACTCGTTGGCCATGGGAGAAGCCCTCCTGCGTTTGGGCGGGACCCGCCTGCGAATGGGAGGGCTGGCTGTCGGTCGAGCCTACTTCGACAGCGCCCGCGCCGCCTTTCCCTCGAGCGCCGCCGATGCGGCGGGCGCCGCCCGGTGCCGGCGCGCCCACCTGGACCTGCTCCAGGGCGACACCGCCGCGGCCGCGGTGCTGGCGGTGACCCTCGACCTGGCCGTCGCACACGGGTACCGGCGGGCGGAAGCGTTCTGTCTCCGGGGGCGCCAGGTCGATCTGCTCTATCGCGGCGAACGGGACTCCGCGCTCGTCATGCTCCGACGGCTCGAAGCTCTGCGGCGGGCGGCGCGGGATCGGGCGGGCCTCAGCGAAGCGCTGCTGTGGCAGGCCGACGTGCTGTTGCATCGCACCGCCTACGGCGAGGCGCGCGAGGTGCTGCGGCGTGCGTTGGAGGAGGCTACCGCCGCGCGAGCCGCGGTGGTGGCAGCCTCGGTGGAGCTCGATTTGGGCCAGGTGTTCTTCGCGCTCAACGATCAGGTGACTGCGGCTGGCCACCTGGAACAAGCCATCGCCGCCTATGCCTCGCTGGGTGACCGCCGGGGCGAAATGCTCGCACGCTCCTGGCGAGGGAGCGTCCACCGGGCCGCGGGAGACTGGGCCGGCGCGCGAGCCGCGATCCGGGAAGCGCTGGAGTACTACCGGGGCCAGGGCGACGTGGCATACCAGGCCGAGCAGCATCAGGAGCTCGCCGACATTGAGATGGGGGCCGGTGACTTCGCCGCTGCGAAGCGGGAGTTGGACTCCCTCGAGGCGTTGGCCCGGCGATACGGGGGAGGCGAATGGTCCGTGGCGCTGCCCTATCAGCGCGGGCGAGTCGCTCTGCGGCAGGGAGATCTGGAACCCGCCCGGCGGTGGTTCCGCCAGTATCTGATCCGGCTCGACTCGACCGAGCACCTTCAGCGTTACGAAGTGCGGACCTATCTCGCGGACGTGTACGCCCGCTCGGGTCATGCCGCGGAGGCGGAGCGGGAACTGACCGGAGCGATGACGGAGCTCGAGCGCTGGCGCTCGACGGTGGACGACACGGAGCTTCGCGCGTTCGCTTTTCAGGCAGGACCGCAGTTCGTGAACGACCACAATGCGAGCGTCGCCCGGGTCCTGGCTGGGCTGGTCCAGAGTGGCCGAATCACCAGCGCCTTCGCTCTGGCAGAACGCCGACGGGCGCGCGAGCTGGGGGACCGGCTGGCGCAAGCCCAGGCGCTGGCGACCGCTGCCCCTGCGACTGCCCGGAGCAGGCGGGCCGATTCAACCCTGACGGCAGAGGCTGTAGCCGCGATCCTCCCTGATGACAGCACCGCGCTGATTCAGTACGTCACCGGCGGGATGGGGGCGCCCACCACTCTGTTCGTGATCACTCGAGGCGCCGCCCCGACCGGCCGGGTGAAGGCGCATGTGACGATGTCCGCGGACTCGCTGGTGGACCCGATCGGGCGCTTTCTTGGAATCCTGGAGAGCGGTGGCGCCGCGGACCCGCTGGCCCGAGAGTTGGGAAAAGTCCTTCTCTGGCCTGTCCTCAGTGATCTGAGCCCGCAGATCAAGCGTATCGTCGTGGTGCCGGACGGACCACTTCACCGCCTCCCGTTCGACGCGCTGCAACTGGCCGACGGCCACTCCGTGGTCGAGCGGTACAGTATCAGCGCGGCGCCATCCGCCCGGGTGATCTCCGCCCTGTGGACTCATCCCGATCCCCGGCCAAGAGCCGGGGGATCAGTAAAGCTGCTCGCATTTGGCGATCCCGACGTGCGCACTCTGCCCCGGCTTGAGGCGTCAAAGCGGGAAGCGAAGCTGGTCGCGACCTATGCACCGAATGCGGAGGTGCGACTGGGCAAGGAGGCGAGCGCCCAGTACCTCAAGCACTTCCCGCTCGCCGACTTTGAGGTGCTGCACTTCGCCACGCATGCCCTGGTGGACGATCATTCTCTTGGCGGCACCGCGCTCGCGCTCGCGCCCGAGGCACAGGACAACGGCCTGGTCGGACCCGGTGATCTCGCGGCGCTGCGGTTGAACGCCGACCTGGTGGTGCTTTCGGGGTGCCGCTCCGCTGGCGGGGTGGTAGTCACCGGTGAGGGGATCCAGGGACTCACCGCGCCATTGCTCGCCGCCGGCGCCCGTGCTGTCGTGGCCACTCAATGGCAGATCGGAGACCGGAGTACGGTGCAATTCATCCAGGGGTTCTATCGGGCCCTGGCCGATGGACTGCCCCTGGGCGAGGCCTTGCAGGCCGCGAAGCTCGAGGCCATCCGGCGAGGTGTACCCGCTGCCAGTTGGGCCGCGTTTACCCTGGTGGGTGACCCCCTGGTTCGCCTTCCACTCCACCAACCTCGCCGCGCGTGGGGGTATGTCGCGGCGGGGGCGCTCGTGCTGGCGGCTTTCATCCTTGGTTGGCGAGCTCGAACGCGCGGAGCGAGCGCACTCCGGGCATCCTCTCAGCGCTCTCGACCTGCAGCCCAGCCGTCGTGAGAGTGACAGTCGACCCACCCGCGCCGCCGGAGATCGACAACCCTGCTGAGTGCGCGCCACATGGGTGCCTCGCTCAGGGGTCGGCTAACCGCGACTGGAACACAAAACGCCCCGGGATTGCTCCCGGGGCGTCTGCGTGCTGGACTGCGCACCAGCTCAGTACATGCCGCCCATGCCGCCGCCCGGAGGACCGGCCGGCGCGGGCTTCTCTTCCTTCTTCTCGACCACCACGCACTCAGTGGTGAGCAGGAGGCCCGCGATCGACGCCGCGTTCTGCAGCGCGGTACGGGTCACCTTGGTCGGATCGATCACGCCCGCCTTCACCAGGTCCTCGTAGGCGTCGGTCTGGGCGTTATAGCCGAAGTTCTTCTCCTTCGACTCCTTGACCTTGGCCACCACGATCGAGCCCTCGGCGCCCGCGTTCTGGGCGATCATCCGGATGGGCTCCTCCAGCGCCCGGCGCACGATATCGACGCCGATCTTCTCGTCGTCGGTGCCCTTGATCTTGTCGAGCGCGGACTGCGCGCGAATCAGGGCCACCCCACCGCCGGCGACGATGCCCTCCTCGACGGCCGCGCGGGTCGCGTGCAGGGCGTCCTCCACCCGAGCCTTCTTCTCCTTCATCTCGGTCTCGGTGGCAGCCCCGACATTGATCACGGCCACGCCGCCGGAGAGCTTGGCCAACCGCTCCTGCAGCTTTTCCCGGTCGTAGTCGCTGGTGCTCTTCTCCACCGCGGCCTTGATCTCGTTGATCCGGCCCTGGATGTCGTTCTCCTTGCCGCGGCCATCGACCACCGTGGTGTTGTCCTTGTCGATCACCACCCGCTTGGCCCGGCCGAGATCGTTGAGGGTGGCGTTCTCCAGCTTGAAGCCCACTTCCTCGGAGATCACCTGGCCGCCGGTCAGGACCGCGATGTCGCGCAGCATTTCCTTCCGGCGATCCCCAAAGCCAGGCGCCTTGACGGAGGCGACCTTGAGGGTGCCCCGCAGCTTGTTCACCACCAGCGTAGCCAGGGCCTCGCCCTCGACATCTTCAGCGATGATGAGGAGGGGACGGCCGCTCTGCGCCACCTTCTCCAGGATGGGAAGCAGTTCCTTCATCGCCGAAATCTTCTTGTCGTGGATCAGCAGGTAGGCATCTTCCAGCGCCGCTTCCATTTTTTCCGGATCGGTGACGAAGTAGGGCGAGAGATAGCCGCGGTCGAACTGCATGCCGTCCACGGTCTCCAGCGTCGTCTCCAGGCCCTTGGCCTCTTCGACGGTGATGACGCCGTCCTTGCCCACCTTCTCCATGGCTTCGGAAATCAGGTTGCCGATTTCCTTGTCGTTGTTGGCGGAGATGGTGCCGACCTGGGCGATTTCCTTCTTGCCGGCGGAGGGAACGGAGAGGGTCTTGAGCTGCTCGACGACGGTCTCAACCGCGCGGTCGATACCCCGCTTCAGCTCCATCGGATTGGCGCCCGCGGTGACGTTCTTGAGGCCCTCGCGGAAGATTGCCTGCGCCAGTACGGTGGCGGTGGTGGTACCGTCGCCGGCCAGGTCGGAAGTCTTGGTGGCGACCTCCTTGACCATCTGGGCGCCCATGTTCTCAATCGCGTCGGCCAACTCGACTTCCTTGGCCACCGTGACGCCGTCCTTGGTGACGGTGGGGGAGCCGAACTTCTTGTCGATGACGACATTCCGGCCCTTGGGACCGAGGGTGACCTTCACCGCCTCGGCGAGATGATCCACGCCCTTCTTGAGCTTGGCGCGGGCATCGGTGTTGAAAAGAAGCTCCTTCGCTGCCATCTGTCAGTTCTCCTTAGTGGGTGCGAGCTGGGTTCAGCTGAGCTTGGCGAGCACGTCCGACGCCTTGATGATGACATACTCGTCGCCATCGAGGGTGTATGGAGTGCCGCTGTACTTCCCATAGATGACCTGGTCGCCGACCTTCAGCTCCATCGGAATCCGCTCGCCCTTCTCGAAACGTCCGGGCCCAACGGCGATCACTTCGCCCTGGGTGGGCTTTTCCTTGGCGGTGTCAGGGATGTACAGGCCGCCACGCATGGCCTCCGCCTCCTCGGCCGGCGCGATCACCACGCGGTCCTCGAGGGGCTGGATCTTGAGGGTGGTCTTGCTCTTGGTAGCCGTCGCCATCTGGGGGGACCTCCACAGCCGTGTTGTAATTGGGTAACATTAATGGCACCATGCTGTTAGCACTCAGCGACAAAGAGTGCTAATCGCTGGCCGCAAAGATAAGCAGCGGCGCTTTCCTGTCAAGCGCTACGAGCGCACCTCGAAGCAAAGCTGGGGCCTGGGATTAGCGTCAGACTGGCAGGAAATGAGTGCTGGGTCAGTGGAGATTGGCTGGTTTTGGCGCTCGACACGCCGGCCCTGGCAGACGAGCCCGTGGTGGGCTCAGGCGACGGCGTAGAGATCGGTCACATCTCGCCCAGCCGGCCGGCTCATCAGGCGAAATTCGTCCAACCGCATCATCGGATCGTCTCGCAGCTCCAGGTCGATACCGGTCAGCTTGGACAGCGTCTGCAGCAACTTCGGCTCCTCTTCCAACAGATAGAGCGCCACTTCCGGGTGCAGCCGGACGGTGAGCTGGCGCTCGCGGTGCTCGTGGCCTGCCCGGCGCAGGGCGCGCTCCATGCGTCGGGCGACCACCTCGGGCGTAAAGACCCGGCCGCTCCCGGCGCACGTCGGGCAGTCGGTCGTCATGGAGTGCCAAAGCGAGGGCCGCACTCGCTGACGGGTCATCTCCACCAGGCCCAGCTCCGATACTGCCAGGGCCTTGGTGCGGGCCCGGTCCCGTCCCAGATGGGTCCGGAGCTCCTGGAGCACCTTGTCTCGGTTGGACCGCGTCTCCATGTCGATGAAGTCACAGACGATGATCCCGCCGATGTCGCGCAAACGGATCTGACGGGCGATCTCTCTGGCCGCCTCGAGGTTGGTTCGAAGGATGGTCTTTTCGGGATCCTTCTTCCCGGTGTACCTGCCGGTATTCACATCGATACTTACGAGGGCCTCGGTGGGCTGGATGATGAGCGACCCGCCGGTCGGGAGCTCGACGCGAGCCTTGAATAGATCCCGGATCTCCGATTCGATGTCGTACTTGTCGAAGAGGGGACTGGCTTCGCCGTACAGGTGCACCCGGCTCATGAGCTCCGGGTCGATCTGGTTGAGGTACTGCTCGATCTCGTTGTAGAGTTCCTTGGAATCCACGTGAAGTGCGTCCACCTTGGCACTGAAGAGATCGCGAATGATCCCGCGAGTGAGGCTGGTCTCCCGCTGGAGCAGCGCGGGGGCGCGTCGGACGAAGGTCTTCTTTCGATTGATCTTCCTCCAAAGTGCGAGCAGTGAGTCGATCTCCCGCCGGAAATGCTCGTCGGTCACGCCCTCGGCGACGGTCCGGACGATGACGCCTCCGGCATCCTTGGGGAGCAGCTTGGAGACCATCTCCCTCAGCTTGGCCCGCTGCTCTCGGCTTTCGATCTTGCGGCTGACCCCGACCTTGGAGGCGTACGGCATGTACACCAGAAACCGGCCGGGAAGGGAGATCTGGGCGGTGACCCGGCAGCCCTTGGTGCCGATCGGCTCCTTGGTGACCTGAACCGGGAGGGTTTGGCCCTTCTTGAGAATGTCCTGGATGTTCGGCAGCGCGCGCCTGGGCGAGATCTCCCGCTGGCGCGTTTCTGCCTGACCCATGGCGTTGCCCCCGTTTTCTCCGGGCCCCTTGTTCCCCCGGCCGCGCCGCCGGCGGTCGCGCCCTCGCCATCCCCCCTTGCGCTCGGAGGCTTCCTCCGCGGCGGCGGTCTCCACCGCGACCTCGGCCTCAGCCGGATCGGGGTCTTCGACGGCTTCCTCCTCCGGCTCCTCATCCTCGTCCGGCTCGAGCAGATCGGATGCGTGGAGGAAGGCGCTCTTTTCCTGGCCGATATCCACGAACGCGGCCTGGATGCCGGGCAGCACCGCCTCGACTCGGCCGAGGTAGATGTCACCCACCGAGCGCCGATGATCGGGCCGGTCGACCAGCAACTCCACCAAACGATCGTCTTCGAGAATCGCCACGCGGGTTTCCCGCTGGCTCCCGTTGATCAGGATCTCGCGTTTCAACTGTGAAGACCTCAGCTGTGGAGCCGGAGAACGGCCACTCCGACCCTAAGAAAAGCGCGCCCCCCCGCCCGGCCTGCCCAACGACCGAAGACGGAGCATGCCGCGGGATGACGCGTCGCAGATGGCGGGAAGTATATAAAGTCTTGGGATTGTTGGCTATTGGGGTTACGAGTCGCGGGTCGCTGGTCTCGACCTGATGCCGCCACTGCGAGAGATGCACAGACCAGGGGCTTGCCGGGACCCGTGACCCGACGCCCGCGACTAATCTCTCAACTGCCCCAAGATTTGCCTGGATATCACGATCCGCTGGATCTCGCTGGTTCCTTCGCCGATCTCGCATACCTTGGCGTCCCGCATCATCCGTTCGACCGGATACTCGGTGGTGTAGCCATAGCCCCCGAATATCTGAACCGCCTTGGTAGTGGTCCGCATGGCCAGTTCGGAGCAGAACAGTTTCGCCATCGCGGCTTCCTTCTTGAAGGGCTTGCCGTGCTGTTTCAGCCAGGCGGCGTGATAGAGGAGATGAGTTCCGGCCTCGATCTCCATGGCCATGTCGGCCAGCTGAAAACTCACTCCTTGGAAGCTCCCGATGACGCGCCCGAACTGCTTTCGCACCCCGGCGTACTTGAGCGCTTCCTCGTAGGCTCCCTCGGCGATGCCGAGGGACAGCGCAGCGATGCCGATTCGACCGGCATCGAGGGTCTTGAGAAAGTTGACGAAGCCTTGGCCCGGCTGGCCCAGCAGGTTTTCCTTCGGCACCACGGCATCTTCCAGGATCAGCTCCCGGGTATCGCTCGCCCGCCAGCCCATTTTCTCTTCCTTCTTACCAGCCCGCACCCCCCGAGTCTTGGGCAGACTCTCGACGTGCCCAGCACCGACTTGGCGGCAGGTGTCGAGATCTACGGTGTCCTTGGTGACAATGAAGCTGGAGATGCCCTTGCTGCCCCGGGCGGGCTCCGTGCGTGCGGTGACCGAAAAGATCTCCCCCACGCCTGCGTGAGTGATGAAGTTCTTGGAGCCGTTCACCAGGTAATGGTCGCCTTTATCCACCGCGGTCGTCGCGGTGCCACCGGCGTCACTCCCTGCGCCGGGCTCGGTTAGGCCGAACCCGCCCAGTACCCGGCCGGAGGCGAGCAGCGGGACGAACCGTCGCTTCTGGTCGTCGTTGCCGAACTGAACGATGGGAGAAGTGCCCAGATTTGTGTGGGCACTGATCGTGAGGGCATGGCTGGCGTCGACCTTGGCCACTTCGTGGATGGTGATGTAATACGAGAGCTGATCCATCCCTGCCCCACCCAGCTCCTCACTCCAGGGAACGCCCAGGAGGCCCAACTCGCCCATCGCCTTGATGTTCTCCCACGGGAACGTGGAAGTGCGATCGAGCTCGCGGGCGACCGGAGCGATGTGAGTGCGCGAGAACTCGCGGACCATCTCGCGGACCTGATGATGCTGTTCGGTGAAGTAGAGGGAATCGTCCATAGGCTTCCTGGCGAGGGGGATCGGGTGCGCGTCGGCCTCCAATATACCCGGGCCGGTGGGCGACGGGAGCCTGCGCACGCGACCGTCTTGCGCCGGCTGTATCGCGGCCTGATCTTGAACGACATCTCTCCACTTTTCAGACGCTGGATATCCCATCCCGGAGACGTCCGTATGCGCCGAAGTTTGACTTTCACCCTCAGCATTGTGCTCGCCGCCGCCGGTCTGCCCTCCTGCGGCGGAGACCAGAGCGGTACCGCCTTGACCAACAATCCCCTTTCGCAGCTCACCGCGGCGGCGAACCAGCTCAGCAAGGGGCTGACCGATGCGGCCAATCGGAAACCGGTGCCGCCGGTCAGCTACAAGCAGCTCATCGACTACCTGCCCAAAGGCATGGGCGACATGAAGGGTGACCCGCCCAAGGGTGAGACCACCAGCGCCGGCCAATGGCAGTATTCCCAGGCCGAAGCCGACTATCGCAACCCAGACGGCAGCCGCAGCGCCAACGTCGGGATCTTCGACTACGCCCACATTCCCTTCTTGTACGTGCCGTTCCAGATGATGCTCAACATGAAAGTCAGCACGGAGAGCACCGACGGCTACGAGCGAAGCGCGCAGATCGGTGGCTTCCCGGCCTATGAGAAGTGGAGCAAGAGTGGAGAGAGTGAGGCGATCGTCATGGTGGGCGATCGGTTCATCGTCAAGACCAGTACTCGCGGCGTCGGCGAGGGCTCCGCTCGCAAGATTGCCGAGGATCTCGACCTCAAGGGATTGGGAAAGGCAGGCAACTGAGGAGCAGGTCACTCCCCGGCGAAAGGGGCCGGGGAGGTGGGCATGCGGGGAGAGCTACAAACGGCCGGTGAGCGCCAACACGATCACAATGAGGAGAATGAGTCCCAACCCGCCACTGGGGAAATAACCCCAGCCGCTGCTGTACCCCCACGTCGGCAGTGCGCCAATGAGCAGCAAGACGAGAATGATGATGAGGATCGTGGACACTGAGTTTTCCCCCTGTTCTGCGATTCCGAGCCGCAGTCACGGCAGGTAGCTGTGCGCCGGACGTGAAGCGTAACGGTCGCCCCCGCCGCGGTCTGTGACAGGGCTCCCGCCTTGCGAGTGCGCTGATTCCCCCGGGGGGGCGTGTTCCGTCCAGCCTCGCACCAGGCGCAGCAGTTCGTCCCCGAACTTCGCCAGCGCTCTGGGTCCCAGCCCCGGCATCGCGGCCAGCTCGCGTCGATTGCCCGGTCGGGCCCGGGCGATGGACTGAAGGGTCGAATCGCCCAGGAGGACGAAAGGAACGACGCCCATGTCGCGCGCTCGAGTGGAGCGCCAATTCCAGAGCACCCGGGTGAGCGGGTCGAGGACAGGATCGTCGTCCCGGGTGCCGTCGGCTGCTCCGAGCGCCTGCAACAGGGTCCGTCCGATGGCGGCCGCCAGAGCCGGGCCGACACCGGGCACATCGGCCAGGGCGGCCGCGTCCGCCGGCGGGCACCGGGCTAGGCGGAGCATAACGTCAGGCTCCAGCAGCCCTCCGCCCCAAGGGCCGCGCCGCCCGCCGAGCGCGCTCCGAACACGAAGTAGGCGGGCTCGGGTGGCCCCGCTCTCGGGATGGCCAAGGCTGCGACTGCCGCAGCGATCGCACCCGCTGCAGTGCCGCAGCTTTTCCCCGAAGTAGCCGACCAGCAGCCGGCGACGGCACCCGCTGCCGCTGGCATAGCCCTCCATGGCCGCGATGCGAGCCTCAGCCTGGCGGCGACGGCGCTCGACCGATGCCCAGTCGATCGCCCCCAGGTCCGGGCGCAATTCGAACCGGAGGCGCTCCGCCGAGGCGAGCACCCCGCGCGGCACGCCGCGAACTTGTGCGCTCTCGCGCCAGATTCTTTCCAGCGTGGCACGGGGCGGGAACGTGACGTCCAGCTGGCGCCGATGCAGGTGAGCGTCGCCCTTTCGCCACAGCAGCACACAGCGAGCGAACTCGCCGTCGCGCCCGGCTCGTCCGGCCTCCTGATAGTAGCTCTCCGGCGTTGGCGGCAGGGTCCAGTGCACTACCAGGCGAATGTTGGGCTTGTCGATCCCCATACCGAACGCGCAGGTCGCGACGACTACGTCCAGTCGATCGTCGAGAAAGGCCTCGAGCGTGGCAGCGCGTCGGGCCTTGGCCAGACCGGCATGGTACGGTTCGGCGCGATGGCCGGCCGTCCGCAGAGCGCCGGCGAGTGCCTCCGACACTCCGCGAGTGGGGACATAGACGATTGCCATCCGATCATCCCCTCGGAGGAGATCAAGCAGCGCGTTCAGCCGTTCCCGCTCGCCCGGTACGCGCACCACTCCGAACCAGAGGTTTGCCCGGTCGAACGAGCCCAGATGGATGGCGTGGCGACCGGGTGAAAAGCAAAGTGCCTGCACGATGTCCTGACGTACCGTTGGCGTTGCGCTGCCGGTGAGGGCAATCGTCTGGGGACGACCGAGGCGGTATCGGGAGCCCTGCAGGGTTCGGTAACTCGGCCGAAAATCGTGGCCCCATTCGGCGATGCAATGCGCCTCATCCACCGCCAGCAGTGTCGGCCGAATCCCCCCTTCGCGAAGTTCGAGTGCCAGCCGCCGCAGTCGCTCGGGTGAGACATAAAGCAGCCGGAGGCGGCCGCCGCGCAGCTCCTCCCACACCCGGCGCTGCTCCGCTTGAGGCTGAGTGCTGTTCAGTCCGTCCGCCGTGATCCCTCGGGCACGGGCCGCGGTGATCTGATCCTGCATGAGGGAGATCAGCGGCGAGACAACGATGCTGAGTCCACCGAAGACGAGCGCGGGCACCTGAAAGCAGATAGACTTGCCGCCCCCCGTGGGGAGGACGGCCAGGGTATCGAGTCCAGCGAAGATCGAGCGCAGCACCCGAGTCTGCGCGGGGCGGAATTCAGGATAGCCGAAGTGATGCCGGAGCAGCTCCCGGGCGAGACGCAGGCGATGGTCCACCCGTAGAAGCTGACGGGTCTCCGCCGCCATGCTCCGATCCGGACTGTGCGGAGCGAATCATTTCCCTCCGGAAAAGCAAACCGCCTCGCGGTGGCGAGGCGGTTGCCATCTCAGAAGGCTCCCAGGTCTCTAGTGCCCGCCGAACCTGACGCCGACGGTGATCGGGATGAAATTGACGTCCGAGCCGCTGGTGAAGATGTTGTGGAAGCGGCCCTCCACGAACAGGCCGGCGCTCCCGGCCTTGAAATCGAACCCCGCACCGCCGTTGATGCCGAACTTGGTGGTGGAGTTATCCGTGTCGATGATGGTACCCACATCGCTCGACCCCGTGGTCTTGAAGTTGTAGACCCCAACGCCACCGATCAAATACGGCCGGACTGGACTGGTCTCCGCGGTCTTGAACTTGAACACCGCGTCGGCGGTGCCAAAAATAAAGCGATCCTTCAGGCTGCCCGGCCCGACCACGTCGTTGTCCAGCTTGAACTGGTGATACTGCCCGTCGATTTGAATGCCGACTGGCGAACCGGTGGGCACGAAGGAAACGGCGGCGAGACCATGCCAGCCCAGTTTGGCGATGTCGTCGAAGTTACTCAGCGGGATCCCGAGCCCACCGCCAAGGGAGAACTCCGCTCCCTGAGCTCGCGCCGCCGATGTACTCAGCGCCATGGTGATCAACACTGCTGCGACAGTTCTGGACACGCTTCTCATACCTCAAACCTCCCTGATCGCCGAAACTCCGTGGAGAGCGGGGGCTCGAGACCTGGGTTTCCGAGGACCACCCGTTCACCCGCCGTATGGCGGGCGCTGGGAAAGTAGTGCCAACCTTGAGACTCATACGTGAGGCAGGTCACATCGAATCGTTTTCATCCCGCGGCGCATCTATATCTCTTTGCCCGTGATCCCCTGGGCCGTGGCGTTTCCGCAACAAGCGCACGATCAGCGACCCCAGCAACAGAGCGATGCCGGCCCATCCCACGCGCTCGTCTTGCAGCGACACGGCGAGCAGCGCCGCGAGAAAGCCGGCCAGGGCCAGTCCGAGGCGCAGCCGATTCACCGCTGGAGAAAGCGCGCGATCGCGTCGCGGAAGTCGGGCGTCTGACGCGCCAGGGCGTTTACCCGGGCGCCAAGCGCGACTCCCTCGTCAAACGGAATGCCGTCGAGTCGATAGAACAGCTGCTTGGTGAGCGCGAGGGCGGAAGGGCTGGCCTGCGCGAGGCCTCGCAGGGACCGGCTCGCTTCCTCTTCCAGGTCGGCATCCGGCACGACCCGGGATACCAGGCCCAGTGCGCGAGCCTCCTCTGCCTGAATGAGGCGCCCGGTGAGCACCAGCTCGAGGGCGGCCTTCTCCCCGGTGAGTCGCCGGAGCAGAGCCGTCACCATGGCCGGCACGAATCCTCGCTGAATTTCCGGGTACCCCAATCGGGCACTGGCCGCGGCGAGGGCGAGGTCGCAGGCGGTGACCAATCCGGCGCCACCTGCGAGAGCGCGGCCGTGGACCACGGCCACAATCGGCTTGGGCAGCTGGCGCATTCGGGAAAAGAGCCCACCCAATCGCAGGGCAGCCGCTTCGTTTTCGGCGGGTGGACGATCGGCGGACGCCAAGAGCTCGTCCAGGTCAGCGCCGGCGCAGAAGTCCTGCCCCGCCCCCCGTACCGCGACCACCCGAACGTCGGGGTCGAGATCGGCGCGCTCGAGCGCGGCGTGCAGCGACTCGATGAGCTCGGCGCTGAGCGCATTGCGCTTGTCCGGACGATCGAGCGTGAGCGTCAACGCCCCCCCGTCCAATGCGGTCCGGAGAAGCTTGGGCATGCTTACTTGGCCAGCTGCCGTGCCAGGGAGGTGGGCACTGGAATTTCCATTCGAAGAAGCGCGGTAGAGTAGACCTTGCCCTGAGCGTCGGTCTTGAGCGAGATCGTGCCCCCGCCGTCCAGGGCATCGTGCAGCAGGAAGTTGAGCGCGTGCAGATTGGGAAGCTCGAAACGCTCGACTCGGCTCACCATGCCCTTGAAGTGGCGCGCCACTCGCGCAACCGTCACCCCACGCCGAAGCAGGTCGTACCACTCCGGCCGCAATGCGATGAGACCGACGTTGGCAGTGTTGCCTTTGTCACCGGAGCGCGCATGGGCTAGATAGCGGAGCTGCAGGGGACGGGTGCCGGATCGTCGGGCCGCTCGGGGCACGCTCAGGCCTCCAGGATGTCGACCCGCACATGGGGCTCGATCTCCCGCCGATCGATGAGGGCAGGCCAATAGGCAACGACCTCTTCGACGGCAGGGCGGCCGCCGGCGAACCCGGTCACGCTGGGCGGTCCGGTCAGCACCAGGGGAGCAATCTCTCTGGTGAAGCGTTCGACCGACGCCCGGTCGGGCGCGCGGACCCCCACGCGCAGCTGCACCTCGGGCAGATCGGGGTCGGGCGGGCCGCCTAGCCGCCCATGGGTGGCATCCACCCCGACGAACTCGGTAAGGATGCGCTCGAACTCGAGTCCGAGATCGGTCAGGCGCTGGCGGAGGATCCGATCGGCGGCCTTGGCCTTCTCATAGGCCTCAGGCCACACGTACACCAGCGTCCCGACTGCTTTGTAGCCATAGAAATACGCCACCGACACCTTCAACATTGGCGTGCGAGGCCGGCCGCGGATTCCGCTCACGCGCACGCGGTCGCTGCCGGCGGGAGCAAGGTGGATGGTAGTGAAGTCGGCGACGCCGTCGGGGGTGATGTAGCTCTTGGGGTCTCCCATCTCGTAGACCAGCTGCTCGGTGACGGACGCCACCGAAACGACTCCGCCGGTCTTGGGGTGCTTGGTGATGACGAAAGTGCCGTCGCTCGATGCCTCGACGATAGGGAATCCGGGATTCGCCATTCCCTTCACCGATCGCCAGCCGCGCAGCAGATTGCCGCCCGACGCCTGGGCCCCGCACTCGATGATGTGCCCCGCGACGGTACCAGCCGCAACCTTGTCCCAATCGTCGGAGGCCCAGCCGAACTCATGGAAGATGGGTCCCAACGTGAGTCCGGTATCGGTCACTCGCCCGGTGACGATCACATCAGCGCCCCCCTGCAGCGCCTGGACGATCGGGGCCATCCCGAGATAGGCATTGGCCGAGAGCACGCGAGGGCGGATGTCGGCCAACGGGCGCCCGGTCTCCATGTCATTCAGCGCGTGTCCCTTCGCGATCAGCTCGTCCAACCGGTCGAGGATGTCGTCTCCAGAAACCAGGCCAACCCGAAGCTTGCCTTGCAGCCCCAGCCGTCGAGCCGCCTCGAGCACCGCCTCGGCACAGCCTCGCGGGTTTACCCCTCCGGCGTTGGACGTCACCTTGATCCCTTTGGCGACAAGGTCCGGAAGGATCCGTTCCATCAGCGGAACGAAATCCCGGGCGTAGCCCGCCTTCGGGTCTCGCGACTTCTGCTTCTGCATGATCGACATCGTGACTTCGGCGAGGTAGTCCATCATGAGGTAGTCGATGGGACCGCCCTGAACCTGCCTGACCGGCGCCTCCAGCCAATCGCCCCAGAACCCCTGCCCCGCGGCGACTCTCACGATCGAATCTTTCATCGCGTCGCAGCTGCATCCGAGGGCATAAAGCTGGTCTCCCGGGTCCAGACCTGGCCATCAATCCGCGCCACCAGCACGCCCAGCGGGAAGAAGCCCTCGCTGACATGCCAGGACATCGGCGGCCGCGGGAACGCAACCGAGCCACTCTTGCCCGGTGCTAGCGTGATGTTCGCGGAAGACCCGGCCGTGGGGGCAATCGCGCTGGCGGAATCGCCGTACAATCGGACGGAAATCCGCGCGCTCCAATTCTGATCACCCATAGGGTCGGCAAAGCCGGGAAAGAGTCCCACGGTCACGGGGAAGTCGCCGTGGTTTGCAGGCAGCTCCACCTGCACTCGCCCGAACGCGTAGTTGAGCGGCTGTTTGCCGAGCTGGCGCCCCAATGAGTCGAACGCGCTGAGTCCGAAATCGGTGAACCGACCCCACTGGGCCCGGTCCATGGTGACGTCCACTACCAGACCAGTGGCTCCCGCCGGGGCCACGAATTGGAGGCGCTGGGGTTGCGAATCGTGGGCGCGGATCTGCACCACCCGTTCGGCCCCACCCACGTGCAGGCTGACCTCGGCCGTGACTGGCTGGGCACTCAGGTTCTCCAGTGAGGCCGTCACACCGTCCTGGCGGGTCACTCCGCGCAGCCGGACCGGCGACTGCAGCAGGCTCACGTTTGCCACGACCGGCTGATTGGGAGGGACCACGACGACTGCCTCATAGGCACCCGGGACCACATCACGGCCATCCGCTTGATACTCAGCCGCCTGGGTTCCACTCCCCGCCGCGCGAGAAGCCTGGTCCCGATAGGGCATTCCGTCGGGTTCGTGCAGGAAGGTCAACACCTTCTCTCCGGTACTTCCGGTCGACACGTCGAGCACGAAGGGCCGGGCACTGTCGGCCTCGAAGAACGTGCGCAAAGTTGCGCCGGCACTGAGCCGAGCTGCCGAACGGAGGTCGGTCCGGCCGTTCGTGACGGGCGCCGGAACTTCCACCGTGTTCACCAGTCGGAAAATCGGGCCCGCCAGGGTGTCGGGAGACCAAGCGGACACCGTTCCCACATACGCGCCCGGACTGACGAGCGACCCGCGGGCATACTGCAGGGTGACGCGGGTAACCGGGCCGCGGAGAGTTACCTCACGAGGCGCGGTGAGCCAGGCGGCGTCGCTCCGAAGGGTGTAGGTGGCCACTGGTGCGTCGGCCGGGCGGATCAACTCGAACGTCTGGGCGGTCTCGAGATGCGATGCGACGGCATGCTCGAGCGCGCCAGTCGTCGCACCGGTGGAATGGGCTACCCGCACCTGCACATCCGGAAGCTCGCGCCGGGCGCCGAGCCACTGATATGCAGACTCGACGTTCGGCAGGCCGGTACCTTGATCGACGAACGACCCCTGCCGGGTCGGTTGCGCGGTGACCATGAGCGCCTGCTTGATTGTGCGCGCATCCACCGGCCGTTTCTCCTGCGTGAGTGCCGAGACCAGCAGAGCCGCCAGTCCCGCGGCATGCGGTGCGGCCATACTGGTACCCTGCTCCACCTCGTCTCCCGCATCCCACCTGGGCACGCTGCTATAGGCGACACCCGGCGCCACCAGATCGGGCTTGGCCAGCTCTCCGCCGCGGGAGCTGAAGTAGGCCAGCTGGTCAGCCGAGCGCTCGCCGGATGGCCCCGACGGAAGGAAGCTGGATGGGAGCGTGGCGCCCACGCCGATGGCGAGCCTGGCCGACCCGGGAAAGCCTACAGTGGAGAGTCCCGGTCCGTCGTTGCCCGCGCTGATGGTGCACACCAGATCCGGATGCGCCGTGAGCACTGAATCAATCAGGTGGTCGATTCGGGCCCCGCCCTCGATCTCGTTCCCCACACCGAAGCTCAGGTTGACAACCAGGGGAAGGTGCCGTGCCGCGGCGAAGCGGATGGCATAGTCCATCGCGCGCAGGATACTTCCGGTGGTGGTGATGCCGCCCAGCGCTCCCTTGGCGATCTTGAGGCCCAGCAACTGAGCACCCGGTGCAACCCCATCGAACCCGGTCACGCCATACAGGTCGTGGGCGGCCGCAATGCCGGAGACATGGGACCCGTGCCCGAAGATGTCGAACACCAGATCGAGCCGGGGGGTCGAGGCAGAGTCGCTGAAATTCGCGGCGATGGTCGCCTTGGGGGTCCGGCCCCGCGCCGCCCACCCGAACGTCTCCCGACCGGCCAGGTAGTCATGGACTGGCCGCTCGCCGGCAAACGAGCCGTCTCCGTCGGTGTCGGCGAAGAGCACCCAACCATCGCTCGCACGGGTCACCACAACCGGCAGGGTGTCGCCCGCCGTGCCGTTGCCATTCAGATCGGAGGCGGGTGGCTGGCCCAGAGGAATCTCGGCGATGACTCCGCCGTAGTACGGCCCCTCGGTGTTGAGCGCCTTGATCCGTCCAAACCCGCCGAGCTTGCGGCCGGCCACCATGACGCTGTCGCCGGCTGGGGCTACCGGCCGAAGCGGCACCACTCCTTCGTCGGAAAAATCCCGGAGGTCCAGGATCTTGGGGTCGCCGGTTGAGGTCGTGGAGAGGCCTGGGATCCCCGGGTCCACGCCGGTGTCCAGAATGGCGATGAGCACGCCGCGTCCATCATATGAAGGATGGGCGCGGAGAAAGCGATCGACTCCGGTGCTTGCCACCGGCATCCAGCCGTGCACGTACGCGGTCTGCGGGGGGACGAGACGCTGGACCGTATCCTCGGGGGGTGCGGGCGAGGGACGCTCAGCCCGGGGCTGACTCGCCTGGCCGGGATCGCGGTTCGGCGTGGGAGCAGCGGGCTCCGGCTCCTTGCGCGCCGGAGCGCAGGCCAGGATCAGAGCGAGAGCGGAAACGACCAGACGGACCGAATGCATCCGTCTCCTAGCGTGAAGGAACCGCGTCCAGCGGCGGCAGGACGAAGGGACCCAAATGAGGGCCGGCGTAATTGGCGCTCACCCGGAGCACAAAGGCAAGCTGGTCGCGGGTTTCCTCCGGGGTGACGATCGCGTCGACGAACCCGCGGGCCGCGGCGAACTTGGCGTCCAACTGCTGTTCATAGTCAGCGCGCATGGAGTCGATCGCGGCCTTGGCCTCGGGCGCGACTTCCCGCTTCTCGCGCTGGGCCCGCTCGATCTCCGGGCCGTGCACGGCCATGACCGCCGATTCCCCCTCCATTACGCCCATTCGTCCGGTGGGCCAGGAGAGCAGAAAGTCGGGATCGAATCCCTGTCCCGCCATGGCGTAGTAGCCTGCCCCGGAAGCGTGGTTCACCGTGAGGACGATCTTGGGCACGACCGCGGTAGCCATGGCCTCGACGAACCGAGCACCGGCGCGAATGATGCCGGACTGCTCCGCTTCGGGACCAACCATGAAGCCGCTCACGTCCTGGACGAAGAGGATCGGCAGGCGCTCCCGGCTGGCGGTCTCGATGAAGAAGGCCACCTTCTCGGCGCTCCCCGTGTAGATGATGCCGCCGAAGCGGGGACGCTCGCCCGGGTGGGTCTTGATGACGCCCCGCTGATTGGCAATCACCGCGACCGGCCACCCTTCGATGTGGGCGTGACCGCAGAGCATCTCCCGGGCCACATCGGGCTGGAACTCGTCCAGCGCCCCGGCATCGAGCAGGCAGGCGAGCACCTGGCGCATGTCGTAGGACAGACGATGATCCTGGGGCAGAATCTCGTAGAGATCGGTGGCGGGACGGGCCGCGGGGCGAACCGGCCGGAGTCGATGCCCGACGCCCTCGACTCTGGGGAGCCGGCCGACGTATTCCCGGATCCGCGCCAGACACTCAGTGTCGTTTGCCGGCCGGTAATGCGCGACCGCGCTCAGCTCGGTGTGGGTTCGGGCGCCGCCCAGCGATTCGGCGTCTATGGTCTGCCCAGTGGCGCCTTTCACCAGATTGGGACCGCCCAGGCCCATGAAGCTGGTGCCCTCGACCATGAAGATGACGTCGGACAAGGCGGGAAGGTACGCGCCGCCGGCGACGCAGCTGCCCATGACGGCGCTGATCTGGGGCACATGCAGGTACCGCCGCATGATCGAGTTGTACTGAAAGATTCGGGCGGCGCCGTACTGCCCTGGAAAGACGCCTCCCTGGTACGGCAGATTGACGCCCGCGCTGTCCACCAGGTAGATGATCGGGATCCGCTGGCGCATGGCGACTTCCTGGGCGCGAAGGATCTTCCGAATGGTCTCCGGCCACCAGGACCCTGCCTTGACCGTGGCATCGTTCGCCACCACGACGATCTCGCGCCCCTCGACCAGCCCCACGCCGGTGATCACTCCGGCGCCGGGAGCCTGGCCATCGTACTGATCGTAGGCCACCAGCAGACCGAGCTCGAGCCAGGGTGTGCCCGGATCGAGCAGCCGTTGCACCCGCTCGCGGGGAGCAAGTTTGCCCTGCTGGTGCATCCTGGCCACTCGGGCGGCGCCGCCGCCTTGCTGAAGCCGGGCGGCCAGGCGCTGGTACTCCTCGGTGAGCGGACGCAGGCGTCCACTCTTGGGCGAGCTGGTGGATGCAGTCACGCTGGAGGGCGTGCGCGCCTGGCGAGGATCAGGATTCGAGATGTTGAGCGGCCCATGATTCGATGTACCCGATGAGCTCGGTGGTGGGCGTACCCGGTCCAAAAAGGCGGCCGATGCCGCGGGTTTGCAGCGCGGCCATGTCGTCGGCCGGGATGATGCCGCCACCGGTGACCAGAATGTCGGGGCGGCCCATCTGCTCCAGCAGTTGCCGGACCCGAGGAAAGAGGGTCATGTGGGCCCCGGACAGAATCGAGAGACCCACCACGTCGACGTCCTCCTGCAGCGCCGCCGTAGCGATCATCTCCGGCGTCTGGTGCAGGCCGGTGTATACCACCTCCATGCCCGCATCGCGAAGCGCGGCGGCAACGACCTTGGCTCCCCGGTCATGGCCATCGAGCCCCGGTTTGGCCACGAGGACACGGATGGGGCGAGACTGGGTCCGCGGCGCGGTCATCTCGAGCCTTCCTCCTTCAGCACATGAGGCCGGGCAACGCGGCCGAAAGATAGCTCCATCACCGCAGCGAACCGCACCGCTCAGCGGAATCGCAGCAGCGCGGCCAGACCCTGAACCTCATCTCGCGCGTCGGGCTCGTAGACCACGTTGACGTCCACGCCTTGGCGCAGCGCCTCTTCGATGGCGTCATCGACCACGTCGATCACCGGCACGGGCTCACCCTCGGCGCGACACTCGCGCTCCGTGAGAGCGAGGCGTCCGGTGTCGGCGCAGCGGAATCCGGGCTCCGTGGCATCCGAATGGACCAGGAGAGCTCGGACCTGACCCCGGGCCAGGGCTCGAAGCGTGGCCGCAATCCCGTTGAGTGCCCAGCCGTTCCCCAGACCCTCCTGCATCCTCTGGACCAGCGCCCGCTCCGAGGCCCGTTCCCACGTCTCGCGAACGAGGAGGGTGGCCGAGTGGACCAGCGCGGGCGTGGCCTCCTTGGGATTGAGCTTGGCCGTTCCCAGGACCCGGTCGACCAAATAGCTGTGGAGGAAGGGTTCTACGGCGCGCGCCTCGGCCCCGGTGCCGGCGAGCACGATGCCGTGGGCCGGCTGGCGCCGGTCGATGGCGAAGAGCTCGCGGGCGATCGCCTCGTAGTGACGCTGCTTTTCCTGCCGGATGCGGTTGTTGTAGGTATGCTCTCCCCAGCCGGGCCCATCCTGATCCCCGTGGAACTTCTTGCCGCGCGTGCTGTCGGCCCGGAGGCCTGGAAGCTCGACGCTCTGATAGGCCGTCACCTCGAAGAAGCGAGCGCTGGTGCGGTCCAGAACGACCGTGAGCAGGCGGCCGAATTCGTCCTCGACAGAGGCCAGCTCCCGCACCAAGGGCGTGACATCCACCGCCAAGCGCGAGCGATAGACCGACGGCAGCGGCAGCGCCTCGAACAGGCCGATCCCCTCGCAGGCAAAGATGGCGATGCCCTGGGTGTCCGGCAGGTTGCCGTCGCCACGGAGGTGCTGCTGTACCCGATTGAGATCGTGCTCGACCTCCTCCTGCACCTGTCGGTCGAGTCCCAGACGGGGAAGCGCCTGACTCACTTCCCGCACCCGGTTCTTGAGCTTGATCAGGTACTTGCCGCGACTACGGTCTCTGGGCTCGAGCTTGAGATAACAGCTCACGACGCGATGACGGCCCGGCCGGACGCCAGTCAGCCGCTGCAGCCGTTCTTCCAGTGCCGGAACTTCGGTTCGGGCTCGCCCCCGTCCATTGCTCATGCGCTCCCGTCCTGCCACCGCTCTCGTACCCTCAGAAGAATATCGGCTCACGGTAGTTGCCATAAATTTCCTCAAGCACATGCCGGATTTCGAATAGGGTGCAGTACGCCCGTGCGGCATCCAGCATGGCAGGTATGACGTTGCGATCATCTCCGGCAGCGCTGCGCAGCGCGTCCAGCCGCTCCCGCACCAACCCGGCATCACGACAGTCACGCAGCCGGCTCAGTCGTTCCCGCTGAGTCCGCTCCGCGGCATCGCCGACTTTCAGGATTTCGACCGGTGCCTCCGCCTCCTCGACGAAATCGTTGATCCCCACGATGATCCGGCGCCCCTGTTCCAACTCCGATTGGAAGCGCATCGAGGACTGAGCAATCTGGCGCTGGAACCAGCCTGACTCGATGGCGCGGACGACGCCACCTTGCACTTCGATCTCGGCGAAGAGTCCTTCCGCTTCACGCTCCAAACTGTCGGTCAGCGACTCGAGATAATACGACCCGCCCAAGGGGTCCGCGACATTGGGAATGCCAGTCTCGTAAGCCAGGATCTGCTGGGTGCGAAGCGCGATCCGCACCGACTCTTCGGTGGGAAGTGCGAGGGTCTCGTCCAGCGCGTTCGTGTGCAGCGACTGGGTACCGCCCAGGACGGCGGCCAGCGCCTGATACGCAACCCGCACCACGTTGTTGTGGGGCTGTTGTGCGGTGAGCGTCACCCCAGCGGTCTGACAATGGAAACGCATCTTCCAGCTGCGCGGGTCCTTGGCCCCGTAGCGCTCGCGCATGTGACGAGCCCAGATGCGGCGGGCAGCGCGCAGCTTGGCGATCTCCTCCAAGAAGTCGTTGTGCACGTCCCAGAAGAAGGAAAGCCTAGGCGCAAATCGATCCACGTCGAGCCCGCGCGCCAGGCCGTGCTCGACGTAGCAGAACCCGTTTGCCAGAGTGAACGCCAGCTCCTGCGCGGCGGTGGCACCGGCCTCGCGAATATGGTAGCCGGAGATCGAGATAGTGTTCCACCGCGGGGTGTGCTCGGCAGCCCAGGCGAACAGATCCACAATGATCTTGAGGGCAGGCTCCGCCGGAAAAATCCAGGCGTGCTGGGCCATGTACTCCTTGAGGATGTCATTCTGGATGGTCCCCTGGAGCTGCTCGATGGGCACGCCCTGCCGCTCGGCCGCCGCGACGTAGAAGCAAAACAACATCGCGGCGGGGCCATTGATGGTCATCGAGGTGGACACCTGGTCCAGCGGGATGCCGGCGAACAGGGTCTCCATATCGGCCAGACTGGAAACCGCCACCCCGCACTTGCCGACCTCTCCTTCCGCTCGAGGATGGTCCGAGTCGTAACCCATCAAGGTGGGAAAATCGAAGGCCACCGAGAGTCCGGTCTGCCCTCGTTCCAGAAGGAACTTGTAGCGAGCGTTGGTGTCTTCGGCGGTTCCGAACCCGGCGAACTGCCGCATGGTCCAGAGCCTGCCCCGATACATGGTGGGGTGGATACCCCGGGTGAAGGGATACTCGCCCGGGAGCCCGGACGCCGAAATGAGATCGATGGGAAGGTCCAGCGGAGTGTACACCGGCTCGACCGATCGCCCCGAGACCGTGATAAAGCTGGCGTCCTCCCGGACCGGGAGCTTGCTGGCGAGGGCTCGCCAGGCCGCCACCTGAGCCCGCAGCCGCTCAATCTCCTGTTCCTGCTGTGCCAGCCGAGCCGCCAGGTCGGAATTCACTCCGGCTTCCCAGGTCGTCATGTCCGCGCACCTTGCTTGAGCCCGTCGAGGACCTCTCCTGCCAAGTCGTAGGGACTCAACCGGCCCTGCATCACCTCGTCCATTCGCTCGGCGATGAGTTGCTCGGCCCGGGTCTCCTCCCAAGTCCACCGCCGCACTGCCCGGTCAACCACCTCTCTGGTGCGTTCGAACAGACGGCGGCGGCGACGCTGCGCCAGCTCACCGCTTCGAGCAAGCCACTCGTGATGCCGGTCAAGCGCAGCCAGCAAATCAGCCACTCCCTCACCCTTCGCTGCCACCGTGAGAATCACGGGATGGCGCCACTTCGCATCCTCGGTGCTGTCTACGGCTCGACCCGAGCCAGGACTCGGACTACCCCGCAAGCCGTGGTGTGCCGGAACGTGGCGGAACGCGTTGCCCCGGCGGATGCCCAGGGTCACTTCGATCTCCTGGCGCAACTTGTCTGCGCCTGGGCGATCGGACTTGTTGACCACAAAGATATCGGCCGCTTCCATAACCCCTGACTTCAGCGTCTGAATGCCATCGCCCGATTCCGGCACCAGCATGAGTACGGTGCAGTCGGCCATGCGGCTGATGTCGAGTTCGGACTGCCCCACTCCGACGGTTTCGACCAGAATGCGGTCGAAGCCGGCAGCATCGAGGAGATCACATACTTCGCGGGTGGTGGTGGCGAGACCGCCGAGAGATCCGCGGCTGGCCATCGAGCGGATGTACACGCCCTCGTCGAGCGCGACGGATTCCATTCGGATGCGGTCGCCCAACAAGGCGCCGCCGGTGAATGGACTGGTGGGATCTACGGCGACTACCCCGACTCGAAGGTTCTGCCCCCGGTACCCGCCGATCAGGCGTTCCACCAGCGTGGACTTGCCGGCCCCCGGAGGCCCCGTGATGCCGATGCGCCGAGCCCGGCCGAGCGAGGGATGCACCCCAGCCAGCAGCCGTTCAAACCCAGGACGCGCATTTTCAACGACTGAGATCCCACGCGCCAGCGCGGCCGTCTTTCCGGCCAGCAGCTCCGCGAGCAGGATGTCCGGATCCATGCTGAAAGGTCGCCAGGGGCTGGGGTGGAGGCAAGCGGATTACCGATAGGTTCATGGTGTGTCACGCGATGCCGGACGCTCTCCCGCTGCAACCGTTGGCGCGACGACGGATTGCTTGACATCCACGCCGAGTCCAAGATGGGCCCGCGCGGCCTGGAGGGCGTCGTCCACGTTCCCGAAGACCTGATCTTCGCCGATTTCGTCCAGCAGCTCGGACCGTTCGAGGGCCACCAGCGGCTGGGAGTGCACGTCCGACAACAAAACCCGGGTTCCATCCCGCCGAGTACGACGAGTCAGGTCGCGGAGCGCGTGGATCGCGGTGGAATCGATGGCCGGCACGTTCCGCATCCGGATAATGAGGACGCGAGGCTTCTTGGACACCTGCGAGAGGGTGTCCTTGAACTTCTCCGCCGCGCCGAAGAAGAAGGGGCCGTTGATCTCGTAGACTTCCACCCCCGGTGGAATGGTGCGCCGGAAGATCGCACCGGCATCATCGCCCTTCACCAACGCCGGCTCCTCGAACTCGCGTGTGACCATGGTGACGTTGGTCACCTCGGCCATCCGTTTCATGAAGAGGAAGGCGGCAAGGACCATCCCCACGCTGATCGCGGTGGTAAGGTCGACCAATACCGTGAGCAAGAAGGTGGTCACCATGACGATGGCATCGCTCTTGGGCGCGCGGAGCTCCATCCCGAACACCCGCCACTCGCTCAGCCGGTAGGCCACGACCAAGACAATCGCCGCCAACGTCGCCAGCGGAATGAGCGCCGCCCAACGACCAAAGAAGAGCGTGATGAGGAGGAGCGTGAGCGCGTGCACCAACCCCGCGACCGGGGTCCGGCCGCCGCTCTTGATGTTGGTGGCGGTCCGGGCAATCGCTCCGGTGGCCGGAATGCCGCCGAATAGCGGTGAGGCAATGTTGGCTACGCCCTGGGCGACCAGCTCCATGTTGGAGCGATGGCGGCCGCCGATCATGCCGTCGGCCACCACCGCCGAAAGCAGGGACTCGATCGCGCCCAGCGCTGCAATGGTGAACGCCGGTGCAACCAG
Organism: Gemmatimonadales bacterium; assembly: GCA_036556025.1. Classification (GTDB taxonomy): domain Bacteria; phylum Gemmatimonadota; class Gemmatimonadetes; order Gemmatimonadales; family GWC2-71-9; genus CAVVWJ01. The sequence continues at coordinate 16,932 of DATBKD010000033.1, read as the reverse complement.
CCTTCGCAGGTCGGCGAGCGCGATCATTGGGATGTGGGGATGCGGCAGGCCAGCGGAGATCTGACCAAACCGACTGCCGATCGTCTCGACCGGTAAGGCAAGCACCTGGACCGCGAGAGTGGTCGCGATCAGGGCCACAAAGGGCGCCGGGACGGTCCGGCTGATCCGGGGCCAGTACAGCACGATGAGGAGGGTTGCCACCGTCACCCCGACAGCATAGGGGTTGACCGTCTCGATTCGCTCGGCATACGCGCTCAGGCGCTCGAGCACCTCGGCGGGCGCCTTCGCCAGTCGGAGGCCCAGGGCGTCGCGGAGCTGCTGGACGACGATGATGGCGCCGATCGCCGCTGTGAATCCGGTGACCACCGGAAAGGGAATGAATTTGATCGCCGTGCCCAGCTTGGCCACCCCAAACCCAATGAGGATCACGCCGGCCATCAGGGTCGCGACGGTGAGGCCATCGATGCCGTACTGCTGCACGATTCCATAGACGATCACGACGAATGCTCCGGTCGGGCCGCCGATCTGTACCCGAGAGCCACCCAGCGCCGAGATGAGGAACCCGGCGATGACAGCGGTGTAAAGGCCCTTCTCCGGAGTTACGCCGCTGGCGATGGCAAAGGCGATAGCCAATGGCAGCGCCACGATGCCCACGATGATGCCGGCGGTGAGATCGGCGAGGAATTGGGCCCGGGTGTAGGTCTTGAGCGTAGTGAACAGCTTCGGCACCAGCACAGTGCGGCTCCCGTGCGAATCGGTGGGAGGCAGGGGGCGTGCGACAGATTGACCCGGCCGTACCAGCGCACAAGACAGAATGGCGCCTAGGGCGGACGGGAAGCGTGCGAAAGGTATGTCCTCACCCCCATCTTTGGGGACAGGCCATCTCCTCCGGGGAGACGTGTGTTGGAGATAATGCGTCGGTGGTGGGTGTGGATCCTCGCGATCGTGGTGCTTGCGTTTGGTGCGCGATTCGCCTCCAGTTTTCCATGGCAGGACACCTGGGGAACGATCCTGCAGGCGAACTGGAGTCTTCTGGGTCTCGCGGGTATTGCCAACTTGCTGTCGTTCGCCGCCAAGGGAGCCGCCTGGCATCTGCTGCTTCTGGGCATTGCGCCGGTACGGCTTCGCAGCACGCTGGCGGCCACCTACGCGGGAGCGGCGGTCAATACGGTCAGCGTCGCCGTGAGCGGCGAAGCCGCACGGATGCACCTGGTCGCGAGCTACGATGGGGTACCGGCGATGACCGCCGCCCGATCCATTCTCGCGAGCCGTTTCGTCGAGGCGGCTGCTCTGGGCATTCTCCTTGTAACGCTGGCGGTTGGCGGGTTTGCCCGCCCCGGCTGGTACCTGGGTGCCGCCGGGGCGGCTCTCGCGGCCGGATCGGTCCTGATTGTCTGGCGCTCCCGACTGGTCGGGGCCGCGGGCCAGGCCCCCGACAGTCGGCCGGGCCTGCCGCTCACCAGCCTGATGGTCCCGATCCTGATTGCGGGGATCGCATGGCTGTTGCAGTGGGCGGGGTATCATTGGGCGATTGCCGCCACCGGAGTGCCCCTCAATCCGGGGCACTCGGTGACGGCAGTGGTCCTGTCGAACGTCGGAGGATTGTTGCGGCTTACCCCCGGTAATGTTGGCGTGCTGCAGGGAGCGGTTGCGCTAGCGCTTCGTCCACTCCACCTCCCAGGCAGCCAGGTGGTGGCTGCCGGTCTCGCGCTTCAGGCGGTGCAGGTATTTCCGGTCCTGGCAGTCGGCCTGCTGCTGCTGGGGCGACACGGCCTGAGGGAACTGCTTCGGGCCGGGGCAACCGAGCCGGTGTGACCATCACCACGCGACTGCCGCGGCGGAGCCGGACCGCCGCGGAGAGGAAATCGGGCGCCAGCTTGACGCCAAGGGTGGGCCCCGAGCTGCATCACCCGCCTCTGGGCCTGGCGCGCCGGCTGGCCTTTCTCACGGCCATCATGGCGGTGCTTCTGGTGCTCGGCGCGACCGAGATCGCCCTCTCTTGGTCGGCTCGCACCAGGCTGGAAGATTTCCGCCTGGAATCGGTGGCGTTGGCCAATACCTTGGCTTCGCTCCTAGTCCGGATCGCGCCAACGGGCAACCCCGCGAGCCTCGCCCAAGGCCTCGAGGGACTGTCCCGCCACCGGATTGCCGAGTCCCGGGCTGCGGTCTACGTCCAGCAGGGACCGAATCTGGTCCTGGCAGCTCGAAGCGGCTTTGCGGATTCGTCGCCCGTGCCCGATGTCGCCCGTCAGGTTCTGAGCCGGCGGACCTCAGTGGTCCGGCTGCTCCATGGCGATCAACCCGGCTGGCAGGTGCTGCTGCCCCTCGGATCGGTACGTCCCTATGGGGTGCTCGAGGTGCGAGTCTCCATTCGCAGGCTCCAGGACTGGGCCCGGCAGGAGCGCCAGCGCGCCTACCTGCTCGCGCTGATGTCGGCCCTTCTGGTCTCGTTGGGCGTCGCGGTGCTGACGGCCCGCTGGGTCGGCCAGCCACTGGGGGCTATCGGCCGTGCGATGGCGGCGGCCCACGGCGGTGCCCAGGGAGCTCCCCCGGCTCCGGAGATCGGTCCACCAGAGTTCCGGGAGCTGGCCCGGCGATACAATCGGATGCGCGAGGCCTTGGCGGACCGGGAACAGGAGAGCGCGGCTCGGGCCATGCTCCTCACTCTGGAAGAGCGGGCCCGGGGCCTGGATCGAGCCGCCCTCATGCATGAAACGGCCGCGAGCTTTGCCCACGAGATCGGCACCCCTTTGAACACGGTCAGTGGCCATCTCCAATTGCTGCGGGACGACTTCGAGGCCCAGCAGGATCAAGCCGGAGTGGAGCGAGTCCGCCTGCTGCTGGCTCAGATGGACCGAGTGGCCGGAATCGTGCGAGCCGGCCTCAACCGCGGCGCCTGGCCCAAGCCCTTTATGGAGGAGGTAGATCTCAACGAGATTGCCGGCCGGATGCTCCGATTCCTGGAGCCGTCATTCAGCGACGCGGGGGTAACGGCACGGCTGGAACTGCCCCTCAACGGGGACCACTCGCCATCACCGGTCCTGGCCAGTTGCGATCCCGCGATGGTGGAGCAGATCCTGCTCAACCTGCTCAAGAACGCAATGGAGGCACTCTCGCAGGGGGAGCGGGTCACGGTCTTCACCGGGCGGGCGGAGCGGCACGCCTACATCGATGTGGTGGACGAGGGGCCGGGCCTCGATGCCGAAGCGGAGTCCAACCTCTTCCGGCCATTCTCGACCACGAAGGGACCGGCGGGAACCGGTTTGGGTCTTGCAGTAAGTCTCCGGCTGGCGCGCACCCTCGGCGGCGACCTGGTTCGTGTCCCCAGCCCCTCCGGCGTGCGCTGGCGGCTGACCCTGCCACGAGTGGAGACCTTGTGACCAACACCCTGCCCTCGCCGACACACCCCCGGCTCCTTCTGGTCGACGACGATGAAGCGGCCTGCCGGCTCCTGGCCGAAGTGCTGCAACGAGAGTCGTATGAAGTGGTGCCGACCCTCTCTGCCGACGAGGCGCTTGCCCTGCTGGAGGAGTCCGGGCCGTTCGACGCCATCCTGACCGACCTCCGGATGCCCCGCACCAGTGGCCTGGATCTCCTCCGAATCGTGCGCGAACGGGATCCGGCGGCGCTGGTCCTGGTCCTCACCGCTTTCGGAGATGCGACTGCCGCAGGCGAGGCCATCCGAGCCGGAGCCTATGACTTCATCAGCAAGCCGTACGATATCGCGGCGCTGCGAGAGACCCTGGGCCGGGCACTCGGCCGGCGGCGCCTGGTCAGCATCAGCCGATCGCAGGGTTCACCCGGCGGGCTGGAATCCGGGGACTCCCGGCCATCGGTCGAGCCGGCGCTGGTGGGGCACAGCCCCGCGATCATCCAGGTGATGAAGACGCTTGCCCGGGTCGCACCCTCGCAGGCGACGGTACTGGTCGTCGGGGAGACGGGGACGGGGAAGGAGCTGGTGGCGCGCACCATTCACCGCTTCTCCGACCGCGCGGAGCGGCGCTTCGTGGCCGTCAACTGTTCCGCTTTGGCCGAGGGGTTGCTGGAGAGCGAGCTGTTCGGACACGTGCGCGGCGCCTTCACTGGGGCCGCCGGGTCCCGGCCGGGACTGTTTCGCGAGGCCGATCATGGCACGCTGTTCCTCGACGAGATCGGGGACATATCGCCGGGGCTGCAGGCCCGTCTGCTTCGGGTGCTCCAGGAGCATGAGATCGTCCCGGTCGGCGCCGAGACAGCGGTTCATGTGGATGTGCGCGTGTTGGCGGCAACCCACCGGGAGTTGCCGGAGTTGGTGAGGCAGGGCCGCTTCCGGGAAGATCTCTACTACCGACTCAATGTCGTGACGCTGGTGCTCCCACCACTGCGCGAACGCCGGCAGGATATCCCTCTGCTCATCGACCATTTCCTCCGCGAGCTGGCGGCCCGTCACGGGCGTGGCCCGGTTGCGGTGGATCCCGACGCGCAATACCGGCTCCTCGGCTACTCCTGGCCCGGCAACATCCGCGAGCTGCAGAACGTGCTGGAGCGCTCCATGCTGCTGGCCGAGCAGGATGTGATCGGTCCGGAGCACCTGCCCCCTGAAGTCCGGCCGGGAGCCTCGTCACCGGTCGGGCCCAGCGCTCCTCCGGCCTCACCCGAGCCCAGCCCGTTGCGCTCGCTCGAAGAGGTCGACCGCGAGCACGTGCTGCGCGTCCTCGGCCTGACCGGAGGTAACCGGGAAGAGAGCGCCCGGATTCTGGGGATCTCACGCCGCACGCTGAGCCGGATGATTCAACGCTGGGGCCTGCCCCGCCGTCACGGATGAGTGCCAGTCTGTCCTGTCGGGACAGATTGGCACGACAGAATAGCTGACCTGCGGCCGGCCGCCGCCCTTCCCTTCCATATGTCGCGCTCTCCACGCCGTTCACCATGGCATGTCGATTGCCTTTCACACGCGCGTCACCGCGGCAAGCATCACCGCCGCCGCACCCTTCAAGGAGGATGGTATGAACGGGAAGTTGACTCTTGCCGTGGCTGCGCTCTTGAGCACCCTGATGGCCGGCGGCCTTCATGCTCAGGCCAGCGTGAGCAAACACGATTCTACAATGAAGTCCAATGCGGGTGCGACCGCTTCGGCATCCAAACAGACCATGGCGCATCATGCGGCGTGGAGCAAGGCTCAGATCAAGGAAGCGCAGGAGGGGCTCAAGAAGGCCGGGTTCTACAAGGGTGACACCACCGGCGTCTTCAACGCGGACACCCGCAAGGCACTCAAGGCGTATCAGAAGAGCAACAAACTCCCGGTGACGGGACGGCTGAGCGATGACGTGCTCGCCAAACTCAAGTCCAGCTGAGTTGCAACCTCAAGCCCCACCCACCACGCGAGGAGTAGCCGGCCCGCAACTCCTCCGTCAACGCCCCTCTTCACGGAGGGGCGCCTTCCTTTCCTTCGTCTCGGAACACCTCGAGCTGGTGCTTACGGCGGTCGCGCTGGCCGTGGCCCTGGCCCTTCCACTGGCGCTCGAGCTGGGGACCAACGAACAGGAGCTGGCTGGGGCAGCGCTGGGAGCCTGCGTCGTACAGGGCTTCGTGTTCTGGCTCATGCGCCGGCGCTACCGCCGGGTGAGGCAGGAAGTCATCGACGAGCTCCGGGGCATGTTGCACGATCGGATCAACAATCATCTGACCGTCGTGCTGATGTCGGTGACCGAGCGGCGGGATCATGCGCTGAACCAGGCCGATCGTGAACTGCTGGAGGCGGCGATCCGGGCGACCCGCGCCGTGTCCGCTACGCTGGCGGAACTCTCGACCGAATCGCTGCACCGATGGAAGGTGCACTATGCGGCCGCACTCCTGGACCAGGCCAGCTTCGGAGGGACTCCGGTGACCTCCGATCACCCCGGTCCTCCGGCCGTTCGATCGGTGGGAACGTTCCCGAGACGATCACCTCTCGTGCGGGGAGGGTCTTCGATGAGCCGGTCGCGAGACAAGTGAGCTCTGGTGACGGCGCTCAGCGCAGCCTCAGAGCAACAGCCAGCCCGCGAGTCCCAGCAACAACAGGAAACCGCACACGTCGGTGAAGGTGGTCACGAAGATCGACGAAGCAATCGCGGGATCAACCCGGAGCCGCTCGAGCACCACTGGGATGAAGGCACCCGCGAAACCCGCCACCAGCAGGTTGCCGGTCATGGCGAGGAACACGACCGCCCCGAGCCGGGGGCCCTCACCCAAGAGGCCGGCCACCACCCCAACGACCAACCCGATGGCCAGACCGTTGGCCATGCCGACCAGAACTTCCTTGCCCACTACCCGGACGAAGAGGTGGGTGGGAATGAGCCCGAGCGCGAGCCGCCGGACAGTCACTGCCAGCGCCTGGGTGCCCGCGTTGCCTCCCATTCCGGCAATGACCGGCATCCAGACAGCCAACGCCACGGTTCGCCGCACGGTGTCCTGAAAGAAGTAGACGACGCCTCCCGCGAGAAAGGCGGTCAGGAGATTGACGCAGAGCCAGGGCAGCCGGCTTCGCACGGCCGTGGTCCACCGCGCGGCGAGCTCCTCGTCGGCGGACACCCCCCCGAATTGCAGCAGGTCCTCGGTGGTCTCGGCTTCGACGACGTGGATGACGTCATCCACCGTTACTCGTCCCAACAGCCGGCCCGCTCCGTCCACCACCGGGACGTTGGAGAGATGGTACCGGGCCATCAACCGGGCCACTTCCTCCTGATCGAGATCGGGAGGGACCGAGATGTCGGCCGGCTCCATGAACTCGCTGATCCGCCGGATGGGCCGACTGATGACCAGTGCCTTGAGCGGCAGAATGCCCAACAGCCGACGGTCCTGGTCGACCACAAAGACCTGAGAGAAGTCGTCCACTTCCTCGGCCTGCCGTCGGATCTCGTCCAAAGCTTCCGCCGCGGTGGCCGTGTCGCGCACGGTCACCACGTGGGTGGTCATCCTTCCGCCGGCGGTCTCCTCGTCATACCGCAGTAGCCGATCGACGTCCGCGCGGTCCTCGACCTCGCTGAGGATTTGCTCCTGCTTGTCGCGGTCGAGTTCGCCCAGGATGTCGGCCGCATCGTCGTCGTCGAGCTCCTCGACGATCTCGGCAGCGCGCCCGGGATCGAGCGCGGCGAGAGTTGCCTCGGCGTGCGCCTCCTCCGGCATCTCCACCAGCGCTTGACTGGAGACCTCGGGTGGGAGGGCTTCGACGACGGCGACCCGCTCCTGTTCGTCCAGCTCGGTGAGCACGTCGGCCAGGTCTGCCGGCTCGAAGTCGCGTGCCCGGCGAACGAACAGGTTGAGCTCTCCCCGCCGGACCAGATCCACCATCCGCTGGATATGGTCGGTGAAAGAGCTCATGGACCGACGGACGTGAGGGATAAGGCTGGGGTAGTCCCCGATCGAATGATGAGCCGCTCGATACGGGTGGGTGAGGCCTGAATGACGTCGATTTCCAGTCCTCGAATCAGGAAACGCTCACCCGGGTTGGGAATACGGCCGGCCCACTCCACGACCAGGCCCGCGATCGTGGTGGAACGGCCCGAAGGAAGGGAAACGCCGAAGCGCTGCTCGATCGCCTCGGGAGGCACGTTGCCGTCGGTCTCGAAGAGGGCGGGCCCGCCGGAGGCGGCGTGGCGGACTTCCTCATCGTGCTCATCGAAGATCTCACCGACCAGTTCCTCCAGGAGATCTTCCAAGGTCGCGATGCCCAGGGTTCCGCCGAACTCGTCCAGCACCACGGCGAGATGGCGCCGTTCTCGCTGCATGTCCAGCAACAGGTCGCCGCAGCTCCGGCTGCCCGGCGTCACCGCGACCGGACGGACCGGAAGCGGATCGCCAGGCTGGAGCTTGAAGAGATCGAAGGCGTGGAGCATGCCGACGATCTCGTCCAGGGTCTCGCGATACACCGGGATCCGGCTGTAGCCGCTCTGGGCAAACACCATGCGGATGTCGTCGAGCGCGGCATGCTCGTCCACCGCGACGATGTCGGTGCGCGGCGTCATCACCTCGCGCACCGGGCGAACACTGAATGCCATCACCCCACCAACGATCACCAGCTCGTCATCGGCCCGCAGCCCCACGGCCGCTCCCTCCCGCCAGATCGAGCGGAGATCGGTCGGCCGGGTCGCGACCCGGGCCGGCAAGAGCAACCCCAGCAAGCGGGACCAGGGGCGCAGAATGGGGATGACTCTGTCCGCGACGGTTTCCGCCCTCGGCTGAGTCAACCATCGGGGAACCAGGTACGCCCCGAACAGGACCAGGGGAACCGCAACCAGAGCCACCATGACGACCAGACGAGGGGCCCCCGATCCCGCCAACATGCCCGGGAGCGCCGCACCGACCAGCAGGACGCCGAGGGAGGTCGTGGCCGAGGCGGCCGTGAGATAGTAGTCCACCTGGGAAAGCCAGGCGAGGGACGGAACCGCCCCGCGGAGGCGGCGTCCGACCGCTCGGGTGAGCTCGGCCCGACTGACCGTGATGAGAGCCGCCCCGGCAGTCGCACCGAAGGCGGAGACCAGGACCCCGAGCGCGACCGCGATCCAAATCATGCGCCAGCCCGCTCGGATGCGCCGACCGAGGCGGCTTCAGGAAGGCGATAGACCGAGACTCGCTTGACTCGGCGACGAACCACCTGCTCGACCGTGAGCCGGTAGCCCCGGAGATCGATGGTTTCCCCGATGCGAGGGACCCGGCCAAACTCCGCCAGCACCAGTCCGCCAACCGTGCTGACGTCCTCCCGGTCGAAGCCGTGGCCCAGCACTCCCTCCAGCTCGGACAGCGCAACCCCGCCCTCCACCCGGAGCTGATCTTGACCCAGAGTCTGAATAGGGGCGACCTCGTCGGTGTCGTACTCATCCTGAATCTCTCCCACGATCTGCTCCAGGATGTCCTCCAGCGTGACGATGCCGGCGGTGCCACCGAATTCGTCCACCACCACAGCGAGGTGGCTCGGCCCCCGCTGGAAGTCGCGCAGCTGCCGGTCCAGTGTTTTGCCTTCGGGGACAAACGCGGCCGGCCGGATCAGAGCATGCCAAGGCGCGCTGTCGTCGGCGTTGGCCGCCAGGATGTCCTTGGCGTAAATCACACCGGCGATCGCATCCGGATGCCCTTCGTACACCAGCACTCGGGCGTGCTCCGAGCTGCGCAGGGTGGTGATGACCTCATCGCGCTGAGCGGTCGAATCGACCGCGACGATATCGATCCGCGGAGTCATCACTTCCGCCACGGTGGTGTCGGCCAGGGAAAAGACGCCGAGCAGCATGTCCCGCTCTGCCGGCCCGGCGTGTCGGCCATGGTTGGTGGGCAACCGGGCCCGGGCGCGGGCGTCGGCCCATGCCGCCAGCCGGAGCAATGGGCGGAAGGGGGCGAGCGTGGCGGCGGCAGCCCTGCGAGCGGGGCCAGTCAACTCGGGGGCGACGACCGCGAGCAACCTGGGAAGGAGATCACCCACGACCCACACGAGGGCCACGGCCAGCAGTAGCCGAGCCAGGGCCGACATCGGCGCCCAGGCCCACCAGGCGACCGCCGCGCCGGCCGCTGCGCCGGCGACCACCAGCAACGCCAGGTGCGCGACGTGCAGGTTCCGCGACAAGGTGCCCGCACCCATCTCCGACGAAAGCTCCCCACCGAGCGCGCGCGGCAGATCAGCGTCGGATTCGGCGGCGAGCGCGAGCCACGCAGCCCACAGGGTAAGGCCCGCGGCGACCAGGGGCGCGAAAAAGAGCTGCAGGATCGCGATCACGTCAGGGCCTCCACGTAGCGCTCCTGGCGCCGCCACATCGCCGACCGAATGCGGTCGGGCCCCTCGGGGTGATCCCGGCCGAGGGCGTGCAGCGTTCCGTGGATGACCAGGCGAACCAGTTCCTCCCGCAACGACACGCCGTGGGCCCGTGCCTGCCGGGCGGCGACCCAGGGGCACACGTACACGTCTCCCATCGGGAGCGATCCCGGCTGGGGCAGCGCGAACGCGAGCACGTCCGTCGGGCGATCGTGACCCCTATGCGCCGCGTTCAGCCGGCGCATGGCGTCCCGTCCCACGAATGTGATGGAGATGAGAGCATCCCGCCGTTCGCCGCGGAGGACCGCCTTGACGATCCGGCGTGCGGTCGCAGGGGACAGCGGTGTCCCTCGCCCGCTCACCACGACCTCACTGGTGCTCGGCGGTCTGGAATTCGGGCGTGATGCCGCCGCTCGACCGAGGATACCCAATGCGCTTGTGGTAGGTGCCGGACATGACCCGGCCGAATTCCCGCTTGATGCGGTCGAGATCGCTGAGCGTGAGTGGCGCATCATCGAGTTGCCCTGAGGCAAGCTTCTGTTGAACCAGGTGCTCGATCGCCTCGCGAACCCGATCAGCGGTGGGCTGTTCGATCACGCGGATGGCAGCTTCGGCGGAATCCGCCAGCATCGCCACCGCGGTCTCGGCGGACTGCGGTCGAGGTCCGGGATAACGGTAGTCGGCCGGATTGACCGCCCCGTTGGGGTCCCGCTGCCTGGCCCGGCTGAGAAAATAGGTTATCTCACCGGTTCCATGGTGTTCTGGGATAAAGGCTTTCACAACCTGGGGAAGGCCGGCGGACTCGGCTAGCGCAACCCCGTCCAGCACGTGTCGTCGAATGATCCGGGCCGACTCGATCGGGCTCAGGTCATCATGCGGATTGGCTCCGCCGCCCTGATTCTCGACGAAGAAGCCCGGATTGGTCAGCTTGCCGATGTCGTGATAGTAGCAACCGACCCGCGCGAGCAGGCCGTTCGCGCCGATGATGTTGCAGGCGGATTCACAGAGGTTGGCCATGGCCAGACTATGGGCCCAGGTGCCCGGCGCCTCTTGCGCGAGCCGCCGCAGCAGCGGGCGTCCCAGGTCGGAGAGCTCGAGCAGGGTGAGATCGGTCGTGATCCTGGTAGCCGACTCGGCCAGTGGCATGACGATCATGGCGAGCGAGGCGCTGGCCGGGGCCATGAGCAGGCCGAGCAGCGCGCTGGCGACAATAGTGACGGTCTCCCACCCCTGGGTGAGGCCAACGCTCACTGAGGCCAGGATCGCGGCGATCCCCATGAAGAGAATGGTCACGTACAGATGGCGCCGCCGCCGGACCACTCGGATGCCGATGGCCGCCGCCACCCCACCCGCCAGCCCGAACAACAGGACGAAGTTCTCTCTCAGGGCCCACTGTCCGTCCAGCAGCACGGAAAGGGTGAGCGCCGCGAATACGCCTATTCGCCCGTCGTACAGCAGCGTCACCAACAGCGCAGCGAACGGAATCGGGACCAGTTCGGGGCGCCCCGGGAAGAGATGCGACATGCCCGCCGCCATGAGCATGACCAGCGTAAACAGGGCGCCGAAGAACACCATCTCCCGCAATCCTCGGTAGGCGCCGGGCCGGTAAAACAGCACCAGCAGCCAGAAGGCGGCCAGCACGATCGTGTTGTAGAGCAGGGCGCCGGCAGCGCCCCGGAGCCAGAGATCGTCGGTGCCCCGGCGACGCAGCTCCTGGTGCAGCGCCGCCAGCTTGACCCGGGCCTCTTCGGTAACCGCCTGACCGGCGACCACGATCCGTTCGCCCGAGCGGACGGTGTACTTGACCGGATCCACGCCGGCGCGGAGTTGTTCCCGGCGAGCGGTCGTGAGCTGAATGTCGGGAACGATCGTCGGACGATAGAACGCGCTCACCAGTCGCCGAAGCGCTCGCTGGCCGTCCGGACTCGCGATCGCGATCCCCGCCGCCTCGGCCTGCTCCATCAGATCGGCGAAGGTCAGGATCGAATCACGAGGGACCAACCGCTCCTCCTCGCCGCGGCGCAACGTCACCTGCCGGCTGGCCTCCGTACGGACCACCCCGGGGTCGGCTACACCTCGCGAGAGCACTTCGGCAAGGAAGTGAGTGACGACTTCCTGCATCGCCCGGCGCTGCGCCGGCACGGTCAGGTACCTGGTCTCCTCGGGACCCAGGTGGACCCGCGTGGCCGCGACTGCCTGGACCAACTCGGGCCCCTGCCCAGCTGCCCGTTCCAGCTCCGCGAAGAAGCCCCGGGCGGCGGCCAGCGCGGAATCGTAGGCCGTGGCGCTGAAGCGATACACCGGTTGCGCCGTCAGCGCCCGCGACTCACCCTCCCGGGCTATTTCTTCAGTGGACTTCCGGACTTCATAGGGAAAAGGCGCCATGATGGTCCGGTCGGCGATCTCCCCTACGCTTGGCAATGGGGCCACCATCGTGAGCGGCGCCGGGAAGAGGGCATAGGAAATTACCGCTGTGGCAACCAGAGGTGCCCACCGGATGGCGTGCGCCCGAACCCGGCTCGCCAGCGTCCCGCCCAGCGACCGCTCATGCTCCCGGGTTACCAGCTTGGGCGCCATTATCCGCTCTGGTCCTCAGCGTAGGCTCGGATGATCTCCCGCACCAGCCGATGGCGCACCACATCGGTCTCGTGGAGGTAACAGAAGGCGATTCCCTCGATGCCGGGGAGAATACGCTCGATCTGCACCAGGCCCGAGTCCTCCCGCCGGGTCAGGTCAATCTGCGTCTTGTCACCGGTGACGACGGTCCTGCTGTTCACGCCGAGCCGGGTCAGAAACATCTTCATCTGAGCCCCGGTCGCGTTTTGCGCTTCGTCCAGGATGATGAAAGCGTCGGCCAGCGTTCGCCCCCGCATGTACGCCAGCGGGGCGATTTCGATGGTCCGAGTCTCCAGGGACCGCTGCACCCGGTCGTGGGGCATCATATCCTCTAACGCATCGTACAGCGGCCGCAGGTACGGGTCCACCTTGGCCTGCAGGTCGCCCGGAAGAAAGCCCAGCGATTCACCCGCTTCCACCGCCGGCCTGGCGAGAATGATGCGTTTGACCCGCTTCCGGGCGAGGGCCTCCACCGCCTTCGCCACCGCAAGGTAGGTCTTGCCCGTGCCCGCGGGCCCGATGCTCACCACGATGTCGTGATTGGTGATCGCCTGGAGGTAGTCCCGCTGTCCCTGGGTCTTGGGGAGGATGGCCCGGCGCAGGCCGGGCAGCACGATCTTGCCATCGACGGATTGGGCTGTCTGCTCGGCACCGGGGCCTTCGGCGGCAAGTCGGAAGACGTCGTCGGCCGTGACCGGCTCACCCATTCGGGCAAGGTCGAGGAGGCCTTGAACCACGGGTGTGGCCCGTTCGATTTGCTCCGCCGGGCCGGAGAGCGTCACTGCGTCTCCGCGGTACGACACGCGCACGCCGAGTGTTCGCTGCAGCTCGTGCAGGTTGGCGTCGTTCACACCGGCGAACAGGAGCGGATCGGCGCCTTCGGCAGAGAGTCGCGACTGAGTATCGTCGGGCATAGGGTGCGATGAACGGGGAACGGGAAACGGCCAACAGGTCGGGCACCCGTTCACCGTTTACGGTTTACTGTTCACCGTCTCTCTTCACCTCCAAATGCAACCCGCGGAGATCGGACGGATCCACCGCCGTAGGCGCACCTTCGAACAGTGCCCGCGCGGCCGTGGTCTTGGGAAAGGCAATCACATCACGCAGCGATGCCGCACCAGCCAGCAGCATCGCGATTCGATCGAAGCCCAGAGCAAAGCCACCGTGCGGCGGCGCACCAGCCGCTAGGCCGTCCAGGAGGAATCCGAAGCGCCGACGTACCTCGGCCTCCGGGATCGCCAACAGCTTGAAGATCAACCGCTGGAGAACCGGATCGGTGATGCGAATGGATCCGCTTCCCAGCTCGTTCCCGTTGTACACCACGTCGTAGTGTAACGCCCGGCAGCTCGCCGGATCGGTCTCCAGCTTGTCGCGATCCTCCGGATGCGGCGCGGTAAACGGATGGTGAGCCGGGACGTGGTCGCCGGTCTCCAGATCGCGCTCGAAGAGCGGGAAGTCCACGATCCAGCAGAAGGCATGCTCTGATGCCGCCGGGACGCGGGACATTCGGATGAGGCCTGTGCGGACCGCGTGCAGTCCGGGGGAGGTGACGGCATCAGCGCCGGCCAACGCGAGCAGCAGGTCTCCCTCGCTGCCGCCAAGCCGGTCGAGTACCTCCATCCCCACGGCTTTGACCCCCTGCCCCTCCCAACCGCTCGCGGTCCTTCGGGCCCAGATGAGACCGCCGGCCTTGGCCTCTTTGGCCGCGGCGCCCAGCCCGTCGAGGTCCTTGCGGCTGAGGCTGGATCCTCCCGGAATGAGCAGACCGCGCAGCCGTCCACCCGCCCCTACCGCCTGGCTCACGAAAGGGGCGACTCCATCTCCCACGAAACGCGTGAGGTCCCGGATCTCGAGCGGAAATCTCAGATCGGGCTTGTCGATCCCATACTGTTCCAACGCGTCCCGGTAGGTGATTCGGGGGAACGGCGCCGACACAATGATGCCGCCCTCTGCCCAAAGGTCCACCAGCACCCGCTCCACGACAGCCTGCACATCCTCCTGCGCGACGAAGGATGCCTCCAGGTCGATTTGGGTGAACTCCGGCTGGCGATCCGCCCGGAGATCCTCGTCCCGGAAGCATCGGGCGATCTGAAAGTAGCGGTCGAACCCCGCCACCATGAGGAGCTGCTTGTAAATCTGAGGAGACTGGGGCAAGGCGTAGAACTCACCGACGTGCACCCGGCTGGGGACCAGGTAGTCGCGCGCGCCCTCCGGCGTCGGCTTGGTCAGGATCGGGGTTTCGATCTCCAGGAACTCGAGCTGGCCGAGCGTGCGCCGAGCCTGCTGCAGCAGCCGATGCCGGAGTATCAGATTGGCCTGCAGCTCCGGGCGGCGCAGGTCCAGAACCCGGTTCTTGAGTCGCAGCTCCTCGGCGGGAAGCTCCTCGTTCTCTTTCCGGGCGACGGGAATGGCCGGAGTGTGCGCCGGGCCCGCGATCTCGAAGCCGGTGACGTGTACCTCTACTTCCCGGCTCACCAACTCAAGGTCACGAGACGGTTCCGGCCGCAGCGCCACGGTGCCCGTGACCAGCACGACAGTCTCGGCACCGGCGCCGGCAGCCCGCTCCATGACGTCGGCGGGGGTCCACTCCGGGTTGCAGGATAGCTGCACCAGCCCGGCCCGATCGCGCAGGTCGATGAAAACCAATCCTCCCAGATCCCGGCGGCGGTGCACCCAACCGCCCAGACGGACCTGGCGGCCCACTTCTGCCCGGGTCAGCTCGCCACAGCGGTGGGAGCGGAGGGCAGTGGCGCTCATGCCGGGCGACACAGGATGAGCGGCGGCATGGCCCTGAAGCCAATCACTGCGCTTCGGCGTCGAGGAGGACTTTATAGAACTCATCGGAAGTGTTGGCCTCGAGTAACCGCTGGCGGACTGCTTCGCGGCGGACCAACCGGGCAATACGACTCAGGACTTTGACGTGGAGGCTGGCCGAGGCCTCCGGACCCACGATCAGGAATACCAAGCGGACCGGCTCGCCGTCGATGGCGTCGAAGGGAACTGGAGACCGGCTGACGCCACACACCACAACCAGATCTCGGACCGTGGCGGAGCGCGCATGGGGGATCGCTACGCCGAACCCGATGCCGGTGCTCAGCACCGACTCGCGCTCCCGGATCGCGTCGAAGACCTCGTCGAATCCGCCGCCGGCCTCCAGGACCAGGCGGCGGGTCAGCTCGGCGATGACGCCGCTCTTGTCTCGGGCAGTGAGCGGCAGCACGACCCGGTCCGGCGTAAGCAGCTCGGTCAGAAGCACGGCGCCGCCTGGGAGGGCATGGCACAAACGTAACCGGCGCCGGAGGGTGGGGCAATGCGAAATCCACCTTGGGGTTAGGTGATGTCGTGACTTCCCACAGGTGCTCCAGGACGCTATTCTTGGCCGGTGCATCAGGGCCACCTTCCGGCCACAGGCAGGCCGAACTCCGCTCGCGCTCCGTCAGCCGCCAAGCCGCAATCTACCACCCCTGCCGGCGGTCTTCTTGATCTCGCACCATCGGAGGCGCGGGAAGTCGTGGGGCGCTGGGTCTTGGCGAATGGGCTGCCCCGCTACCGAGTCGACCAGCTCATTCGACGGCTATGGGTCGCTCCGGCAGGCTCCTGGTCCGAGGCGACCGAGCTACCACTGAATCTTCGCTCCACTTTGAACCAGATCTTCCCGCTCTCGCGCCTTACCCCGGACGTTGTCGAGCAGTCCAGCGACGGAACCCGCAAGTACCTCTGGAGACTGGATGATGCCGAGGCGATCGAGTCGGTCCTCATCCCGAGTGGAGGGCGCCGCACTCTCTGCATCTCGTCGCAGGCTGGCTGCCCGTTGCGCTGCTCCTTTTGCGCGACCGGCCGGATGGGGTTCCGGCGCAATTTGAGCGCCTTCGAAATCGCCGGTCAGGTGCGCGAGATCGTCCTGAGGGCACCAGCCGACAAGCCCACCAACGTGGTCTTCATGGGGATGGGAGAGCCGCTCCTCAATTGGCCGGCGGTGAACACCGCCCTGACGATTCTGAACAGCCAGGATGGGGTGGGGATCGGCGCCCGGCACATCACCGTTTCCACGGTCGGCATTCTTCCCGGCATGGCCGAGTTAGCCAAGCGCTCCGAGCAATTCCGCCTGGCGATCTCCCTCCATGCCCCGTCCTCTCCTCAGCGGCTCGGGATCATGCCGATCGAGAAGAAGTACGGCCTCGAATCAGTGCTCCGGGCGGCCCAGGCATTCCGCAAGCGAGTGACCTTCGAGTACGTCCTGATCGGAGGCATCAACGACAGCGAGGCCGATGCGGATCGCCTGGCACGGCTGGCGCGGAGACTTGGCGCCCTGGTGAACCTGCTTCCGCTGCATCCCGGCGGCGCACCGGACCTCACGGCCACACCGCCAGCACGGATTCGGGCTTTCGCCGAGCGGCTGCGGAATCAGGGGATCGAGGCGACAGTGCGCCGGAGCCGCGGACTGGACATCAACGCGGCGTGCGGACAGCTGATTACGACAGTGAGAAGCAAGAAGTGAGAAAGTGAGAAAGTGAGAAGGAGGCGTGAAACGTGAAAGGTGAAGGGTGAAAAGTGAACCG
>DATBKD010000032.1:0-34129 GCA_036556025.1 Gemmatimonadales bacterium | reverse complement strand
ATCAGGAAATACTCCTAGGCCTGATGATCTTTCTCGAGCGCTCAGTCTTGTCTGACAGTCATTCCGCACCCCTTACTCGACCTTCCTCACTCCTTACTCCTCACTCCTTACTCCTCACTCCTCACTCCTTACCCCTCACTCCTTACTCCTCACTCCTCGCTCCTTACTCCTCACTCCTTACTCCTTACTCCTTACCTCTCACTGCCTTCGCTATCTTCCCCCTGGCGGTTTTCCCGACCCTCATGCAGGAGAATGATCCCTGACCTCCCTTCAACCGGGGTATGATGGGATGGCGAAACAAGACAACCTCGACCCTCAGACCCGCGACCTGGCCCGTTTCGCCGCGGCGATCGCCCAGGGGTACGAGCCCGAATTGCGCGAGCGTGTCGGTCCCCTCCGCGCATCGCAGGTCCCGCCGGCCTGGGTCGAGGAGCTACTGCTGCAATCCGTGCTCATGGTCGGATATCCCCGCGCGCTCATCGCGTTTGGGGTCTGGCGAAAGTTCAGCGGCCTCCCATCGCCCGCGGGCGACGAGGGCATGGATTATGGTCAGGCGCAGGAATGGACCCGTCGTGGAGAGGAAGTGTGCGCCAGGATCTATGGCGAGAACTACCGCAAGCTGCGCGACAGTGTTCGGGCACTCCACCCGGTGATTGACTCCTGGATGATCACCGAGGGATACGGCCGCACCCTCGGCCGTCCGGCGCTCGACCTGATGCGGCGTGAGCTCTGCACCGTCGTACAAACGGCAGTGCTGGAGGCGCCGAGGCAGCTGCACTCCCACCTTCGCGGCGCGCTCAACGCCGGGGCCACCTTCGGTCAGATCGAAGGGGTCCTCTCCATCGTCAACCCGCTGCTCTCCTTCGACCAGTGGAAAAAGGTCAAGGAGCTCTGGCGCACTGTCCGCGAGGGCTGGTCGCCGGGGAACTGATGTTCATCGATCGCGCGGTCGTGCGGGTGGTTGCCGGTACCGGCGGCTCCGGGGCCAGCTCATTCGCCCGCTTCAAGTTCAAGCCTAAGGGTGGCCCAGACGGAGGTGACGGTGGGCATGGCGGCAGCGTCCTGGTCCGAGGCGATGGCAACCTCGCCACCCTGCTCGATTACCGCTATCGCAACGTGTGGAAGGCGGAACGAGGTGAGCACGGCAAGGGCAAGACCCAAACGGGGGGCTCGGCGCCGGACGTCTACCTCCCGGTGCCCCCCGGCACACTGATCCGTGACGTCGGCAGCGGCGAAGTCATTGGCGAGATCCTCCGTCCGGGTGACACCCTGCTCGTGGCTCGTGGAGGGCGCGGTGGCCGGGGCAACGCCCGCTTCGCCACGTCAACCCACCAGGCCCCTCGAGAATGGGAGCCGGGCGAGGAAGGGCAAGATCGCCAGATCGAGCTGCTCCTCAAGCTCATCGCCGACGTGGGCCTGGTGGGAGAGCCCAACGCGGGAAAGAGCACCCTCCTCTCCGTCATCTCCGCCGCCCGACCCAAGATCGCCGATTATCCGTTTACGACCCTCGAACCCAACCTCGGTGTGGTTGCCCTTTCCGGACATCGGAGCTTCGTGGTGGCCGATATCCCGGGGATCATCGAGGGCGCTCACCAGGGCAAGGGGCTCGGTCTCCGGTTCCTGCAGCATGTCGAGCGGACTCGGGTGCTGGTCTTCCTGATACCGCTTGACGCGCCGAACCCACTGGCCACTTACCAGCGGCTGCGGCACGAGATCCAGCAGTACAGCGACACCCTCGCCGCCAAGGAGCACGTCATTCTGCTGACCAAGCGCGATCTGCTTCCGCCGGCTGCCGCCCTACCTGTCATTCACGCACCCGAGGCGAGCGGCCAGCTGGCGGTCTCGAGCGCGGCGGGAACGGGACTGGAGGAGCTGAAGGAGCATCTCTGGAAGTTCGTTGAGCTGGCCAAAGCGGCCGAGCCGACGAACGCGGATGTCTCCCGAGTGTCCGACGATTGGCAACTGAATGAAGAGGTCTAGGTGAGCGACCACCGCGCGGCCTACGTCGCGCTGGCGCTGGTGCCCGGAATCGGAGCTGCGCGTCTCAAGCAGCTCCTCAACGCCTGCCACACCCCACTCGGCGCTATTGCGGCGCCGTTCGAGTTTTTATGCGCCATTCCCGAGATATCCAAGGCATGCGCCACGGCTGTCCGGTCGGCCTCCCTCGAAATGGGGCGCGAGATCATCCGGGTCGCCGAAGAGACGGGTGCCCAACTGCTGCTGCCCGAGGATCCGGCCTACCCGAGCAAGGTCCTCGATATCGACGAGCCTCCGCCGCTGTTGTTCGCCCTGGGCGACCTCGAGCTGCTGAAGCTTCCGGCCTGCGCGATCGTCGGGAGCCGCGACCACTCGGCCTACGGAGCCCGTGTGTGCCGGGCGGTCGCCGAGTTCGCCGCGGCTGCCGGCGTGGTTGTGGTAAGCGGCATGGCAAGGGGACTCGACGCCGTCGCGCACGGCGCAGCCCTCGATGTCGGCGGCAAGAGCATCGGAGTGCTTGGCAATGGGCTCGGCGTCATCTATCCGGCGGCGAATCGCGCCTTGTACCAACGGATGGCCGCTGACGGGCTGTTGCTCACCGAGTTCCCACCGGGCGAACGACCAACGGCGGGAAGCTTTCCCCGTCGCAATCGGCTCATCAGTGCATTGGCGCGGGTGACGGTGGTGGTTGAGGCTGCCGTTGGATCGGGTGCGCTGATCACGGCGGAAAAGGCCCTGGAGCAGGGCAAGGATATCATGGCTGTGCCGGGCCCCATCACCAGCGAGGTCTCCGTCGGGGCCAACAGTCTCATCCGAGATGGCGCCATGCCCCTGCTCGAACCGGTCGACCTGCTGCAGTACTTTCCCGAGCTCCAGCACGGTATGCGGACCATGGCGCCGGTCGCGGTGGACGGGCCCAGGCCCCTGCCTGCCTTCCTCACGGGAGACGAGCGCGACCTGGCGCTCGTGCTCGGACCTGAGCCCCTGGCTCTCGACGATGTGGTGGTCAGGGCTGGGCTCCAGGTCAACGAAGTGCTGTCGTTGCTTTCCGGCCTCGAGGTCGCCGGAGTGGTGGAGCAGAGTCCGGGAAGACGGTTTCGACGGGTGTGAGGTGTGTCCGCCGCGCCGCGCTTCCCTCGCCGCCCCCCGCCATATTTCTCCCGTGCACCTCTATCTTCACGTCCCCTTCTGCGCCCGGCGGTGCAGCTACTGCGACTTCGCCATTGCCGTGCGTCGCGATACCCCGTCCGAGGCCTACGTCGATGCGGTCCTCCGGGAATGGACGCAGTGGCAACCACACCAGGCATGGGCGACTTCTCCCGCCTTGGAAACCATCTACCTCGGGGGAGGCACGCCATCCCGGCTCGAGCCTGCTGCCCTTGACCGGCTGTTGTGCGGGATCACCTCTGAGCGCACGCTCGAATCGAACGCAGAAATCACGCTCGAGGCGAACCCCGACGATGTGACCCCGGAACGAGCTCGGGCTTGGCGAGCCGTCGGCGTGAATCGGATCTCGTTGGGAGCCCAGTCCTTTGATCCTGGCGTGCTGAGGTGGATGCACCGGACTCACTCGGTCGAGGAGATCGCTCTCGCGGTTGAGGCGATCCGATCTGCCGAAATCAGTGATCTGTCCCTCGATCTCATCTTCGGGCTTCCAGCCAGCCTGGAGCGTTCCTGGAAGGGCGATGTCGAGCAGGCGCTCGCGCTGGGGCCGGACCATCTCTCGCTGTATGGCCTTACCATCGAGGCCCACACGGTCCTGGAGCATCGGCGAAGGCGTGGAGAGCTCACACCGGCCGACGAAGAACGATACGCCCAGGAGTTTCTCTGGGCCGATGCCAGGCTGACCGCCGCCGGCTTCGACCACTACGAGGTTTCCAATGCGGCGCGGGAGGGGCACCGGGCCCGGCACAACACCGCCTACTGGCGACGGGAGCCGTACATCGGGCTGGGCCCGTCGGCCCACAGCGCATTGGGCAGCGAACGGCAGTGGAATCTGAGAGAGTGGACAGCTTACGAGCGAGTCGTACGCCAAGGCGGGAACCCGGTAGGCGGACGCGAACAGCTCACTGCTGAACAAGTGCGGCTGGAGGACCTGTATCTCGGTCTTCGAACTTGCGAAGGCGTTCCGGCTACTATGGTCCTGCCGGAGGTTCGGAGGGAATGGATTGCCGCGGGATGGGCCGGAGCCACCTGTGACCGGCTGAGGTTGACGCCGGAAGGGTGGCTCCGTCTGGACGCCCTGGTCGCGTCTGTCAGTGCGTGACTCCCGCCATTTCTCGACAGGACTCCGCACACCGACGGCAGATTTCCGCGCACGCCGCCAGGTGCGGCTCCTCTCCCAACTTGTCGCACTCGTCGGCGCAGCGCTCGCAGATGGCCGCGCAGGCCTGGCAGGTGTGGGCATGCAGCTCCGAGCCTCGAATCATGAAGTCGGCGCTGACGCGGCAGATCTCGGCGCAATCCAGCAACAGGCGGACAACAGCCTCTGTAATGTTGGGCGCCTTCTCCCCTCGAAAGTGTCTCGCGGCCGTCTCCAGGCAGATCCGATGACAGTTGGTACAGTTATCGATAGCGCGTTCCATCGTGTGGCTGTAGCTCGTGGTGCGTGTGGCCATATGCCCCTCCTGCCTCCGCTGAGGCAAAAATCCCGAGTCAATCGCCGCGGGCCGCGGCGGTGATGGTGCACGGTAGGAAATCCATCGGACACCGTCAACCCGGCGTGGCCTGCCTGCTTTGAATCGATGCCGCAGGCCGATAAATTTCCCATCCTATGCCGATCCCCGACCAGTTGACCGAACGGGAACTCAGAGTCCTGGAGGCGGTCGTGCAGACCTATATCGAGACCGCGGAGCCGGCGGGCAGCCAGACCATTGCCCGCCGCTTCGGTCTGGGTGTCTCCTCTGCGACGATCCGCAGTACTATGAGCGAGTTGGAGGATAAGGGATATCTCTTCCACCCGCATACCTCGGCCGGCCGGATTCCTACGGACCGGGCCTACCGGGTCTATGTGAACGAGATCATGCGCCTCTCACCGCCCACCGACGAGGCCCAGCATACCCTCAGGGCGGAGATTTCCGGCTCGCGGTCGGCGGTGGAAGAAATCCTTCGGCGGGCAGCTCAGGTCCTGGGCGTGCTTACCCAGGAGCTTGGGGTTGCTGTGGCTCCGGCCATTGACGAGTTGATCCTGGAGCGGCTGGAGCTGGTGCCGGTCTCGGTGGAGCGACTGCTGCTGGTGTTCAACCTTCACAGCGGAGTGGTTCGGACCATCTTCGTCGAGGTCCCCAGCCGGCACTCACCTGCCACCGTCTATGAAGTCAGCCGCATCCTGAACGAGCGCCTCGCCGGCCTGACCCTGCGGGAGATTCGGGCCAGTATCACGGAGCGGCTGCGAGACGCGGGGCCCTCCCACAGTGCGGAGCTGCTCAACATTTTCATCGCTGAGCGGGAAGAGATCTTCGACCTGGAAAAGAACGCGGTGGTATTGGGCAGCGCCCAGATGTTGGCCGATCAGCCCGAATTCGCCTCCAACTCTCGGATGCGGGACTTGCTTCGCCTGACCGAGGGACGGGACCTGCTCAAGGAGGCGCTGGCGGCCCGCCGTCGGCGGGGACTCTCGGTCACCATCGGTGCCGAGAACACCGAGACCCGGTTGACCGACTTTACCCTGGTGACCTCCTCCTACCAGGTGGGAGATCTCAAGGGTGTCATCGGGGTCATGGGTCCGACACGGATGCCCTACGACAAGATCATTGGACTGGTGGAGCACACCAGTCGCCTGGTGGAAGGATTGCTGGAGTGAGCGAGTTTTACGACCTGTTGGGAGTCTCGCGCGACGCCTCCGAGGCCGAGATCAAGAAGGCCTACCGGAAGCTGGCCATGGAGTACCATCCGGACCGCAACTCGGCACCGGAGGCCGAGGCCCGATTCAAGGAAATCACCGAGGCGTACGAAGTACTGCGCGATCCGCAAAAGCGCGCGGCCTACGACCGCTACGGCAAAGCCGGTGTCGGGGCAGGCGGCGGCTTTGGGTACCATCACGTGGACCTGAGCGAAGCGCTCAACATCTTCATGCGGGATTTCGGCGGGTTGGGCGGGTTCGAGTCCATCTTCGGCGGCGGTCGTCAGCGGGCCGATACCCGGCGAGGACAGGATGTGCGCGTGACCGTGAAGTTGTCGCTGACCGACGTCGCGACCGGCGTGAAGAAATCGGTCAAGCTGAAGACACTGGAGCGATGCGGTAACTGCGGCGGGAATGGGGCCAAGCCGGGGACCAAGCCCACAACCTGCTCCACTTGCGGCGGCAGCGGCGAGGTGAGGCGAGCGACCCGAAGCATGTTCGGCCAGTTCGTCTCGGTTTCGCCCTGTCCCACCTGCGCCGGAGAGGGGCAGCTAGTGCAGCAACCCTGCGAGGTCTGTCGGGGAGAGGGTCGGGTCCGGGGCGAACGGACAATCGTGGTGGAAATTCCGGCGGGCGTCTCGTCCAACAACTACCTCACGCTCAGGGGTCAGGGAGCCGCGGGCCCGCGCAATGGGCCCAACGGCGATCTCCTGGTCATGTTGGACATCAAGGAGGATAGCCGGTTCGAGCGGCAGGGGGACGACCTGATCTACGATCAGCCGGTGTCCTTCTCGCAGGCCGCCCTGGGCTGCGAGGTAGAGGTCCCCACTCCGTATGGTCAGGAGACCATCCAGGTTCCCGGCGGAACCCAGCCGGAGACCGTCATCCGCCTCAAGGGCCGGGGTCTCCCCGTGCTGGGACAAAGTTCCAAGGGCGATCTCCTGGTGCGCTTGCACGTCTGGACGCCGGAACGGCTCAGCGAAGAACAGGAGCGACTCTTCCGGGAGCTGGCCAAACTGGAGGGCGAGCCTCCCAAGCGTTCACCTGGATTCTGGTCGAAACTGAAGGAAGCGCTCGGCGCATGACCTGGTGGGCCATCGATCTGCGCCCATCCCCCGAACGATTGGATTGGATGAGCGCCTGGCTGGTGAGCCACACGGGGTTGGCGGTTGAGGAGCGGCCCGATGGCACCCTCGTCGCCTTCGCCGCGGACGAGCCCACGGCCCATGCGCTGCTGGCCCAGCTGAGGCAGGCGAGCGGCGAGCCATTGTCCGCTGTCCGGCGGCCGCTGGAAGAGGTCGACTGGTCGATTCGCTGGCGCGAAGGGCTGGGCACTCGCCGGTTGGGCCGGCTCACCCTGGTCCCCTCCTGGATTCCCGAGGGCTCGCCTCCCGACCGGTTCACCGTTGTGCTCGATCCCGAGACCGCGTTCGGCAGTGGGGAACACGGGTCCACCCGTGCGGCCCTGTCTCTGCTCGAGCGGTTCGTGCGCCCTGGCGACGTTATCCTCGACCTCGGCAGCGGCAGCGGCATCCTGGCGATCGCTGCCGTCAAGCTGGGAGCGGCCCGGGCCATCGGCATCGAGTGCGATCCCGAGGCCAACGTGGTAGCCGCCCGGAACGTTGAGCGGAACCAGGTCAGCCGCCAGATCGAGCTGCTCGAGGGCGATGCCGCCATCCTCACCCCCCTGGTCGGGCCTGCCGACCTGATCCTCTCCAATATTCTCCGCAACGCGAACGTCGAATTGCTCCCCGCGATAGGCTCTGCCCTCTCGCCCACTGGAATCGTCATCTTTTCGGGGATGGAGGTGGCCGAAGGAGCGGTGTTCCGGTCGGCGTTGACAGCAGCCGGCCTCCGCGCGGTGGCGGAGACCGTGGACGAGGGATGGTGGGGCGTAGCTGCGCGACGATGACGGATCGGGTCTTGGTGCCTGCCGGTGCCCGCGTGGAGCAGGGCAGCACGCTCATCCTGGACGACAACGAATCGCACCACCTGCAGGTGCGCCGTGCCAAAGACGGCGAGTCGATCGAGCTCCGCGATGGCTTCGGGCTGGTCGGATCCGGAAGGCTGGTGAAGCACGGCAAACAGTGGTCCGTTGAGATCGGCCGCGCGACCTGTCATCCGCCTCCCCCGGAGCTCACGCTCGTGGTGGGGGCCGGCGACCGGGAACGATTTGATTGGCTGGTGGAGAAGGCCGCGGAGCTGGGGGTGACGACGGTCGTGCCGCTCGAGACCGAGCGCACGACCGGAGTTGGCAGTCGGCTCCGTTCCGCACACCTGGAGAAGCTGCGTCGTCGGGCACTCGAGGTCATCAAGCAGTCCGGTGCGGCTTGGGCGCCGAGAATCGAGCCCGGCACCGGACTCGCCGAGCTGATGACACATACAGGAACGGGTGCCCATTGGCTGGCGGACGCCGCCGGTGATCCGCCGCCGCCAGTACTCAACCCGGAACCGGTGACCGTAATGGTGGGACCTGAGGGTGGATTCACACCCGCTGAGCGGCACCGGGTGATGGAATTCGGTTATCGGCCGATATCATTCGGACCACATACCCTGCGCTTCGAGACCGCGGCGCTCGCGGCCGCGGCTGCAGTGGCCACCGCCAGACTACGGGGAGCCCATGGCTGACTGTCTCTTCTGCAAGATCGTGGCGGGCGACATCCCGGCAAAGGTGGTCAAGCGTACGGACTACGCGGTGGCCTTTCGGGATATTGATCCCCAGGCCCCTACCCACGTGCTGGTCATCCCGGTGCGTCACCTGGCGGCGGTACGGGAGTTCCGCGGCGAGGACGACGAGCGCCTGCTGGGGAAACTGCTCACGTTTACCGCCGAGCTCGCGACCGAGCTGGGCGTCGATCGGACCGGATACCGGATCGTCAGCAACACCGGCCCCGACGCGCGACAGAGTGTGGATCACCTGCACTTTCATCTGCTGGGCGGGAGGAAGATGGGATGGCCGCCGGGGTGAGGGTGGAAGAGGGCGGCCCGCTCTTCGTCGGAGAAGATCAAGGTCTCGCCAGGTTGAGTCAGTTCGCAAACCACGGTCTTTCCTGAAGCGAAGCAGATAGGACACCGGGTTTGAGCTGAGTTTTCCGCCGCTTCCGCCCGGTCTTATGCCCAAAAACCTTCGCTTGCCTTACCCTCCGGCGACCGGTAAATTCCATTGCTGGTTTCGATTAATGCCCTGACCGGGCCGAGAGGGGTGAGACAGCGAATGCCGGAAGTCATCATTCACGATGACGAGAGCTTTGAGCGGGCGCTCAAGCGGTTCAAGAAGAAGTGCGAGAAGGCGGGAATCCTCTCGGATCTGCGCAAGCATCGGCACTTTGAAAAGCCGAGCGAAAAGCGGAAGCGGAAGATGAACGCCGCCGTGCGCAAGAACCGTCGCGGCCCGCGTATCCCCCGTGCCTAGCCTGGCCGAGTCTCTGCGCGCCGCCATGAACGCGGCCCGCAAGGCGCAGGACAAGGATCGAACGCTGGTGTTGGGCACTATCCTGGCCAATCTGCGAAATCGCGAGATCGATCTCCGGCGGCCCGCCAGCGACGACGAAGTGGTGGACGTGTTGCGGAAGGGCATCAAGCTTCGCCGGGAGGCGATCGAGCAGTACCGGGCCGGCGGCCGGCAGGACTTGGCCGACAGCGAACAGGCGCAGATCAAGGTCCTGGAGGAGTTCCTTCCTCCGGAGGTCGATCCGGCGGAGATTCGAGCGGCGGTGCGCGAGGCCATCGGTGCCGGTGCCAAGGATATCGGCAAGGTGATGTCGCAGGTGTTGCCCCGATACAAGGGGCGGGCAGATGGCAAGCTGATCAACCAGATCGCACGCGAGGAGCTGCAGGCGAGCTGATGTCGCAGGTAGAACGTGTCTCTCCCGACGGGGTGTCGGCCACGATCGAGGCCGGCACCCCGTCGCCTTTGCCACCCGGCCAGACGGCCGACGCGCTCGACACCATCGAGTTCGCACAGGTGCTCCAGCTGGTCGCCGTCCATGCCGCGGGCTCGCTGGGCGCCGAGCGGGTGCGAGGCCGATGGCCGTCCGATGACCTCGGCTGGATTCGCAGCGAGCTCGTCCGCGCGGCGGAGGTGGCGACGCTGTTCCGCCAGGGCGACGGGCTCCTGGCCGAGCCTATCCCTGACGTGAGTCGCCCCCTCAGTCGTCTGCGGATCGAAGGAAGCGTCCTCGAAGGAGGGGAGCTCGCAGCCCTGCACCGGGTCTTGCAAGCGGCACGGCAGGTCCGGGCCGATCTGCTTCGAATTGCCGAGGCAGCGCCCCGGGCAGCGGAGCTGGCCTGTTCGCTACCGGACAAGGCCATCGAACGCCGACTCGAGCTTTCGGTCGATCAGGACGGTGCGTTGCTCGACACGGCAAGTTCTCGGCTGGCTGCGGTCCGGCGCGAGGTGCAGACTGCGCGCCAGCGCCTGCTCCGGAAGTTGGAGTCGCTATTGCGGGGGCTGGAGCACGGAGCGACACCAACCGACGCCTCGGTGACCGTGCGTGGTGGGCGCTACGTGATACCTGTCCGCCGCGACTCCCGCAGCCGCCCGGCAGGAATCATCCACGATGAATCGGGCAGCGCAGGCACGCTCTTCATCGAGCCTTCCGAGGCCATCGAGTTGGGCAACGCCTTGCGGGCGGCGGAGGCGGATGAGGAGCGAGAGTCCCTCCGGGTCATGCGCGAGCTGACCGATTTGCTGCGCCCGGAGCTTCCGATCCTTCGCGGTGTGGTCGAGATGTGCATTGCGGTGGACGATCTGGTCGCGCGAGCTCGATACGCCGTTGCCGTGGATGGGGAAGTTCCGGCCCTGTCGCCGGCTCCTGCCCACCTGGTCATCAACCGCGGACGTCATCCCCTCTTGCTCGCGGCCCGCGAGCCGGTCGTGCCATTCGATCTGGAGCTTCCGGTCGAGGAGCGTACCCTGCTGATCAGCGGTCCCAACACCGGCGGAAAGACCGTCCTGCTCAAGGCGGTCGGGCTGGCGGCAGCGTTGGCTCAGAGCGGCATCATTCCCCCGGTCGGGGCGGAGAGCCGGCTCCCGCTATTTCAGCGGCTTTACGCCGACATCGGAGACCGGCAGTCGATCGCGGCCAGCCTCTCCACCTTCAGCGCGCACGTCCGGATGCTCCGGCGCGTGCTGGACGAGGCTGACGCTGCTACCCTGGTGCTCCTGGATGAGGTTGGCAGCGGCACCGACCCGGCGGAGGGATCCGCGCTCGCCGCCGCGGCGCTGGGCTCACTGACTCGTCGGGGAACCCTGACATTGTGCACTACCCATCTGGGTTCGCTCAAGGATCTGGCCAGTCACAGCCCAGGCGTGGTCAACGCCTCGCTGCAGTTCGATGCTGCTACGCTGACGCCGACCTATCGCTTTGCCAAGGGTGTGCCGGGTCGCTCATACGGCCTGGCCATCGCCCGGCGCCTCGGGGTGGACCCCGAGATTCTGGCTGATGCCGAATCGCGGGTCCCCCTCGCCGAGCGCAGTTTGGATGCTCTCCTCGCGGCGGTAGAGGAGCGGGAACGCGAGCTTCGGGCAGCGCAGGAGAAACTCGAAACCCGCGCGATCGAGCTCGATTCACTCGATGCCCGGCTCCGAGTGCAGGGCGAATCCCAGGCCGTGCGGGAAACCGAGCTGAGGAAGCGGGAGAAGGAAGCCGATCGCACGGGTCGCGAGCGGGCGCGGGTTTACCTGCTGGAGGCCAGGCAGACGGTGGAGCAGGCTCTGGGTGCCGCGCGGACCGCTGCGGACGAGGCGGCGGCTCGAGAGGCGCGGCGGACGGTGGAGGAGGGGATTCGGGAGGCGGGCAGGGCGTTGGAGGAGACGGAAACGGCGGTCGAGCAGACGCAGAGGACGCAGGGGACGGAGCTCGGAGTCGGGGACCGGGTCCGGCTCGCGAGCGGCGGTTCGGGGCAGGTCCTGGAGGTTCGCCCGGACCGCAAACTGGTCGTCGCGATCGGCGCCATGAAAATGATTGTGGATCCCGGACAGGCGACTCGAGCTGCGAGCGACGAGAGACCCTCTGCGTCCTCTCCGTCCTCTCCCTCCTCGCCGTCCTCCCTTGAAATCGATCTCCGCGGCATGACTGGAGACGAAGCTGAAACCGCGACCGTCGCCGCGGTTGATGCGGCGGTGCTGGCGGAGCAGCCTTTCCTGCGCATCATTCACGGCATGGGCACCGGTGTGGTCCGTGAGCGAGTCCGACGAGTCGTCGCCGGCGACCGCCGAGTCCTCCGGTTCGGGTTCGCCCCGCGCAATCAGGGCGGCACGGGGGTGACCATCGTGGAGTTCGCCACGTGAGCATGATTCCCGAGGAGACCATCGAGCAGGTCCGAGATACAGCCGACATCGTGGGCATCATCGGTGAATCGGTCGAGCTCAAGCGCACCGGTTCGGACTACCGTGCCCCCTGTCCCTTCCACGGCGGCACTCATCGAAACTTCGCGGTCATTCCCAAGAAGGGTCGCTACTACTGCTTCGTCTGCCACGAGTCGGGCGATGTCTTTTCCTGGCTTATGAAGCGCTTCGGAATGGACTATCCTACCGCGGTGCGGGATGTGGCGCGGCGCTGTGGCATCGTCATTCCCGAAGGCCCCGGCAGATCCGGGCCCGATCCGCTGGAGCCGTTCTTTGGCGCGGTCGCGGCCGCTCACGATTGGTTCACCCGGCAGCTCCTAGAGCTTTCCGAGGCGAGAGTGGCCCGGGAATATCTGGAAGGTCGGGGCGTGCCGGTCGAGACCGCCGCCCTTCATGGATTGGGGTTCGCGCCAGGGGGCAGCGGGTTTCTCGAGGCCATGAGCGCGCTGGGCCTCGAGGATCCGCTCCTGCTCGAGGCCGGCCTCGCGGCCCAGCGGGATGATGGCTCCATCGCGCCCCGCTTTCGCGGCCGCGTGCTGTTTCCCATTCACGATCTTCGAGGTCGGGTCGTCGGATTCGGCGGCCGGCTGCTCGGCCCGGGTGAGCCCAAGTATCTCAACTCTCCCGAGACTCCGATCTTCCACAAGGGCCGCCAACTCTACAATCTGCACCAGGCCAAGAGCGCCATCCGGAAAGAGGAGAGCTGCATTCTGGTGGAGGGCTACTTCGACGTGCTGCGGTTGGTCCTGGCCGGGATCGAGCATGTGGTCGCCCCGCTGGGCACTGCGCTCACCGCCGACCAGGCCGCGCTGCTCAAGCGCTATACGCCCACCGCCACGCTGCTCTACGACAGCGACCGGGCCGGTCTCCGAGCCACCTTTCGAGCGGGAGATGAGCTCCTTCGACAAGGGGTGCGGGTTCGGGTAGCCACGCTCCCCGCAGGCGAAGATCCGGATAGCCTGGTGCGCTCCGGCGGCGCCGCTGCCCTCGACCCGATCGTGCGCGACGCCGTCGACGTGCTGGAACGGAAGATCCAACTGCTCGAGCGCAAGGGGTGGTTCGACGGTGTGGAGCATCAGCGAGCGGCCCTCGACCGCCTCCTCCCGACGATCCGCGCGGCGGCGGATCCCATCACTCGGGATCTTTACCTCAAGATCGTGAGCGAGCGCAGCGGGGTGAGCCGCGACGTGCTGCAACAGCAGGTGGTCGCCAAGGCGCCGGCTCCACCGGAGCGGAATGTTCCCCCTCTACGCCGTCGCATTGCAGGTCCGGGACGGCCGGCACCCCGGGCGCGTCTGGACCCGACGGAGCGCTCGCTCCTTCGGGTGTTGGTCAGGGGTGGTGACTGGCTCGCTCGGGCGATCGAACAGGTGCCGCCCGAGTGGTTCGAGACTCCCGTCCTGCGTGAGGTCTACGAGGCAATGCGGAGGAGTCCCGAAACCACCGGAACCCAAATATTCTTGGAACAGTTGTCCGAAGAGGGTCGAAGAGCATGGACCCTGCTGAACGAGCATGAACCCCAATACGGTAGTCCCGATCCGGACCAGACCTACGTTGACTGCGTGCGTACTCTCCAAGCTCGGCCCCTGGCCCGCGAATGGGCCACGCTCGCGGGGCGCAGCAAGGGGGTATCCCCCACGGACTACGAATCGCTGGTCCGGGAGAAGCAGCGCCTGAATCAGGAGATTTCCACTCTCTCGCCAGAGGAGCTTATCAAACGACAGATGCGACGAGGCGATCTCGATGCACGCTGACCTGGTGAAGCTGCTCGACTTGCAGGCCAAGGACACCGCCGTCGGCGAAATCGAGCAGCGCATCGAGAGACTCCAATCCGAGATAGCCATCCTGGACCAAGCGCTTGAACGCGCCCGGGAAGTGCTGGAAGCCGCGCGGCGTGCGGCAACCGACGGCGCCCGCCGGCGGGACGAGCAGGAGACCAAAATCGAGAGTTACCGGGTGTTGCAGGAGCGGCGCCGGCTGAGACTGGAGCACGTGCGCAACCCGAAGGAGGCTTCGACCCTGATGGCCGAGCTGGACTTGGCCCGCTCGGTCATGGCCAAAGAGGAAAACGACTGGATCCGGAGCGCGGAGACCGTCACCCAGCTGGAGCTCAAGGCCGTCGAGGAGCAGCGCAAACTCGCCGAGGTCGAGGCCGGTCAGGCCCCCGAAAGGGCCGAGCTGGAGGTGAGGCGGGCAGAGCTGGAAGGCGAGCGGGAGGCGGCCGTGCGGGAGCGGGAGTCGAGCGCCGCTCAGATCGATCGTCAGCTCCGCGCCCGGTACGATCGTCTGCGACGGGCCCGATCCACGGCGGTCGTGGTTCCCCTGGTCAATGGGTCGTGCGGAGCCTGCCACACCTCGGTGCCGCTCAATCGCCGCAGCCAGATCAAGAGCGGCCAGGTGCTCGACGGCTGCGAAGTCTGCGGCGCGATTCTGTACCCGCCGGAGATTGCGGGGTCGGCATGAACCATCACTTGAAGGATACCCTTCCGTGGTGACGGTCTTTCCGGCTCCCCTCTTGCGCTGGGTCATCACCCCTCGGCCCGACCCGGAGGCGGTCCTCGCGCTGGCCGAGCGTCTCCATCTCCCGCTCGCGCTGTCGGCCCTGTTGGTCCAGCGGGGTCACGGCACCGAGGAGGCGGCCCGGAAGTACCTCCGGCCGGCCCTCGCCGATCTCACCGATCCACTGTCCATTCCGGGCATGGCCCAGGCCGTAGAGGTCATCGCCGACACAGTCCGCGCCCGGGGAACCATCCTGGTGCACGGCGACTACGACGTAGATGGTCAATGCGCCACCGCCCTGCTCACTCGGGCCTTGCGCATGGCTGGTGCCGACGTGCAGCCCTTTCTGCCGCATCGCCTGCGCGACGGTTACGATTTCGGCCTTGCCGGGCTCGAGGCCGCCAAGGCCGCCGGGGCGTCGCTCGTCATCACCTGCGATTGCGGGATCACCGCGGTCGACGCCGTTCGGTCGGCGCAGGCGGCCGGCATCGGGGTAGTGATCACCGATCATCATCTTCCGGGGAGTGAGCTGCCCCCAGCCATCGCGCTGGTCGATCCGCAGTGTGGAGAGCAGCCGGACGAGCCAGAGCCATCGGACAGCCTCCTGCTTTGCGGCACGGGGGTCGCCTTCAAGCTGGTGCAGGCGCTGGTTCCCGCTCTCGGACTCCCGGTCAACTTCCCTTATCACCTGCTGGACCTGGTCGCGCTGGCTACGGTGGCCGACGTGGTCCCGCTGGAAGGGGAGAACCGGATCCTGGTCAAGCACGGCCTCCGGCTCCTGGCTGAGAGCCGGTGGCCCGGCATCCGCGCCCTGGTCGAGGCAGCCGGGCTTCGCGGCAGAGAGCTTCGCGCCGGCCATCTCGGCTTTGTCCTTGGCCCCCGGCTCAACGCCGCCGGCCGAATCGGCGAGGCGACCGAGGGACTTCGCCTGCTCCTCACTGATGATTGGGAGGAAGCCCAGGGGCTTGCCCAGCGACTCGAGGGCCTCAATCTCGAGCGCCAGGCCCTGGACCAGCGAATCCTCGACGAAGCGTTGACGCAGGTGGAACAAGGCGGCGATCCCGAGCGGGATGCCAGTTTTGTCCTTACGGGCGAGGGCTGGCACCCCGGCGTGGTGGGGATCGTCGCCTCGCGAGTGGTGGAGCGCTATGGTCGGCCGGCGTTCCTGATCGCCTTTGATGGTGACATCGGCAAGGGATCCGGTCGCAGCATTTCCCGCTTCAACCTGCATTCGGCCCTGCTGGCCTGCAGTGACTTGCTGGAGCGGTACGGCGGCCACCACATGGCTGCTGGTCTCACCATCCGGCGCGACAAGCTGGACGCCTTTCGCGAGCGCTTCGCCGGTATCGCCCGCGAGTCCCTGACACCCGATGACCTCGGCCCGGAGCAGCGGGTCGACATCGAGGTAGGATTGCGGGAGCTGACCCATGAGCTGGAGCGGCTGTGCCGCCACCTCGAACCCTGCGGCACGGGCAACGCCAGCCCGGTCTTCGGCGTGCGCGGGGTCCGCTTCGTCGGCCGGGGACAGGTCGGGCGGGGCCACCTCAAGGGCACGCTGGACGACGGCACGGCTCGACTCACCGCGATCGGCTTCCAATGGGCCGATCGCGTGCCCTGGTTGACCGATGATCCGGTCGACGCGGCCTTCCGGCTCGAGTGCAACGAGTGGAATGGCAATGTCTCCCTGCAGGCGCGCCTCTGCGCCTTGTCGCCCCACGCGCCGACTCTCGTCTGATGGGTAATTCGCCACAGAGGCGCATTCACCACGAATGGCACCAGGAATCCTTCGTCAGCTTCGTGGTGACCATGGCGTCGGAGCTTGCACCACGACGGAGACCTCGGTGCCCTCTGTGCCTCTCTGGTGAATCCCGGTAGGAGATGCGCATTGTCGGCGGAGTCTATGGTGGGAGACGGTTGATCACGCCAAAGGATCCAAGGGTCCGGCCCACCGCCGACCGGGTGCGCGAAGCGTGGATGAGCATCCTGGGGGCCGAGCTGGATGGCGCGCGGGTGCTCGATCTCTATGCCGGGAGTGGCGCGTTGGGTCTCGAGGCCCTCTCGCGCGGGGCGGCGAGTGCCGAGTTCGTGGAGATCAACCCGGCATCGCTCCAGGCGCTCCAGGTCAACGTCGCGGCCCTGGGAGTCGGAGACCGGACTCGGATCCACCGGGCCGACGCTCTCCGCTTCGCCGAGCGGCTCAGCCCTGGCCAGTTCGACGTCGTCCTGGCCGATCCCCCCTACGCTCGGGACGATGCGGCGCGGTTGGTGGCGCTCTTCCGCCGGACGCCTTTCGCGCGCATTCTTTCGGTCGAGCACCCGGCCGAACAACCGCTGGAGGGAGACAGCACCCGTCGCTACGGCGACATCGCGCTCACCTTCTGCCAGGCGACATGACCCGGATCGCCGTCTATCCCGGCTCGTTCGATCCACCGACGAAGGGCCACGAGGACCTGGTCCGTCGTAGCCTGGCGTTGGCCGAACGGGTCATCGTGGCCGTCGCGACCAATGCGACCAAGCAGCCCCTCTTCAGCGTCGAGGAGCGGCTCGCCATGCTTCAGGCGGCGGTCGGGGACGAGCCTAGAGTCTCGCTGCAGTCCTTCGACGGTCTGCTGGCCGAGTTTGCCAAACGGGTGGGCGCGACCATCATCGTCCGAGGTCTTCGCGCGGTGAGTGATTTCGAGTATGAGTTCCAGATGGCCCTGATGAATCGGCAGCTCCACCCCTCCCTGGAGACCGTCTTCCTGGTACCAGCCGTGGATCTCACCTACCTCAGCTCCAGCCTGGTTCGTGAAGTCGCCCGGTTCGGGGGCGATGTCGGAGCCCTGGTGCATCCTCAGGTCGCCGCGGCGCTGGCGCGGCGCTTCCGACCATGAGCTTCCGGGAGCAGCTCCTCAAGCGGGCGGCGGCCAAGCGGGCTCGGATCGTGCTCTGCGAAGGGGACGATCCCCGCGTCCGTCAGGCCGCCGAACGACTTCGAGCGGAAGCAGTGGCCCAGCCCATCCTGCTGGGCGGAAACGGGCTGCAACCCAACGATGACGGCCGGCTCGGCCGGGTGGCTGCCTATCTGCGGGAGCGCCGCCCCGATCGGATCCGGGACGGCGTCCATGCGCTCGATGTCGCCGCCATGCCGATCAACTTCGGCGCCGCGCTGGTTGCCCTGGGTGAGGCGGATGGCTGCGTGGCCGGCGCGACCCACTCGACGGCCGAGGTCATCCGGGCCGCCCTTTGGGCCATCGGAACGGCGGCCGGAGTCGATCTGGTCAGCTCCTCCTTTTATATGGTACTGCCCGGTGATCGGGTGCTCACCTTCACCGACTGCGCCGTAGTTCCCGAGCCGACCCCCGCGGAGCTCGCGGGCATCGCCCTCGCCGCCGCGCGGGACCGGAGCCGCCTCGTGGGCGACTCGCCCAGGGTGGCCTTTCTCTCATACAGCACCAAGGGCAGTTCCGAAGGACCCATGGTGGCGCGGGTCCGCGAGGCGGCCACGCAGTTTCACCGTTTGGCGCCCAATATTCCTTCCGACGGGGAGGTGCAGGGCGACGCCGCGCTGGTGCCCGAGGTGGGAGACCGCAAGGCGCCCGACTCGCCTCTGGGAGGCAAGGCCAACGTGCTGGTCTTTCCCGACCTCGATGCGGGCAACATCGCCTACAAACTGGTGCAGCGTCTCGCCAGTGCCGTCGCCATCGGTCCTATCCTGCAGGGTCTGGCACGGCCCATGGCCGACCTGTCGCGGGGAGCCACGCCCGATGATATTGTCGAGGTGGCCGCGATGGTGGCGCTGCAGTGCGACTCGAGGACCTGACGGAGAACGCGATGGGATTCAGTCAGACCAAGGACCCCAGCGGGGTGACGGTAGTGCAGGTCGAAGGTCAGCTGATCGTGGGGAATCGTCAGGAGCTCAAGGACCTGGTCCAGTCCGCCATGGATCGGGGCGAGCGGCGCATTCTCATCGACTTCTCCCGCACCGGCTACATCGACTCCTCGGGACTGGGCGCTTTGGTCTCCATCTCCAAACGGATCAGGGAGCTGGGTGGCGAGCTCAGGCTCTCGGGACTCAACGAGGATCTCCGTTCCCTGTTTGAGCTCACCAAGCTCGACACCCTCTTCGCCATCGCCGACACCCCCCAACAGGCCCTGGCCAGCTTTTAAGTCCGCGTCGTATGACGTCGCCGCTTCGCCTCTGTGTCCGCCGGTCGCCGAACCTGGACGCTGGCGGAGCGGCCACCGTGGTCACGCTCCGATTGCCCAGCGAAGTCGCCTGCATCGAGGAGGCGGTTGAGCTGGTCACCCGGCATTGCCTCGCCGGCCACCCGACCGCCGAGCGGACCCGCTTCCGGCTCAAGGTGGTCCTCTCCGAGGCGCTCAGCAACGCGATCGTGCGCGGCAATCGCGAGGACCGGGGCAAGTGGGTGGACATCAGGGCTGAGCTCTACCCCGATGCCATTCGGGTGTACGTGACCGACGAAGGGCCCGGGTTCGACCCGTCTGCCATCCCCGAGCCCATCCATCCGGAGCAGCTCGACGAAGCCGGCGGACGGGGGCTGTATCTCATCAAGAAGCTCGTGGACGCCGTCCAATTCAACGAGCAAGGGAACTCCATCTGCATGATACTGCGCCGCCCCTAGGGCGGCTCGATTTCCTGCTCGACAGCCTGGGCACCCTCGTGGGAACACGAGTGCGCTTGTGGCGCTACGACGGGCGCACCCTCCGGCTCGCCGGTGGCCCGGATCCGGGCTGGGCTCCGGCCATTCCTGTCAAATCCGGTCTGGTCCAGACGCCCTCGGGCGAGTCCTGGCTCGAACCGCTGGGTGAAGTGGAAGGCTTCTGGGCCGAAACCTACGCCGGGAGCGAAGATCAGCTCCGCGCCGCCGCCCACCGTGTCATTCCGCTCATCGGGACGGTGTTGGACACTGAGCGCCAACGCGCCTTCCTGGCGGAGGAGTTGGCCAGTCGCTACGAGGAGATCGATCTGCTCTACGCCATCAGCGAGATCCTGGGGCAGACTGTGCGACTGGAGGAAGCGACCCAGACTATCGTGCGGGAGGTGAGTACCGTAGTCGGTGCGCGGCGAGCCTCGATCATGGTGTTCGACGAGAGCTCCGGGGTTCTCCGGACCGTCGCCGCACGCGGATTCGGAGTCGAAGGCCTGGGGCCGGTCGACGTCAACGACGAGTGCTCCGTTGCGGCGCAAGTGTACCGGGAGCGGCGGATCGTCGCGTACGATCCGATCACGTCCGAATCCGCTGCGCCCGAATGCGGCGACAGCCGGGGATATCGGGGCAATGCCTTCCTCAGCGTGCCGATCTGCTACGGCGCACCGGGGTCCCCCCTCCGCTGCGTCGGCGTCATGAACCTCACCGACCGGATCGGCGGCGACCGGTTCACTCTGAGTGATCGCAAGCTGGTCGCGGCGGTGGCCAATCAGATCGGTGCCGCGGTGGAGAACGCCCGGCTGGTGGAGAAGGACCTGCGACAGCAGCGACTCCGCCGCGAGCTGGAGCTGGCCCACGACCTTCAGCTCAAGCTGCTCCCCTCGCCGTCGGTGTTGCAGGGCGATGCTCAGGTCGCCGCCCGGTGCCTGCCGGCGGATTCAGTGGGCGGCGACTTCTACACCTTCACGCGCCTGGGGAGAGGTCGCGTCGGCGTCATGTTGGGCGACGTCGCCTCCCACGGCTTCTCGGCCGCGCTGGTCATGGCGCTGATCATGTCCGCCGCCGGCATTCACGCCGCTGCCTCGGTGACACCGGACGAGACGCTCTCGGCCCTGCTCGACAGCCTGTCGCCGGAGCTCGGACGGACCGAGATGTACTTCAGTGTCTTCTACGGCGTGCTGGACCCCTTGGGCGGCAGGCTGGCCTATGCCAGCGCGGGACACCCGTACGCCTTCCGGATACCACCGTTCGGTGAACCTGAGCGGCTGCCCGCGACCGCACCGCCGCTGGGTCTCGCGACGCCGGGGAGTATTCAGCGCCGGCAGGTCCCCTGGAACGTGGGAAGCGACCTGCTGGTCCTCTGGACCGACGGGCTGGTGGATGCCCGCAACGAGGAAGGTGAGCCCTTCGGGGAAGAGCGGCTCCTGGCGCAGGTGTGCGCTCGCCGGGGCGAGCCGGTGGATGCGATCGTGAAGGCCGTGCTGGAAGAGTCGGACGCATTCGGCTCGCGCCCGGTGGACGATCGAACTCTTCTGGTGCTCCGGATCTGAGGTGCCCCCGGCGAAGCGACGGCTGGGCCAGCATTTTCTCACCGATCCCCGAATCCTCGGCCGCATTGCTGATGCGCTCGCCCCTGGTGCCCACGACACCGTGCTCGAGATCGGACCAGGACCCGGTGGACTCACGGCGGTGCTGCAGGCGCGGGCCGGACGGCTGGTCGCGATTGAGAAGGATCGCGAGCTGGTACCGCTTCTGCGGGAGCGATTCCCTCGCCTCGAGCTCATCGAGGCGGATGCGCTCGACGTTGACTGGCACGCCGTCGCCGGCCCGAACTTTCTCCTCACCGGCAACATTCCCTACAACATCACCTCACCGCTGGTCGATAAGGCGCTCGCGCCCCCGGCACCCGCACGCGTGGTGTTTCTGGTTCAGAAGGAGGTGGCCGACCGGATCATCGCGGCGCCAAACAGTCCGGCGTATGGGGCGCTGAGCATCGGGGTGCAGGCGGTCGCCCGGCCGGAGCGTCTTTTCACGGTCCCGTCCGGCGCGTTTCGTCCTCCTCCAAAGATCGACTCGGCGGTCCTTCGGCTCACTCCGCTCGTGCGCCCACTGGTGACCGACGACGAGCGGCCGGCGTTTCGGCGTCTGGTCGTGGGGCTGTTCGGCTTTCGCCGCAAACAGCTGCTTCGGGGTCTGCGGGAGCTCACCGGGTGGGAGGCGGGCCCGTTGGTCGAACTGCTTCACCGGTTGGAGGTGGATGAGACCGCGCGACCGGAGACCCTGGCGCCCGAGCGGTTCGCCTGGTTGTTGCGCGGCCTCGTTGACGGAGGGTGGGCGGCGCGGTAGGTTTGTGAAATGTTTCACAAAAATGCCGCGTATGCGTAAGGTCGCCGAATCCACGGTTCGCCGACTCTCGCTCTACCTGCGGTTCCTCGAGGAATTCGAAGGCCAGGGTGTGGAGACGGTTAGTTCGGGGGCACTGGCCTCGCGCGGAGGTACGACCTCGGCGCAGGTCCGCAAGGACCTGTCGTTTTTCGGATCGTTCGGCAAGCGCGGGCTGGGTTACCCCGTGCCCGAGCTCGCGGAGCAGTTGCGGGAGATTCTCGGGCTCAAGCGGCGCTACCGCGTCGGCATGATCGGGGCAGGGAAGATCGGGAGTGCCCTGGTGCAGTACCGCGGCTTCCGTCAGCGCGGCTTCGACATCATCGCCATCTTCGACAGCGATCCTGCCAAGATCGGGCGGCAGTGGAACGGCCTCACCGTGCTCGATATCGCGTCGCTGGAAAGGGAAGCGGCGCGGCATCCGATCGACATGGCGGTGCTGGTCACCCCGGCCGATGCCGCGCAACCGGTGACCGATCGCCTGGTCGAGCTCGGCGTCAAGGCCATCCTCAACTTCGCGCCGGTACAGCTCTCGGTGCCGGATGACGTGGTGGTAAAGACGGTGAATCTGGCGCTGGAGCTGGAGACCTTGAGCTACGCGCTGGCGAATCGGTAGGAGCGGGAGCTTCGCGGCGGGAGCTGGCGACACCGCCCCCGCCGCGCACTGCAGTGCCCGCCGGATTGACGACCTGCTGCCACGTTGTGGTGTTGTGGCGTGCCCTGACGTGCGTTCTGGGAGCAGTGCCGCCGGCGCTCGCGTCAACAAACCCGCGGTTCGTGCCCTGTCTAACACCCGAGCCCTCATGCGATCTCTTTTCTCCTCGCTCATCGTGGCTGTCGCCCCAACTCTCCTCCTCGCGCAAACGCCGCAGTTCGACCTCCTGATCCGGAACGGTCACATCATCGACGGCACCGGCTCCCCCTGGTACTCCGGTGACGTCGCCATGCGCGACGGGCGCATTGCCGCACTCGGCGGGTTGGTGGGGCCGGCCGCCAAGGACACCATCGATGCCGCCGGTATGGTCGTCGCGCCGGGGTTCATCGACATGTTGGGTCAGTCCGAGCTGACCATCCTGGTCGATCCTCGACTCCCCTCCAAGATTTTTCAGGGCATCACCACCGAGATCACCGGGGAAGGCGGCTCGGTCGCGCCGCTCAACGACGCGATCATCGCCTCGGACAAGGCCAGCTACGATCATCTCCAGATCACGCCCGACTGGAGAACCCTGGGTCAGTATTTTGTCCGCCTGGAGCGTCAGGGCATCGGCATCAATCTCGCCAGCTACGTCGGTGCGACTCAGGTCCGCCGAATGGTGCTGGGCGACAGCAACCTCACGCCCAGTCCCGCTCAGCTCGACAGCATGAAAGCGCTGGTTCGGCAGGCGATGCAGGAAGGTGCGGTCGGCGTCTCTACCGCGTTGCAGTACCCGCCCGCACCCTATGCCAAGACCGAGGAGCTGATCGCGCTGGCGGGCGAGGCCTCCCGCTTCGGCGGGGTCTATGCGACCCATCTCCGGTCCGAGGGCAACGAGATCATCCCCGCTCTGGATGAGGCCATCCGTATCGGGAGAGAGGCGCGAATCCCCGTCGAGGTGTGGCATCTCAAGGCTTCAGGCAAGCGGAATTGGGGGCGCATGCCGGAGATCGTGGCCAAGATCGAGGCGGCTCGGGCGTCAGGGGTGGACCTGGCCGCGGACACCTACGCCTACCCGGCCTGGTTCAACTCGATGTCGGCCTTCGCGCCGCCCTGGGCTCACGACGGCGGTGAAGCCCGGTTGGTCGAACGGCTGCGCGACCCGGCCACCCGCGGGCGTATCCGAGCAGACATGCTGAATCCGAAGAGCGACTGGGACAACGAGTGGCAAGCCATCCCCGGCCCCGATGCCGTGTTGGTCAGCGTGGTCCAAAATCCGGAGCTGGTGAAATACCAGGGGAAGACGCTCACCCAGGTCGCTCGGCTGCGCCATACCGATCCGATCGACGCGCTGTTCGATCTCCTGGTGGAGGACAAGGCCTACACCTACGTCGCCGTCTTCGGCATGGCCGAGCGGGACATCGTCTACGCGCTCGAGCAGCCGTGGGTGTCGATCAATAACGATTCCCAGGGTACCTCGCCGGAGGGCCTGTTGGGGCGGGAGCATCCCCATCCCCGGGCCTACGGCACTTTTCCTCGAATTCTTCGCAAGTACGTTCGAGAGGAGAAAATCCTCCGGCTGGAGGACGCCATCCGCAAGTTCACCTCCCTGCCAGCGGAACGGATGCGACTGGCGGATCGCGGCGTGCTCAAGGCCGGCATGTGGGCCGACGTGGTGGTGTTCGATCCGGCAACCGTGCGCGACCGCGCCACCTTCGCCGAACCCAATCAGCTTTCACAGGGCATGCGGTGGGTACTGGTCAACGGTGTTCCGGTGATCGCGGATGGGAAGGCGACGGGCAAGCTGCCGGGCAAGGTGCTGCGCGGGCCGGGGGCGGGGCGGTAGGCGCCGCTCGCGCCGCTCCCGCCGGCCCACTAGCCCCCGTATCGCCATCCGGCATACCTTCACCACATGGCCGTTCACATCACGTCGGAGATCGCTCCGCTGGAGACGGTGCTGGTGCATACGCCCGGAGCCGAGCTCCGCGCGGTCACGCCGGGGAACCGCGAAGACTATCTCTACGACGACATCATCGACCTCGAGGTCGCCCAGCGGGAGCACCGGCAATTCGTCTCGGTCCTCAAGCGATTCGCCCGGGTGCTACAGGTCCGCGAGCTCCTCGCGGAGATCCTGGGGCAGCCGGAGGCGCGGGAGTTCCTGATCAGCAAGACCATGGACGTGGTGCCGTCGGATGCCCTCGCCCAACGGCTGGAAACCCTGGCGCCGCTGCAGATGGTAGAAATGCTGATCGAGGGAACGGTGGAGGAGAGCGGCCCGATTTCTCGGGCGCTGAACGAAGAGGGCTTTGCCTTCCCTCCACTGCCCAATCTCTTTTTTCCCCGTGACATCGGCATGGTGATCGGGCGCCACGTGGTCGTGGGCTCGATGCGGCATGGAGTGCGCTGGACCGAAGAACTGCTGATCAAGGCGTTGTTTCTCTTCCATCCCGACATGGAGAATGCGGGCCTCCTCTACGACGGCTCCGAAGAACGGCGCAACAACTACACCCTGGAGGGTGGCGACGTTCATTATCTCCGCCCCGATACCCTGGTGCTCGGGTTCAGCGAGCGCACTTCGCCGGCCGCGCTCGATCAGCTTTGCGACACGGTATTCGACCAGGGTCTGGCGACGGACGTGCTGGTCGTAGTCATGCCCAAGGCTCCGACAGCGATCCACCTGGACATGATCTTCACCCAGGTGGACCACGGCCTGTGCGTGGTCTATCCCCCGTTCTTCGTCGGCCCGGAGCGCCTCGCCGTCCTGCACCGGCGAAAGGGGGAAGACGGGGTGCGCGAGCGACCCGACTTCTTCACGGCCCTCCGGGAGATCGGCCTGCCGTTGGAGCCGGTGTTCGCCGGAGGAAACCACCGTACCCAGCAGGAGCGGGAGCAGTGGAGCTCGGCCTGCAATTTCCTGGCGGTGCAGCCGGGAACCATCATCAGCTATCGTCGCAACGATGCCACCCTGTGCGAGCTGCAGAATGCCGGCTTCCGGGTCGTGCCGGCCATGAACTTTCTGGCGTTCGACGACTGGACCGAGGCCAAGCACCGGACCGTCATCACGGTTGAAGGCGCCGAGCTGGCGCGCGGCGGTGGCGGCCCGCGGTGCATGTCACTCCCCTTGCGACGGGCCTCCCTGTGATCGGCACCTCGGCCTTCCCCCAGAGCACGCTGGTCGACCGGGTACTCGGCGTTCTCCGGCAGGGACCGCAGCCTCCGACGATGTTGTGCCGGGAGGTCGTCGGGCTGCCGGGAGCACCGGAGCTGGTGTGCGAGCGGATCGCGGTGGCGCTGCTGGGCGCCGATCCCCGCGTCCGGCGGCTGCCCGACGGCTGCTGGGGCATGGTTCCTGAGGCCCAGGGATCGCCTCTCCTGGATGACTGCCCCTTCGCGGTTGTGGATGTCGAAACAACCGGCGTGCGGGTCGGCTCGAGCGATCGCATCACCGAGATCGCCGTCGTCCTGGTCCATGGCGGGCGGCGCGAGGTCGCGTTCGAATCGCTGGTCAATCCGGGCCGGCCGATTCCTCCGGGCATTAGCGCCATCACCAACATCACCGACGAGATGGTGCGTAATGCCCCGCCGTTCCCCGATGTGGCCGATCAGGTCCTCGCGGCCCTGGCGGGAAGGATCTTCGTCGCGCACCATGCCCGCTTCGATTGGGCCTTCGTGAGCGCGGAGCTGCGGCGGTCCCGGGGCCTCGCGTTGGACGGACCACGCCTCTGCACCGTTCGGCTGGCGCGCCGGCTGGTCCAAGGCGTGCGTTCCTGCGGACTGGATAGCCTCACCCTCTTCTTCGGTCTGGAGAACACCGCTCGCCACCGGGCCTTGGGCGACGCCTGGGTCACCGCGGACCTGCTCTCCCGACTCCTGCGCCTGGCGCACGAAGACGGCGCTCGCACTCTCCAGGATCTCACCGCGATCGAGACCCGGCGGATCGTCCATGCCCGGCGCCGGCGCCGGGCGATGCCGACTCCGCCCATCGCCGATACCTGGGAGCAGTCCGCGTGAGCCTCACTCGGACCTTCCAGGTGGGCGGCCTTCGCTGTCATACCCTGGAGGGGGGAACCCAGCGGTTGGATGGTGGCGCCATGTTCGGAGTCGTGCCCAGGGTGCTATGGATGCGGCGGGTCCAGCCTGACGAGCGCAACCGCATTCCTCTGGCCCTGCGCTGCCTGCTGGTGGAGCATCCCGATGGCCTGGTACTCATCGATAACGGTATCGGCAACAAGGAGGATGCCAAGTTCCTCGACATCTACGGGGTTGAGAACCAGGGCTTGGAGGGGGCCACCCAGTTGGAGGACGCGCTGGCCACGGTAGGCTTTCTCCCCCGGGACGTGCGCTGGATGATCAACACCCATCTCCACTTTGACCATGCCGGCGGCAACACCACGATGGATCCAGACCTCGAGGACGATCCTCGGCGCCACATCCGGCCCACCTTTCCCAACGCCACCTACGTCGTGCAGAAAGGCGACCTGGAGCTGGGCCAGAAACGCAACGAGCGCATCCGGGCCAGCTATCTACCCCACAATTTCGAGCCCATCACCGCGGCAAGACGGTGGCGCCTGCTTGAGGGCGACACCGAGGTGTTGCCCGGCATCTCGGTGCGACTCACGCCGGGACACGTGCCATTCCATCAGGCGGTATTGGTCCAGGATCGGGGCGAGACGGCAGTCTTCTTCGCGGACCTGATACCCACCGTCG
Organism: Gemmatimonadales bacterium; assembly: GCA_036556025.1. Classification (GTDB taxonomy): domain Bacteria; phylum Gemmatimonadota; class Gemmatimonadetes; order Gemmatimonadales; family GWC2-71-9; genus CAVVWJ01. The sequence goes on along the minus strand of DATBKD010000032.1, from coordinate 7,088 downwards.
CCCATCTCCCGCTCCCCTGGATCATGGGCTATGACCTCGAACCGCTGCGGACCCTGGAGAGCAAGCGCCGCCTGCTCGCCGACGCCGTCACGGGTGGCTGGCGGTTGGTCTTCGAGCACGATCCCACCGTCGCCTGGGGGATCCCGGTGCAGGAGGGAAGGGAGACCGTGCTGCGCGATGTAGTCGAGGCTCCGGGAAGGGCGACGGTGCCGCTTTCCGGTTGACACCCCCCAGGGAGATGGCTACTTTCCGCCTCTCGTTACAAGCGGGGACGTCAGGTCCCCCACCCTCCGCCTGCCGGCCCGGTGCCGCAGCGCACCCGGGTTCTGGCTTCAGATGCCGATCGGACGGCCTTGTGCCGTCTTCGCGTCGCGGGCACCCGGATCTCGGTAGGGTGCCCGTTCTCTTTCCCAGTCAGGTTGGAGGCACACGCACTGTCCACAAACGAGCGTGAAAAGCGAATCCGCGTCAATCGCATGATCCGTATCAGCCCGGTGCGGGTGATCACCGCCACCGGAGAGCAGTTGGGGGTATTGCCGATCGAAGAGGCGCTCGCCGCCGCCCAGGACCGCGGCTTGGATTTGGTCGAAGTCGCACCGACTGCACGGCCCCCCGTAGTCAAGATCATGGACTATGGGAAATTCAAATTCGAAGAGGCCAAGGCAGCCAGAGCGGCCAAGAAGAAACAGCACATCATCCAGCTCAAGGAAGTCAAGTATCGCCCCGGCATCGACGATCACGACTTCGACTTCAAGACCCGGCACGCGCGCGAGTTCCTGGGTGATGGCAACAAGGTGAAGGTGACGATGATGTTCCGCGGGCGGCAGATCGCCCACTTGGAGCTGGGGAAGGCGGTGCTCGACCGAGTCGCGGCCACCTTGGCGGACGTGGGCAAGATCGAGTCCGAGGCCAAGCTCGAGGGCCGGAACATGACGATGGTCATAGCGCCCAAGTAAGGGCGGTAAGGGCGGTAAGGGCGGTAAAGACGGTCAGGACGGCAAGGACAGGAGGACCGAAGAGGCGTTGTCAGAGACGGAGGTGTGCGGCGGACCTTTCCACCGTTGCCGTCCTTCCCGTCTTTACCGTCCTTCCAAATGGAGCAGCAATGCCTAAGCAGAAAACCAAACGGGCCGCGATGAAGCGGTTCAAGAAGACTGGGACAGGGAAGTTGAGGCGGTGGCATGCCAACCACACGCACATCCTGACCAAGAAAACCCGAAAGCGGAAGAATCGCCTCAAGAAGGGCGATCTGGTCAGCTCCGCCGACTTCCCTCGTGTGAACCGTCTCCTCCAGGCGTAAGGACGAACCCATGCCTCGCGTAAAAAACGGTGTCGCCCACCACGCTCGGAAGAAGAAGATCATGCAGGCCGCCAAGGGCGCTCGCGGCGGCCGGAGCAAGCTCTACAAGGCAGCCAAGGAGACCGCCGAGCGCGCCATGCGCTATGCCTATCGCGACCGGCGGAAGAAGAAAGCCGAGTTTCGTGCCTTGTGGATCACCCGGATCAACGCCGCCGCCCGGATTCATGGCCTGAGCTACAGCCGCCTGGTCGCGGGTCTCAAGCGGGGCGGCGTAGAGATCAATCGAAAGGTGCTAGCCGATCTCGCGGTGCGCGATCAGGATGCCTTCGGCCGACTCGCCGAGGTGGCCAAGAGCAACCAGTAGCGCGCCCGCACCCCCAACGTTGTCGCCCGAATGGGGCCGTTCGCGCTCGGCGGGCGGCCCCATTGACGCTCAGGTACCTCGTGCACGCGAGTCCGATGTCTGTGTCCACCGGCTATCCCGATCTTGACGCGCTCCTTCCACGTCTCGAGGCGATCCCGACCCTGTCGCCGGCCGACCTCGAGTCCGAGGCGATCGCGCTTCTGGGCCGCAAAGGCGGGGTGTTGACCGTCGCCCTCAAGTCGGTCGCGACCCTCCCCATCGAGCAGCGCAAGCAGTACGGCGCCGAAGTCAACCGGCTCAAGCAGCGCTTCGAAGAGGCGATCACGGGCCGGCGCGAGGCGTTGGAGCTCGAGCGGCGACAGCGGGCGCAAGCCGGCATCGATCTCACCATGCCCGGTCGTCGGCGTTGGGTCGGCGCCGAGCATCCGGTCACCAAAGTGATCGACGAGGTCGTCGACATCTTCCGCGGGATCGGCTTCACCGTGGCGGTGGGGCCCGAGGTCGAAACCGAGTGGTACAACTTCCTCGCGCTCAACTTTCCACCGAACCACCCGGCCATGGACATGCACGACACCTTGTATGTCGATGCGCCTCCAGTCGAAGGCGAGCCCGGCGGCCGCCTGCTGCTCAGGACCCATACCTCTCCCGTGCAGATCCGGGCGATGCAGGCGGCCCCTCCACCGGTGCGTGTGGTTATTCCTGGTTTGTCCTACCGGAACGATGCCTTCGACGCATCCCACTCGCCCGCCTTTACCCAGATCGAGGGCCTCGCGGTGGACGAAGGGATTTCCTTTGTGGATCTCAAGGCCACCCTGATCCACTTTGCCCACCGGTTCTTCTCCCCCACGACCAAGACCCGGTTCCGGCCGTCGTTCTTCCCCTTCACCGAACCGTCGGCGGAGATGGACGTCGAGTGCCAGCTCTGCGGCGGCACGGGATGCTCTGCCTGCAAGGGCACGGGGTGGATGGAGATTCTGGGATGCGGGATGGTCCATCCGGCGGTGTTGGAGAACTGCAATCTCGATTCGGAGCGCTACACCGGCTGGGCCTTCGGCATGGGGCCGCACCGGATCACCATGCTTCGCTATGGGATTCCGGATATTCGATTGCTGCTCGAGGGAGATATGCGGTTTCTGGAGATGATGAGGGGTGAGCGGTAGACAGAACCAAAACCAAAGACTGACGACTCCCTGTGAATATCTCCGTTCGTTGGCTTGAAGCATTCCTCCGCCGCCCGCTCGATCCCGGGGACGTGAGTCAGCGCCTAGCCATGCTCGGTGCCCCCGTGGATGCGGTCGAGTCCGTCAACCCGGGCTTGGAAAGCATCGTGGTGGCGCGCGTGCTCGAGGTCTCGGCCCATCCCAACCCCAAGTTCACCAAGGTCCGCATGACCCTGGTGGACGACGGAACCGGCCAGCCTAAGGCCGTCGCCTGCGGCGCGCCCAATGTGACCGCCGGCAAACTCTATCCCTTTGCCCGAGTCGGGACCAGGTTGCCCGGTGGCAAGAAGGGCCCGATTGAAATCGGTGAGCGCGCTATCGGCGGAGTGACCAGCCATGGCATGCTCTGCTCGCCCGCCGAGCTCAACCTCTCGGAGGAGAGCGAGGGCATCCTGGAGCTGGAGACCGATGCCGTTCCCGGGACGCCGTTGCTACAGGCGCTGCCGTTCGGCGACTCCCGTTTGGTCGTGGACGTAGGCCCAAACCGACCCGATCTGCTCTGTCATAAAGGGATCTCCCGCGAGCTCGCCGCCTCGTATCAGACGCAGTTCAGGCTTCCGACCATCCCGGGTGCGGAGCACGTCGATGTTCCTCCGGCGCGTCGAGCCGGCGAGAGCGGCTCGGTGGGATCGATTCGGCTGGTCGTCCAGGACCCCGATTCCTGTCCCCGGTTTCACGCCGCCCTGGTGCGCGGAGCCACCGTGGGCCCCTCCCCCGAGTGGCTTCGCCGGCGGCTGGAATCGGTCGGCGTACGCTCCATCAACAACGTGGTGGACGCTACCAACTACGTCATGTTCGAGCTGAATCAGCCGATGCATGCGTACGACGCCGGACTCCTCCGTGGCCAGACGCTGATCGTGCGTCGCGCCCGCGCCGGCGAGCGCCTGAGGACGCTGGATGACGTGGAACGTGGGCTCACCCCCGAGATGATCGCGATCGCCGACGGGGAAGGGGTGATCGGCCTCGCCGGCGTGATGGGCGGTGCGACAACCGAAGTGAGTCGGCAGACCCGCGATGTCCTGCTGGAAGGCGCCTACTGGGATCCGAGCCGGATCCGGAGCACCCGGCGCACGCTCGGCATGAGCACCGAGGCGAGCTACCGTTTCGAGCGGGGCATCGATCGGTGGGCTCAGGGCGATGCGATGCGCCGCTGCACCGAGATCATCCTGGCCACCGCGGGCGGCGAGCTCGCCGATGCGCCGCTCGATCTGTGGCCGGCCCCGTCCAACCCGCCACGGATCTTCCTCAGGCCGTCTCGTGTCGCCCAGGTGCTTGGTCTCGAGCTGTCCTGGCAGCTCATCGAGCAACATCTCACGGCGATCGGGGCCATCGTGGTCTCCAAGCCGCAGGATGGCCGGATCGCCGTGGACGTCCCCGGTTGGCGCCCCGATCTGGTGCGGGAGATCGATCTGATCGAGGAGATCGCGCGGATTCACGGGTACGACAACTTTCCGTCGGACTTGCGCCCGTTCCGCCTGGGGACCCTGACGGAGGCGGAAGTGGAGGGCGTGAGCTCCAGCGTCAGACGCGGGCTGGTCGAACAGGGACTCTATGAAGTGGCCAGCCTGCCTCTCGCGCCTCCCGACGGGGAGGGCAGTGTTCCCCTGCTCAATCCCCTCTCGGCCGAAAATGGGTATCTCCGCCGGCGGCTGCTCCCGGGGCTGGTACGGCTGGTCGAGGCCAACTGGGCCAACCACGTCTCCGACGTTCGTCTGTTCGAGATCGGGACTACCTTCGCCGCTGCCCCCGCTGGCAAGCGACCGATCGAAGAGCTTCGGGTGGCGGCCGTGATCACCGGCCGGCGCGAGCCGGCGCACTGGACGGGAAGCGGTGAGGCCCGGTTCGATCTCTGGGATCTGAAGGGCAGGTTCGAGTCGGCTCTTGCACTGGCGATTCCAGGCGCCGTGCTACAAGTTGAGAAGAATGCGTGGGTTGCCCGAGACCCCGGCGGCCGCTTGGTCGGCGAGGCCGGACCCCTCGCGGCTGACGCTCCCCCTTGGGCCGCCCCGCTCTTTGGGTTCGAGTTGGTGCTCGACCCGACCCCTCGACGTCCGAACCGCTTCGCGCCCTTGCCCTCGACGCCCTCGTCCGAGCGGGTGCTGGCGTTGCTGCTTCCCCAGGGCGTCTCGGCGGCGGAGGTCGAAAACCTGCTCCACCGGGTCGGCGCACCGCTCCTGGAGCGGACCGACATCGAGAGCGACTATCGTGGGGCCGAGCTGCCGGCGGGCACCCGCAGCGTCGCTTTCCGGCTGACCTTTCGGGCGCCGGACCGCACTCTGCGCGACACCGAAGTGGATGAGGTCGAGGCCCGCCTCCTCGCCGCTCTCTCGGGCGAGCTGGGGATTGGGCGACGTGACGCTGGGAACCGTGGCGGAGGATGACCGTGGCATACGCATATGAGCGCCCAGACATGAAGGCGCTGGGTGACCTGGAGGTGTTGTTGCAGCACGTGTTCGAAGAGCTGGCCGGCTGGCGCCGGCGAACGCTTCGCGCCGAGGCCGAGTTGCAGGAGGCCCGCGCCAGTGGCGGGGTGCTGGCTGGACCTCAAGTCAAAGAGGCTCGGCAGCGCGTGCTGGAGCTGGAAACCGAGAATCAGGCGCTGCGTCAACGGATCGACGCCGCCCGGGAGCGACTGCGGGTCCTCGCGGCTCGACTCTCCTTCCTGGAGCAGCATGGCGGAGGAAACGCGGCGTGACAACAGCCAAGAATGCGGTTCGGGTGACCATTGGCGGTGAAGAGTTTACCGTCCGCTCCGAGCTGCCTCCGGAATACACCCGCGAGGTCGCCGCATACCTGGACGCAGCGCTCAAGCGGGTGCGTGACGGGCTCCCGACCGTGGAAGCCCACAAGGCGGCCATCCTCGCAGGGCTCGCCATCACCGACGAGCTATTCCAGGCGCGCCGGGGTGATCGGGACCTTGCCGGCAGGCTCTCTTCCATGGCGGACCAGCTCGCGCGGGTTCTCCCCCCCGCCAAACGGGGGAGCCGCGCTGCCGCCACTTAACGGCATGTCCCCGACACTGCAGACCCTCGTCGTCCCCTTGCTTGGTGGGGTGGCCGCCGGATTTGGGGTCGCCCTGGTCTTCATCCTTCTCTACGCCAGAGCTCAGCGTCGTGCGGCCGGGGGTGTGCTGACTGCGGCCCGGACCGAGGCTGAACGGATTCGGTCGGACGCGACCCGCGATGCCGACGCCGCCCGATCCGAGGTTCTCCTCAGCGCCAAGATGGAGACGCTGAAGCTGCGCGAGGACCTCGACCGGGAAATCCAGCGCCGCCGGGAGGAGTGGGAGCGGCTGGAGCGCCGGGCTGATGAGCGCACCCGCGGCCATGAGCGGAAGATCGAGGAGGTGGACGGCCGCGAACGCGCGCTGGCCAAGCGGGAAGAGGCGCTGTCCCAACGGGAGCTGAGCCTGCGGGCCCGCGAAGGCGAGGCCGACCGGATGGCTCAGGAACAGCGCAAGAAGCTGGAGCGCATCGCCGGCCTGACCGCGGAAGATGCTCGACGTGAGATCCTGCAGCGGGTCGAGGACGAGGCGCGGGGACAGGCCGCCGCCCTGGTCCGGGACATCAAGGAGCAGGCCAAGCGCAGCGCCGATCGCGACGCTCGCCGGATCATCTCGATCGCTATCCAGCGGCTGGCCGCGGAGCATACCGCGGAGAGCACGGTGGCCGCAGTTGCCCTGCCCAGCGACGAGATGAAGGGACGGATCATCGGCCGGGAGGGACGCAACATCCGCGCGTTCGAGACGGCCACCGGCGTGGACGTGATTATCGACGACACCCCCGACACCGTGATCGTCTCCTGCTTCGATCCCATCCGCCGCGAGGTGGCGCGCCGCTCCCTGGAGGCCCTCATCCAGGATGGCCGCATCCATCCGGGCAGGATCGAGGAGATCGTCGCCAAGGTGCAGCAGGAACTCGAGGCTCAACTGGCCGAGCTGGGCGAGCAGGCGGCCTACGACGCGGGCATTCACGGCCTCCACCCTGAGCTGATCAAGCTGGTTGGCCGCATGAAGTATCGGACCTCCTACGGGCAGAACATTTACGATCATTCGAAGGAGGTCGCCTGGCTCGCCGGGATGATGGCGGCTGAGCTGCACCTCGACGTCGCCCTGGCCAAACGGGGCGGGCTGCTCCACGACGTCGGCAAGGTGCTGACTCACGACAACGAAGGAACCCACGTGGAGCTGGGCGTCGAAGTCGCC
>DATBKD010000031.1:0-37302 GCA_036556025.1 Gemmatimonadales bacterium | reverse complement strand
CGAGGCCGTGCTGCAGAATCTGGCCGCACTTTTCTCCCCTGAGCCCCGCGATCCCCTTCCGTCCGACGATGCGCCGCTCCCCAACCCCGAAGCCAAGTACCGCGCGCTGGTGGAGCAGCTCCCTGCGGTGGTGTTCATGGCCTACCTCGACCGGCGGATCAGCGAAGCCTATGTGAGCCCGCGCATCGAGGAGGCGATGGGCTTCACCCAGGCGGAGTGGCTGGAGGACCCGGTCCGATGGTACCACCACATCCATCCGGACGATCAGGAGCGCTGGAGCATCGAGGCGGCCGAGATGTTTCTGACCGGGCGCCCGCTGCGCTCGGCCTACCGGGTCATCGCCCGCGACGGCCGGGTTCTCTGGTTCCAGTGCGAAGCCAAGATCGTCCGGGAGGCGAACGGTCAGCCGTGGTTCATCCACGGTGTCGGATTCGATATCACCGAGCTGAAGCGAGCGGAAACCGCCCTGGAGCAGGAGCGCAATCTGCTCTCGGTGCTGCTCGATACGGTGGACGCGCTGGTCGTGGTCCTGAGCCCCACCGGCGAGATCATCCGCTTCAACCGGGCCTGCGAGCAGCTCAGCGGCTATCGGTTCGAGGAAGTCTGGGGCCGCCACTTCTGGGACCTGTTCGCCAGCTCGGAGGAGTCGGAGCGGTGTCGTGCGCTCCTCGAGGCGCTGCAGCCGGGCCGGCGGCTGGAGGGGTACGAGGGGGACTGGATCGCGCGGGACGGGACCCGGCGGCGGATCACCTGGTCCAGCACCGTGCTGCCGGGCGCGAGCCCGAGCACCGGCCACATCATCACGACCGGCATCGACATTACCGAGCGGAAGCAGATGGAGAAGGCGCTGATCGAGATCAGCGCGAGGGAACAGCGGCAGATCGGACAGGACCTGCACGACGGCCTGGGCCAGCATCTGACCGGCATCGCCTTCATGAGCAAAGTGCTGGCGCAGCAGCTGGCCGATGGGCAGGCAACGGAAGCCGAGCACGCACGCAAGATCGTGGACCTGGTGAACCAGGCGATCCACAAGACGCGCGAGCTCGCCCGCGGGCTGCTGCCGGTCTTTTCGGCGTCGGACGGCCTCATGTCGGCGCTTCGGCAGTGGACCGGCGAAGTCGAGGATCTGTTTCACCTCAGGTGTCGCTTCGAGTGCCCGGACCCGATCCTGATTGACGACGTGGGCGTAGCGACCCAATTGTACCACATCGCCCAGGAGGCGGTGAACAACGCGATCAAGCACGGACGCGCGCGCCACATCCTGCTCTCCCTGCGCCGGGAGAGCGGCATGGGCAGCCTGATTGTGGAAGATGATGGTATGGGCCTGCCACAGACGTCGCCCAAGCAACCCGGTCTGGGGCTCCGTATCATGAGCCACCGGGCCAGCATGGTCGGCGGCACCCTGGAGGTCCGGCGCGGCAAGGAGCGCGGGACGGTGGTGTCCTGCCGATTCCCCATGGCGAGCTAACGAGAGGCCCCATCATGCCATCATCCCATGTCGCTCCCGCTCAGGTGCACAAGCATCGGGTCTTCGTGGTGGACGACCATCCGATCGTGCGGCAGGGGCTGGCGTTGCTGATCGACCAACAGCCGGACCTGGTCGTATGCGGCGCCGCGGAAGAGGCCGAATCGGCCCTCGCGGCGATCGCGGCCTCGCGGCCGGACGTCCTGGTGCTCGACATCTCGCTTCCGGGGCGGGACGGCATCGAGCTGCTCAAGGCCATCCGCGCGAGCAACTCCGAGCTGCCCATCCTGGTGCTCTCGATGCACGATGAAACCATGTACGCCGAGCGGGCGCTCCGCGCCGGCGCCAATGGTTACATCATGAAGCAAGAGGCGACCGAGAACGTGCTGGTCGCTTTACGGCGGATCCTTCGCCAGGAGGTCTATCTCAGCGACCGGATCGCCAGCCGGATGCTTCGTCAGCTTGCATCCCACGGCCGGGAGGCCAACGAGGCTCCAATCAGCCGACTGAGCGACCGGGAGCTGGAGGTGTTCCGACTCATCGGAACCGGGCTCAGCACTCGACAGATCGCCGACGAGCTCCGGCTCAGCGTGAAGACGGTCGAGTCGTACCAGGCGCACATCAAGGACAAACTGGCCTTGCACAGCTCGCGCGACCTGGTTCAGCGGGCGATCGAATGGCGGATGGGGAGGCGGAACGAGTAGCTGGCCAAAATGAGCTATCGTCATCGGGGAATCCCCGACGCTCGACGTAGGACATTTCCCGCAGAGCAGCACGGACCCAGCCCGATTGCGGCTTCTTCCACTGACTCCTAACTCATAGCGACACATACCCGCTCGGTTCCGGCCTGCCCCTGAGCCGGTGCCGCGCATGAGTAGCTGTCTCCTGCGTGTCAATCGCTGCGGATCGATGGACCGATCTCGATCAGGTCGAGCTCAGCGCAGCCCAGAAGGAGCCGTCTATGACTGCCAGCGCAGTGCCCTACGGCCGGAAGACCCAGCGGCCGTCGCCGGTCCCTGACATCCACATCCTGTGGCTCACCGCGGGGCTGGGATGTGACGGCGACTCGGTCTCCATCACCGCGGCCTCGCAACCGAGCATCGAGGATGTGCTGCTCGGCGCGATACCCGGCCTTCCCAAAGTGCACCTGCACAACCCGGTGCTCGCGGTCGAGGTGGGTGACGACTTCCTGAAATCGTGGTGGCAGGCCAAGGAGGGGAAGCTCGAGCCCTTCGTCCTGGTGGTCGAGGGATCGATCCCGAACGAGAAGATCAAGAAGGAAGGGTACTGGGCGGCGATGGGAACCAATCCCGACACCCAGCAACCGATTCCCACCACTACCTGGATCGACTGGCTCGCGCCCAAGGCGCTGGCCGTCGTGGGAGCCGGCACCTGCGCGACGTACGGCGGCATCCACGCGATGTCGGGCAATCCGACCGGCTGCATGGGGCTGGCTGACTACCTCGGCTGGGAGTGGCGGTCGAAGGCGGGGCTCCCGATCGTGAACGTCCCCGGGTGTCCAGTCCAGCCCGATAACTTCATGGAGACCCTCCTCTATCTGCTGTATCAGGTCGCCGGCCTCGCTCCGATGATCCCCCTCGACGATCAACTCCGTCCCACCTGGCTGTTCGGGAAGACAGTCCACGAGGGATGCGACCGCGGGAGCTATTACGAGCAGGGCGACTTCGCGTCGGAGTACGGCTCGCCCAAGTGCATCGTCAAGCTGGGCTGCTGGGGACCGGTGGTGAACTGCAACGTGCCGAAGCGCGGCTGGATGGCCGGCATCGGCGGCTGCCCCAATGTCGGCGGTATCTGCATCGGATGCACCATGCCGGGGTTCCCGGACAAGTTCATGCCCTTCATGGATGAGCCTCCGGGCGCGCGGCTTTCCACGGCCAGCGTCAGCGTGTATGGCCGGGCGATCCGAGCGCTCCGCTCGTTCACCAACTCGACGGTCAACGAGGAGCCCAAGTGGCGCCATCCGCGTCCCGAGCTCACGACCGGCTATCACCCCAGGGCCTTCTAGGCAGGCAAGGAGCCATCGCGATGGCCACCGCAACAGTACCGCTGAAAGACACCGCATCGAAACAGCGGAAGCTGGTGGAGATGAACTGGGATCCGATCACCCGGATCGTCGGAAGCCTGGGGATCTTCACCAAGATCGATTTCGACAACAAGCAAGTGGCCGAGTGTCACAGTACCTCGTCCATCTTCCGCGGCTACAGCATCTTCATGAAGGGGAAAGATCCGCGCGACTCCCACTTCATCACCAGCCGGATCTGCGGAATCTGCGGCGACAACCACGCCACCTGTGCCACCTACGCGCAGAACATGGCCTTCGGCGTCCGCCCGCCCAACCTGGGTGAATGGATCGTGAACCTGGGCGAGGCCGCGGAGTACATGTTCGACCACAACATCTTCCAGGACAACCTGGTCGGGGTGGACTTCTGCGAGCAGATGGTGCGGGCGACCAATCCGGGCGTGTGGGAGAAAGCGAAGAAGACGGCGGCACCGCACGCGGCCGACCACGGCTACCGCACGATCGCCGACATCATGACCGCGCTCAACCCGTTTACCGGGGAGTTCTACCGCGAGACGCTGCAGGTGAGCCGGTACACCCGGGAGGCGTTCTGTCTGATGGAAGGGCGCCACGTGCACCCGTCCACGCTCTATCCGGGCGGCGTCGGCACGGTGCCGACGGTGCAGCTCTTCACCGACTACCTGGTCCGGCTGGCGCGATACGCGGAGTTCATGAAAAAATGCCTGCCGCTGCACGACGACCTGTTCAACTTCTGGTATGAGGCGCTGCCGGGCTACGAAAAGGTGGGTTACCGCCGTACCCTGCTGGGGTGCTGGGGCTCGTTCAACAACCCCGATGTGTGCGACTACACCTACCAGAAGATGTCCCAGTGGGGCGATGCGATGTTCGTCACCCCGGGCGTCGTGGTCGACGGCAAGCTGGTCACCCACGATTTGGTCAAGATCAACCTCGGAATCCGCATCCTGCTGGGGCACTCCTACTACGACGACTGGGCCAAGGAGGAGACCTTCGTCAAGAACGACCCCCTCGGCAATCCGGTGGACCAGCGGCATCCGTGGAACCAGACCACCATTCCGCGCCCGCAGAAGCGCGACTTCGACGCCGCGTACAGCTGGACCATGTCGCCCCGCTGGTTCGACGGGAAGGACCACCTGGCGCTCGACACCGGCGGCGGACCCATTGCCCGGTTCTGGGCCACCGCGCTCGCGGGCCTGGTGGACATCGGGTACGTCAAGGCGACGGGCAACAGCGTCAAGATGTATCTGCCCAAGACGGCGACCAAACCCGAGGCGGAGTTCGAGTGGAAGATCCCCCAGTGGAGCAATGCCATCGAGCGGGATCGCGCCCGGACCTATTTCCAGGTGTACGCCGCGGCATGCGCCTATCATTTCATCGAGAAGGCCCTGGCCGAGCTGCACGCGGGCAGGACCAAGACGTGGAACGACTTCACCGTGCCGGATGAGGCGGTCGCCTGCGGCTTCCACGAGGCGGTGCGAGGCGTGCTGTCTCATCACGTCGTGATTCGCAAGGGCAAGATCGCGAACTACCACCCGTACCCGCCGACACCGTGGAACGGCAGCGTGCGCGACGTCTACGGGACGCCGGGGCCGTACGAGGACGCGGTGCAGAACACGCCGATCTTCGAGGAAAACGGCCCGGAGAACTTCAAGGGCATCGACATCATGCGCGCGGTGCGGAGCTTCGATCCCTGCCTCCCCTGCGGAGTCCACATGTATCTCGGGAACGGCAAGGTGCTGGAGACGCATCACTCTCCGTTCTTCGGCAACCACGGCTGAGCCGCGAGGGCGCGATGCCCAGGCAATCTGAGTTCGAGCGTCGGATCGCGGCCATCGACGAGCTGGTCCAGCGGGTCGAGACCGCGACCGACCCCGCGGCCCGTGCCGCGTCACAGGAGCTGGTACGCACGCTGATGGAGCTCCACGGCGCGGCGCTGGACCGTATCCTGGCCACGATCCGGCGGCACGGCGAGCCGGGTGCGGCCATCGTGGACCAGCTCGCCCGCGACGACCTGGTGGCGAGCACGTTACTGCTCTACGACCTGCATCCGCAGGATCTGGAAACCCGGGTGCGAAGCGCGCTCGACAAGACCAGGCCGTATCTCCAGTCTCACGGTGGCAACGTCGAGCTGCTCGGCATCGACGAGTCGGGCTCCGTGCGGCTCCGGATGCAGGGCAGCTGTCACAGCTGCCCATCGTCCTCGGTGACGCTGAAGCTGGCCATCCAACAGGCCATTCACGAGGCCGCACCGGATGTGACCGGCATCGTGGTGGAGGGTCGAGACACCGTGCGCCCGGCGCCGGACGCCGGGTGGCGCGATGTGCCCGACCTGGGGCTGGCGGCGTCGGGCAGCACCCGCCGGGCGGACCTCGACGGACACGAAGTCTTGTTCTGTTGGGTGGAGGACAGTCTCTACGCCTACGGGGCCCGGTGCCCGTCGTGCGAGGCCGATCTCGGGGCAGGCCTGCTGGTGGACCGCTCGCTCACCTGTCCGGCGTGCGGCCAGGCGTACGACACGGTCCAGGCCGGCCGCGCGATCGATCGCCCCGATCTGCACCTCGATCCATTTCCCATCCTCACCCGCAACGGACGCACCCAGGTGGCCCTGCCCTCGGCCCGGGTGGAAGCCGTTCCGGCCTGACCATGGCTTCACTGGAACAGGGACGCGGCGGCGGGTTTGAGATCCTGCGGCGGTTCGCCAAGGCGCGGCCGGAGGTGGAGCGATGCGATCTGTGCGGCCTGGAGATTGGACCCAGGCACGACCATCTGATCGATCCGGCCCAGCGTCGGCTGGCCTGCGCCTGCGGGGCCTGCGCCGTGCTCTTCAGCGCACAGGAGGGAACCAGGTACAAGCGGGTGCCCCGTGAGGTGCTGGCGCTGGACCAGCTCACCATCAGCGACGCCCAGTGGGAGGCACTCCGCCTCCCGATCGATCTGGCGTTCTTCTATCATAGCACGCCTCAGGGTCGGGTGGTGGCCTGCTATCCCAGCCCGGCTGGCGCGACGGAATCGTTGCTGGAGCTGGAGACCTGGGAGGAGATCCAGCGAGAGCACCCGGTGCTTGCCGACCTCCAGCCCGACGTGCAGGCGCTGCTGGTCAATCGGGTTCGCCGGGGATCGGACAGGGCGGCGGCATGTTTCCTGGTGCCCATCGACCAATGCTTCCGGCTGGTCGGCATCATCCGAATGCACTGGAAGGGGTTTACCGGCGGAGCGGCAGTCTGGGAGGAGATCGATCGCTTCTTCGAAGAGCTCGGGCAGCACGCGCGGCCGCCCAAGGCAGGGCTCCGTGCCTGACTTGAGCTTCCAGGTCGATGGAGCGGAGGCCACCCCGTTCGCGGTCGCCCCGCTACTGACCTTCCGGCTGCGAGTGACCAATACCCCGCCGGATGAAGCGATCCACAATGTCGTGCTGCGTTGCCAGATCCAGATCGAGTCCACCCGGCGCAAGTATCAGGCAGAGGAAGAGGCCCGGTTGCGCGATTTGTTCGGCGAGCCGGAGCGCTGGGGGCAAACCCTGCGCGCCATGTTGTGGACCCATGCCACGGTGGTAGTGCCACCGTTCGCCGGCGAGACCGTCGCCGAGCTGCCGGTCGTCTGTACCTACGATTTCAACCTGGCGGTGACCAAGTACTTCTATGCCCTCGAACAGGGCGAGATTCCGCTCAACTTCCTGTTCAGCGGCAGTGTGTTCTACCAGGACGGCGATGCTCTCCAGGTCGCTCCCATTTCATGGTCCAAGGAGGCACGCTTCCGCCTGCCGGTCGCCGCGTGGCGCCGCCTGATGGAGGTCTATTACCCGAACCTGGCCTGGCTCCAGCTCAGGCAGGACGTCTTCGATCGACTCTATCGGTACAAGGTTCGCCACGGCATTCCCACCTGGGAGCAAGTGGTGGAGCGCTTCCTCTCCGCAGCCGACGAGGAGGCGCCTGTATGAGCGGCGGGTCGTCGGTGGACCGGGTGGCGAGCGCGCTGCTGTACGAGGGCTACCTGCTCTACCCCTACCGGCGCTCGGCGCTGAAGAACCGGCAGCGGTTCAACTTCGGAGTGATCTACCCGCGAGAGTACAGCGAGGCCCTGCGAGGCGGCGAGCCCTGCGAGATGCGGACCGAGTGCCTGGTGGAGGGAAGCTCCGAGGCCGAGCTCGACGTCACGGTGCGCTTCCTCCACCTGTTCGAGCGGACGGCCGAGCCAGGTGAACTCGCCTGGCACGGGGCGATCGAGCGGGAAGTCACACTTCGGGTCGAGCGCAGCGTGCTCCGGGGTGCCCCCCGCTCCCTGCGTTTCGGGTTTCCGGCGGCTGACGCGCCGGGGCGCCAGATGGGGCTGACGGGACGGGTGGAGCTGGCAGCGCAGGAGGCGCAACCAGGTGTGGACCGCGTACGGGTCGCCATCAGCAACCTCACGCCGATGGACGATACGGCGATGGCCAGCCGGGACGAGGTCATGCTCCGGTCGCTGGTCTCGACCCATACCATCCTGCGCACCGCGGGCGGCGAGTTCCTCAGCCTGACCGACCCGCCTGCAGGGGTGAAGGGTACCGCCGCGGCGTGCGAGAACATCGGCACCTGGCCGGTGCTGGCCGGTGAGAACGGCGCCCGCGATACCGTGCTCTCCTCGCCGATCATCGTCCCCGACTTCCCCGGGATCGCCCCCGAAAGCCCCGGCGACTTCTTCGATGGCACGGAGATGGACGAAATGCTCTCGCTCCGGATCCTCACCCTGACCGACGAGGAAAAGCGGGAGATGGCCGAATCGGATGAGCGCGCCCGAGAGCTGCTGGCGCGCACCGAGGCGTTCGAGGAGCAGCATCTCCGGCGGATGCACGGCGTGCTGCGGGAGATTCGCTCGCTGGAGGCGCCGTGAACGAACAGGACTGGCGGCTGCTGGAGGCCGATCGTTCGGTCGAGGAGCTGCGGATCGACGGCTGGCTGCTGCAGAGGGGCGCACGGGTCCGGCTCCACCCTCGTGCCAGGGGCGACGTGTTCGATCTGACGCTGGAAGGCAGGACTGCCCAGGTCGAATCGATCGAGCAGGATCTGGAGGGAAACTTCATGGTGGCCGTGGTCCTGGATGAGGACCCCGGAGCTTACCTCGGCCTCCTCCGCATGCCCGGCCACCGCTTCTTCTTCTCGCCCCAGGAGCTGGAGCGGCTGCCCCCCACCCCGGACACTCCGCTGCGCCCGCTTCCGAGCACACGGACCATCCTGGTAGCGGGCATCGGCAATGTCTTCCTGGGCGACGATGGGTTCGGGGTGGAGGTGGCCCATCGGCTCGCCGGCCGCTCTTTGCCCGGGGGCGTGACGGTCACGGATTTCGGGATCCGGGGATACGACCTGGCGTATGCGCTGGTCCGTGGGGCCGACTATACCATCCTGGTGGACGCCTGCCCCCGGGGCGAGCCGCCGGGTACGGTATTCGTGCTGGAGCCCGATCTCACCGACCTGGACGCGCGAGACGGTGGTCCGGCGGTGGTGGATGCCCACGACCTCAACCCGCTGCATGTGCTGCGCCTGGCGCGGTCGCTCGGGGCGGAGCTCAGGAAGGTCGTGGTTGTGGGCTGCGAGCCGGCGACGCTGGGGCCGCCGGAGGGCCACATGGGTCTCAGCGATCCGGTCCGCGCCGCCGTGGACGAGGCTGTTCCCCTGATCGAGGGGCTGATCGCGCGGTTCTCCGCCGCCACCGCGTGACCCCTCGAGTCCATTACACTGAGACAGGAGGTTTGCTGCCATGGAAGCCATCCGAACGACCGCGAGCCACAACGGGGAGGCACACGATCTGGACGCCCTGCTGCTGTTCGGCGGCGCGGCCTGCATCCTGTTCGGAGCCGGTTTGATCCTCTCCAGCTCAATGACCCGGCGATACCTGGGCAATATCGACGCCGGCAGATTGCTGCAGACGGCCGTTCCCGACGTGCAGCGGTACTTCAAGCTGCGGGCGATGTGAGCCGCCGCGTGCACTACCGCATCGACTCTCCGGCCAGCCGCCTGTCGGTTCGAACGTTTGCCGGCGGCGCGCTATCGGTATTCGGACACGATCCCACCTTTGTGACCCGCGATGTCCGGGGCGAGCTGACCCTGGTGCCGGACGAACTGACCTCGGCCTCGATGCGGCTGGTGGTCAACGCCGAGTCGCTCACTCTAAGCGGCGAGGTGAACGACGCGGACCGCCGGGAGATCGAGCGCCGGACGCGGCAGGAGGTCCTGGACACCGCCAGTCATCCCGAGATCATCTACGAGTGCCCGGCCGGCAGCGTCACCGCCCACGGCCCGACGCAGCTCACCCTCCAGGGTGATCTGACCCTGCACGGCGTGACCCGGCCGCAGCCGGTCTCGGCCCGCCTGTTCCTCACCGGCGACACCGTCCGCGCCCAGGGCGAGGCGACGCTGCGGCAGACTGACTACGGGATCCGACTGGTGACGGCGGTCGGCGGGATGCTCAGAGTGAAGGACGAGCTACAGTTGAGCTTCGACATCGTGGCGCGGCTGGTGGCGGAGCAGGAGCCCGCCGGCCTCGCCGACCGCACCTGAATGGAGAGGCCGCCTTGCGCTACCAGATCGCGACCAAGGAATGCAGCTTACCATCACGACTCGATCGAGCTGGCGGACGAGTTCGGTCCTCGCGAGCGGTGGGACATCATGCATGTCATGCAGGACGAGAGTCTCGAGGTAGTCCGGTTCCCCGAGATCTTGTACGACGCACCCAGGGCCCGGGTGCTGCCGCATGGCGACACCCTCCGAGCCTCGGTCAAATTGACGTTCGACGTCATCGCCCGTAAATAGGCAGGTGAGGTAACCATGTGCTTAGCCATACCCGGCAAGATCGTCGAGCTGGTTCCGGAATTTCCCCATCTGGCGACGGTAGAGGTGACCGGGGTTCGCCGCCGGGTCGATCTCGGCCTGCTGGACGACGACAGGCCCGTCGTCGGTGACTGGGTCCTGATCCACGTCGGCTTCGCGATGAGCAGGATCAGCGAGCGCGAGGCGGCCGAGCAGATGCGGACGCTCAGAATCCTGGGCGAGGACGAGGCCGCGATGCAGGAGGTGCGCGGCTACGGCCTGGAAGGGAAGGATCAGCCGTGAAATACGTAGACGAATTCCGCGACCCCGCGGTCATCGCACGGACTGCAGAAGAGATTCGCCGCCTTGCCGATCCGGCGCGGCACTATCGCCTGATGGAGGTGTGCGGCGGCCACACCCACGCGATCTATCGGTTCGGCCTCAAGGACGTGCTCCCTTCCAACATCGAGCTGATCCACGGACCGGGATGCCCGGTTTGCGTCCTGCCGATGGGACGAATCGACGACGGCCTGGGGGTCGCCCGACAACCAGGAGTCACCTTTGCCGCCTTCGGCGACATGATGCGGGTGCCCGGCGCGCACGGGAGTCCGCTGGAGCACAAGGCGCAGGGCCTGGACGTCCGGATCGTGTATTCGCCGACGGATGCGCTCAAGCTGGCCCGCGCCCACCCCGATCGCCACGTGATGTTCTTCGCCATCGGATTCGAGACCACCGCGCCGTCGACCGCGTTGACCTTGATGCGGGCCAAGGCGGAGGGAATCGAGAACTTCTCGGTCTTCTGCAACCACGTCACCATCATCCCCGCCATTCGGGCCATTCTGGATTCGCCCGACATGCGGCTCGACGGGTTCGTCGGGCCGGGCCACGTCTCCACCGTCATCGGCTGCCGC
The DNA here is from genome assembly GCA_036556025.1 of Gemmatimonadales bacterium. Taxonomy (GTDB): domain Bacteria; phylum Gemmatimonadota; class Gemmatimonadetes; order Gemmatimonadales; family GWC2-71-9; genus CAVVWJ01. The sequence continues at coordinate 26,088 of DATBKD010000031.1, read as the reverse complement.
CCCTACGAGTGGATCGCCCGGAACGAGGGGAAGCCGATCGTGGTCTCGGGATTCGAGCCGCTCGATCTGCTGCAATCGATCGTGATGCTGCTCCGCCAGCTGCGCGATGGCCGGGCAGAGGTGGAGAACCAGTACAAGCGGGTGGTCCCCTGGGAAGGCAACCGCGCCGCGCTCGCCGCGATGGCCGAAGTGTTCGACCTTCGGCCCTACTTCGAGTGGCGGGGACTCGGCTTCATCTCCCAATCGGCGCTCCGGTTGCGGGACGCGTACGCCCGGTGGGACGCCGAGCGCGTGTTCAGCGTGGCCGGTGTCAGAGTGACCGATCCCAAGGCCGCCCAGTGCGGTGAAGTCCTCAAGGGCGTGCTCAAGCCGGCGCAGTGCAAACTGTTCGGCAAGGAGTGCACGCCGGAGCACCCGGTGGGTGCGTTGATGGTCTCCTCGGAAGGCTCATGCGCCGCCTACTACAACTACGAGCATCGGAAGGCCGCCCTCCCGCTCCAGGTTCTGACTCCGGCCTGACCGCCGAGCCTGCCCTGAACGGCGCCTCCTCCGCGGTCCGCTTCCGTGATCCGCAAATCGAGATGGCCCACGGAGCCGGAGGGAAGGCGACGCGCCGGCTGGTGGACGGTCTGTTCGTACCCCTGCTCTACGACGGGCACGCCGGCAGCGAATCCGACCGGCTGAGTGACGCCGCCCGCGTGCTGGTGGGCCACTCCGACGTGGCTATCACCACGGACAGCTTCGTGGTCACCCCTCTGGCGTTTCCCGGAGGCTCGATCGGCGAGCTGGCAGTCAACGGCACGGTCAACGATCTCGCGGTGAGCGGAGCCCGCCCCGTAGCTCTGGTCACCACCTTCGTGCTGGAGGCGGGCCTCCCGACCGAGACCCTGGCCGCCGAAGTGCGAGCGATGGGCCGCGCGGCACGGAATGCGGGCATCACCATCGTGGGCGGCGACACTAAAGTGGTGGAGCACGGCAAGACCGACCGCCTGTACATCACAACCACCGGGATCGGGCACCCGATGGCGGGCGTCTCGCTCAGCGCCGGCTTGGTGCGGCCGGGCGACAAGGTGCTCCTCTCCGGTCCGATCGGGGATCACGGGATCACCATCCTGCTGGCGCGAGGAGAGCTTGATCTCGAAGCGGAGCTGGAGTCGGACACGCGGTCGGTCTTCCCGCTGGTCGAAGGGCTGGTCGGCGCCGTGGCTCCAGGACTCCGCTGGATGCGCGACCCCACCCGCGGCGGCGTGGCCACGTCGCTCAATGAGCTCGCACTGGACAGCGGGCTCGGCATCCATCTGTTCGAAGGCGCCATCCCGGTTCGCGATGAGGTCCGGGGTGCCTGCGAGCTGCTCGGTCTCGATCCGCTCCACATCGCCAACGAGGGCCAGTTCCTCGCGGTCGTGGCGCCGGACCAGGCCGAGCGGGCTCTCGCCGCGCTTCACGCCACTGCAGGAGGCGAAGCGGCGGTGCTGCTAGGTGAGGTGCGGGAGGAACCGGCGGCCGCGGTCCTGGTGACAACCCCATACGGCGGAAGCCGGATCGTGGACATGCTGGTCGGCGATCCACTGCCGCGAATCTGCTAGCCGTGCCCGCCGCCATGGATCTCGCCACGCGAGTAGAAGACGCCCTTCTCGCTCGCAATTCCCTCTTCGAAGCATTCTTCGCCCGGGAAGCGGGTCGGCTGGCGGCCGCGTGCCGGGAGATGTCGGAGCGCTTCCTTCGCGGAGGCCGCCTGCTCGCGTTCGGGCGGGGACCGTACAGCACCGACGCACAACATGTGTCGGTGGAATTCGTCCACCCGGTCATCGTAGGGAAGCGAGCCCTTCCGGCGCTCGATCTCAGCACCCTATTCGCCCCCTGGACCGAGGCGCTGGCCGGCCCCAACGACATGGTGATGGGATTCGGTCCTCCAGAGGGCGATCCGGAAGTGCAGGCCGTGCTCCGCCGCGCCTCCGGCCAGGGCGCGATGACCTTCGCTCTTCCCGGCGCGGAAGGCAACTACGCGCTGGCGGCGGCCAGCCGGAATCCCTTCATTCACCAGGAGCTGATCGAGATCCTCTATCATACGCTCTGGGAGACGGTCCACGTCTTCTTCGAGCACCGCGAGCTGGGGCACGAAGTTGGCCAGGCCGGGTTTCTCTATCCTTTCCTCGGCCGCGAGAAACAGGCGCCGGAAGACCTGGTTCGCCAGGTCGCGGAGTCAATCCAGATGAAGGTGGGGGACGATGCCGCGCTGCGCGCCCAAGTGGCACGGGAAGAGAGCGCTCCCATCAGCGAGGCGACCCTGGCCCTGCGCGAGCGCCTGCTCCGCGGTGGCAAGCTCATCATCTTCGGCAACGGCGGCTCGGCCACCGACGCCAACGACTGGGCGATCGACTGCGTAGCTCCGCCATCCGGATTCCGGCCCATTCCCGCGGTATCCCTGTCAATGGAACCGGCGACGGTGACCGCCATCGCGAACGATGTGGGCACCGAAGTCGTCTTTCTCCGCCAGCTGATCGCGCAGGCACAGCCGGGGGACGTGGCCATCGCCATCTCCACCAGCGGAGGGTCGCGCAACGTGATCGCCGCGCTCCGGGAGGCGCGCAAACGGCACCTGCTGACGCTGGCCCTTCTGGGATACGATGGCGGAGAGATCCGGCGGCAGGGCCTGGCCGACCACTTCGTGGTGGTGGGGTCGGACTACATCCCCCGGATCCAGGAGGTGCAGGCTTCGATCTACCACATCATGCGCGAGAGTCTGGAGGAGCTCAATTCATGAAACGGATTGAGCTGTACGGCACCTCGACGTGCCCTTACACCCGGGACCTGCGCGAGTGGCTCGAGATGCGGCGCGCCACGTTTGTCGAATACGACGTGGAGCGGGACCCGGCGGCCCGCGAGCGGCTGCGCGCTGTAGCGGGGAGTCAGCGGACGGTGCCGGTACTGGTCGAGGATGGAGCCGTTGTACAGGTGGGCTGGGAGGGACGCGGCTGTGCCATCGGCGAGTGACCAGGTGGCCGGCGCCGCTTCGATCCGAGTCCGCGGCGTGGTTCAGGGCGTGGGCTTCCGGCCCTTCGTGTACCGTCTGGCCCGCACCCACCAGTTGGCGGGGTGGGTGCTGAATGGGGAAGAGGGCGTGGAGATCCGGGTCGAAGGAGCTCGGGAACAGGTGGATGCGTTTCTGGAGGAGCTGAAGGCTGGCGCTGGAGCGCCCGCCGCCGCGAACATCACCGCCATCGATGTGGACCTGGCGGCGCCGAGCGGCCTCGACGAATTCGTCATTCAGCCCAGCCGGCGGCGCGAGCAACCCACGGCCGGCATCTCTCCCGACCTGGGCGTGTGCGATCGCTGCCTCAAGGAGCTGTTCGATCCCGCCGATCTCCGTTACCGGTACCCATACACCAACTGCACCGACTGCGGGCCTCGCTATTCCATCATTCGGCGCCTGCCGTACGACCGCGCTACGACCACGATGGCTCCGTGGCCGATGGACGACGCCTGTGCCCGCGAGTACCACGACCCCGCGAGCCGCCGGTACCATGCCCAACCGGTGGCCTGTGCAGCCTGCGGCCCGCACTACCGGCTGCGCCAGGGAGCCGAGACGGTGGCGGATGACGAGCAAGTGCTGCGGCGAGCGGTCGAGCTGCTTCGTCAAGGAGCGATCCTGGCCGTGAAGGGAATCGGGGGCTATCACCTGGCGTGCGACGCCCGTGACGCTCCGGCAGTCGAGCGGCTGCGGCAGCGGAAGTACCGGAAGGAGAAACCGTTCGCGGTAATGGCGCGGGACCTGGCAACGGCCCGCAGCCTGGCCCAGCTCTCCCCCGAGGCCGAGACCTTACTCACCAGCGTCGCCGCGCCGATCGTCCTCGTGTTCGCACGAGTCACGCTGCCACACGTCGCGCCGGACAACCCCGAGCTGGGTCTCATGCTCCCCTACGCGCCCCTGCATCACCTCCTCTTCGAGGCCGGCGCGCCAGAGGTGCTGGTCATGACCAGCGCCAACAGCTCGAGCGAGCCGATCGCGTACGAGGATGACGATGCGGCCGAGCGCCTCGCCGGGCTGGCGGACGGATTCCTGGTCGGCGAGCGGCCGATCGCCCGGCGGGTGGAGGACTCGGTGGTGAGGACCGGGGTCCTGGGCAGGGTGATCTTACGGCGGAGCCGGGGGTACGCCCCGGCCGCCGCGGCCGCCATCCCGAGTGGCCGCCCGGTGCTGGCGCTCGGGGCAGATCTCAAGAACACGATCACCCTGGTCGTGGATGGACAGGCGTTTGTCAGCCAGCACATCGGGGATCTCGACCACTATGGCTCCGGCCAGGCCTTCGAGGAGACGATCCGCGACCTGCTGGAGATGTACGCCGTCCCGCGAGACGAGCTCCTCGTGGTCCGGGACGCCCACCCGCAGTATCGGTCCAGCAACCATGCCTTTGCACTTGGCGCGCGCGAGATGGTCGCCGTGCAGCATCACCGCGCCCACGTGGCGTCGGTCCTCGCTGAACGCGGCGCCTGGGACGAACGAGTGCTCGGCCTCAGTCTGGACGGAACCGGTTACGGAGACGATGGCACGATCTGGGGCGGCGAGATCTTCGCGGGCAGCGTCCGCAGCGGACTGGAACGGGTGGCCCGTCTCCGCCCCGCCGCGCTGGCCGGGGGAGACGCGGCAGCCCAACACCCGGTGCAGGCGGCGGTGGGCTTCCTGGAGCAGCTCGACGGCTTGCCGGACCTCGAGCGGCCACCCTTCGATTGGCCCACTCGCTACCGGGTATCCCGCCGCATCCTCCGGAGCGGCATACGGGTGTTTCCCACCACCTCCACCGGCCGGCTGTTCGATGTCGTGGCGGCGCTGGTCGGCTTCACCCGGCCGGTGAGCTACGAGGGACAGGCGGCCATCTGGCTGGAGCACCTGGCCCGCCGAGCAGGGATGGGGCAGGGGACGGCCTACGACTTTCCATTTGCCGACGAAGAGCTCGACTGGCGGCCGCTGCTGCGCGCTGTCGTGGCGGACCGGCTGCGCGGGCGCGATCCGTCAGAGATCGCCCGCGCGTTCCATGCCGGGGTCGCTCGCGGATTGTGCGACGCGGCGATGAGGCTGTGCCGGCCGTGGGGATTGGACGTCGCCGTCGCATCGGGTGGGGTGTTCCAGAACAGCATGCTGACCGAGGAGCTTGCAGCGCTGCTCGACCAGGAGGGGATCGCGCTCTGGATCAACCATACGGTTCCGCCAAACGACGGCGGCATCAGCCTCGGTCAGGCCGCGCTCGGCGCCCTGGGACCATGCACGAGCTCTCGATAGCGCTCAGCCTGGTGGATGCGGCCCGGGAAGAAGCGGACCGCCTCGGCGCGCGGGTGTTCGCCGTTCATCTCCGGGTGGGCGCGCTGGCCGGCGTGGTCCCCGAGGCCCTGTTGGCAAGCTACGAGATGGCGGCGGCCGGCACGCCGCTCGAGGGGTCGCGTCTGGATATCGAAGAGATACCGGTGGTGGTGTTTTGTCCCCGCTGCGAGGTCCAACGGCAGTTGACCAGCGTGCAGTTGTTCTGCTGCCCAGAGTGCGGCACGCCGACGCCGCAGATCGAGCGGGGCCGGGAGCTGGAGCTGATCGCCCTGGAGATCGAGCAATGAGCCAAGAGCCGCGGCTGGTCGAAGTCCGCAAGAACCTCCTCAAGGAAAACGACGTGAACGCGCGGGCGCTGCGACAGCGCTTCCACGAAGCCGGAGTATTCGTGGTAAGCCTGGTCTCCAGTCCCGGCGCCGGAAAGACGACGCTGCTGGAGCAGACCCTGCGGCTGATGGCCCCGCACCACCGGCTGGCCGCGCTGGTGGGTGATCTGGCGACCGAGAACGACTGCGCCCGGCTCGCGCTAAGCGGGGCGCCAGTACGCCAGATCACAACCGGCACCGTCTGCCACCTGGAGGCGGCGATGGTACAACGGAGTCTGGAGGGATGGAAGCTGGAGGAGCTCGATTTTCTCTTCGTCGAGAATGTGGGGAATCTGGTCTGCCCGGCCTCCTACGACCTGGGTGAAAGCCTCCGCTTTGTGGCCGTCTCGGTCACCGAGGGCGAAGACAAGCCGCTCAAGTACCCGACCATCTTCAACACCGCCGATGTCGCCCTGATCACCAAGATCGATCTGGCCGAGGCGGTCGGCTTCGATCCGGCCGCGGCACTCGCCTCGGTGCAGGCGGTCCGGCCTGGCATGAAGGTGTTCCAGCTCTCGGCCAAGACCGGTGAGGGCATGGCCGAGTATCTGGAGCTGCTCCAGGCGGGGCTCCTCGCCGCGCGCGGCACCGCGGTGGCCGGCAGGTCATGATGAGCGGCCTCCTCGCCATCACGGTGCTGGGATTCTTCCTGGGGATGCGGCACGCGAGCGACCCGGACCACGTCATCGCGGTCACCACCATTGTTTCCCGGCACCGCACCACGCGTGGGGCGGCACTGATCGGAGCGCTGTGGGGCGTGGGACACACTCTCACGATCATGGTCGTGGGCGCCGGGATCATCCTCGCGGGATGGGTCATCCCGGCCCGCGTGGGGCTGTCACTCGAGCTGTCGGTGGGAGTGATGCTGATCCTGCTGGGCCTGCTCAACCTGTCGGGGATTCTGCAACGGGTCACCGAGAGCGCCACCTGGGCCAACCGGGAGCACCCCAAGCTGCATGCCCATCCGCATCAGCACGGAGACTACGTGCACAGTCACCTGCACGGGCACGAGCCGGAGTCGCATCCGCACCAGCCGGAGCAAACCCCGCTCGCCCGGCTGGACCGATCGTTTGGAAAGCTCGGGTTGTATCAGATGGCGCGCCCACTGATCGTGGGCGTCGTCCACGGCCTGGCAGGGTCCGCCGCCGTTGCACTTCTGGTGCTGACGACGATCGGCGACTCGGCGTGGGCGGTCGCCTACCTGTTGGTCTTCGGGCTAGGAACCATCGTGGGCATGATGCTCATCACGGCCGCGATCGCCTGGCCTTTCGCCTATACCGGCGCGAGGTTTGCCCGACTCCACCACGGCCTCCGACTGGCGTCGGGAGTCATCAGCCTGGTGGTGGGTCTGGCCCTTGCCTATCAGATCGGAGTCGTGGACGGGTTGTTCAGCTCTGCTCCGAACTGGACGCCGCGCTAGACTCGACTACATCATCGAGATCTTGATGTACCGCTTGATGTCCGGAAACGCACTCGCCAACATCGTCCCGAAACCCAGGGCCAGCCCGAAGAGAACGACGCGTCGCATGTCAACCGCCTTTCCTGTTAGGAGATAAAGATGCTTCTCCGGCACCGAAACGCCTGTGACCTGCGACCCATTCACCCTGGGAGCTGACCAACGGCCAGCATGTCACCCAGGTTTCGCAGGATGTCGGTCCAGCCCCGCCGATGGGACTCAAGCTGGCTCGGTGGCAGCCTGCGGTGGGTCAGGACCAGCTCGGTGTTTGCTCCCCGCTCCAGGAACTCAACGGTGACGACCGTGGGTTGGAGATCGGTGGCTGCGGATATCCAGGTGAAGGACAGGAGCGAGGGGGGCTGAATTACCAGGTACTCGCCTCGGTGCTCGAAATCCTGATTCCCCTCGTGCCTCATGAGGATGCGGAACCGGCCGCCGACGCGAGCATCCACCTCGACCAGGGTCTCGGTGGTTGCACCCGGGCGCATCCACTGGGCCAGGCTGACCGGATCGAGCCATGCGGCGAACACCCGCTCCCGGGGAGCCGGCAGCACGCGGCGAACGACAAGGCTCTCGGCGGCGGTGTCGTCAGTCATCTGCCGGACCCGCCATGGCGCGGCCCGCGGCCCCCAGACCGGGGCTGCTGTTGGCTCACCAGGAACGACTCCAGGGCATCGAGCCGCGTGGTCCAAAACGTCCGGTAGTGCTCCAGCCAGCGGGCCGCCTCCCGCAATGGCTCCGGCCGAAGCCGCAACCGGTGCTCCCGCCCCTGAATCCGCCGCCGAACCAGTCCCGCCCGCTCCAAAACCTTGACGTGCTTGGAGACGCCGTTGAAGGAGATGGGAAAGCGATGGGCCAGGCCGCCGACGCTCTCCTCTCCCGAGGCAAGCACCGCGAGGATAGCCCGGCGGGTCGGATCGGCGATGGCGCCATAGACCCGGTCCAGCAGCAATTCGGGGGTGCGAGGCATGAGCTTGTATTCAACCGACGGGTGGAATAATATCATTCAACCAACTGGTGGAATATTAGCGGACCCCTGCCCGCGCCGCCAGAGACCTGCAGCCGAGCCCGACCGGCGCTGAGCAGCTGAATTGGCCTGGTCATCGTTGCCCCGATTGGCTCTACTCAGGCTGACCATGAGCCTCTATGCTGGGATGCTGAAAAGGAGTCTTCCATGCAGGATACCGTAACGAAGGATACCGCAGAGATGGCGAAGCACAGGACGGGAACCCGTCAAGAGTGGCTCCAAGCACGGCTCGAGCTGCTCGAGGCGGAGAAGGAGCACACCCGACGCGGCGACCAGCTGGCTCAGCAGCGGCAGGCCCTGCCGTGGGTTCGGATCGACAAGCAATATCGCTTCGAGACCGACCAGGGAAGTGCCTCGCTGGCAGACCTCTTCCGGGGACGCTCCCAGCTCCTCATCTACCACTTCATGTTCGGGCCCGACTACACGGCAGGATGTCCGGCCTGCTCATCAATCGCCGACGGCTTCAACGGGTTCGCCACGCACCTGGCCCACCACGACGTGATGCTGTGGGCGGTCTCGCGGGCCCCGCTGGCGAAGTTGCAGGCGTACCAGCGGCGGCTGGGGTGGAGCTTTCCCTGGGCGTCGTCCTTCGGCAGTGACTTCAACTACGATTTCAACAGCTCTGTCACCGAGGAGCAGCAGCATTCGGGTGCGGTGGAGTACAACTACCGTACCAGCGACGTCAGGTCCAGCCTGGAGGCAGGGAAGGAGGGACCGCTGGCCGAGTTCGCCGCGGGCGCCGGGACCGACTGGGCAACGTTCACGCGGGAAGCCCCTGGGATGAGCGCCTTCGTGCGAGAGAACGGCGTGGTTTACCACACCTACTCGGCATACGCCCGCGGCTTGGACGCGCTCTGGGGCATGTACCAGTGGCTCGACCGGGCGCCACGCGGCCGGAACGAAACCGGCATCTGGTTCCGCCGGAACGACGAATACGAGAAGCGCTGAAGTAACGGAGAAATGACATGACAACCATGAAGACACCCCCGATCGTGTCAGAGCAGGAGTGGGAGGCCGAGTGGCAGCAGCTCCTGATGAAGGAGAAGGCCTTCACCCGCTCCCGCGATGCGTTGGCCGCCGAGCGCCGGCGGATGCCATGGATGGCCGTGGAGAAGAAGTACGTATTCGACGGGCCCAAGGGTAAGGTGAGCCTGGTCGACCTGTTCGAGGGCCGCAAACAGTTGATCGTGTATCGCGCCTTCTTCGAACCCGGGGTGTTCGGCTGGCCCGAGCATGCCTGCCGCGGCTGCTCCCTGGGCGCCGATCAGGTGGCTCACCTGGCCCATCTGAACGCTCGCGATACTACCCTGGCCTACGCCTCACGCGCGTCGCAGGCGGACATCGCGCGTCTGAAGGCGCGGATGGGCTGGGAGGAGATTCCCTGGTACACCATTACCGACAGCTTCGACAAAGACTTCGGCGTCGATGAGTGGCACGGTCACAACGTGTTCATCCGCGACGGCGAGCGGATATTCCGCACATACCTCATCAACAACCGCGGCGACGAGGCGATGGGGACCACCTGGAGCTACCTCGACATCACGCCGCTCGGCCGTCAGGAGAGTTGGGAGGACTCCCCGGAGGGTTATCCCCAGACCCCGCCCTACAAGTGGTGGAACTGGCACGACAATTACGACGCCGAGGTCTCGCCTGACCCGAAGTGGGTCCAGGTGTCCGACGCGGGAGAAGCCGCCTTCCGAAAGCACGACGCCGAGGCGAAAGCAGGCCAGAGACGATGACGAAGCACAGAACCGGGACACGCGAGGAGTGGCTGGCCGCTCGACTCAAGCTGCTCGAGGCCGAGAAGGAGCACACCCGCCATGGCGACGAGCTGGCCCGCCGGCGGCAAGCGTTGCCCTGGGTTCGGGTTAGCAAGCCGTATCGGTTCGAGACCGACGAGGGCAGTGCCACCCTGGCGGATCTCTTCCGAGGGCGCTCGCAGCTCCTGGTCTACCACCACATGTTCGGCCCGGACTACACCGCGGGCTGTGCCACCTGCTCGACGATCGCGGACGGCTTCAACGGCTCCGCCATTCACCTGGCCCATCATGACGTGATGCTCTGGTCAATCTCACGGGCGCCGCTCGCCCAGCTGCAGGCGTACCAGCGGCGGATGGGATGGACCTTTCCCTGGGCCTCATCGGCCGGCGGTGAGTTCAACTTCGACTTCAACGCCTCGTTCACCGAGGAGCAGCAGCGGGAGGGGCGCATCGAATACAACTACCGGCGCGAGCCGGCGATGGAGACTCTCCGTGGGCTCGAGGGACGGCAGGGGCGGGAATGGCGCGGGGATGCGGAGATCGCCGAGGGAGGCCCGGTCGCACAAAACGCGGCCATGACCGGAACCGATGTGCCGACATACACTCGCGAGCGGCCGGGCATGAGCGCATTCGTGCTGGAGGATGGCGTCGTCTACCACACCTACTCCGCCTATGCGCGGGGGGTGGATGCGCTCTGGGGCATGTACCAGTGGCTCGACCGTGCCCCCAAAGGGCGCAACGAGACGGGCATGTGGTGGCGCCGCCACGATGAGTACCAGGGCGGGGGCGCCCGGTGACCTGGTTGCGCCGAGTTCAACCAGAGCGTCTCACCTGACGGACGCTGGCTCTTCTTCAGCAGCACCCGCCGGCACACCGGACCTGTCGGCGACCGATTCGACACGCCCCGGAACGACGCGAGCATCGCCGGCATCGGGAATGGCAAGGGAGACATCTATCGGATTCCAATGGCCGCGCTCGGAGCCGAGTGAGCGGTAGGCGTCAGGCCTCGAAACACTGCCGCAGTCGCCTCAATCCCTCCGCAATTCGTCCGGTCGGGATCGCACCGTATCCCAGCACCAGGCCGGCCCGGCCGGGCGGCTGCACCGCAAACCTCGCCAACTGCTGCACCGCGACTGCCGCCTCCGATGCCATTCGGACAACGGCACCCAGTTGCTCGACGGAGTGCGTGCGAGCCAGTGCCGCGACGTGCAATCCGGCACGCGAAGGGACGAGCTCCAAGTGCTCGGCGAACTCGGTGAGCAGGGCCTGGGTGACCACCTCATGGCGCGCTCGATAGATCGCCGCCATCCGGCGAAGGTGACGGGCAAAGCCACCCTCGTCCATGAAGCGCGCCAGGGCGGCCTGCACCAGCAGGGACGTGTGCCAATCGGTGACGAACTTGGCCTTGTGCACCGCCGCACGCAGTGACGGCGGCGTCACCACAAAACCCAGGCGTAACGTGGGCAGCAGCGTCTTGGAGAACGAGCCGACGTAGATGACGCGTCCGGCGGTGTCGAGGGTCTGCACCGGCTCGATGGGCCGGCCGCGAAAACGGAACTCGCTATCGTAGTCGTCTTCCACGATCGCGGCCTTATGCTGCTCCGCCCAGGCCAGCAAGGCCAGCCGCCGCGGCAGGGTCATCGGGACACCGAGCGGGTATTGATGCGAGGGCGTCACGTAGACCACCCGGGCTCGCGGTGGCAGCGCCTGTACCACCAGACCGTCGCCATCCACCGGCACGCCCACGATGCGGGCGCCGAGGGACTCGAGCAAACGTCTCGGCGGCGGGTAGCCCGGATCCTCAACCGCGACCAGATCATTGGGTGCCAACAACACCCGGCTCACCACGTCGAGGGCCTGCTGGGTGCCGCTGGTCACGGTGACATCGTCCGCCGAAACCGCCATTCCTCGGGAAATGCCGATGTGCCTGGCAATGGCCGCACGGAGGCCGCGGTGCCCGGCGGGATGGCCGTACGTCCCGGCCGCGACAGCCTCGGCGCGAAGCTCGCGGGCCACCAGCCGACGCCACGTCTTGTGGGGGAACAGGGACGCATCGGGCAGGCCGGTGCGAAAGTCGAACTCTGCCCGGGAGGCGAAGGCATCGGAGAGGGGGATCGCATCCCAGATCGCCCTGGGGCGGAGTACCCCTTCGCCTTGCCGCGCCGACTCGCGGGGTGTTCGGCCCACGTGCTCGCTCACGAACGTTCCGGCCCCGACACGCGAAGTCACGAAGCTCTCACCCGCGAGCCGGTCGTAGGCGACGGTGATAGTCGTCCGGGAGACGGCGAGGCTTCGAGACAGCTCGCGGGTGGGCGGCAAGAGGTCTCCGGGCCGGAGCCGGCCATCGACAATCGCGCGCCGCAATTGCCGGTAGATCTCGCCGCTCAGGTCCTTCCGTCCGGACAGGCTGACGTGGAACTCCATCTGGGCAAAGTACCGTATCGGCCGGAAATTGGCCTGGTCAATTAGGCGGGAATTGGACCTCGCGCCAGTCCGGTTGCGACCCTTATGCTAGCCGCCTCATCCTCCGGCGCCGAATCACCAGGACCTTCCCCTACGGAGAACGGGCATGACCGCATCGTCCCTTCTCACTCGGCAGCACCGCGCGGCAGCCTACATCCTGGCGGGGGGAATCATCGCGGGGACGCTCGACATCGTGTACGCCTGTGTTTTCTGGGCGCTGAAGGCGGCCGCACCCGCGCAGCGCATCTTCCAATCGGTCGCGGCCGGTCTGCTGGGCCAGGCAAGCTTCGAGGGCGGAGCCGCGACAGCGGCACTCGGATTGGCGCTGCACTATTTCATCGCGACGACCATGTCGGTGGTGTACTACCTCGTCGCGCGACGCTGGCCGCTTCTCTGGCGACGGCCGGTCCTCTGCGGCGCCGGGTACGGCCTGATCCTGTATGGGGTGATGAACGATATCGTCGTGCCCCTGTCCGCAGCGGGGCACGGAGGAGCCAAGGACCCCCTCTGGGTGACCCTGAGCATCGTGGTCCACATGTTTCTGATCGGCGTTCCCATCGCGCTGCTGACCTCGCTCGCCGCACGGCAGGTCCCAGAGTAGAATCCACCTGATCGCATCGACCCGAGGAGGTCGATCAACCACATCCCAAGAGTGACCACATGGGAACTCGTGCTTCCCGCCGGCGCGTTGTGGTCGCGACGCTGGCAACGCTTCTGATTCTCGACCTGGGCCGGTCGATCTTTGCCCGGATCGGCTATGCCCGTCCGCTGGAAGTCTGGGACCCCGACCCCAAAGTCTACGCCAACCTGACCTGGCCGCCCGGCGCGGACCTCCCGGGAAACACGCCTACCGGTCAGCGCGTCTATGCCCAGAGATGCGCGGTTTGTCATGGTCCGGACGGGCGCGGCAATGGTCCAGCAGCGCCTTCATTGATCCCCAGGCCGCGCGACTTTACCCAGGGGCAGTTCAAGTACAAGACGACCCCGGCCGGGCAACCACCCAGCGAGGCCGACCTGGTTCGGACGGTGCGGGAAGGCCTGCAGGCGAGCGCCATGCCCTATTTCGGCGACCTGCTGAGCGACTCCGAGATTGGGGAGGTCGTCGGCTACGTCACCGGGCTTGCGGGAGCCCAGACCGGTCCGAAGCCGATCCCGATCGCGGTCCCCCCGCGAGTCCCCGACGACAGCGCGAGCCGGGACCGAGGAGCCGGGCTCTATCGGACGCAAGGATGCGTCACTTGCCATGGCGCCGATGCGCGGGGCGGGACGCCACTCAAGGACGCGAAAGGCTATCCGGTCATTGCCCGCGATCTGACCGCGCCCTGGACCTTCCGCGGTGGGAGCGCGCCGGAGCAGCTCTGGCTCCGGCTCACCACCGGGCTCTCGCCTGGGCCGATGCCGTCGGTCGCCTCGAGCACCACGCCAAGGGAGCGGTGGGATTTGGTGAACTACGTCCTGTCGCTCCGGCGCACACCGCCATGGGAGCCGGGTGGGCGGCTCGACGGCGCAGGTCAGCAGCGAGATCTCACCCGCCGGGGAGAGTATCTGGTCCATGCCCAGATGTGCGGTCTGTGCCATACGATGATCAACCGGACCGGGATCTACCGGGCAGACAGCTTCTACCTCGCCGGTGGCATGCGGGTGAGTGCGTGGCCCTATGGCGAGCTGGTGAGCCGGAATCTCACCGGCGATTCCGCGACCGGGCTCGGCGCATGGACCGACCAGCAGATCGTCACCGCCCTGCGGACCGGGCGGGTGAACGGACGAATACTCAATCTGTACGACATGCCCTGGCACTGGCTGTACAGTCTGAGTGATGACGACGCCACCGCCATCGCCCGCTATCTGAAGAGTCTGCCCCCGGTGACCAATCGGATCCCGGCGCCGCTGCACTATGGCGTCGTGGAGACGATCGTGAGCAAGCTGACCCGTCCGCTGCCGGCGGTGACGACGATCAAGCTCAGCTATGCCGACGGGCGATTCGGTCAGACATCGGGGAACGCGCCGCGGGAGTGGCCCCAGACCTGGCTGGTCCGAGGACAATGGCTGGTCCTGCTGGTGGGAGCGATCTGGTTCCTCCTGGCCGGCCCGGAAGAGGATCGCCGGCCTCACACCGGAAAGGGATGGGCCAAGACGATCGCCGCTCTCCTCGGGCTCGGAGCGCTCGGCGGTCTAGTGTACGCGCTCTACCAGCTTCCCCTGCTCGGGATCATTCCTCCCGCGCAGATTGTCGCGGGTGGGACCGCCGGACTTCCTCCCATCGACTCTTCCCGGCTGGGAAGCACCGAGCGTGTCTCCCTGGTGGCGCGTGGGCGCTACATCTATTCCGTGGCCTCATGCGCGCTGTGTCATAACCCCAACGGCGCAGGGGGCCTGAAGGTGAGCTGGAAGCCCATGGGAACGCTGTGGGTCAGGAACATCACGCCCGATGTCGAGACCGGGATCGGGAAGTGGAGCGACAGAGAGATCTCCCGCGCGATTCGGAGCGGGGTGAGCCGAGACGGCTACCAACTGCACTGGCAGGGCATGGTGTGGGATCATGCGAGCAACTGGGATGAGGAAGACGTGCGGGCGGTGATCGCGTTTCTGCGAACGATGCCGGCCGTGAAGCACAAGGTGCTGCCGGACCGGCGGCCCGCGCAGGACGATTGCGAGATCTACACCTTCTGGACCTCTGCGTCGCAGGAGCAGGGCTGCCGGTAAGGCATGGTCTACCTCCTCGCGCTCGTCTCGGCTGTTCTCTACGGCGCCGCCGACTTTACCGGCGGGCTCACCAGTCGCCGCGCCGCCACGATCCCGGTCGTGGTTCTCTCACAGCTGAGCGGCCTGGTATGTCTGGCGATGGCGATCCCATTACTCCCGCATGCGTCGCCCTCGAGAGCGGATCTATGGTGGGGCATCGCGGCCGGAGTCACCGGCGGAATCGGCGTCGGGCTCCTGTATCGCGCGCTCGCCATCGGGAGAATGTCGGTCGTCGCACCCACCACGGCCGTGTGCGCCGTCGCTATTCCCGTCGTCGTCTCCCTCCTGCTTGGTGAGCGGCCCTCGCCGGTGGCGCTCGCGGGAATCGTCCTGGGTATCGTATCGATCGTCCTGGTCAGCCAACAGCAGCCGGGCGAGCGACTGGAGGGGCCGGCAGCTGCCGGGCGGCAGCCGTCTGGTATTGGCACCGCGTTCGCGTCGGGGGTCGCGATCGGCTTCTTCTTGCTCTCGGTAGCCCGGACCGGGCCGGAGGCGGGAATGTGGCCGCTCCTGGTTGCCCGTTCGGTATCGGTGAGCCTCTTCGCGGCCGTCGCGCTTGCCGGCAGGCGATCCCTGCGAATGCCGGCGGACGTCTTCGGCTTGGTCGTGGTCTGCGGGGTCGTGGATATGCTCGCCAATGCCCTATACCTGCTGGCCGCAAGACAGGGCCCGCTCAGCATCGTAGTTACGCTCACCTCGCTCTATCCCGCCAGCACGGTGCTCCTGGCTCGAGCGATCCTGAGGGAGCGCCTCAACCCGTGGCAAATCTCCGGAGTCGCCTGTGCGTTGATCGCCATCGTCCTCATCGTGAGCGGTGGCCGACTCGCAGCCCAGACTGCCGCAGGCTCCGTCGATACCGCCGCATTGCAGCGGCTCCTGGTCGCGGAAGACGCCAGAGGCACCGGCGCAGACGGACTGGCACCATTGTTCGAGGCTAGCAGAGGCCCGGACACGCTCCTCCGGCGGTTGGCCGTCCGAGGGCTCGGGCGACTGCAACGACCAGAGCTGGGCCGGCTGCTGCTGGCCGCGCTCGACGATTCGGTGCCGGCGGTGCGGGCCGAAGCGGCCAACGCCATCGCCCAGTCGATGCGCAGGGTGCGGCGCGACTCGAGCGGCACCGATAGCAGCCGGCTGACGGTGGTCCAGGCGGCAGCGGCATTGATGCGAGCGCTCGCGGCAGAGCAGGACATCCGCGTGGTGGACGCGCTGGGGGAGTCGCTAGGCCGCCTGCCGTTTCCGGACAGCACCCAGGCTCGAGCCGGGGAGGCTGCAATACGCACGCGGCTTGCACGGCAGGCGACACCCGGCCTGATCCACGGACTCTACACCCTCGCCCGAGCGCGTCGCACGACGGGCAACCTCACGCCGGCCAGCGTGGGGCGGCTGCGCGACACGGCTGCCGAGTCTCCGGACACAGTGGTGCGTCGCCTCTCCCTGCTGACCCTGGCCGCGGCCGACGGCCTCGACAGCGCCACCGCGGCGCGGGCCGGCCGCGACCCGGACGAGGAAGTGCGCCGGACGATGCTGCGAGGCACGGCCAGCCTCTCGCCCGATTATCGGGCGGCATTGGTCCGCCGGGCACTGGGTGATCCGAGCCGTATGGTCCGGATCGAAGCCGTCATCGCAGCGCGCCGCGGCACCAAGCCACCCGACTGCTCCCCGATCCTGGTGGCGATGAGCGACCACGATCCCTACGTCGCGCTCACCGCGATCGACTCATTGGGCAGTGGGTGTGCCGAGCCGAAGGTCCCAGCGGAGAGACTACGCCGGGTCGCGGCGGGAGAGATCGGGGACGGACCGCCCGACCATCGCTGGCAGGCAAAGGCCCACGCGCTGCTGGCGCTCGCGCGGCTGGACCCCGCTGCTGCGTCCCGGCTGCTGCCGAGCTTCGTCCAATCGGAGCGCTGGGAGAAACGACAGTATGCCGCCCGAACCGCCGCGATCCTCGGCGACACTCACTCACTCCTCCGTCTCGCGAGCGATCGCGATCGCAACGTGCAGGAGGCAGCCATTGCCGGGCTCGCGGCCTCGATCGGCCATCAGGCCGACAGCGTCTATCTCCGCGCGCTCGGCTCGAGCGGTCACCAGGTGGTGCTCGCCGCGGCCACGGCTCTCAAAGGCTCGCCTCACCCGGGCGCTTTCACCGCCTTGCTGGCCGCATTCGACAGTCTGAGCAGACGGCGAAACGAGAACTCGCGCGATCCCCGGGTGGCGTTGCTGGAACGCATCGGCGAGACCGGATCACCGGCTGACGCGCCCCGACTCCGACCCTATCTGGCCGACTACGACACCACCGTCGCAGGAATGGTCGCAACGATTCTTCAGCGCTGGACCGGTACTGAGGTGAAGGCGCGACCTGTTCCCCTTCCGATTCGACCGGAGCCTCTGGCAGACGTCTTCCTCCAGCAGGATCCCAGGCTACGAGTAACGATGGCCTCATCGAGCGGAGGTGGCAGCTTCACGGTGCGACTCTTCGCCGGGGAGGCGCCCGCGACGGTGGCGAGAGTGCTTCGTCTGGTGGGGGAGAAGTTCTACGACGGCAAAGTCTTCCAGCGAGTGGAGCCCAACTTCGTCATCCAGGGGGGAGGCCCCGACGCCAACGAGTACGTGGGGGACTCGCGCTTCATGCGCGATGAGCTGGCCTTACGGACGCACGCACGGGGAACCCTGGGCATCTCCACCCGGGGCAGGGACACTGGTGACGGGCAATGGTTCATCAACCTGGGGGGCAACCCGCTGCTCGACCACGAGTACACCCTCTTCGGGCAAATCAGTGATGGTCTGGAGGTGGCGGAGCGGATTCTGGAAGGTGACCGGATCGCGCAGGTGGAGGTGCTGCGATCCGGGCCAGCGCCGCGGTGAAGGCCATCAGCAATCCCAATTCCAGCCAACGATGCGCCTGAGCCAATTCATCGACGCTCATCTGACGAACGGGGGGCTCGCGCCGATGGTGGCCCGCCGCCCGGGACTTCGGACGCCCGGTACTTTTGACGGCTTCGAGGCGGCGATCCGAGAACTGCTCCGACGCCCGGGCCAAGCTCACTCTCAGGCAGATCGGCTTATCGAAGTTCTGGGTGAGCTCTTACTTAAGACGCTCGGCATACCGGAGCGGCGAAGCGAAGCGATCGCCTCGATGGCCGCCGACGTTGCGGATGGGAAGCTGCACCTGGAGCCCGGTGCAGATGTTCAGACCACTCTCGGGACACTCAAACGGATCCCAGGAATCGGAGAGCGCAGTGTGACCGCGATCGTGGTGCGTGCGCTGCACTGGCCCGACGCATTCGATCCGAGCGACCTTTCACTCCAGCGGGCTGTCGGCGTCAGCGGGTCGCGGGCCCTGCTCCGAGTGGCGGAGCAGTGGCGTCCATGGCGCGCCTACGCCGCGGCCCATCTCGCACTTCAGCATCCGTGAACCAGTTCCTGAAAGCCGCCCTGGACGAGGCCCGGCTGGGCCTGGACGAGGGCGGCATTCCGATCGGCTCGGTGCTCGTATCCAACGGGCGCATCCTCGGGCGCGGGCACAATCGCCGGGTGCAGCACGGCAGCGTCGTGCTCCACGCCGAGATGGATGCCCTGGAGCGGGCCGGACGGCAGCCGGCCTCAGTCTACCGTGACTGTACCCTCTACACGACGCTCTCTCCCTGCTCGATGTGCAGCGGTGCGATTCTACTCTACGGCATTCCCAAGGTCGTGGTCGGCGAGAACCGGAGCTTCATGGGGGAGGAGGACCTGCTGCGGAGCCGGGGGGTAATCATCGAGGTGTTGCAGGACGCCGGCTGCGAGCGGCTCCTGGCCGATTTCATCCGGGCGCATCCGGAGCTGTGGAACGAAGACATCGGGCGATAGGCTACAACTTCGTCAATCCCAGGTAGGTCTCAGGGCGCCGATCCCGGTAGAACTGCCAGACATTCCGCACTTCGCGGATTTGATCGAGATCCAGCTCCGCCGTCACCAGTTCATCCTTATCCCTTGCCGCCTCGGCCACGATCTGCCCGCGCGGGTTGCAGAAATAGCTTTGCCCGTAGAACTCCCCGATCCGCCAGGGGTCCTCGTAACCCACCCGGTTAATCGCCCCGACGAAGAAGGCATTGGCCACCGCGTGCGCCGGCTGCTCCAGCCGCCAGAGATATTCAGAGAGCCCGGCCACCGTGGCCGAGGGGTTGAACACGATCTCAGCGCCGTTCAGGCCCAGCTCGCGGGCACCCTCGGGGAAATGCCGGTCGTAGCAGATGTAAACCCCGATGTCGGCGTACTGTGTCTTGAAGACCGGATAGCCGAGGTTGCCCGGACGGAAATAGAATTTCTCCCAGAATCCCGGCGCACAGTGGGGGATGTGGTTCTTGCGGTACTTGCCCAGGTACGATCCGTCGGCATCGATCACCGCGGCGGTGTTGTAATAGATGCCTGCCCCTTCCTGCTCATAGAGGGGTACGATGATCGCCATCTGGTGCCGGCGGGCGATATCCTGCATGAGCTGGGTAGTGGGGCCATCGGGGATCGCCTCGACCGCGTCGTACCAGCGCGCGCTCTGCTCGGCGCAGAAATAGGGACCGGTGAAGATCTCCTGCATGCAGAGGATCTGGACGCCCTCGCGGCCGGCGCGCTCGATCAGCTTCAGGTGCTTGGCGACGTTGGCCTCGCGGATGGTCGCGAGCTTTTCAGAGGTGGAGCAGGCATGAGTCGCCTGGATCAGTCCGCACTTCACCATTCGTGGCATGTCGGAGTCCTTGTGTCTTCACAACCGAAGGTCATTGATCGAAGAAAAAGCTTACCACGGAGACACGGAGGACGCAGAGAGATTCACGGAAAAAAGCAAGACTGGTGGGTGTGCGGTTCACCGTCACGCGTTTCTCCGTGCTGCCTCCCTGGTTCTCCGTGTCTCCGTGGTCAAGAGTTGGGTTGGGCGGGCTCACCGTCTCCTGCGCATGAGAACCAGGTACGCGACGAAGCTCAGGGCGAAAGTGACGAACCAGGCGTAGGAATAGACCCGGTCGAAGAAGTTCGGATCCGCCACCGTGCCGCCTGGGGTCGCCGCAGCCCGCAGGAATCCAGGCACCACCGGGAGCACCGCGATCACGAACGCCGCGACCGCGCGCGGGTTGATGCCGCGTCGATAGGTATAAGCCCCCTGTTCCCTGAAGAGGTCATGCAGGACCAGCTGCTGACGCCGGACGACCCAATAGTCGGCGATCAGGATCCCTCCCAGCGCGCCCATCAGGCTGGAATAACCCACCAGCCAGGTGAAGATATACGCCGCTGCGTCGGCGTAGAGCTTCCAGGGCATCATCCCGATGCCGATGATCGCGGTGATCAGTCCACCGGTCAGGTAACTGATCCGTTTCGGGCTCAGATTGGAAAAGTCGTTCGAGGGCGAGACGACGTTGGCCGCCATGTTGGTGGTGAGCTGGGCCGCGAGGACTACCAGAGCCGCGAAAACGATCACCAGGGTGCCGCCAATTCGGGATATCAGAACCACGGGGTCCCAGATGGCCTCGCCGAACCGCACGATGGTTGCGCTGGTGACCGCCACTCCAATGAAGGCAAAGGCCGTCATCGTGGTCGGCAGGCCGAGTGCCTGGCCCAGCATCTGAGAGCGCTGGCTGCGGGCATAGCGGGTGAAGTCGGGGATATTGAGACTCAGTGTGGCCCAATACCCCACCGATGCGGTGAGCGCCGAGGGAAAGAGGGCCCAAAATGAGGCGTGCCCGCTCCGCAGCCGCTCCGACTGGGCCAGGAGATGACCCAGCCCCTCTCCGGCGCGGATGGCCCAGATAAGCAGGATGGCACCACCGCCCAGCAGCAGCGGCGCGGACCAACTCTCCAGCAGCTTGATTCCCTCGGTGCCCTTGAGGATGATCGCCACCTGGATCAGCCAGAACACCATGAAGGAGATGGCGGTGTGGCCCGGCAGTCCAGTCCAGCTAGACCAGGCCGCAGTGCAGAGCGCGTCGAGTGCGAGCCCGCCGATCCAGGTCTGGATTCCGAACCAACCGCACGCCACGATTGCTCGGAGAATGGCCGGGAGATTGGCGCCGCGCACGCCGAAACTGGCCCGGCAGAGCACCGGGAAGGAGATGCCATACTTGGTCCCGGCGTGCGCATTCAGAACCATCGGCACCAGCACGACAGTGTTGCCGAGCAGGATGGTGAGCATCGCCTGCCACCAATTCATGCCCTGCTGCATGAGACCGGAGGCAAGCGTGTAGGTCGTGATCACCACGCTCATCCCGATCCAGAGCGCGGCGATGTTGTAGGTGGACCAGGTGCGCCGCTCGGGAGGAGTCGGGGCAAGGTCCGGGTTCCACAGCGGACTCCGGGTGATGTCCTCCGCCGGGGAAACCGGCTGGGGCTGACTGACGCTCCGCGCGGGGGTGGTCACCGCACCGCGACGGGCTCGGGGCGTGGCCGTGGGGCCTTGCTCTGTGTGTCAGCCATCGGGGGCGGGGGCAAGGGCATCCGGGCCGCCTGCAGCCCAGCCGTCGTGCGCGGAAGCCACCGGCCTCGCCCTTCGCGGCCGACCACGGAATACTGATCCACGATCACTTCACCGCGCGACAGTGTGGTCCGGGCAAAACCCGCCAGCTGCCAACCCTGGTATGGCGACCAGTCGGCATTGGTCTCCATAGATGATGGGGTGACCGGGAGTACGTCGGTGGGATGGATGATCGCCAAGTCGGCGTCCGCACCCACGGCGATCGCGCCCTTCTGCGGGTAGAGTCCCATGATCCGTGCCGGATTGGTACTCAGCTTGAGGCTCATCTCCTCCAGAGTCATCCGCCCGCCCAGGACGCCGTGGGTATAGACCAGGGGAAGCAGAGTCTCCAGGCCGGGAAGCCCCATCGGAATCTTGGTCCAATCCCCGTTCCACATCGCCTTCTGTTCGCGGGTGAAGGTACAGGTATCGGTCGACACGACCGAGACCTCACCGCCGCGGAGTCCCTGCCACAGCCGCTCGACGTCCTTCGGTTTCTTGAGCTGGGGACAGCAAGCGAAGAGGTGCCCGTCCTCCCGCTCGAAGACCGAGTCGTCCAGCACCAGATACTGGGCGCAGGTCTCGGCCAGCACGGGCACGCCCCGCGCCTGGGCCGCACGGACGATGTCGGAACCCTCGGCGGTGGACATGTGCACGATGTAGAGTTGGCCGCCGGTCACTTCGCACCAGTGCACCACCCGCTCGATCGCCTCGGCCTCGACGAAGTTCGGGCGGGTCATCGGGTGCAGCCGCGCCCCGTACCGAGCCATGAGCTCAGGCGTGTGGTGCCGCGCGATCAGCTCGTCGAGCACCCGGGCCGACTCAGCGTGCACCAGCAGCATGGTTCCGTGCTCCCGCATCTGCTCCAGGGTGCCGAAGAGGGCCCGATCGTCCGATTGCCATCCCTCCGACTCGTAGATCATGAACTCCTTGAAGGTGGTGAAGCCCCGGTCGATCATCCCCTTGATCTGCGACTTGTGCTCGTTCCAGCGGGTGATGCAGATATGGAAGGTGTAGTCGATGAGGGACTTGCCCTCCGCCTTCTTCATCCAATTGTCGGCGGCCTGGTCGAGGGAATCGCCGGCGTAAGGGATGGCGAAATCGATGACGGTGGTGACTCCACCCCGCGCACCGGCCCGGGTGCCGGTGCGATAGTCGTCAGCCGAAACCGTGCCGCAGAAGGGGAGTGCGAGATGCACGTGCACGTCGAGGATTCCGGGGAGCACATGATGGCCGGTGGCGTCGATGACCTGGGTCCCTGACGTGGCCTCGAGGTCAGTGCCGAGCGCCGCGATTTTCTCGCCCAGGATGCCGACATCCCCGGTGAAGCTACCGGCTGGAGTGACGACGTTCCCACCCTTGATGATCCGATCGAATCTCATACGATTGTTCCTCTTTTCTGCCTCGCTGTCCTCGCCATCAGCCCGAGCGGAGTTGAGAATCGGCTCAGCAGGATCGGGACGTCGCCGCGGCTGTCGGGGAGTGGCGGTCAGGATCTTTGCTGCGTGGGGGACGTGGGTGGATCTCGCCGCTCCTCGCGAACTTACGACGGACGCCGGCCGTGTGCAAAGGGGAGAGGAGCATTGTCGGACCGAGGTTCCGCCTGGCGGGTGATCCCTGGTCACATACCTTAGAGCACAGCGTGAAGCAGAGCACAGCGTGAAGCAGACAGTCCCCAGTGGTTCCCGCACCAGTCCACGACAGGAGGCATATGCTCCTGGAAGCCGCGCTGAATGGCGGCCGCCCGATGGCCGAGCATCCGGCGATCCCGGTGTCACCTGCTCAGCTCGCCGCCGCCACCGCCCAATCCGCTCAGGCAGGCGCCGGCGCGGTCCACTTCCATGTCCGAGGGGCGGACGGCCGAGAGAGCCTGGCAGCCTCCGACGTGGCTCGGGCTGTCACGGAGGTCCGGAGGCACGGCGTGCCCTTCGGCATCAGCACTGGTGCCTGGATCATCTCCGATCCGGCGCGGCGACTGGCAGCGGTCGAAGAGTGGACGGCACTCCCTGACTTTGTCTCCATCAACTTCGATGAGGCTGGGGCGGCTGAGCTGGGCGCTTTCTTCCTGCGGCGAAACGTGGGCGTCGAGGCCGGCGTGGCGACGGTCTTCGCCGCTGAGCAGCTGGTGCGGAGCGGACTGGGCAACCGGTGTCTCCGGGTCATGTTCGAGCCCCGCGAGCAGGAAGCAGCCGATGCGATGGCGACCGTTGGCCGGACGGAGTCGGTGCTTGATGCCGGTTCGGTGACGGTGCCGAGACTGTTACACGGAGTGGACGCGACCGCCTGGCCACTGGTGAGCGCGGCACGAGCCCGCGGCTACGATACCCGCATTGGCTTCGAGGACACCCTGACTCTTCCGGACGGCAGGATCGCCAGCGACAACGGCGAGTTGGTCCGGGCGGCAGTGGCTATGTTGGCCGACATGGCCGCCAGGTAACGTGAGGAGCAACGGATGCTGAACGCGGTGGGCCAGAACGTGGCCCGGAAGGACGGGATCGGCAAGGCGACCGGCCAGGCTCGCTACGTTGATGACCTCCATTTCCCTGGGATGCTCTTCGGCCGGACCATCCGGACGACGGTACCGTGCGGCAGTCTTGCGGGTGTCCGCCTGACTTTCGACCCCGCCGGCTTCACTATCGTGGACCATCGCGACATCCCCGGACGCAACATCATCGCCCTGATCGCAGAGGATCAGCCATGCCTGGTCGAGCGGGAGATCCGTCACGCCGCCGAGCCCGTCCTGCTGCTGGCCCACGAGAATCGCGAAGCGCTCCTCGGTGCCTCAGTCGTCCTCGACGAACAGGCAGATACTCCCATCCTGGATCCCGAGCGCTCCCCAACCGCCTTCAAGACCATTTTGATCGAGAAAGGCGACCTCGCAGCCGGCTTCGCGAAAGCCGACCATATCGTCGAAGGCACCTATCACACCGGTCATCAGGAGCACGTGTACATCGAGCCTCAGGGAGTCGTCGCCGTTCCGGAAGATGGCGGCATGACGGTGTATGGCTCGATCCAATGCCCCTACTACGCTCATCGGGCCCTGGCCGTGGTGCTGGGTGACGCGGTATCCCGCGTGCGGGTGATCCAGACCGAGACCGGTGGCGGCTTCGGGGGCAAGGAGGAATTTCCGTCCGGAATCGCCGCCCACGCGGCACTGCTCGCGTTGAAGGCCGGGCGACCCGTGAAGCTGATTTACGACCGGTTGGAAGACATGCTCGCCACGACGAAGCGCCATCCGGCGACCGTGCGCCACCGCACCGGCCTCACTCGCGAAGGGCGCCTGGTCGCGATGGACATCGAGGTGATCCTGGACGGCGGCGCGTACACCACGCTCTCTCCGGTGGTCCTCTCGCGCGGCGCAATCCACGCGGCCGGTCCGTACCGCTGCGACAATGTTCGGATCAGCGCTCGGGCGATGCTTACCAATACGCCGCCCAACGGCGCCTTTCGTGGCTTCGGCGCGCCGCAGACGCAATTTGCCGTCGAGGTGCACCTCGAGCGGGTTGCCGAGGCGCTCGGCATGGACCCGGTGCGTCTGCGAGAACGCAACCTGCTGCGCCCGGGAGACACCACAGCCACGGGACAGCGAGTGGGCGACGACTGCAACCCGCTCGAGGTGCTGCGGACGGCAGTGCGTCGTTCGGGATTTCGAAGGAAGCGAAAGGCATACGCCGGGACCGGGCGCGGGATCGGCCTGGCGATGTATTGGCACGGGTCCGGATTCACTGGGAGTGGAGAGCTGAAGCTGGCCTCGCGTGCCACGGTCGAGCTCACCGCCACCGGCGCCCGTGTGCTCACCTCGAGCACCGAGATCGGCCAGGGCACTCGGACCATGCACGCCCAGATCGTGGCCGACACGCTCGGGGTGCCTTACGAGCAGATCGAGGTCGGCGTCGCGGATACCGGGTTGGTCCCCGACAGCGGACCCACCGTCGCTTCGCGCACCTGCATGGTTGTGGGGCGCATCCTCCAGCGGGCCGCCGAAGAGATCCGAGCCAGATTGGGCGACTTGACCCCTGCCGAGTACTTCGCGCGGCATGGAGCACTGTCAGTAACCAAGCAGTACGAGCAGCCGGACTGGATCCACTGGGACGAGGTCAATTACCGCGGCGACGCGTATGCGGCCTATGCCTGGGGCTGCGACGTCGCCGAAGTCGAGCTGAATCCCGACACCTGGGAGGTCCGGCCGCTCCGGGTCACCGTGGTAAGCGAGATCGGCAAGGCCATCCATCCGGCGCTCGCCCGGGGACAGATCGAGGGCGGCACGGTGCAAGGGTTGGGGTACGCGCTACTCGAACGGGTGGTCATGAAAGAGGGTGCAATGGCTAACGCCCAACTCACTAACTACCTCATCCCGACCACGATGGACACGCCGAAGCTCGACGTCGTGCTCCTCGAACATCCCTACGCCGGCGGCCCATTTGGAGCGAAAGGCCTGGGCGAGCTCCCCATCGATGGGCCCGCGCCCGCGGTGGTGAACGCCATC
>DATBKD010000030.1:0-2496 GCA_036556025.1 Gemmatimonadales bacterium | reverse complement strand
CGGTCTTACCAGCACCCCGTTCGGCGTGTCTTTTCAGGAGGGCGCGCTGTACGGTACTCTTGGTCTGTGGCTGGCTGGGGCGCATGCCCGCTGGCGCGGGCCCAGCGACCCGGCTCGCTGGCAAGTGGAGCACCTCACCAGTGTTCTAGCGGCGTACACCGTGGTTTGGTTGTTCATCACCTTCCTGTACATCACCGTGCTTCCGCAGACAGCGCGAGTCCTGATCCCAGCTGCTCTCGGCACAATGGCAATCTTGTGGGCCCGCCGACGGTTCGAAGGGCGGAGAGTTCCTCAGACCCCTGCAACGGGCCCGCTGCCCGGAGCTGCCTAACCCGCACATGCAGCCGACAGAGGTATAAAGACAAGTCGGAAAAATGTCAGTAATGCCAGCCACCGCATCAAGGAGGGTTAAGCGATATTTAGGTTGCAGCTGTTCACCCGGCTGCCCTGTAGCGCCCAGCGAAGCTTGCTAATATTTATCGTGACCTTGTCATACGTTCTAGTAGTCTCCCACCTGGCATTCTAATGACCGCGATTGATTCGTCTCTGACTGACGCCCTTCGGAACCGCTACGTCATTGAGCGGGAACTCGGGCGCGGTGGCATGGCGACGGTTTATCTCGCACGCGACCTGCGGCACAAGCGGCGAGTCGCTCTCAAGGTGCTCCATCCCGACCTCTCGCACTCGTTGGGTGCCGACCGGTTCTTACGTGAGATCGAGACGGTCGCCAGCCTGTCGCATCCCCATGTCCTGCCGCTCCACGACTCGGGTGAGGCCGCGGGCCTCCTGTACTACGTCATGCCTTATGTTGAGGGCGAAAACCTGCGGGACCGGCTCGCGCGCGAGACCCAGCTGCCCGTGGAGGACGCGCTCCGCGTCGCACGCGAAGTAGCCGATGGTCTCCACTACGCTCACCAGCACGGGGTGATCCATCGGGACATCAAGCCCGAGAACATTCTCCTGAGCGGCGGGCACGCCCTGGTGGCTGACTTCGGTATTGCCCGCGCGCTCGGTGAGACTGCTGGGGAGCGGCTCACCGAACCCGGGCTGGCGGTGGGCACAGTCGCCTACATGGCGCCTGAGCAGGCGAGTGGGGGCCAGGTGGATGAGCGCACCGACGTTTACGCGCTCGGCTGCGTTGTGTACGAGATGCTGGCCGGGGAGCCGCCGTTCACCGGCCCGACACCGCAGGCGATCGTCGCGAAACGGTTCGTGGGGCCAGTGCCCTCCGTGTGCACAACGCGACCCGACGTGCCTCCGGGCTTGGACGTAGCCTTACAGAAGGCGCTCGCGCCGGTTCCCGCGGCGCGCTTCGCGAGCGTGGCAGACTTCGGGCAGGCGCTCGCCCATGCGCCCTCTCTCCCAGACACCACTCCGATCCCGCGCACGCCGGCTGTTCAGACCAGCCAACCTGTGTGGCGCTCTCGTCCTCTGGTCACTTTAGGGCTTGTAACCTTCATTCTTCTTTGCCTCGGCGTGTCGGCTCTGCTCTGGCGTTCACGGTCTGCTCAGCGGACGCTCGACGCGGACCTGCTCGCCGTCGCCCCCTTCGACGTGCTCGACCCCAAGCTCGCACTCTGGCGCGAAGGCCTGGTGGACCTCCTCGCGCGAAACCTGGACGGCGCGGGGCCCCTCCGCGCGGTGCCACCCACGACCGTGATCCGCCGCTGGGGTGGCCGGGCCGATCCACTCTCGGCCGCCGAGCTCGGCCGGAGGACTGGCGCGCGGCTGGCCGTTTTCGGCAGCCTGGTCCCGGCCGGCGGTGACTCAGCCCACCTCCGAGCGACGCTGCTCGATGTCGCTGCCGAGCAGCCGCTGGCGGAGTTCGAATTGCATGATGCGGTGTCCCGGATCGACCGATTGGGCGACTCACTGACGGTCCGGGTCCTCGGTACCCTGGGCCGCGCCAAGCGCCTCGAGCTCACTCGGGTGGCCTCGCTGGGGTCTACCTCCCCCGCTGCACTGAAAGCGTTTCTTCAAGGTGAGCAGTGGTTCCGGCAAGCGAGTTGGGACTCGGCCACTGCATCCTACGAGCGCGCGGTGGCCCTCGACAGCACCTTCGCACTGGCTCTCTGGAGGCTCGGCCGCGTAGTGGGCTGGCAACGAATCGGCGGCGAATCTCTGTCCGTCGCGCTCTCGCTCCGGGCCGGGGCGCTGAATCATGGTCTCGCGCCGCGTGACAGCCTGCTCGTTGCGGTGGACTCCACCCTGCAGCTGGAGCGGATGCTAACTTGGGCGGCCTACCGACGACTACTCGCGACCGCGCAAGAGGCCGTGCGCCGCTACCCCGACGACACCGATGCCTGGCATACACTTGGTGAGGTCTACGTTCACCAGGGCCGAGCGATCCCAATCTCCGAGACACTTGCTGCCTTCGATCGTGCGATCGCGCTGGATTCCGCCTATGCCCCGGCCTACATCCACGCCATCGAAATGGCAGCCGCCGCTCATGGGTTCGACGCAGCACGGCGCTACGCGGTGGAGTACCTCAAGCAT
>DATBKD010000029.1:0-58830 GCA_036556025.1 Gemmatimonadales bacterium | reverse complement strand
TCTGGGTCGCCCCTCTGGCGTGAAGTCGAACAGATTCCAAAGCGGCTCTCGGGTGCCCACGTGACGCGGATCTTGCCCGGGCTCGGCCGGCGCGCCGTGATAGTCGCGGTTGTAGCTGTTGGTGGCCGAGCTCAGGAGCCGGAGCCTCCGCCATCCGCGCTGCTGCGCGAAGGCGAGGACGCGCTCCAGCGGGTCCTTCGCTACGACCGCGAGATTGATGTGCTGGGTGGCGTGCTCGGCTGCACCGTCGAGTTGGTCAAGGAAGGCGGCGCACGACGGGCATGGGCTCTCCGCCAGAGGCAGGCGCGCGGTCTGGCCGGCTGCGGATCCTGGCCGCTTATCGCCGGGGTCTCGCGGGAACATGAAACTGTAGATCACCAGCGAGTCCTTTCCGGACGCAAACAGCTCGGACAGCCTCGTACTGATGGGGGCGTATGCATGGCTTTTCCTCGCTGCAACCAACGATGCTGACGGTGGCCTTCCCGATCGCTCAGGAACCACCTCTGAACACATAACACGGGTAGCCCGCTCGCGCCGCAGCCGGCGCAGCCAGCGGCGAACTGGCGAGGCCCGATCCGGGGCCGTAGGTTGTGTCACACCTAGCCGCAGCTCCAACCCCGCGTCTTTCAGGCCGCAAACTAGCCATCAGCCACGCAGCGCAGTGCGCGGGAGCTTCGCGAAATGATGGCCCCTCGACGTCCAACTCGGCGCGCCGGCTTCGTTCCCTTCGATCGGAGCGCACTCGAGGAATCGATTCCGCGCCGCTTCGAGCGGCAAGCGGATACGCATCCGACGCGCCTGGCCGTCAAGATGGGAGCGGAGGCGTGGACCTATGACCGGCTGGATCGCGCCGCCAACCAGGTAGCCTGGGCCATCACGGCTGCTCCCGTACCTCACCCGCCAACCTGCGTGCTCCTGATCGACCAGAGCCCGGCACTGGTGGCATCCATCCTGGGCGTGCTCAAGGCGGGCGGCATCTACGTCCCTCTGGAGACGTCGCATCCACCGCCGCTCGTCGCTGCCGTGGCGCAGGATGCTCGGAACGGTCTGATCCTCGCCGACGAGTCCGGCTCGGCGCTCGGACGCGAGGCGGCACCCGGGGTGCCACTCCTTCGGGTGGACCAGTTGCTGGCAACACCTGGCAGGAACGATCGTCCCCGAATCACCGGCGGACCGGATGCGCCCGCCTACGTCTACTACACCTCCGGCTCGACCGGGCGGCCCAAAGGGGTGGTGGACTCCCACCGGAATGTGCTGCATAACGTGATGCGGTACACCAATAGTCTGAAGATCGGTCACGATGACCGACTCACCCTCCTGCAATCTCCAAGCTTCAGCGGGGCTGTTTCCAGCCTGTTCGGGGCGCTGCTCAACGGTGCGACAGTATTCCCCTACGATCTACGGCGCCAGGGCGCGGCCGGCCTCGGCCCCTGGCTGTTGGGAGAGCGCATTACCGTCTACCACTCCGTCCCAGCCCTCTTTCGCCTTGCCGCTGCCGGCACCGAGGTGTTTTCCGATCTGCGCCTCATCCGGCTTGAGGGCGACCGGATGTCCCGGCGCGACTGGATGGTGTTCCGGGAGCGTTTCCCGGAGGGCTGCGTCCTGGTCAACGGTCTGGGAGCGACCGAGTGCGGCCTGGTCCGACAGTTCTTCATCGACCACGAGATGCCGCTGGTCGACGGTGTGGTGCCGATCGGGTATCCCGTGGAGGACATGAGCATTCAGATCTTGGACGATCGGGGCCGCCCGCTGGACGTAGACGAGGTGGGAGAGATCGCCGTGCGCAGTCGCTACCTTGCCCTCGGGTATTACCAGCGACCCGACTTGACCGCGAGTGCTTTCGAGGCTGACCCGAGTGACCCGGGCGCCAGAATCTACCGCACCGGGGACCTCGGACGCCTTCGACCGGATGGCTGCCTGGAGCACCTTGGGCGCCGAGATGCCCGGATCAAGCTCTACGGGCGTTGGGTTGATCTCGCGGAGGTGGAGGCGGCCCTGCTCAGCGTCGAGGGCGTTGTTGAAGCGGCGGCTCAAGTGCACGCCGGGACCTGGGACCAGCCGCAGCTGGTCGGATACATCGTGCCCCAAGAGGGACAGACCGTCGGCATTAGTGCCCTGCGCGCCCATCTGTCCGCTCGTCTCCCGTCAGAACATGTGCCAGCTGCGTTCGTGATGCTCACCCGGCTCCCGCTCACCGACAGCGGCAAGATCGATCGGGATGCACTGCCGCCGGCGACGGAACGTCCCAACCTCGCAACCGAGTTCGTCGCGCCCGGCACTGCTCTGGAGCGGGTCATCGCCGCAATCTGGACTGAAGTGCTCTGTCTCGAACGGATCGGAGTCCACGACACGTTCTTCGAGCTGGGGGGCGACTCGCTGGCGCTGATGCGGGTGCACAGCCGGCTGCAGAGCGAGGTGGACCCCGCGCTAGCCCTCGTCGTGCTGTTCGAGCACCCCACAATTCACGCGCTCGCCCGATACCTCCTCCGGGATGGCGACAGGGCAACGCCGCCGCCCGATACCGGGAGGGACTGATGGATCCTCTCTCCACTTTTCGGGAGCGCTTCGGAGCGCCTCGCGCGCTGGTCGGGATGCTGCACGTCGGGGCCCTCCCGGGGACGCCGGCGGCGCGTCATCCAATCGACCGGCTGATCGAGCATACCGTCGCCGAGGCACTGATCTATCGCGACGCCGGGTTCACCGCGCTCGCTCTCGAGGGTCTTCCCGTCGCGGCCTGCCTCGACCGAGCTGTCGTCAGCGCAAGCTTCGCCATTGAAGCTCTAGGGGCGGCGGCGTTGCTCCAGGCGACGCGGGCCGACGCCGATATTCGGATCCGTCAGTGGTCTGCCGCCGGGGCTGGATTGTGACGGACCTGTACCTCTGCGCTGACGAGATCGCCGATGCCGTTGCCACAGGCCAAGCTGTCGTGGCGCTCGAAACCACGGTAATCACCCACGGGTTGCCGCATCCGGAGGGCGTCGCTGCGGCACTGGCGCTCGAAAATGAAATCCGTCAAGGCGGTGCCATCCCCGCCACCATTGCGATTCTGAGGGGAGCCGTACGTGTCGGACTTACGGCAGCCGAACTGAACGAGCTGGCGACGACTCCGGACGTCGTCAAGGTAAACCTGAGCAATCTGGCCTCCACGGTCGCCGCTGGTCGGCCCGGCGCGACCACCGTCGCCGCCACGATGTTTGCCGCGCACGCCCAGGGGATCAGCGTTTTTGTGACGGGTGGTATTGGCGGTGTTCATCGCGATGCCAGCGTCAGCGGTGACGTGTCGGCGGACCTGACGGCACTGTCGCGCATTCCGATCGCCGTCGTGTGTGCCGGTGCCAAGGCGATCCTGGATCTGCCACGGACCGTGGAAATGTTGGAGACGCTCGGGATCCCGGTGTTTGGCGTACAGACGAACGAGTTTCCCGTGTTCTATCGCCGCTCCAGCGGGCTCTCCGTGGACAGCCGGATGGACACGATCGAGGAACTGGCTTCTGCGGTGCGCACCCACTTTGCGCTTGGTCTTGGAACGGCCGTGGTGATCGCCAATCCGATACCCGGCTCCAATGAGCTGCCGACCGAAACCTACGAACGGGCGCTCGAGACGGCACTGGCGGATGCCGAAGTGCAGGACGTGCGGGGACGTGGCGTCACACCGTTCCTGCTGGAACGGCTCCGGGCACTGACCGGAGGTGAGAGCGTCCTGGCAAATCTCGCCCTGCTGAGGAACAACGCTCGGGTTGGAGCGCAGCTCGCGAGGGCCCTCTCGCAGTCGGGTTGAAGCCCGGTGCTCCATGTACGGCATCCCGGAGCTCGAGCTGTTGGTGTACGAGCCCGCCAGTGTAGCAATGCCGAGGGCGAAGAGCCCTCGGCCTGTTGTAGACGCCGGTCAGGGCGCAGTCACGGTTACCGCGACCGGCGTAAACGAGGTTTCGTCGGCCAGCTCGTCGTGCCCGAAGCCGACCTGCACGGTCCCCGTCCCCGCAGTGCCGCCGGTCACGTCGAACTGGTAGTGATGGTCCGAGAGCCGGGCCGCCGTGGCCAGCGTGGTCGGCTCGAACGTCAGGCCGGCGAAGTGCTCGCCTTCCACGTCGTCCAGGTCATCTCCCGCCGCGTTCAGAAACTTGAGGCGGATTCGCACTGTTTGGCCCTGCGCCAGGGTGAATGGCGGATCGGTCACTACGTCATTGATGAGCACACTATAAGAAACGGGCGTATGGTCGTCCGCCGGAGCCTGGGTCTCGTCGCTGCCGCAGGCTGCAAACAGGGTCAGTCCGCCGGAAGCGGCAATCATTCGGAGCCATCGAGTCATCCCGAGATCCTCACGAGTGAAGTGGACCGGCGTCCCGCTCAGGGCCGCTCGGCAAAACGGAGCGCCGCCCGCAGCGTGCGCGGGGCTCCAGGATTGAGAAAGCCCGACGCCCGGATCTCCGGATACTTCGCGTCGAGGACGTTTTGCAGTTCGAGATCGAGCACCGGACCAACCGCGCCCAGCGCCAGGCTGAAGCCCAGGTCCGCCACCGCGTAGGACTGCGTCTCGGCGTCGGGCTCGCCAATCGGGGTATAGGGACCGGAGAATCGCAGCGTCGTCCAGCCGGCGATTCGAGAGGAAAAGGCCGCCTGCAGCCTGACGCGACCGAGCCATCGGGCTACGTTGGGAACCCAGTCGCCGGGCTCGGGCGGCTCGATGTGGAGAGCACGGAGGAGCGCCGGGCCGCCGGCTCCCAGCGACAACAGAGATGGCCTGAATGCGGCCGCTTCGGCGCGGTCGCCGCCACCCTTTACCACTGCGTCGTTAATGGTGCCGTCGGCGGAAAGCGTCAGCACCCGGTTGAGGCGGACCTCGGCCTCGGCGTTCAGGCCCTGGCGCTTGCTGCGGCCCGTCGCCAGCACCTCTCGAGTCACGGGGTCCTGAATCCGTTCGTGGGACACGTCCAGCCGGAATGCGGCCAGCTGCGCTCTGACGGTCGGGCCATCATAACGGACGCCGAGCTCCTTGCTCCAGCCTCGAATGGGATCGAGCGTGGGATCGGCGATGATGCCGGGCGTTCCCCGAAACCCTTGGCTCAGCGAAGCGAGCAGCGACCAGCCGCCGCCAGCCAAATAGCGGGCGCCGAGCTTGGGACTCACGATCGCGTCGGTCGCGCTGCGCCAGTCGCCGCCGGCCAGCCGGTCGAGGGTGCGGTAGCGCAGCAGGTCGGCTCGGAGCCCGAGGTCGAGCGCGACCCGGGAGCCGACCAGCGAACGCCAGCGCGCGAACGCGCCACCTCCGAGATAGCGCGCGTCGTAACCCTTGGTCTGGAGCAGGACCTCGCGCGCCTGGGTGCGGTAGAGGTCGTACGTCGCGAGATCGTATCGCCCGTCCAGTCCAACGCTCACGTCGCCGCCTCCGACTGGCCGGCTCAGCTGCATCCGGCCGCCGAGGGCCCAGCGGCGGTCGAGCTCGTCGCTCTGGTTGAGGGTGTTGTCTTCGGGAATCGTGAGGAACACATCGCTGTGCACCCGCTGGAGCCAGGCCGTCGCCTCCAGACCCGTCTCGCCCAGCAGCGTGCTGAGCCTGCCGTTGGCGATGGCCCGGTACGCCGAGCCGCCGTCGGTCGGGTCCATCGCGCCGTCGAGGCGCTCGGCGTTGTAGTCCGTGATCGAGACAAACCCCGGCGAATTCCAGTCTGACCCGTAGAGCGAGAGGCCGCCTTCGATCCGCCCGTGTCCGGCCCGTCGCCAGCCGCGCAGGGTGCCATTGCCGAGCCAGTACTCGGAGTTGTCGCGCCAACCCTGCTGCCGTCGCCCATCCAGTGCCGCAAGGAACCCGCCTTGCCCCGACCGCTGCCCGCTTCGGATCCAGCCCGCGGCATCCCCGTGGCTCGATCCTCCGACGCTGCCCGAGGTGCCTTCCGCGTCCGCGGCGGAGAAGACCTCGACCACGCCGGCAAGCGAAAAGTCCCCGTAGAGGGGGCTGGCGGGCCCGGTGATGACCCGGAGCGCACTGACCGCCGCCGGCGAGAGCAGGCTCCAGTCCGAATATCCCTCGACGTGCCCATGGACAGGCAGGTTGATGGGGACGCCATCCAGCATGAGCAGGACATCGGATGAATGGTCCGATGAGAACCCGCGAATGACCGCGTCCGAGGCGAACCCGGGCCCCTGCCCCTGCTCGTGCACCTCGATGCCGGTAGTCCGACGCAAGAGGTCATAGGCATCGTTCGCGAACGTCCGCCGCAGCTCCGCCGCGGGCACGTCGATGGTCGTGACGGGCGGCGCGACGGCACGGGGGCGCTCGGCGGTCACGCTGATGGTCTCGAGCCGGGTAATCCGCGCGCTGTCGCGACGTCCGGCGCTATCCGTCTGGGCTCCGGCAGTATGCGCTATGAACGCGAGTGTGAGGACGCCGGCACACGCGGCGTTCGCGCTAGAGGGGTGCATAGTTGGTCGCTCCCTACTGACGGACGCAGAGGTTCGTCAGCGGTTGCTGCAGCCGGTCATGAACAGGGGTACTCCGCCGCGGCTCGTCCCCGGCGGTCTGCGGATCAGATATTCAGGGAGGGAGGAGGCTGCGCGAACGGGAGCAGGTGAGGGGCATGGCCGAAGCGCGGCTCGGCCGGCGCCAGATGACCCTCGAAGAGGTCGCCCAGCAGGAAGACTGCGGCTACGCCACTGGTGGGTAAAGACTGTCCGACGTGGAGGCAGCAGAGATGGAGCGCGCAGGCCAGGTGCTCGGGGACCGGGTGGTGGCCACCCGGCGGCAGATGGGCGCCATGAGAGGAGTGGCCTGCCACGGCATCCTGACCCGGGCACCACGGCTGCGCGGCACCCACCGTCATGACGAGCGCTAAGCAGCCCGCGAGAATGGTCGATAGCAGAGCGCGAAGCGGACCTGCGAGCATGGGACCCCGAGCTGAAGTGCGGAAAATCTGACCCTTGCCGGTGGGAAGCGCAATCCCGGGGTGGGGGACTCTCAAGCAGTCTGCCTGGCGGCCTGATACTGTTGGTCGCTGACCTGCTCCATCCAGTCGACCGTTTTTCCGCTGAGCTGTTCCTGAATGGCGACGTGGGTCATGGCCGTAGTCGGCAGGGCTCCATGCCAATGCTTTTCCCCAGGCGGGAACCAGACCACGTCGCCGGGCCGGATCTCCTCGATCTGCCCGCCCCAGCGTTGCGCAAGGCCGGCACCGGCTGTCACGATCAGCGTCTGCCCCAGCGGATGAGTGTGCCATGCCGTCCGGGCCCCTGGCTCGAACGTCACGCTTGCGCCTGCGGCCCGTGCCGGATCGCTCGCCTGAAACAGGGGGTCGATGCGCACGGTGCCCGTAAACCATTCGGACGGCCCCTTGCGCGAGGGCTGCGAACCGTTGCGCTTGATGTCCATCGTCGATCTCCTTCTCGAATTCCTGTTCGCGTGCGCCGGTCACGGCGCCTTCCGGTCACGGCGCCTTATGGTAACGGCGCGTAGCACGCTGGAGTAGCCCGGGAGATCCCGGGGGGGGTGTGCAGGTATCATTCAACATCGATCGAGGAGGGTAGCATGCGGATCGGCATTCTCGGCTCGGGCCTGATGGGTGGGAAGCTCGGGACGATCTTCGCACGTGCCGGCCACGAGGTGATCTTCAGCTACTCGCGGCATCGGAAGAAGCTGGAGGACCTGGCGCGGGACGCCGGGAGCCAGGCGCGGGCGGGTACCCCGGCCGAGGCCGCGCGAAACGCGGACTCGCTCCTCCTCGCGGTGCACTGGTCCCGGATGGACGACGTGCTGCGGAAGGCGGGCGACTTGTCCGGCAAGGTGGTGGTGAGCTGCTCCCTGCCGATGAATGAGGACGATACCGAGCTGGTCGTCGGCCGGACCTCCTCCGGGGCCGAGAAGCTCGCGCGAAAGGTGCGCCGGGCCCAGATCGTCTCCGCCTTCAGCACCGCGCCCAGCGAAGTGCTCTTCGACGTGTTCGAGGCGAGGAACCGCTCACCCCGTCCCAGCCTGGTGTACTGCGGCGATGACTCGGACGCCAAGGAGATTGCCGCGATGCTGATCCGCGACGTCGGGTTCGATCCGGTGGACGCCGGTTCCCTCGAGGTGGCCCGATACATCGAGCCGTTCACCCTGCTCGTCGCGCAGCTTGCGTACGAGGGCGAAGGGGGCCCCGAGCTGGCGTACCGCTTCGAGCGGTTCGCGGGATAACGGCTAGGGCAACGAGGGCGCGGGGATCGTGACCGGCTGCTCGGCAAAGGTGGCCGTCGACCGCAAGATCGCGACTTCATCGGCGCTCATGTCGGCCGGGACATCGGCGAACAAGGGCGTCGTGAGATACCGCTCGCCAGTGTCAGGCAGCATGCAGAGAATCGTCGAGCCCCGTGGGGCGCCGCCGGCGATCTGCATCGCAGCCGCAAAGGTACCACCGGCAGAGATGCCGACGAAGATCCCCTCTTTGGTCGCAAGGCGCCGGCTCCAATGAATGGCGTCCGCTGCGGGCACGGTGATCACCCGGTGGACCTGCCCGGCGTCGATCGCGTCCCCGGCGAGCTTGGGAATGAAATCGGGACTCCAGCCCTGAATCGGATGGGGCTTCCAGGCAGGGTGGCGGGCGGCCGGCGTCCCGTCTGAGTTCCGCTCTTGCGGTGTCCCGCTCGACACCAGGGGCGCCTCCGCGGGTTCCGCCAGGACAATCAGCGTCTCGGGACGTTCCTTCGCGAGCACGCGGGCGACGCCCTTCAGCGTGCCCCCGGTCCCGAATCCGGTAACCCAATAATCAAGCCGGTCACCGGCGAAGTCGGCGAGGATCTCCCGCGCCGTCGTGCGCGAGTGGAAGTCGGCGTTCGCCTCGTTCTCGAACTGGCGGGTGAGGAACCAGCCGTTGGTCTTCGCGAGCTCGACCGCCTTGACCACCATCCCAGTTCCGCCGGCCGGCGCCGGCGTGAGCACGACCTTGGCACCGAGGAAGCGCATCAGCTTGCGACGCTCCACGCTGAATGACTCGGCCATGGTGACGACGAGGGGATATCCCTTCTGCGCGCAGACCATAGCCAGGCCGATGCCGGTGTTGCCGCTCGTAGCCTCGACCACCGTCTGCCCCGGCTTGAGCAGCCCCTTGCGTTCGGCATCCTCGATCACTCCCAGCGCCAAACGATCCTTCACCGATCCGAGAGGATTGAACGCTTCGATCTTGACGAGGAGGTCGATGCCCGCCGGAGCGAGTTTGCCGACCTTGACCACCGGCGTATTGCCGACGGTCTCGAGGATGTTCGCGAATTTGGCCATGTCGTCACACCGCGAGAGAGTCGAGGTGAACCGCAAACCCTAATCTAGCCGGCCGACCCTGGCTCAATGCGAAATCTGCAGCGGGGCCGGTTGCTGCGATCGCAGTCTTCGATCACCGGCTCGCCGGTGATCTCTTCGACGAGCGCCTGGGCCAGGCCGCAGACCCTCGGATGCTCGGCCGTCACAGCCGAGAGCGGGCAGCCGTATCCCTGCAGCACATGACCGTGCTCGGTGCGCTGGACCTCGACATCTCCTCCCAAGCCGCGCAGCGCCGCGGCGGCGGCGGCGACGCGAGCTTCCGGATCCGCCCGCGCGGCCGCCCCTGACCCTACTCGTCGGCCGACGGCCCGCAGCAACTCCGTCGCCCGCTCCCAGCCGTCCGTCCGCGCGATCTCTTCGACCAGCTGGCCGAGGACGAGCGCATAGGCCTTGGGGAACAGCTCCTCCCCTTCTCTGGTCAAGGCGTACACCCGAGCCGGCTTGCCGCCGGTATCGCGCTGGGTGCCCACCTGCTCCACGATGCCGTCCCGTTCCAGCGCGGCCACGTGAGACCGGACGGCGTTATCGGTCACGCCCAACGCCTTGGCGAGGGTGGTGATGGTCTGTAGCGGCCGGCGCATGAGGCCAAGGAGCTGCGCCCTGGTTTCGCCGGCAAAGTGTTTGACCCAGTTGCTCATGTTCGGTCCTGTAGCGACGGCTGCAAGCTATGGGGGGAGCGCTACTTAGTCAACTAATCACAGAAATCTATTGACAAATTGTGGAAAGTAGCATATTCTCTTTCCACAATGGCGTTTGCAGATCACGTACTACCCCGCCGTGGAGGCCCTATGCCTAAATTGATCCGTTACTCCCCGATCCCGCTTCTGCTCACCCTCGCCTTCTCTCCCCAGGCCCAGGCCCAGTCCACCACGTCGGACCTCTCCGATCCGGAGGTTGCCCACGTCGCGGTGACTGCCGACAACATCGACATTGAGCTCGCCAAACTGGCCCAGTCGCGGACGGATAACCCCGGCGTCAAGCAGTTTGCGACCACGATGATTACCGATCACAGCGCGGTAAATGCGAAGGCGAAGGCTCTTGCCGGAAAGCTCCAGGTAACCCCGAAAGACAATGATGTGAGCCAGTCGCTCCTCAAGGGCGCAGCCGAGGCTCGGGGCAAGATCGAGCCGCTCAAGGGAAAGGCGTTCGATCGGGCCTACATTGACCGCGAGGTCGCCTATCATCAGGCCGTGCTCGATGAGCTCGACCAGGTTCTCATTCCGACCACCTCGAATGCCGAGCTCAAGCAGCTGCTGGTCGGCGTCCGTCCCGCCTTCGCGACCCATCTGGAGCACGCGAAGCAGCTCCAGAGCCAGTTGGTCGCCAGCAAGTGATTCAGGGCGTGACGCGTCCGGCTCGAGGAGTGTCGATCGCCGTGCTCGCGGCGATCGGGTTCCTGGGGCTGGGCGGTGCTCTCGGCTTCCGTCGCTCTCCCGAGGCTGCGCTACAGCTCCACGTGGTGGAGATCCGCGGTATGGAATTCCACCCGCGGGAGCTCGAGGTGCATCGGGGGGACACGGTTCTTTGGATCAATCGCGACCTCGTTCCCCACACGGCCACTTCCACTCGGAAAGCGGGGTGGAACACCGGCCCTCTACAGGAGGGAGACAGCGGCCGGTACATCCCCCGACATACCGGCGAGGATGCCTACATCTGCCAGCTGCACCCGGTGATGCGGGGCAAGCTGCTGGTTCGTTAGCCCATTGGTTGACCCCGAAACAGGAAGGGCCCGGGGAAGCTCCCCGGGCCTTTCGGCGTTCGCCCGCATGCACAAGAGTCCCGCGCTAGTCTCTCAGGTAGTGACAGGAATAGCCACCCGGATTCTTCCGCAGATAGTCCTGGTGGTAGGCCTCCGCGCTGTACCAGGTGGAGGCGGGTTCGATGGTCGTGGTGATGGGCCGCTTCCACTTGCCTGACGCCTCGACCCGGGCCTTCACCAGCTCCGCCGTCCGCTTCTGTTCCGGGGTCTGCGGGAAGATCGCGGAACGGTACTGGGTCCCGACGTCGTTCCCCTGCCGATTGAGCGTGGTCGGGTCGTGCAGCCTGAAGAACCACTGTTCCAGCAGGTCTTCGTAGCTGAGGACCGAGGGATCGAAAGTCACCCGGATGGCCTCCGCGTGTCCCGACTTGCTGTCGTGGGTGTCGTGATAGGTCGGATTCTGCAACCAGCCGCCGGTGTAGCCGACGTCCGTGTCGATCACGCCCGGCACATCGCGCAGGATCTCCTCGACCCCCCAAAAGCAGCCGCCCGCAAGGACGGCAACTTCGGTTTGCTGCTCGCCGGCGACGGCCGTGCGATTGGATTTCTGGTGCTCGTTCATGTGGATCCCCCGATCAGGTCATGCCGCGCCTGCCGGCTGCAATAACCGCGCATGAGGTCAACCGGTTCCCGCTCACGGGTGCTGGCGGCCACAGTGACCGCCCTCGGGGAGCTCGGGCTCTGCCATGAGGGCTTCGATCTTCCCGATTTCTCGAGGGGCACCGGTCGAGAGCCGTGCAGCGCGTACAACTGCCGCTGGAGACACCCGGTGGTAGGACACGGCATCCCAGCCGGCAGGTCCACTTTCGCGTCGGCTGCCTGGATCAGCCCCAGGCGAGTGAGCCCCTTGGCCACGACCACTTTTCCAGAGTTCTGGGGACATCGTAGTTCACCCGACCTTGATCTGCCGGACGAATGCCTCCTGGGCGTCCCGAACGATCTGGTAAATCTCCCGCTGGGCAGGGCTGAACTTGCCGTTGACGGGCATGGTCCCAGTCACGTCGGAGAAGCCGGGCCAATCGGTCACCGGCTCGACGCCGCCGAAGGCGATGACTACGCCGGAGTCGATGCGGGCAGCCACCGCCGAGCGCCGTGCGGTATACTCGCTGAGCGGGACCTGGGCAGCGGCGGGCGACGAAATGATCGCGACTGCAAGGATCTCGAGCAGGGCTCGACAGCGGGGTATCGGCAGGAAACCTCCGGGTACACGTTGAGTGGATGCGGCAGGCAAGCCGCTGCAAGTGTGCAGTCCCGTGCCAGGGCACACAAGCCGTCCCCTCGTCCCTCTGTCCCCCTTGTGCCCCTCCCGGAAAACCGGTCAAATTGGCCGGTAGTCCCCATCCGGCGCGGCCATGGGCAGTCTGCAGCTTGATGTCGGCGAAGTGACTCGGCTCCTGCGGGCCGCGCACCAGGGAGAGCCTGCGGCGCTCGATCGCCTCATCCCCCTGGTGTACCAGGATCTGCGCCGGCTCGCGGGGCGGCAACTGGGCTTCGAGCACGGCGACTGCACCCTCAACGCCACCGCGCTCGTCCACGAGGCCTACCTCAAGCTCGGCGAAGGGGCCATGATGGCTCAGGACCGGGCCCACTTCCTCGCCATCGCCGCCCGCACCATGCGCCAGGTTCTGGTGGACCACGCCCGCGATCGAAAGGCGGCCAAGCGGGGTGGCGGAGTCTGGATGCGAACCACGCTCACCGACGGCGCGTGGGCCAAGGACTTCGACGCCGACGGCATGCTGGCTCTCGACGAGGCCCTCGCCCAACTCGAGCCCCGCCAGCGGCAGGTAGTCGAGTGCCGATTCTTCGGCGGGATGGAAGAGCAGGAGATTGCGGCCGCTCTCGGCGTCTCCGAGCGCACGGTGCATCGCGACTGGGTGAAAGCCCGTGCCTGGCTCCACCGCTATTTCTATCCCGAGCCTGCCGTGTGAGGCCCGCCCTCGAGCAGCAGATCCGTTTCACGACCTCCCGCGACGGCACTCGTATCGCCCACGCGACGGTCGGGAGCGGACCGCCCCTGGTGAAGGCCGCCAACTGGCTCAGCCATCTCCAGTTCGACAGCCAGAGCCCGGTCTGGCGCCACTGGATCAGGGAGCTCTCGCGCCACCACACTCTGGTTCGCTATGACGAGCGCGGTTGCGGGCTCTCGGAGTGGGCGATCCGGGACTTCTCCCTCGATGCCTGGGTGCAGGATCTCGAGGCGGTGGTGGACGATCTGGAGCTGGAGCGGTTTCCGCTCCTGGGAAT
The DNA here is from genome assembly GCA_036556025.1 of Gemmatimonadales bacterium. GTDB lineage: Bacteria > Gemmatimonadota > Gemmatimonadetes > Gemmatimonadales > GWC2-71-9 > CAVVWJ01. Next base: position 45,547 of record DATBKD010000029.1, on the reverse strand, counting down.
CTCTCAGGGCGGTCCGATCGCCATCGCGTACGCGGCTCGCCACCCCGAGCGGGTCAGCGGGCTCATTCTCTACGGGGCCTATTCTCGGGGCCGATCGCTGCGGAATCCTTCCGACCGGGAGCGCGAAGAACAAGATCTGCTGCTGCGATTGATCTCGGTCGGCTGGGGCCAGGACCATGCCGCCTTTCGGCAGGTGTTCACCAGCCTTTTCATCCCAGACTCCACGCCGGAGCAGGCCCACTGGTTCAACGAGCTCCAGCGGGTCTCGGCGACGCCGGAAAATGCCGCTCGCATCGTCGGCGCATTCCACTCGCTCGACGTGCGCCCCATCGCCCCGCAGCTCGATATCCCGACGCTCGTCCTCCACGGCACCGGTGACCTCCGGGTGCCTTTCGAGGAGGGGAGGTTGCTGGCTTCGCTCATTCCCGGGGCGCGGTTCGTGCCACTGGACAACCGCAATCACATCCTGCTGGAGAGCGACCCGGCGTGGCCCCGATTCCTGCACGAGGTCCGGGAGTTTCTGGGAGTTCGGGAGACCCGGTCACCGGCGACCCTGCGCCAGCGGGTCGAGGCCATCTTCGACGAGGCCATCGAGCTAGAGCCCGCCGATCGCCCGGCGTTTCTGGACCGGGCGTGCGCGGGCGACCCCGAATCCAGGCGGGAAGTCGAGCTGATGCTGCAGCTGGCCGAGCAGCCCGGGCTGACCGCGAAGATCGTCGACGCCGTGGCCGGCGAGGCGATTCGCCCCGCCCCCGTGATTCCGGGTCAGACACTGGCGCAGTATGAAATCGTGGAGCAGCTCGGCGGGGGCGGGATGGGTCTGGTCTACAAGGCGCTCGACCGGCGGCTCCAGCGATCCGTGGCGCTCAAGTTTCTTCCCGCCTATCTCGGCGGAGACAAAGAGCTCAAGCGCCGCTTCCTGCAGGAGGCCGAAGCGATCGCCTCGCTCGACCACCCCAACATCTGCGCCGTGCTCGAGGTCGAGGAGCTGAAGGACGGGCAGCTCTTCATGGTCATGCCCTACTACGAGGGCGAGACCTTGAAGCAGAAGATTGCCCGGGGGCCGATCGGGGTGGAACAGGCGCTCGACTATGCCTCGCAGATCGCCGATGGACTGGCGCACGCCCATGCCGCCGGCGTCGTGCACCGAGACATCAAGCCCGCCAACATCGTCGTCACCGCCGATGACCGGGTGAAGATCCTGGATTTCGGGGTCGCCAAACTCTCTGACCGCAACCTGACCCGCACCGGCGCGGTCGTGGGAACGCTCTCCTACATGAGCCCGGAGCAGGCCTGCGGAGACCCGGTGAATCATCGGACGGATCTGTGGGCGCTCGGCACGGTGCTATACGAGATGCTCACGGGTCGGCCGCCATTCTCCTCCGACACGCTCGAGGCGCTCTACTTCGCCATCCTGTACCGAGAGCCGTCCAACGTCGGGGTACTTCGCCCCGAGGTGCCGCCCGCGCTCGCGGCGATGGTGCACCGTCTGCTGGAGAAGGAGCCGGCGCGGCGGCCAGCCGACTCGAGAGAGGTGGCGGACGAGCTGGAGCGCATCGCTCTGCAGGCGCCCGGCTCACCTCCCAGCCCGGACGGGCTGCGGTCGCATTCCTATAACGTGGGCCGCGGCGCCGAGCTGGAGCGCCTCAGGGAGCTGTTCCGGAAAGCCTGCCGCGGGGTTCGTCAGCTCATCTTCGTCGTGGGAGAACCCGGCATCGGCAAGTCCACCCTTCTCGAGATGTTTTTCGAACGGGTCCACGGTGGTCTGGTCCGAATCGGCCGGGGTCAATGCCTTGATCAGCGGGGAGCGGGGGAACCGTATCTGCCGATCCTGGAGGCGCTCGGCCGTCTGTGCCGGGAGCGGGATGGCGGCAAACTCCTCGAGGTGCTCGAACGCTTTGCCCCGACGTGGCTGGCTCAGATGCCGTCGCTGCTCGACGCCGGCCAGCTCGAGGTGGTGCAGCGGCGGGCCTTCGGCGCTACACGGGAGCGGATGCTGCGGGAAATGGTGGAAGCGCTCGATGCGTTCACCGTCAGTATCCCACTGGTCCTCCTGTTGGAGGACCTCCATTGGAGCGATCCTTCCACGCTCGACCTCCTCAGAGCGCTCGCGCAGCGGCCGGAGTCCGCCCAGCTCATGGTCGTGGGGACCTATCGTCCGGGCGAAGCGCCCGAGGGGCTCGGGGGGCTGGTGCGGACGCTGCGCTCGCAGGGGCGCTGCACCCTGATCGCGCTCGACGTCTGGCCCGAGGCCGACACGCGAGCCTATGTCGCGGCCCGGTGCTCTCCCGGCACGGTACCGGCAGGAGTGCTCGACCTCGTGCTTCGGCGAACGGATGGCCACCCGCTGTTCGCCCGCAGCCTGATGGACGACTGGCAGGAGACCGGCGCCCTGGTCCACGACGGTGCCGGGTGGCGTCTGGGGGCGGACCTCAAGGAGCTGACCCGGACTGTCCCGGAATCTCTCCGGGCCTCCATCGAGCAGCGGATCGACGGACTCTCCCCGGGGCACCAGGAACTGCTCGAGGTGGCGAGCGTCGCCGGCGCCGAATTCGAGGTGGCCGCGGTGGCGGCGGCGCTAGGCCAAGAGGACGAGGGAGTGGAAGCTGAGCTACGCCGGCTCACCCGCCAGGGCTGGGTGACGGCTACGCCGGCGACTTCCGACTGGCCCGACGGGACCATGACCGCGCGATATGCCTTCGGACATCACCTTCACCAGGAGCTGCTCTACGGCCGGCTTTCGCTCTCGCGCCGAGCCCGGTTGCACGAGCAGATCGGGCGCCGGCTAGAATCGGCCTACGGAGACGGTGCCGCGGAGCGTGCGGGGGAGCTCGTGCTGCACTTCGCGCGGGCCCGGGATGACGAACGGACGATTCGCTACCACCGGTATGCCGCGGAGCACGCAACCAGGCGCAATGCCTACCACGAGGCGATCGGCCACCTCACCGCCGCGCTGGAGATCCTGCAGCGGCGCGCTGACCTTCCGGACGCCCGGCGCGTCGAGCTGGCCCTTCAGCGCATGCTCGCGCCGGCGCTGCTGGTGACTCGGGGATGGGGAGATCGCGACGCGGAGCGAGCCTACCAGCGGGCGCGGGAGCTGTCGGAGCGGCTGGAGGACTCCGAGCAGCTGGCGGGCGCGCTCCACGGCCTGGCCTACCTCTACGAGTACCGGGGCGATTACGTCCGAGCTCAGACGCTGCTCGAGGAACGGCTCACCCTGCGGCTGCCTCGTGAAGAAACCGGATCGCTGCTGGAGGCCCACGAATGGCTGTCCTGCTCGCTGTTCCACCAGGGCCGGTTCGAGCCGGCACTGAAACACGCGCGGGAAGGGGTCGAGCTTCTCGGGCCCGGGCAGCGGAACCCGACCCTTTCGCCGGCGGGCGGGAATGCCGGGATCGCCTGTCTCTTCTGGGCCGGACTCAACTCCTGGTTCCTCGGCCGGGTCGACGAGGCAGCCGCACTGGTGCAGCGGGCCGCTGACGCCTGCAACGAGACCGGGCAGACATATATGGTGGCGTTTGCCGCGATCCAGGCCTCCCGCCTGTTCCACCACCTGCGCAGGAGTGATCGGGTGGCCGAGCTCGCTGAGCGCGCGCTCGTCATCTCGGAGCGGGACGGCTATCCCTATCTCTCCGCGATCGGGCGCACGTTCCTCGGCTGGGCCGAAGTCGTCAATGGCGCTGGTTCGTCCGGGCTGGAGCGGCTCCGCCTGGGGGTCCAGGGGCAGGCGGATCTCGGCGCCGGAATGGAGCGGCCCTACAGCCTTGGGCTGATGGCCGATGCACTCTCGCACATCCGGCAGGATGAGGCTGCTCTCAGCGCGATCGCGGAGGCGCTTGCGTTGCCGGAAATTCGCGAGCGCTCTTTCTTCTGGGAGGCGGAGCTGCACCGGCTCCGGGGGATGCTGTTCCTCCGGCGGGGCGCTGCGGACGGCGCCGCCGAGTCCCTTCGGCGGGCCATAGAGATCGCCCGAACTCAAGGCGCGCGGTCGCTCGAGCTCCGCTCCGCGGCAAGTCTCTGCCGGCTGCACCGGGAGACCGGCCAGGCCCCGGAGGCGCCAGCGCTTCTCCAGGAAGTGCTCGGCTTCTTCCGGGAGGATTCCGATACCCTCGACCTGCGGGAGGCCCGGGCGCTGGTCGAAGCGGAGCCCGTCGTCTAGATCCCATCTCCATGGGGGCGTGTCCGCCCTGACCTGGTTCCTACGCAGATACCTAATGAGGACCCCTCGACCCTCATTCAGGAGCCGACCATGGCACGTCTGCGCCCCGACCCATCATTCTATGCCTCTCCAGCCTTGGCCACCGAGGCACCCCCCGAGGATCTGGCTTATGTTGCTCTCCTGGCCACGGGCGGGAACGGCCACCGCGACGCCCTCGGCGTCATAGACACCAATCCCCGGAGTCCGGCTTACGGCCGCATGGTAGGCCGCACCGATTTCCCCCACGGAAATAACGAGCTGCACCATTTCGGCTGGAACGCCTGCAGCTCCCACCTCTGCCCCTACGCCCCGAACGCCCACGTCGAGCGGCGCTACCTGGTCGTTCCCGGCACCCACTCCAGTCGAATTCACATCCTCGATACCAAGCCCGATCCGCGCCAGCCGAAGCTGGTGAAGGTGATCGAGGGAGAAGAGGTGATGGCGAAGACTGGGTACGCCGCACCGCACACGGTGCACTGCGGCCCCGACGGCATCTACATGAACGCCCTCGGTGCTCCGGACGGGAACGGCCCCGGCGGCATCTTCACTCTCGATCATGAGACCTTCGAGGTGAAGGGGCGGTGGGAGCAGAACCGCGGTCCCCAGTATCTGGCCTACGATTTCTTCTGGCATCTGGGGCAGGACACCATGATCACCAGCGAGTGGGGCACGCCGAACATGGTGAAGGACGGTGTGAATCCCGAGCTGCTCCTGGGCGGCAAGTACGGCCGGAAGCTCCATGTCTGGGATCTGCGGAAGCGCACCCACCTGAAGGAGCTCGACCTCGGTGCCGAGCACCAGATGGTGCTCGAGCTCAGGCCCGCCCACAACCCGACCCGCGCGTTCGGCTTCGTCGGCGTGGTCATCTCTTTGACCGACCTGTCGAGCTCGATCTTTCTCTGGTACCTCGACCACTCCCCGGGAAACGGGAAGGGCGAGTGGAAGGCCAGAAAGGTCATCACCATTCCGGCGGTGCCCGCGGACGAGGCAGACCTGCCGCCGCTGCTCAAGGGTTTCAAGGCCGTGCCGCCGCTGGTGAGCGACATCAACCTCTCGGTGGATGACCGTTTCCTCTACGTGTCGTGCTGGGGAACCGGCGAGCTGCGGCAGTACGACGTGCGCGATCCCTGGAATCCGGTCTTCACCGGCAGCGTCACGCTCGGCGGCATCGTCGCGCGCAGCGCCCGTCCGGCGAATCCGACGAAGCCGCTAAACGGCGGTCCCCAGATGGTGGAGGTGAGCCGGGACGGCCGCCGGGTCTATTTGACCAACTCGCTCTACACGCCCTGGGATGCGCAGTTCTATCCCGACGGCATCCGTGGCTGGCTGGCAAAGATCGACGCGGCTCCGGAGGGAGGCCTTTCGCCTGATCCGCGCTTCTTCGTCGAGTTCGAAGATGGTCTGCGACCGCACCAGGTGCGCCTGCAAGGCGGCGATGCCTCCTCCGACTCCTTCTGTTACGCATGATCCCGACCTGGTTGGCGCTGGGGGCTCTCGGCGCGGGTCACGGGCTGAATCCCGGAATGGGCTGGCTCTTTGCAGTCGCGCTCGGGATGCAGGAGGGGCGGACCCGCGCCGTCTGGCGGGCGCTGCCACCGCTGGCCCTGGGCCACGCGCTCGCGATCGCCGCCGCCGTGCTGGCGGCGGCGGGGCTGGGCCGGCTGCTACCGCCTCAGGTGCTGGGATGGATTGTCGGCGGAATGCTGCTCGGGCTTGGCGCGCTGCGGCTGTTGCGTCACCGGCATCCGCGGTACGGCGGGATGCGGGTGGGATTTCGCGAGTTGACGATCTGGTCTTTCCTGATGGCGACGGCGCATGGGGCCGGGCTCATGGTCCTTCCGTTGATCGTGGGCCGTTCCGTTGCCGGCGGCGCTGCGGCACACTCGGGCCTGCATGCCATGCACCTGGCTCAGGCATCACTGCTTCCGGTATCCGGCCCATTGGATGCCGCGCTCTACGTGACGGCGGTGCACAGCGCCGGCTTCCTGCTGGTCACGGGGCTGATCGCGGTAGTGGTCTACCGCAAGCTCGGCCTCCGGATGCTGCGAACGATGTGGATCAACCTGGACCTGATCTGGGGTGGAGCGCTCCTGGTGACGGGAGTAGCAGCGCTCCTCCCGTAAGGTCGGGCGGCTAATGGCGCCCGGGCTCGGAGATGCGTTCGACCATCCGGCCGACCTCGCGATCGCTGGCCGCTTCGTTACTTAGGGCCAGGTCGGCCTGCGCGATCATGCCGACGCAGCACTCCTTGGCGTCTACCACAGGGACCCGCCGGACCTGTGCCTCGATCATGATCTGCTCGACTGCCGCGACGTCATCCTCGGGATGGCAACATTGGGGTTTGGTGGTCATGACGTTCCGGACCGGCGTCTCCGCGCTCGTGCCTTCGGCTACGCAGCGGCAGGCGATATCTCGGTCGGTCAGGACCCCAACGAGCCGCTTCGACTCTCCCTCCACGACCGGAATACAACCGCAGTCGTGATCCCGCATCAGCTGCGCGGCCTCCCGCACGGTGCTGTCCGGCGTACAAGACGCGGGGTTCGTCGTCATCAGATCTTGGGCTTTCATTTTCCGCCTCCGTCATCGTTGTGCTGAACGAAAACCGGTGGCTCAATGCCGGGTTGCCTCACGGTGATACTCCGAGGTCGCGCGAGCAGTGACCGGAGTCACGATAAGGCGGCACGCCTGATTGATCGACATCACGCCAAGGCGCCCACTCATACCGCGGGGCGCTTGCCAAGCAGGTCAATGGCGATGATCCGGATCGGGCGACCATGCCAGGCACATGGCTAGCGGCCCATCGATGCCATCAATCAGGTCGGTACCCGGGCCGGCTCGAGCTCCGCTCAGCTCATTGCAAGTTGTTGGAGGTCAAACCGTTCCAGCTCTGTGGAGCGGAGGATCCTCGGTTGGGTCTGACTGTTCCCAAGCCGGCGATGCGAGGTACCGAATAGCCTTTGCGGCGGCAATGCCCGCATCATGGGCCTAACGCCCCGCGTCCCCACCCTCCGCTTCGTGAAGCTGGCCTTAATGTTGCAACCGTACCCCTTCATTGCTTCTGAGGAGACCCCGTGACCCTCGCGCTCGAACGCGATGCTCTCAGTCTGTCCGGCACGACTGATCGTGCGATGCCAGCCGCAGCTTCGCTTCTCACGGCCATGCGCCAGCGGAACGATCGGGCGTTCGCCCTGCTGCTGGCGGCGCACTGGCCGGTCGGGTTGGTTCTGGCGACGCTCCGGGGCACCTGGCTCGCTGCTCTCGTGGTCGGCGGAGTCGCGTCGCTCACGCCGGCCATCGCCGCCTGGCTGCGACCCGGCGCCGCGGTGACCCGCATCCTGGTCGCCATCTGCTTCATGCTGTACTCGATGCTGTTCATCGCCCAGACCGGTGGAATGATCGAGATGCACTTCCACGTGTTCGGCGCGATGGCCTTTCTGCTCATCTATCGCGATTGGCGCCTGCCGGTGATTGCGGGTGCGGTCATCGCAGTTCATCACGCTTTCTTCAACTGGCTCCAGATGCTGGGCTATCCCGACCTGGTGTTCGCCGACCATCACGGCTGGCATATCGTGGGGGTGCATGCGCTCTTTGTCGTCTTCGAGGGCGCGGGGCTGGTGTACATGGCCCGCCTGCTGGTCGCGGAGGTTGAACAGTCGCAGGCGCTGGTCAGCCGGGCACAGCAGCTCGGCGCCGGCGATCTCACCGGGCATGTGGTCGTCGGCTCAGGCGCGATGGGTGCGGCGGCACTGGCACTGAACGACGCGACCGAGGCACTGGGCAACACGGTGCGGCACCTGACCAGTCGCGCGACCGAGACCGGCGCTCTGAGCAGCAGCTTGAGCCAAGCTGTCGCCCGGCAGCGCAAGGCGGTCGCGGCCGTAGGCAGCGTCGTCGTCCGCGTGGGAGACGGCGTGGCGCGTCAGGAGGTGGAGGCCGCCACGATGAAGTCAGCGTTCAGCGAGATGGTGGGCGCCGTAAAGGGCGTGGCGGCCAACATCGGTATCGTTGCGGAGGCGTCGGGCCGGGCGGCGGAGGCTGCGACCGTCAGCGCTTCCTTGATGGAGCGGGCGCTCACGGGAATCACTCGAATGGAGGCGGCGGTACGGCACGCGGCGCAGCAGAGTCGCGACCTGTACGGCCTGTCCCACCGGGTCGACGGGGTGCTTCAGAGCATCACCGATATCGCGGCTCAGACCAACATGCTCGCGCTCAACGCCTCGATCGAGGCCACCCGGGCGGGAAGGGCAGGTCAGGGCTTTGCCGTGGTGGCGGAAGAAATCCGGCATCTCGCCGAGGCTGCGGCTCGTGCGGTCCGGGATGCGAGCGAAACCGCCGGCCGCATTCGGGGTGGAATCGAGCAGGTCACGGCTGGGATGGAGCGAGGACTCAGCGAGAGTCGTGATGGCCTGGCGTTGGCGGGCTCTCTCGAGGCGGCGCTCCAGGATCTGAAGCAGACCTCGGCGGCGGGCATCGCGGAGGTTCGTGCCGTCGCCGATCTCTCGAGGCAGATCGCCACGGAGACCAGCCGTATTCTGGACGAATCATCCGATGGCGCGGCCAGTCGCACCCTCAAGGCGTTAGCGGAGGTTTCCGCGGCGAACGCGCGCGCCGCCGCTGAGGCGGGCGAGGCGGCGGCGGAAATCGAGCGCGCGATGTTGGGGATTGCGAGCAGCGCGGATGAGCTCGAGCGCATCTCGGGCGGCCTGCGAGAGGCGGCCGGCCGCTTCCAGGTTTAATCCGGATCCTCAGAGCCAGCCTTTCTCTTCGGCCAACCGCGCGGCTTCGACGCGATTGCGCCCTCCCGCCTTCTGGATCGCGACGGAAAGGTGATTCCGGACAGTTCCCTCCGACAGTCCGAGCCTGGCCGCAATGTCAGCCACTGTGGCGCCGTGCAACGCCGCGGCGAGCGCCTCGCGCTCTCGGGGGGTGAGCGGGTTGTCGCCCTCGCTTAGCGCGGCCAATGCCAACCCCGGGTCAAGCACACGCTCTCCCGCCGCCACTCGGCGGATGGCGCGCGCCAGCTCGACAGCCGGCGCGTCTTTCAGCAGGAAACCCACGGCGCCGCCCCGCATGGCTCGACGCAGATAGCCGGCCCTCCCAAATGTGGTGAGCATGACCACGCGACAGGTGGGAAGAGCCTCGTGTAATGCGCCTGCGGCGACGATTCCGTCCCCACCCGGCAGCTCGATGTCCAGCAGCGCCACATCCGGACGGGTAGCGAGTGCCGCGGGGACGATCTGATCGGCCCGCTCGACCTCCGCGACCACGGAGATGTCCTTCTCCAGGCCGAGCAGCGCGGCCAAGGCGCCACGCACCATTGCCTGGTCCTCCGCCAGCAGAACCCGAATCATGCTGTGGCAGCTCCGGTAGCCGGCACGCTCAGCAGCAGAGTGAAGCCGCCCTCGGGTCTGGGTCCCGCGCGCAGCTCGCCGTGAAGGGTCGCCGCCCGCTCCGCCAGTCCAGCCAGGCCGTGTCCCGGACCCGACCCGTTCGCCGCGTCGGCACCCAGTCCGTCGTCGCCCACCGTGAGCTCGACCAGGTGCCCGCGGCGGCCAATTCGGATGTCGCAATGCTCCGCCCGGCTGTGCCGGATCACGTTGGTGACTCCTTCCCGAACGCCCCAGGCGACCAGCGCGTCCACTGACGGCTCGACCGATCCCAAGGTGTCATCCACCACGGCGGTAATCCCTGCCGCGTTGAGGAGCTCACGAGCGGCCTCCAGTTCCTGGCGAAGCACGGGCCTGCGATACCCGGCGGCCGCGCTCCGCGCCTGGTGCAGGGCCTCACGAGCCGCACGCTCCACATCGCCGATTTCGACAGCGGCCTGTGCAGGCGACTCGGGAAGCAGTCGGCGAGCGAGCTCGCTTTTGAGGCTGATGAGAGACAGGGTGTGGCCCAGCAGATCGTGGAGGTCACGAGCGAAGCGCAGACGCTCCTCGTCCACCGCTGCCCGCGCCAGCGCATCGCGGGCATCACGCAGTTGGAAAATGGTGATGGTGAGCTGACGGATTGCGATAGCAGCAGCGCCAAATGCGATCAGGATGAGCAGCAAGGGATCAGCGCGGCCGCTCACCAGCCACGATCCGCCCAGGGTCGCAGCGATGGTCCCGGTGATGATCCAGCCGGCGAGTGTGGCCGGTAGAGCCAGTCCGGCCGCGATGATGACGTGCATGGCGAGCCACCACGGCTCCGCCGCCGGAAGCAACCAGGCCAGCGCTACCACCAACAGTCCCATCGCACCCAACAGGCCGAGGCGGCGGCGCAGGACCCGAGCTCCGGGGCCGGCGAGAGTCAGGTCCGCGGGCTCGACCACCCGGTGGAGCGTCACCCGCAGATAGACTCCGGCCAGAACGGCCAGGAGCAACAGGGAGACGGCAAGTCGGGGTAGGGGATACCGCGCCTGCACCAGCATCCCCGCGATGACCACCAGAACGACCAGCCATCCCGCCACGAACGCGGTCCAGAGCCGGGTCACCGGAATCGAGCCCGGCCGATGGGTCACTGCTTCCGCCATTCTCTCCTCAGCACTCATCCACCTGCGCCTGAATCGATAGTCGCAGGCCTCACCGCAGAGAAGTGGCGAATGTCGCGCTCGAATCATGACATCTGTCATGGGTAAGGCGCGCTGAAACTCACTTCTGCTCCGCCCGACCGATCGCTATCACTGTCTAACAGGAGACGTATGGGCACGACTGGACGACATGGGGAGAGAGGATGAGAGGCTGGCTACCAAGTCGGGTGGATGGCATCGAGTTACTGGACAATCCCAAGGTGGACGACGTGATTCGCACCCGGGCCCAGCGGGAGGTCGAGCGCGCCAACGCGTGGTTCGGCGGAAACCGGGCAGTACTGGTGGAGATGCGACGAGTGCTGCGTCGGTGGCCATTCTCTCGGGCGACCCTGCTGGACGTCGGCACGGGCCTAGGGGGCATCGCCCGCATGATCAGGGCCCAAGGACAACGCTACGGCGTGAGCATCACGACCATCGGCCTGGATCTTCGCGAGGTGCTGGCCCGCGCGGCACGGGTAAGCGGGTCGGTCGCCGTCCGGGGCGATGCCTCGAGGCTTCCATTTGCCGATCGGGCCGCCGATTTCGTCCTCTGCTCTCAACTGCTGCATCATTTCAGGGGTGCCGAGGCCCTGCGAGTGGTTCGAGAGCTTGGCCGCGTCGCGCGCCGGCGGGTGATCGTCTGCGACCTGCGCCGAAGTTGGCTCGCGGCGGGTGGGTTCTGGTTGGCCTCCCGCGGCCTCGGCTTCCATCCGATCACGCAGCATGATGGAGTGGCCTCGGTGCTTCGCGGCTTCAGCTCCGCCGAGCTGCTCGCGCTGATCCGTGCGGCTGGAGTGCCAGCCCCGGCGGTGAGGCGTCGACTGGGGTTCCGTCTGGCGGTTTCGTGGGTGCCGTCGCCCCAGGTGGTCCGCCGCGCCGGCAAGCCGCGCCCGAGGAATCCGGACGCATGACTCGACCATGGGCTCTAGCCCGGCGTATCACCGCGGTCATCGTGGGCTTGCTGGTGATTGTCGTGGCGGTTCTGAACGTCATCAGTCTCGCCCGCCAGCATCACCGATATCGCCTCCCTGAGATCAGGCTGGCAGTGCCGACTGATTCGGTATCGCTTCGATACGGCGCACACCTGGTCACCGCAGTCGCCGCGTGTACCTCTTGCCACGGGGCCGATCTGGGTGGGATGGTTGCGTTCGATCACCCGCTCCTGGGCCGGTTCGTTGCCGCCAACCTCACAGATGGCGCGGGAGGTATTGCCCGGACCCGCACCGACCAGGACCTGGCTCGTGCCATCCGGCACGGAGTCGGGCGGAACGGAAGACCGCTTCTCTTCATGCCGAGCGACGCCTATCAGGGGTTGAGCGACCGCGACCTTGCGGCCATCATCGCATACATCCGCGCCGTTCCTCCGGTGGACCGGCATCTTCCGGCGACGCGGGTCGGTCCACTCGGACGGGCGTTGCATGTGCTCGGCTTTCCGCTCATGTCGGCGGAGAAGATCGACCACCACACCCGCAGCGTGACGCGACAGCCCAGAATTGGTGCCGGGTACGGGCGCTATCTGGCGACGGTCGCCGGCTGCCGTGGATGTCACGGACCGGCTCTCAACGGGGGAGCAGGTCCGGGTCCCGGTCTCACCTCCGGCGCGCTGGCCGGCTGGACCGAGACCGACTTCCGGCGCGCTGTTCGCGAGGGGCGGCGTCCGGACGGCGCCGTGATTCAAGAACCGATGCCCTGGAGGAACTACGCGAATCTGACCGATGCGGAAGTGCGGGCGTTGTGGCTGTACGTTCGTTCGCTTACGCCGCCTGGGTGACCGAGATCAAACGCGGAGATTCCCGTCGGCGACGAACTCGGCCATAGCGTCGAGCACCTCCTCGGCGCGGTCGGTGTGCGGCGCGTGACCGCTGCCCTCGAGGAGGAGGGTCTGCACCGGACCGCTGCTGCCGTGCTGGATCGCCGCCACCTGCGCCAGCGTCCCGTACTGATCGTTCTTTCCCTGAATCACCAGCGCAGGACATCGAATCCCGCCTAGTCGCCGCTCGATGCTCCATTCGCGGAAGCGGGGCTGCAGCCACGCATCCGCCCAGCCATAGAAGGTGGCATCCACCTCGGTATGCCAAGGCCGGAGCCGTTCGCGCAACGAGCCGGTCTGGTAGTTGGCCCGGGCCCGTTCGATGCCCTGGACCGTGACATCCTCCACCATGACGTGGGGCGCTTCGAGGATCAGGCCTCGAACCGGCCAGCGTCCGTCGGCTGCATGGATGAGGGCGATGGTGGCGCCGTCGCTGTGGCCGACCAGCACCGGAGACTCGATCTGCCTGTCGGCCAGAATCGCGGGCAGCGCCACGACCGCCTCGCGTTCGAGGTAGTCGATACCTCTCGGCTCACGCAGGACATCCGAGTCGCCATACCCGTAACGAGAGTAGACCAGGGCACCCGCACCGGTCCGCTGGGCCAGCCGATCGGGGAAGTCGCCCCACAGCGCCATCGAACCGAGTCCTTCATGCAGGACGACCAGGGTGGGCGTGCCGGGCAGGCGGGCAGGGATCCACCGGTATTCGAGGCGATGGCCGTCCGCGACCAGATAGGGCATAGCGGGTCTATTCGATCGCCGCCGTCGACCGAGCCCGCTCGCGCAGCAGGTACTTCTGGATCTTGCCCGTGGCGGTCTTGGGCAGTGGGCCGAACACGACGCACTTGGGCGCCTTGTAGTGTGCCATGTTAGCCCGACAGTGCTCGATCATCTCCGCCTCGGTGGCCTTCATTCCCGGCTTGAGCTCTACGAAAGCACAGGGACTCTCACCCCACTTGGGGTCGGGCTGGGCGACGACAGCCGCGGCGAAGACCGCCGGATGGCGGTAGAGCACGTCCTCGACCTCGAGGGACGAGATGTTCTCGCCGCCCGAGATGATGATGTCTTTCCCCCGATCCTTGACCTTGAAGTAGCCGTCGGGATGCATCACCGCGAGATCGCCCGAGTGGAACCATCCCCCCGCAAAGGCCTCCTGGGTGGCGGACGGATTCTTGAGGTAGCCCTTCATGGTGATGTTGCCCCGGAACATGATCTCGCCGATCGTCTCGCCGTCCCAGGGAACCGGCCGCATGGTGTCGGGGTCGATCACGGTGACCTCTTCTTCCACCAGATATCGCATTCCCTGACGGCCGTTGCGCAAGGCCCGTTCGCGGGGCTCGAGATCAGCCCATTCCTCCTGCTTCACGCACGCCGTCGCCGGTCCGTAGACCTCGGTCAGGCCATAGACGTGGGTGATCTCCACCCCTCGGCGCTCCATTGCTTCCAGCGTAGCAGCCGGGGGGGCGGCGCCCGCGACGAATCCCTTGAGACCCGGCTCGATGCCGGCCCACAGCTCGGCCGGCGCGTTGAGCAGGGTGTTGTGCACGATGGGCGCGCCGGCGTAGTGGGTCACCCGATGCTCGCGGATCAGGCGGAAGACGGTCTCCGCCTCCACCCTCCTGAGGCATACGTTGGTCCCGGCCAGCGCCGCGATCGACCAGGGGAAGCACCAGCCGTTGCAATGGAACATCGGCAAGGTCCACAGAAATACCGGAAAGCGCGGCATGCTCCACGCGAGGATCTCACCGATCCCGTTGAGGTAGGCCCCTCGATGATGGAACACCACGCCCTTGGGATTGCCGGTGGTGCCGGAGGTATAGTTGAGCGAGATGGCATCCCACTCGTCCGCCGGCGCCGTCCAGTCGTAATCGGCGTCGCCGCCGGCCAGGAAGGCCTCGTAGTCCATCTTCCCCAAGCGGTCGCCCGGTCCCTGGTACATCGGATCGTCCACGTCAATCACCATCGGCTTCACCTTGCACCGGGCGAGCACCGCGGCCATCACCTCGGAGAACTCCCGGTCGGTGATGACTACACGGGCCTGACCGTGGTCCAGCATGAAGGCGAGCGTGGGCGGGTCGAGCCGGACGTTCAGCGTGTTGAGCACCGCTCCTGTCATCGGAACGCCGAAGTGGCACTCGTACATCTCGGGTGTGTTGAGCAGCATGACGGCAACCGTGTCGCCAGGTCCGACCCCGTGCTGGGCCAGGGCGGAGCCGAGACGCCGGCAGCGGGCGAAAGTCTCCTGCCAGGTGAAACGACGCGAACCATGAATCACCGAGGTGCGCTGAGGACAGGCCGCGGCGGCCCAGGCGATGAATCCCAAGGGCGTGAGCGGGGCAAAATTGGCGGGATTCTTGTCGAGATTCACGTCGTACTGGCTGGGCGCTGAGGATGTGGTAACCATGGATGTGTGCCTGGGAAATTGCCCCTGTCGTCTAGGCTGGGCGAGCGGGATTACTATAGGCTAGTGCTGTCGTCCACAGTCGGCCAGGGATTTAGGAGTAGATCACCAATGCCTCGTTCGATCGCCCTTGCAACCGCTCTTCTACTCGCGGTCTGGACTCCCGGGAGGCCCTCGCCGTCCGGACCAAACCCTCCACCGGATCTCGTGCTCATCGCCCACAGGATCTACACCGCCGATACTACTCGGCCCGTAGTGGAGGCCGTCGCGATCCAGGGGGACCGCATCGTCTTCGTCGGAAGCCGGCAGGACGCGTTGAGCCTGCGCGGGCACGGCACCCGGGTACTCAAGCTGGGTGATCGCACCGTGCTCCCCGGTCTGGCCGATGCCCACGGGCACCTGGTGGACCTGGGCCAGTTCCTTCAGGAGGTCAATCTCGTCGCCGCACCCTCCTATGACGAGGTCATCGCTCGAGTGGTGGCGCGGGCGAAGAAGACACCGCCCGGAACCTGGATCTTCGGCGAAGGCTGGGATCAGAATCGCTGGCCTGACAAGAAATTTCCCATTCACGATTCGCTTTCCCGCGCAGTCCCCCATCATCCGGTGGTGTTGACGCGGGTGGACGGCCACGCTCTGCTCGCGAATGAACGGGCGATGGCACTCGCGGGCGTGAGCGGCAAAACCGGCGACGTCACCGGTGGCCGGATTGAGCGCAAGCCGGGCAGCCGCGAGCCGACCGGCGTCTTCGTGGACAACGCCAAATACCTGGTGCTGCGAGCCGTCCCGCCGCTCTCCCAGCGGGATGTGGACCGGGCCCTGCTGGCGGCTCAGGCGGAGGCCCACCGCTGGGGACTGGTGAGTGTCCACGACCCCGGTGAGCCCCAGCTGGCTCTCGATCGGCTGGAACAGCTGGCCAAGGATGGCAAGCTCACTCTTCGGGTGTATGCCATGGTGGAGGACGACTCGGCCACGATTGCGCGCGCCTTATCCCGCGGGCCACAAAGTGCGCTCTACGATGGTCATCTCTGGATTCGGGCCATCAAGCTCTACGCCGACGGAGCGCTCGGCTCCCGTGGGGCTGCGCTGCTTGCGCCTTACAGTGACGATCCCGGCAACCCGGGACTGGTGGTCACACCTCCCGCGCATCTCCGCGACGTCGCCACTCGGGCCCTGCGCTCGGGGTTCCAGGTCGCCATCCACGCAATCGGAGACCGAGGCAACCGGATCGCCCTGGACGCGTACGAGGCCGCCTTCGCGGACGCGCCCAAAGGGGACTATCGCTTTCGGATCGAGCACGCCCAGGTGTTGAGTCCGGAGGACATCCCCCGGTTCGCCAAGCTGGGCGTGATTCCCTCGATGCAGGCGACCCATCAGACCAGCGACATGCCCTGGGTCCAATCGCGCCTGGGTCCGGAGCGGACTGAGGGCGCGTACGCCTGGCGCTCGCTGCTTGCGACCGGCGTGATCCTCCCCAACGGAACCGACTTTCCGGTCGAAGCGGTCAATCCACTACTGACCTTCCACGCCGCGGTGACCCGGCAGAATGCGGAGAACCAACCCCCCGGCGGTTGGCATCCGGATCAACGAATGACCCGGGAGGAGGCGCTCGCGTCCATGACGAGCTGGCCGGCGTACGCCGCTTTTCAAGAGCAGGTGATGGGGTCCATTGCGGTGGGCAAGTTCGCCGATTTCGTGGTGCTGGACCGCGACATCATGCAGGTGCCGCCGGAGGAGATCCTGAAGACGCAGATCGTGGCGACTTACGTCGGCGGCAAGCGGGTCTACGGCAAGTAATTAGCAGCTACGACGGGAGCGAGACGGCCACGGGCGCAGCGCTATTGCTGTGGCCCGCGCCGAGCTCGCCGCTCTCGCCTCGACCCCAACAGAACACCCTGTCGTCCTGGGTGATCCCGCAGTAGGTACTGCTCCCCGCCTCCAGCGTCTGGAAGCGCAGGCCTCCCGATACCGCCACCGGCTGATCGAACCGCTGCAGGCCCCCGACGGGTTCGGTGCCGATTTCCCCATCCGGATTTGGTCCCCAGCAATACGCCGCGCTATCTGTGCCCAGGCCGCAGGTGGTGATGCGGGCGGCGTGCATCGATTGGAAGTGAGTCCCACCGATCACGGCCACTGGCTCGTTCGACTCGAGCAGCGTCGGCCCGGCGCCGATCGCATCGATGCCCCAGCAATACCCGCTGCCGTCGTTGGCGAGACCACAGGTGTGGTATCCTCCCGCAGTGAGCTGGCGGAATGGAGGTGCATCCACGGCATACGCGTTGGGCGTGAAGGTAGGATGGTGCCCTTCTCCAGTACCGGCAGGCCCATCCCAGCCCCAGCAGAACGTCGCGCCCCCGCGATCAAGGGCGCAAACATGAGACAGGCCCGCAGTGATGGACGCAAAGGACCGGCCGCTTGTCTCCTGGAGGGGCGTGTGGGAGCAGCGTCCCTCTACGCAGGTTTCGCCGTCGGTCTCCGTGCCGAGCTGCCCGACGTCGTTGAGTCCCCAGCAGAAGACCTTGCTGTTCGTGGTAATTCCGCAGGTGAAGCGGTGCCCCGCAGCCAATGTCAGGAATCGGAGATTGCCCGCGACCGGTTGAGGGCGCGTGGCGCAAGGGAACGCGCCGCAAAGCTGGACCGCCGTGGCGCCAAGGCCGAGCTGGCCATCGCGATCGGAACCCCAACAGTAGGCCACCCCCTCGGCATCGAGGCCGCAGGTGTGCGCCTGGCCGGCGGCCAATGCGACCAGCTCGAGACTGTCGGGAAGCACGGCGGGCGTGGTATCGACCGGCGTCGAGCCGATGCCGAGCTGCCCATCGGTGCCTGTGCCCCAGCAGAGCGTTCGGCCCTGGCGCAAAAGGCAGACATGCCGGTCGCCCAGAGCCATGGCGGAACCGGAGGGGGAAGTCGGTGTGGGTTCTAGGGTTTCACTGCCGGAGCAGGCGATGAAGGCGAGGAACAGGAGTGTCGCGGCCGCGTGGCCAGGAGAGTATCGAGGCATGCCTGAGAGACGCCGTGAGCCGGAGGTCTTACACCGCGCCGCGGCACCACCGTTCCGGTTCCTGGTCGACCGGTCTAGGTTCACAGCATGCCGCGCCGGCTTTCCGCCACCTGGCTTTCTCTTCTCGCCGCGTTACTCGCGGTTCCTCTGCTCTCGGCTTGCCCCGGTAGGAACCAAGTCGCGGAACACCCGTTCCACATCAAGCCGCTGCCCGATTACTCCCCTTATCAGGGGCGTCCTGAACGGGCTTTCAAGACCACAGCCCCGGCGGATCGGCAAGCCGGGACCAGCGGACGACCTTTCCTCGGGTTTCAGGCGCCGAAGTTCTTTGCCCCCCGGCACTCTGCGGGGAAGCAGCCGGGACACTCCTCCTTCATCGCCGGCTCGGCCCGCCACTTCACGCTCTTTCCCACCGGCCCTCCTCACCACCACTGAGCTCACCGGTTTGAGTGCCGGCCGAGCTCTAGCTCTCTCCCTCAATCGCCAACCCGAGCACGGCGGCTCGCTTCGGAAGACCGGATGACTGCCGCGAGGCGGTGGCGATGATCCGCGAGACCCTGAGCAGAATGGAGCCCTCGGATTCGACTGTACCGGTATCACATGTCGGTTAGAGTTTACCGCCTTTACCGCCCTTACCGCCCTTACCGCCCTTACCCCCTACCGCAGCCGATACCCCGCCTTCGCCACCGTCACGATGTACCCCGGTTCCTCGGGTCCGTGTCCCAGCTTCCGCCGCAACATGGCGACGTGGGTATCCACAGTCCGGCTGGTGACGTCGTCGCGGTAACCCCACACTTCGGCCAACAGCTCGCGGCGGCTCACCAACTCTCCCGGCCGGCGCATGAGCGCCTCCAGCAGGTCGTACTCCTTGGGCCGGAGAGGCACCGGCCGGCCCGCCCGGCGCACCTTCCGCACCGCGGGGTCCGCCTCCAGATCGGCGTAGCGGAGGGGCATTGCGGGTGCCCGCAGTCGCTCCAGGTCGGCCAAAGGAGTCTCCGACAGCTCGCGCAGCAGTGCGACCAAATGTTCGTGGGTACGTTGAGCTCGGAGCGCCGAGGTCCAAGTTCGCACCCGCTGCAGCGTCGCCAGAAAGCGCTCCTCTTCGAACGGCTTAAGTAGATAATCCAGCGCGCGGGCCCCGAACGCCTCCAGAGCGTAGCGCTCGTGCGCGGTGATGAACACCAGTGCCGGTCTCGGCTCGCGCTCGAGGCTGGCTGCCACATCGAGCCCGCTGGTCTCGGTCATCTGGATGTCGAGAAAGACGACCTCCGGATGGATCCGTTCGATCGCGGCGATCGCCTCAGAACCCTCGACGCACTCCCCCACGACCTGCATGTCGGCGTGCTTCGCGAGCAGCGCGCGGAGCCGGGCACGAGCCAGGGGCTCGTCGTCCACGATGAGTGCGCGAATCCGAGGTGGGGTCGCGGTCATGGTGCTGACTCCGCCAGCCGGAGGGGGAAGGAGAGAGTGCAGACCGCGCCTCCATCCGGCGCGGGCGACAGGGCGAATCGCTGCTCTGCGCCGTAGAGCTGCCGCAGACGGGCCCTCGTGATGGAGAGGCCCACACCCTCCCGCACGGGTTCGTCATTTCGCAGTCCGACCCCGTCATCCCGCACTATTAAATGAAGGCGGCCCTCGTTACCCCAGGCTTTCACCTCGACGCGTCCGGGGGTGATTCGTCGGGTAACCCCGTGGCGGATGGCGTTCTCCACCAGCGGCTGGAGGATGAGTCGCGGCACCAGCGCATCGCCCACACCGGCCTCGACGTCGAACAGCACGCGCAGCCGGTCGCCATAGCGGGTCTCCTGGATCTCGGCATAGCGCTGCAGCAGGGCGACCTCCTCGGCGAGAGTAGTCTCTACTCGGGTACCGCTTCGCAGGGTAAATCGGAGCATCTCGCTCAGCCGGGCCAGCAGCCGGTCGGCGCGGGCCGGCTCCTCCCAGATCAGCGCCGAGATCGCGTGCAGCGCGTTGAACAGGAAATGCGGCTGGAGCTGCGCGCTCAGCACGTGCAGCCGGGTCTCGGCCAGTTGCCGAGCATAGGTCGCGGCGGCGATCGCCCGGCGGCGCGATTCCCAGGCGTGCGCGGCGGACAGGGCAGCGGCCACGATCATGAGGTAGAGCAGGAGATCGGGTCCGATGTAGCGCACCACGCCCCAGCCGGCCGAGGCG
Source organism: Gemmatimonadales bacterium (assembly GCA_036556025.1). Lineage (GTDB taxonomy): Bacteria > Gemmatimonadota > Gemmatimonadetes > Gemmatimonadales > GWC2-71-9 > CAVVWJ01. Next base: position 25,418 of record DATBKD010000029.1, on the reverse strand, counting down.
AGCAAACCGCCCTCCGGCTCTGCCCAGGGCAGCAGGCTTTCCAGCACTCCCATCATCGCGCCGCCGGCGGTGACGAAGAGGAGCGCTCCGATTGTGTGAGCTCCAATGGAGCCGGCCAGCGTGCTCTGTCGGGCTCGGATCCAAAGGGTTACCGCGACCGCCGGAGGAGTGAGGGGAACGCAGGGCCACCAGCTCGCCAGCTGCCCCGCAACCATTCGATAGAAGGGCGCGGGCGTGCCGGCCCGGGCGAACAGCACGGTGTACTCGACCGCGAAGATCAGCGCGACCGCCGTCCAGAATCCGAAGCTGTAGAGGAGCAGCCGCCGGACCCCGATCAGGTCTCGGAGTTCGGGGTGACGAACATCGCCCGGTGGCTCGCTCGCGATGGGGTGCATGGGCTTATGCAAGGAGACGCCCGGGCGCCGCGATCGGGCACCCGGGCGTTAGAGATCTGTTAACGCGGCCGGTCAGGGAGCCGGGGCCGGACGGGAGCTGCCGAAGTCGGACCGGAACTTCCACTCCCCCGTGTTCTGCTTCTGCCAGACGGTCAGGTACTTGGTATAGAAGGTGCCATCGGCGAGGACGAAGGTCGCGTCGCCCACGGTGAAGCCGAGGTCGCCGCTGGCCGGCGCGTCGGAGAACCGAGGAACCCAGCTCACCACGTCGTTGGGCCCTGAGGCGAAGGCCTCGCCAATCGCGTCGGGGCCAAAGATCAGCTCTCCTCCTCCTACCGCGATCGCATTGGATGCGGCGTAGGCCGCGAAGGCCGGCCCGGTCCCGTCGCTCACCGATGCAGCCGAGAACGCGGCGTCCACCGACAGAAGCTGGGCCCGCTGCTCGGACACTTCGGTATTCGGGAAGTTCCGCCGGTGCTTGTTGGTGGGGGTGCCGAACCCGTCGGCGATGGGGTTCGAGGCAGAGGCCGCGGCATTGAGGGAGAGAGCCGCGATGTGCCACTCACCGGCCGTGCGTCGCCAATAGATCAAGAAGAGACCAGGCGTTTCGGTCGGGCCGCTGCCGAGATTGATGGTGAAGCTGCCTTGGCTCCAGGTGAAGCCCTGGGTACCGTCATTGGAGACGTCGGCTACGATGACCTCCCAGCTGATCGCGCTGGGCGCTACCGGGTTGCTCGAGAGGAAGGAGAGCGCGGCAGCTCTGCCCTCGAGCACAGGGGTGCGGGGCGAGAGGAACAGCGCGTCTGCGGCCAGCGCTGCGCCGAACGCCGCCTGCAGACCTTGCTGCGCGATGGCATCGGAGACCGCGTTGCCCGCCGCGATCAAGGAGGCCCGCTCCTCCCGGAGGTCGAGGTGGGCGCGGTCGCTGGCCTCGGAGGAGGCGTTGACGCCGCCGGGCGCGGTGGTCCCTTGGCAGGCGAGTGACGGCCCCACGAGCAGGGCGAAAAGGACAAGGTTCCGCATGCGGCCTCCTGGATCGGGTGAATGAACTTGCTCACCCTAGGACGCCGCAGGGCGGTGACGAATCTGGTGGCTGGTGTTAGAGAACAGTGAGAAGTATTCCAACCGCGGGAGACTGCATTCATGTCACCGGAGCACTTGCAACCGCCGAGCGTGCTGGAGAGCTCATTGTATTGCGACGACCTGGACTCGGCGGAACGCTTTTACCGGGATGTGCTCGGGCTGGAGGTGCTCACCCGACAGGTTGGCCGGCACGTATTCTTGCGATGCGGAGAGGGCATGGTCCTGCTCTTCAACCCGGTTGCGACGGCCGATCCGGCCATTTCGACCGGCGGCCCCGCAATGGTGCCGCATGGGGCGCGCGGACCCGGTCATCTCGCGTTCCGCTTGCCCGAGCGCGACATCCAGCGCTGGCTCGCCCATCTGAGCGCATCTGGAGTGCCGATCGAAGCAGAAGTTCACTGGCCTCAGGGTGGCTACTCGCTGTACCTGCGAGATCCCGCGGGCAATAGCATCGAGCTGGCAACCGCGGCCCTCTGGGGCCTGGCAGAGGCGCCCGAAAGGCTGTAGGTGCACGAGCCATTCACGATCGATCGCTGCACGACGTCGAGCCTGCCGGTCACCACCAGAGCCGCGCTGCTCGAGCTCTGCGACGCCGCCTACCAGGAAGCGATCGAACCATACCTCGATGCCTTGGGCCCGGGTGAGCACCTCCTGGGAATGCGGGCAGGTGTGCTGGTGTCTCATCTGATGTGGGTCACCCGCTGGCTGCAGCCGGCGGGAATGCCGCCCTTGCGAACCGCGTATGTAGAGCTGGTGGCGACCGCACCTGCCGCGCAGGGTCGCGGCTACGCGACCCAACTGTTGAAAGCCTTCCCGCCTCTGGTTCGGGACCACGCTGTGGCCGCACTCTCTCCCGCCACCGACGGGCTGTACGCTCGCCTTGGCTGGCGGTACTGGCGGGGGCCGCTGGCAGTGCGCCACCAGGGCGGCCTCGTCGCGACCCCGGAGGAGCAAATCATGATCCTGCCCCTACCCACCACACCCGAGCTGGATGATACCCGGATGCTATCGGTCGAATGGCGCCGTGGCGAGGTGTGGTGAAGGAAAGGCTCGCCATGCGCCGGTGTGCGCCCCGTCACTTCTTCAGAATCTGGACTTCCTTACCTATGTGCCAATCTGTGTAGGTCCCGTCCGTCTGTCCCTTCGCGTCTGGCGGCATGCCGGCACTGTTTCCCCGATCGAGCAACACTCTCATCCGAGCCGTTCTCGGAGTCGGTGTGATCGCAGCCGTGGGCGTGCCCGCTCTGCTGATGGTATGGGTCCGGACCCCTCCCGTCACCGGACAGCATGACGCGCCCCGGCAGCCGGTGGAGTTCAGTCACCAGCTCCACGTAAAGGGATTTCGGATCGACTGCCGCTACTGTCACAGCACGGTCGAGCGCACGGCGTCAGCGGGTATGCCGTCCTCCCAAACCTGCATCCCATGTCATAACCAGGTCTGGCGGACCGGCCCGTTGTTCGCCCCGGTGCGCCGAAGTCTGGCGAGTGGGCAACCGATTCCCTGGGTTCGGGTGAATCGCCTTCCCGATTTCGTGTTCTTCAATCACGCCATTCATGTGAGCAAGGGCGTCGGCTGCGAGACCTGTCACGGACGGGTGGACCAGATGGCGCGCGTCCAGCAGGCGGCGCCGCTCACGATGGGGTGGTGCCTCGATTGTCATCGGAACCCCGAACCGCGGCTCCGCCCGGTGAGCCAGATGACCACGATGGGATACCGACCGCCATCATTGCAGGCACAGCTGGATGAACAGCTCGCGCGCACCTATCACGTGCAGCGGCTGGTCACCTGCACTGCGTGCCATCGTTAGGAGCCGACGCCATGACCGATGATTGGCCCGGCTTCGAGGAGTTTCCGGCAGAAGCGGAGTTGCCGCCTGATGGAATGAGCCGCCGCCGCTTCGTCCAGCTCCTGGGAGCGAGTCTCGCCCTGGCCGGCCTCGGCGCCTGCATGGAACGTCCGCGCGAGCGGATCCTGCCCTACGTGACGTCGCCCCCCGATGTCGAGCCCGGTACGGCGGAGTGGTATGCCACCAGCATGACGCTTGGCGGTTACGGTATCGGTCTCCTGGTGAAGAGCCGGGAAGGACGCCCGATAAAGATCGAGGGTAATCCCGATCATCCCGCGAGCCTCGGGGCCGCCGGCATCTACCAGCAGGCGTCGCTGCTGCAGCTCTACGATCCGCAGCGCAGCAAGCGGCTGCGCCAAGATCGGAAGCCATCCGACTGGCAGAGCTTCGTGAGCCAGTTCGCCCCGGCGTCGTTGCGGGGTCGCGTGGGGCAACGCGGCGAGGGCTTGCACTTCCTGCTCGAGCCTACCGCGTCACCTCTCCTTGCCTCACTCTTGGGCCGGCTGCGCGATCTCTACCCGAACGTTTCGGTCCATCTCTACGCCCCGCTGGCATATAGTGGCCAAAGAACCGCCGCGGTCACGGCATTCGGCGCGGCGCTGATGCCACTCTACGATGTGCGCCAGGCCGATGTGATTCTGGCGGTGGACAGCGACTTCCTGGGATCCGGCCCCTTCCACTTGCGCTATGCCCGGGACTTTGCCGAACGTCGGCGCCCCTCGAGCCCCGACGGCTCGATGAGCCGCCTCTATGCGATCGAGCCCGTCCCCAGCGTGACGGGCACATCGGCCGACCATCGGTTGAGGGCGCGGGCCGGCGATCTCGAAGGGATACTCGGCGCCATCGCCGCGCAGGTCATCCTCGGTCCCTCGGGTGGCCCCGAGGGGCTGCCCGACGCCATGGCCGCCGTGCTGGATCGCTATCGGCGCGACGAACGGAACCCGGGCTGGGTTCCGGAGATTGCCCGCGATCTGGCTGCGGCAGGGCACCGCTCGGCGGTAGTGGTGGGGGAGTCGCTACCGCCGCGGGTTCACCTGCTGGGCCACCTCGTCAATCTGGCCCTGGGGAACATCGGGACCACGATCCGCTACGTGAAGCGTCCGCTGATCGAGCCGGAGACAGGTCACGACGGCCTGGCGACACTGGTCGAGGCGATGCAGGCCGGCGCAGTCCACACCCTCGTGATGCTGGACGCGAACCCGGCCTACACGGCCCCAGCCGGACTCGACTTCCGCCGCGCGCTTGGCCGGGTGGGTGAGACCGTTTCGCTCGGCCTGTTCGAAGACGAGACCGGCCGCCTGTCCCAGTGGCACCTGCCGCTGGCCCACTATCTGGAGTCCTGGGACGATTGTCGCGCTTACGACGGAACCGCAGGCCTGGTCCAGCCGCTCATCGCCCCGCTGTACGGCGGGAAAACGGTCGCTCAAGTGCTCGGGGCATTTCTCGGCGAGGGCGACTGGAGCTCGCACGATCTGGTCCGGGCGCAGTGGTCGGGCCACTGGGGGAAGGCGGATGCCCCGGAGCGCTGGAATGAGGCAGTGCAGCGCGGGATCGTGTCGGATACCGCCTTCTCTCCCCTCACTCCGCTCCCTCGCTGGAACGACATAGCAGCAGCCCTGGGTCCCCGGCTGAATCAGGGAGCTGGCGGCATGGAGCTGGTGTTCCAAGCGGATCCCTGCGTTTACGATGGCCGGTTCGCCAACAACGCGTGGCTGCAGGAGCTTCCCGATCCGATGACCAAGCTGGCCTGGGACAATGCCGCCCTGGTAAGCCCGGCGACGGCTCGGCGACTGCGAGTGGAGACCGGGGATGAGCTCCGCCTTCGCCAGGGCGGACAGCAGCTCACCATCGCCGCGCTCGTGCATCCCGGCATGGCCGACGAGGTACTGGGGCTGCGTTTGGGATATGGCCGCGGATCGGGAGACGAGAGCCTGGCCGAAGGAGTCGGCGTCAACGCATATCCGCTGAGGATGTCGGAGACATCCTATTCCAGCCCCGGGGTGACGATCGACGCCACCGGCGCACATCACCAACTGGCCAGGACCCAGACGCATTGGGGTCTCGAGGGGCGACCGATTGCCCTGCACACCACGCTGGCCCACTACCGGGAGCAGCCGAACTTCGCCCGGGAGGAGCGCGGCTCGCCGCTCTCGCTGTACCGAGGTCCGCCGTTGGGAAGTGGTGATCAGTGGGCCATGACGATCGACTTGAGCGCCTGTACCGGATGCAGCGCCTGCGTGGTCGCGTGTCAGGCGGAGAACAACATTCCGGTCGTCGGGAAAGAGGGCGTGCTGCGGAGCAGGGAGATGCACTGGCTTCGGATCGATCGCTACTTCACCGGCGACGCGGAGGATCCTCAAGTCATATCACAGCCGATGTTGTGTCAGCACTGCGAGAAGGCTCCCTGCGAGTATGTCTGCCCGGTCGAGGCCACGGTGCATAGCCCCGACGGGCTCAACGAGATGGTGTACAACCGCTGCGTGGGAACCCGGTTCTGCTCCAACAACTGTCCCTACAAGGTTCGCCGGTTCAATTGGTTCGACTACAACGCCGAGCTGGCTGAAACCGAGCGGATGGCGAAGAACCCCGAGGTGACCATACGGGCCCGCGGGGTCATGGAGAAGTGCACCTTCTGCGTGCAGCGGATCCGCCAGGCCCAGATTGCGGCGGGGCTCGAGGGCCGCGAGCTGCACGACGGCGAAGTGCGGACCGCCTGCCAGCAAGCCTGCCCGAGCCAGGCGATCGTCTTCGGCTCGCTGACCCATCCTAACGCCGAGGTGGTACGGCGAAGAGCGGAGCCGCGGAGCTATACCGTGCTGCATGAGCTCGGTACCGAACCTCGAGTGCGCTACCTCGCTCGTCTCACCAATCCGAATCCAGCCCTGCAGCGAGAACGTGATGGCGGCTAGCACCGCGGCAGAGGCGCCGGCCCAGCCCACTCGGGAAGCACACCCGGTACTCCTCCGGCTGGTGAACGATCAGGAGCTTACCGACCGGCTGCTGGCGCCTCTGTGGACTCCATCGCCGGTCTGGAAGATTCTGTTCGCCGTCACCGGTGTGGGAACGCTGGTGCTGGCCGGCGCGGTGAGCTATACGGTGGCCACCGGGATCGGCGTATGGGGCAATAACATCCCGGTCGCCTGGGCGTACGCCATCATCAACTTCGTGTGGTGGATCGGGATCGGTCACGCGGGCACTTTCATCTCGGCCTTCCTGCTCCTGTTCCAGCAACGCTGGCGGGCCTCGATCAACCGGGTGGCCGAGGCGATGACCTTGTTCGCCTTGATGAATGCCGCGCTCTTTCCGCTGCTTCACCTGGGCCGGCCGTGGTTCTTCTACTGGCTGATTCCGTACCCCAGCACCATGGGGGTCTGGCCCCAGTTCCGAAGCGCGCTTCCCTGGGATGCCGCCGCGGTCACCGCCTACTTCATAGTGTCGCTCCTGTTCTGGTACCTCGGGCTCCTGCCTGACCTGGCCTCCGCTCGGGATCGCGCGCCGGGCCGGCTCCGGCGGCGCATCTACGGCGTGTTCGCTCTGGGCTGGCGGGGAGCAGGACGGCATTGGCATCAGTACCAGACCGCCTATGTGTTGCTCGCCGGCCTGGCCACGCCCCTGGTGATCTCGGTGCACAGCATCGTGAGCCTCGACTTCTCCATCGCTCAGCTTCCCGGGTGGCACTCGACGATTTTTCCCCCGTACTTCGTGGTGGGCGCCATCTACTCCGGCTTCGCCATGGTGCTGGTCCTGATCATCCCCATCCGCCGGGTCTTCGGGCTGGGGGACCTGATTACCGCCCGTCACCTCGACAACATGGCGAAGCTCCTCCTCGCCATGGCCTGGCTTCTCATCTACAGCTACATCGTCGAGATCTTCATCGCCTGGTACAGCGGAGACCCGTACGAGCGCTACGTCCATTTGCTCTTTCGGCCCTCCGGGTCGTATGCCTGGCTTTACTGGGTCATGCTCTTCGCCAACGTGGGTGTGCCGCAGATCTTCTGGATTTCGCGGGCTCGCATTAGCGCGCCCGTGCTGTTCGGGGCAGGCATCCTGATCCTCCTCGGCATGTGGCTGGAGCGCTTCATCATCATCGTGACCTCGCTCAGCCACGACTTCCTGCCGTCGAGCTGGGCTCTCTATGCGCCGACCTGGGTGGATTGGTGCATCCTGGGTGGGAGCGTCAGTTTTTTCGGGCTGCTGTTCCTTCTCTTTCTTCGGTTCGTGCCGTTCATCTCCATCAATGAGCTGAAGCAGCTGACCCACGAGCTGAGGCGGGGATCAGCATGAACGTCAAGGGAACGCAGGTGTTGGTGGAGTTTGCCGACTCGGACAGCATGCTGCAGGCGCTCGAGCTGCTGCGCCGGCACCGGTATCGCAAGCTGGAGACCTACACTCCGCATCCGATCGGCGGCGTATCCGAGCGCCTGCGCCTCCCGCACCCTTGGCTGCCCAAGATCACCTTCGCCGGTGGGTTGCTGGGCGCGCTGCTGGGATACGGCATCCAGTGGTACGCAGACACGTACGACTATCCCCTGAACGTGGGCGGGCGACCGCTCCACTCCGCGGTGGCCTACATCCCGGCGACCTTCGAGGCCGCCGTCCTCGGCGCCGCCCTCACTGCCTTCGTCGTGCTGCTCTTCGTGATTGGATTGCCTGCGCTCTGGCATCCGGTCTTCGAGGTGGACCGGTTCGAGCGCGCTACCGCGGACCGGTACTGGGTGAGTATCAAGGGCGTCCGCGACCCCATCGAAATTCGAAAGATTCGGCATCTGCTGGCCGAGCTGACCCCAGTCCGCCTGACCGTGGCGGAGGCCGATCCATGAGGCTCAGACTCGCGTGTTGCGCTTTGATCCTGGTGGCCTGCAGACAGTCGGCGGTGGACACCGCGCTGCAGCGCATGACGGACCAGCCTCGATACGATGCGTATGGCGCGAGCCGCTTCTTCTCCGACGGCGCGGTCATGCAGCCGCCACCGGGTGGGACCGTACGCCGGGGCGAGCTGCTCGACTCCCGGCTGACCGAGGGAAGGGAGCGCGGCGGGGCCTACCTCAGCGACGTTCCCCTCGCGGTCACGGGCAAGCTGCTGGCCCGGGGACAATCCCGCTTCGGGATCTTTTGCGCCGTCTGCCACGGCGAGGCCGGCGACGGCAGGAGCATCGTGGCCTCGAACATGGTGGAGCGTCCGCCACCGTCCTTGCTGAGTCCCCAGCTGCGCGCACTTCCCGCCGGGTTGCTGTACCAGGTCGTGCAGCAAGGCTTCGGTCGAATGCCCTCCTACGCCACCGAGCTCACGGTCGAGGATCGGTGGGCGGTGGTGGCCTACGTGAGACGACTGCAGGCGCAGGTGACGCCGTGAAACGACGTCCCTGGGTCGGGCTCGGTGCGGTGGCCGCCATGCTCTACGCCGCGCAGCGCCGGAGTGTCCGGCCCCGGATTTCTCCCGAGCCCCGAGGCTACAGCGCGATAGCCGCGGGCACCGTCCTGGGTGCCGTGGGACTGCTCCTCTCGGGCTTCGGCCTCCTGCTGGACCCGCGCCAGGCCTACTTCTCCTATCTGACGGCGTACGTCACCGGTCTGAGTCTCGTCCTCGGCGCTCTCATCATGGTGATGCTCAGCCACCTCACCGGTGCGAAGTGGTTCGCTCCGCTCCGCCGCGTCGGCGAGTCCGCTGCCGCCACGAGCCCGCTCTTCGCTATTCTGTTCCTGCCGCTGATTCCGGGCATGCACCTGCTCTACCCCTGGGTGCCTCCCTTGGGCGTGATGGATCCGTCGGTATTGGAGAGCATCCGGATCAAACGGGCGTGGCTCAATACCGGCTCTTTCCTATTCCGGGCCGTTATCTATTTCGCAGTCTGGATTGGAGTGAGCCTGCTGCTGCGACACTGGTCCATCCGGATGGGTTCCATCGGCGCCGGGCGGTTGAACAGTAGGCAACGGGCTCTGAGTGCCGCCGGGCTGCCGGCCGTGGCGCTGACGCTCACCTTCGCGGCGTTCGACTGGATGATGTCGCTTTCTCCGGATTGGTCCTCTACCATCTACGGCGCATACGTCTTCGGAGGAGGGTTTCTCGCCGGCCTCGGCTTGCTGGCCGGCACTGTTTCTCTGGCGGAGCGTGCCGGACTGCTCGACCGGGAAGTTCCGGTGGACTCCTACCACTCGCTGGGGAAGCTGCTCCTGACCTTCGTGATCTTCTGGGTCTACCTCGGCTTCTGCCAGCTCCTCATCATCTGGATCGCGAATCTCCCCCACGAGGTAGCCTGGTACGTTCGTCGGCTCCACGGCTCCTGGGGCTTGCTGGCTGCCTTTCTCCTGTTCGGCAACTTCGTGGTGCCCTTCCTGTGCCTTCTGTTCCGTGAGGTCAAGCGGGATCCCAAGGCTCTGGCGACGGTGGGGATCTGGCTCCTCGCCATGCATTACCTCGACATCTATTGGCTGCTCATGCCGCAGCTGCACGGCGGCGGAGTGAGGGTCCATTGGCTCGATCTCACGACCTTGAGCGCTGTCGGCGGGACGACCCTCGGATACGGTGCCTGGCAGCTCCGGCGCCAGGCAGTGGGGAGACTGCAGCACGGGTTCGAGGTCTGAGTCCAGTCCGGGCGGGAACCCGCGGCAGGGAAGGGCGGCGATCGTGGCACAGTGCCGAGGGCTACCGAAGCGTCGTCCCCGTTCAGGGTGCCGGTGTTTGGGCCGCGGCCATCTCCCTTCTCACCTGCTCCATCACCTCCCGCAGTTCGGGATCTGCCGGGCTCCGCAGTATGAGGTAGTGGGCAAACGCGTCGCGTGCCTCAGCGGGGGCACCGGCCAGCATGGCGTACCGGCCCTCCTCACGCCAGGCACTGGCAAGATAGCGGGGCCATCCTACCAGATTCTCGCGACGCCGGATGGCCTGAAGGGCGGCGCCCGAGTCTCCCAGCCGCTGGTGGAGCCGGGCGATGAGCAAAGGCGCATAGAAGATGGCATCGCCGCTCGGGCCTACGGTGAACGCGAGTGTGTCGAGCCGCGCCACGGCCACATTGGCGTTCGCCTGGTGGAGCTCCACTGCAAGCCAGGCGTGGAGCAGCTCCGCGCAGGCGAGAGACCCGGTAGCAACGGGCAGCGCCGGCAGGCCTGGGAACAAAGAGTCCGCTTGCAACCCCCCGATGGCGTGCTGGATACCGGTGGTGTCACGCTGCTGCAGGGTCCACTGCGCGAGCACGCACGCATCAGCTTGCTGGACTGCCCGAGTTGCTGGATCCGTCGCGCGTCGAACGGCAGCGCCGCGCTGCAACTCACGCGCGGCTGCCGCGGCCGCCGCCGTATCTCCGTCGTCGTAGACCGCATCGAGAACGCGAAGCCGCAGATGCGCATGGGTGCCAGGCTGGAGTTCCCGGAGGCGGTTGACGGCGCTTTCGGTATCATGCAGCCGCCCCTGATTGAGGGCGAGCGCATGGTCGGCCAGAGTCGCATCGAGCTGCTCGTCGAGACGCGTTGCCCGGGCGCGTAACTGCTGTACCGCGCGACGCGCATCCCCGAGTGAGATGATTTCAGCCTGCGCAGCCACGGCGATTGCCTGCAGATTCCTGGGCCCGAGTTGCGGCAACGAATCGCGGATGCGTCGAACGGTCGTGGAATCTCCCTGCGCGATCGCACGCCGCCACTGCAGAAATGGTCCCAGCGGTAGCGCTGAGTCCATGGCCGCGGCCTCTTCGGCATCGGGCTGCGCCGCGGCTCCAGGGTACCCGATCGCGAGTTGGTGCAGCAGCTCACGGCTGGGGGCATGGTTCGGCTCGAGCCGAAGTGCCCGCTGCAAGGCAACCACTGCCCGCGACCGGGAGTCTGCCTCACCGGCAACGGTGCCTTCGAGGGCCAGGCGAGAGCCGAACTCGAACCACGCTTCGGCGCGGTCGGGGGTGAGATCCACCAGTCGCTCCCAGGCGGCCACCTGTTCGTCGGCGGGTGACGGAGAGGGATAGTCCGGCCCCGCAAGCGCGAGCAGGAGAGCCCGGGCGCGGGCATCGAGCGAACTCTTCCCTCGCCATGCCAGGCCGAGGGCTCGGGTGCGGGTCCGCACTGTTCGCAGACGATCGGCAGTGCGGGCCAACTGGACGGCGGCGAGAGCGAAGGTAGAGTCGAGCCGCAGGGCCTCCTCGTACTGCCGGAGAGCCAGGGAGTAACTCCCCCGGCGAAACGACGCCTGGCCACCGAGGTACGACCGAAGGGCGCGGAGGGATTCGGTGGTCTGGTCGGAGAGGGTGACGTCCTCACCTGCACCCGCTACCAGGATCCGCGCGGCCAGGCGATCGACCAGCGCGGTGATGCTGTCGGCCGGGCCCTCGACCGTCGCTCTTCCGCTGGTCTGCTGAGAGGCCACCTCGATCACCGAGGCCGTCACCACCATCCGGCTGGGCGTCCCCACGATGCTCCCAACCACCAGCCGTTCGGCGCCGAGGCTTGCCGCAAGACGTAGTACGGTGTCGCGGGGGACGTCCGTAGGAGTGCCCAGGGCAGCGGCACGCCAGGCGGCCAGCACCGCACCCGCGTCAACCGATCGAGCTCCGCTATCGTCGGCGAGTCGAGTGGAGAGCAACTCCACCATGCCCTCGCGCAAGTAAGCCAGCGACGCACTCGCTCCAGCCACCCGGAACGGGGCGACGACGACATTTTGATCCAGGGAAGCCGCCGACTGGCGTGTTGGAGCCGGCGCGGCATTGCGCCGCAGAAACAAGGCCAGAAATCCTGTCAGCACCGCCCCCGCTACCACCCACCACCATCCGATCCGTGGCCGAGCCGGTCTCGCGGGCTCAGCCAACGCCAGCTCCGTCCTCGGCGCGATCGTTGAGGGTTCGGGGACGACCTCCGGCGAGGGCGCCGTTTCCGTCGCGGTGGTCTCCTCGGCGATAGCCCAGAGCGGCATTTCGGCGGCCCATTCAACCGGCTCGCGCAGCCGCGCGGCCAAAGACGTCACGACCGGATCGGGCGCCAGCCCGAGCTCCTCGCGAAGCATAGTCTCGTGCAGCCGGGCATGCTGTAGCGCGCCGGCGCGGTCTCCGGCATGTGCGAGCGAGGTCATCAAGGCCACGGCGGCCGAGGCATCGAGGGGACGGATAGCCGCCAAGCGCTTCCGCCACTGGAGCGCCTCCCGTCCGCGTCCCGCTTCCTCATCTCTTTGAGCCAGACGCTCCAGCGCGCTGACGATTCGCTCTTCCAGCCTGGCCCGTTGCAGCGAAATCCACTGCTCGAACTCACCGGACCCTGGGAGGAAGAAGCCATCCGCGAACGCGCCGGAGTAGAGGGCTACGGCCCTCTCGTCATCGCCCACGTCCAGAGCCTCTTGCAGGTCCTGCACGTCGCTGCCAAGACGCGCCCGATTCAGCCGAATGTCCCCACCGACCTCGAAAAGATCATCAATTCTCAACGCGCGGCGGGCGGCATACAGCGCCTGGGTCAGGGAGTGGCGTGCCCGTTCCTCACCAGCATCGGGCCAGAGCAGCGCCATCAATTTGTCTCGACTGAACCCGCGCTCCCCGGCAACTGCGAGGGCGACGAGCAGGGCCAACAGCCGCCGCTGAGTGGCCGCGCCGGTCAAGAGCTCCCCTTGCTGGTCGACGACGTTTACGCCGCCAAGTGTGCGTAACCTGAACACTTGGACTCCGTTTGAGGTCTGTCTGAGATCCTTCTGAGACTGCGGTGAGGACCAACCGCTAGCCTGACCTAGCTGATGGGGAACCGATGCCCCGACCACTCAAAAGATATCGTGCACCCGCGGGTTGAAAACCGTGGGCGTAGACCAGCCTTCGTGGGGTGATACATGGGAACGCCACTGGAATCCGGCTTGACCGGGCCGAAGGCCACCGGCCGGGCTCGGGCCGCTCGGCCGGACGAAACCATCATCGTGTCGAACCGCCTGCCCATGACCGTCCAGTTCGATAGCGGAGCGGTGCGCCTCAGGCCCAGCTCCGGCGGGCTGGCCACCGGGTTGAGGCGGCTGCGCGCGAGGCCGGCCCGGCCATGGATCGGCTGGCCCGGCGTTGCGTTGGACCCATCGTCTTCCCTGCAACGGGAGCTGGATGATCAACTTGCTGCCAGCGTGAGCCATGGGGTATCCCTCAGCGAAGCGGAAATCACCGGTTACTACCGGCGATTTGCCAATGGCCTCCTTTGGCCTCTTCTCCACGACCAGAACCCCGGGGGCGTGGCCAAACCGGCCGATTGGATCGATTACCAGGCCGTGAACCGGCGGTTCGCCGACGTCGTCTTGACCGAGCTGCGGGCGGGTGATCGGGTTTGGATCCACGACTATCACCTCATGCTGCTGCCCCGGATGCTGCGTCAGCGGCGGCCTGATATCCGCATAGCCTTCTTTCTGCATACGCCATTCCCCGATACCAGTGTGCTGAGCTCCTGCCCTAAGGCAGGGGCACTACTCGACGGAATGCTCGGCGCGGACGTCGTGGGGTTCCACACCCGAGAATATGTGCAACGCTTCGCGGCCTTGGTGAGTGACCTACTGGGGCGGCCCGCCCAACTGGTCTCGGGAAGCGGCGTAGTGGACGACTTGGGCCGGCCGGTCACCGTCCATTCCTGCCCGATGGGAATCGACGAGGCCCGGTTTTCCGAGCTCGCCGCTGACCCCGGCGTCCTGGTGAGGGCCGCGGCCATCCGAAGGCAGAGCAATCCCCTCTTCGTCGGCATCGACCGGCTGGACCCGACCAAGGGGATTCCCGAGCGGCTTCAGGCATTCGGACGTCTCCTGGAGATTCGCCCCGAGCTCCAGGGGCACGCGCGCATGATACAACTCGCCGTTCCATCCCGAGAGGAGATACCGGCGTATCGGGCGCTTCGCACCCGGGTCGAGGCCATGGTCGACGAGCTGAACGCCCGGTTCGGCAATGGCCGCTGGAAGCCGGTGGAATACACCTACGGCACCCTCGCCGAGCCTGAGCTCGTCGCGCTGTATCGCGCCGCCGATATCATGCTGGTCACTCCGCTCCGGGACGGCATGAATCTGGTCGCCAAGGAGTTCGTGGCGAGTCGCACGGATGACGCAGGCGTGCTGGTTTTGAGCCGACAGGCAGGCGCGGCGTCCGAACTCACCGCCGCACTGCTGGTCGATCCAGCAGATCCCGAGGCGCTGGCGTTGGGATATGCCGCTGCCCTCGACATGTCGCCGGCTGAACGACGTGTCCGTATGCGGCGTCTGCGAGCCCGGGTCAAGGCCCACGATGTCCACCGCTGGGCGGCCGAGTGCCTGGCTCAGCTGGAGGCAGTGCGGCGAACACCCTCGGGATACCGCGAACCGGGAACAGCTCCCTGCGGACCGAAGAGAGCCATGAGAGGATTCCCGTGAGCAGCGACGTCCCGTCCCAGGGCACCATTCTGGTGGTGGACGACGAGGAGGTCGTCAGCCGCCTGCTGGTGACTTTTCTCAGACACGTCGGGTTCACCGTCCTGCAGGCCAGCTCGGCGGGGCAGGCGCTCGCCCTCGTGCATAACCGACAGCCACCCATCGACCTGGCCTTGATCGATATCGACATGCCCGGCATGGACGGCATCGAGCTCGCGAGTTGGGTGGTGACCGAGTGCCCCAGTCCCCAGACGATGCTGATGGGCTCTCCGGCGGGAGAGCCGATCGAGGTCGCCGTGGTTCAGGGCTGTTCGCTGCCTGTGCTCAGGAAACCGCTGGATCTGGATAGGTTGCTGGAGCTGCTGCGGGTGATGGTGCCCCCCCTTCCTCCGATCGAGGACTGCGACACGGACCTACCCTACCGTTGGTCCACTCTGGCAAACTAGCTGTCAATTCCATCCACGACTTGGGATCGAAGGGGAGCATTCATGCAGCATGAAGCGGCCATCGCTGACCTGAGGGCGCGCCTGCGTGGGTCGCTCATCCTGCCGCAAGACGGCGAGTATGAGGACGCCCGCAGCGTCTGGAACGGGATGATCGACCGCCGACCTGCGCTCGTGATCCGCTGCCTCGGGGTGGCCGATGTAGCGGCCGGACTCGCCTACGCCCGGGAGCACGGCCTCGGCTTGTCGATCAAGGGTGGCGGCCACAATATCGCCGGACACGCCGTGGCCGATGGGGTGGTCACGCTCGACCTCTCTCCCATGCGAGGAGTACAGGTCGACCCGGTAGCCCGGCTCGCGTGGGTCCAGGCAGGATGTCGGCTCAGCGACGTTGACCGCGAGACCCAGTTGCACGGCCTGGCCGCGCCGCTGGGTTTCGTGTCCACTACCGGCGTCGGGGGGCTCACCCTGGGCGGTGGATTCGGATACTTGACCCGTCGATGTGGCTGGAGCTGTGACAATGTGGTCGCCTTCGATGTAGTGACCGCCGATGGTCGAATCCTGCGGGCCAGCGAGTCGAAGCATCCTGATCTGTTCTGGGCGTTGCGAGGCGGCGGTGGGAACTTTGCCGTAGTGACCGCTTTCACCTTCCGGCTGGCGGAAGTGGGTCCCGAGATCCTGGGCGGCGCGATCGCCTGGCCCGCAGAGGAGGCCCCTCAGGTCCTGGATCTGTTCCGCAGGCTGACCAGCGACGCGCCGCCCAAGCTCGCACTGGTGGCTGGGCTGCGGAAGGCCCCGCCGACACCATGGCTCGCGTCGGCATACCACGGCAAGGATATCGTCGCGCTGTTCATCTGCCACACTGGCGACGTCGCCGAGGGTGAACGTCTCGTGGCTCCGCTCAAACGACACGGGGTGCCTATCGGGGATATCGTGCAGCGGCGCACCTATCTCAGTCAGCAGACCCTGCTCGACAGCACCCAGCCCAAGGGGCGGCGCTATTACTGGAAATCGGAGTACCTCCCGGATCACGAACCCGATTTGCTCACCGCGGGCGCGGTGCACGCCCGCCGGATGCCGTCACCTCACTCGGCCATTCTTTTCTTCCCTCTGGACGGAGCTATCAACTGGCAGCGCGAGGACCTGTCTCCGGCGGGCAACCGCGATGCCCGCTCCCTGTTCAACATCGCAGCTTCCTGGGAGCAGCCCGGCGACGACGCGGAGAACATCGCTTGGACGCTGACCGCGTGGAAAGATCTGCGTCGGTTCTCGACCGGGGGGACGTACGTGAACTTCCTCACGGAAGAAGAGCGAACCGACCGGATCCAGGCCGCATACGGCCGGCACTATGATCGTTTGGCCAAGATCAAACACGCGTGGGATCCGTCCAACCTGTTCCGCCACAACCAGAACATTCCGCCATGCGGGGACGGGTTTCAGCCGCGATCGGCGAGTGCCGCTCACGCACCGACAATTACTTGAACCGCCGCCGACGTTCGCACGGGGGAAACCTACCGGGGCCCCAGGGAATGTTCGCCGGATTTCTCCTCCTCATGCTGGTGCTCCGGCGCACTGCCCGTTGCGGGTTGAGCAGGACTCACTGCGCCAGACGCGAACCTCGCTGCATTTCTCTGTAATCCCTCAGGCCCGCGCTCTAGATTGCCTGATGTACCCTAAAGGTGGACGGGGGCAAAGCGCCGAGTGCACCCAGAGCGAGGTCGGCATGAAGGTTCACAGATTCACGGCGGTCAAGGCGCTGGCGAGCTTGGTTGGGGGTGCGGTGGTGACGATGCTCGCCCCTGCTGCCTTGCAGGCCCAGGCTCCGGGGAAGATCATGTCCAGCGATGGTGACTGAGTCACTGAGCGGCCTTCTCCAGGACCAATTTCAGTACCTGGATCGAATCCGCCATCGGCTGGAGACAGCTTCGCCGTCCGGTCTCCCAGAACTGTTCAGCCAGCTCCAGGTTCTGCTCGACCGCATCGTGCAACTGTGCCGCCGGAACCCGGCGTGACAGCGCAGCATGAGCCCTATCCTCCAGAGCCTGATCTGGCTCCCCGGCGAAGCCAGGGCAACCGGTCACCGCATCCACCGTTCGCTGCAGAACCGTGAGACTGCGACGGTACTGCTCGGAGGTCCCGATCCCCCGCTGCGTCGGGTCCAGCGCGAGCACCTCGTTGCACAGTTCGAGTCGCGTCCCGATCTCCCGGTCCTCAGGGGCCAGCTTCAGCGCAGTCAGATAGTTCGTCCGTGCCGCACGATAGTTTCCCCGCTGGAACTCTGCTTCACCAAGGCCGGCGTAGGCGTCTGCGTCATCCCCGTTCTGGCGCAAGATGTCGCGGTAAAGCTCGATTGCGCGCGCCGGCGATCCGGCCGCGATGAACAGGTGTGCGAGTCGCTTCCGGGTGGACACGTCCCGCGGAGCTTGATTCTGAAGTGGGAGGAGCTCGGCGAGCATCTCCTGGCGGGCATGGTGCTGGGCCAGCAGTTCCACCAGCTCGAAGCGAGCCTGCACTTGATTGTCTTGCGGGTCGGTGTCCCACCGGCCGTAAATGGCCCGGTGGTAGAACGTGATGGCCTCGCGCAGCCTTTGGCTGCGGACCAGAGCCCGAGCCATGATCAGGCAGGCGGCCGCGTCGCCCGGGTCTCGCTGCAGCCGCTCGTTGAGCAGCGCCACGGCATTGTCCAGTTTGCCCGCACTGGTCAGCGCCGTCGCCAGCGCCCGCTGATACACCGGGTTCTCCCGCTCGGCGGACACCGCGGAACGCAGCTGCTCGATTGCCGGCAGGATGGCTCCCTGGCGCTCGAGTGCGAGCCCCTCCAGGTATGACCGCCGTGCCTCGGAACGGGTCTCCGCCCGCTCCTTCTCTGCCAAGACCGTGTCGATGGCGAACAGCACGGCGATCGCGGCGAACACCAGCGCGAAGGTTCCCACGAACGAACCGGCGGCGAGAGCCGATTGGCGGAGCTCTCCGCTATCACTCACCGGGGGCGTACTCACGAATTCCGGCCGACGCCATAGGCTTTCAGCACGTCCTGCAAAGTGACCAGGCCCAGCAGCTGCCGGATGTTCGCCCGGCTCACGACTGGGAGCACGTTGTACGGCATTGTCCCCATGCGCTCCAGCGCCAGCGTGAGACTGTGATCTGGATGGACATGGGGCAGTCCCGCCGCATCCGGCCGGTGAGTCGAGGGACGCTCCCGAAGCAGCGCGCCCACTGGTTGGTCCTGCTGTCCCTGGGCCGCTGCATGTTCGAGCTCCATTCGCTGGATCATGCCACAAAGCCCGTGCTCATCCACCACCGGCCAGGCATCGAGACTGCTGTCGCGGCTTCGGGCCAGAACCTCCCCCACCGTCATACCCGACGGCATAGTCTCGGAGGCAGCAGGTCGCATCGCTGAAGTGACCCGGAAACGGGCGCGCTGGGCTCGATGTTCGCCGGTGGGGAGATGCACGCCGTCCTGGCGGGCCAACGCCTCATAGATGGGCTGCCGCTGGTAATGATGCGAAATGAAGAAGGCGATCAGGTTGGAGATCATCAGGGGCACGATGATGGTGTAGTCGCGGGTCAGCTCAAAGATCATGATGACCGAGGTGAGCGGGGTCCGGACGATGCCTGCGAAGGCCGTGCCCATCCCCACCAGAGCATAAGCGCCTGGGCCGGCCGTGTAAGTGGGGAGCAGGAGATGCGCCACGCTGCCTACGGAGGCTCCCATCATCGCGCCGATGAAGAGGCTCGGGCCGAAGATGCCCCCGGCGTTGCCCGAGGCATAGCACACTGCCGTCGCGATAATCTTGAGCACCGCCAGAATCACGACGACCTTCAGCACCACGTCACCTGCCAGGACCTTTTCCACTTCGGAGTATCCCACCCCTAGAACCTGCGGCAGGAAATAGCCCATGATGCCGACTGTGAGGCCGCCAGCCACCGGCTGAAACCAAGTCGTCCAGCCCGGGAGATCCAGGAACCATTGACGCAGGCTCAGCAACAGTTTCACGAACCAGACGGAGCCCAAGCCGCCGACCACTCCCAGCACGGCGTAAACCGCAAACTCAGCCGGGTTGGTGAGATGGTAGGCGGTGACGTGAAACAGCGGCTCATCGCCCAAGACGAGGTGAAGGACCATCCAGGACGTGGCGGAGCTGAGCACAACCGAGCCGAGGATCGGAGCATGGAGGTCGCCCATGATTTCCTCCAGCGAGAACAACACGGCCGCGATCGGGGTGTTGAAGGCGGCTGCCAGGGCCGCGGCTCCTCCCACCGGGACCAGGGCCCGCACCTGCTCCTTACTGAGCCCAAGGCGCCGCGCAATCACCGACGCCAGTCCCGCTCCGATCTGAACGGCCGGCCCCTCGCGGCCCAGTGCGATCCCGCTCGCCAGGGATGCCGAACAGCAGAAGAACTTGCCCACCACGGTGCGGAAGGAAATCCGCCCGTCTCGGATGAACACGGCCGTCTTGGTCTGGGGCACTCCGCTTCCACGGGCAAAGGGGAAATACCGATACAGCAGGTATCCCGTTACCAGCGCGCCCAGTGTCGGCACCAGAATCCGACGCCACCCGACTCCCCCCGCCGGATACATTCGGGCTGCCAGTCGCCCGGTGAGCAGGATGAACGCGACGACCACGAGGCCCACCAGCGCGCCGATAACCAGGCTGAGCAGCAAGGCGAGCTGGTCCTCTCTTCGGCGGAGATCGCCGACCCAGCCGACGAGCCGGTGGCTCAAGGGCGTTCGTGACGAGGATGTCACGATCCAACGCTCGTCCGCCGGCGTCTGCAGAGCAGCAGAAATGGGATCACTGGAGCCTGATGATTGCGCCGGTCGAGGGAACGCCGTTCCGGTTGAGAATGAAAAGCTGATAGTAGCCCGGCGGCGCGAGGTTCGGACCCTGGGGGGCGGTCACGTTGACCGCTCCGGCGATCGGTGCAAAGGTCAGGGTATTGGCACGCTGGTCGGCGTCGAACGCATGGGTCACCGAGCCGAGTCGGATCCACCGCACTTCGGTGACCTGGGCGGCATTGGGTGTGGATATCGGAAAGACCTGACCATAGCCCACGACGGGCGGGGCCGAGGTGATCACCGGGCGCGCGCCCTTGTAGAGGTAGGGCGGGTGGAAGATCTCGTGACTCCGCTCGTTGGGATACGGTGTGTTGGTCCCGGGGATCTTGGCATCGCCACTGGCCCCGTGGAGCACGGTTGCATCCGGAAGCAAGAGCGAGACGGAGTGATAACCCCGGGTGACGGCATTGGATGCCAGCGTGCTCCAGCTATCGGTCTTCGGGTCCCAGAGTTCTGCCGCGCGCACCCCGGTGCTCAGGTCGTTGAATCCGCCGCCGCTCAAACCACCAGCCACCAGCACGGTTCCATCCGGCAGAATGGTCGCGTTGAGATGCCGCCGAGGCGCGCTCATCGACCCGGCGCTCCGCCAGGCGGGAGAGGGAACGGTCAGGTCGATTTGCTCGGCTGTCGCGGTGGGTACGTTCGACTTGGGATCCTGGGTGCTCCAGTTCAGGTCACCGCCACCTCCGACGTAGAGAATCTTGCCCGGCTCGTACATCACTGCCGATCCATACTCCCGGTTGAACGGCCAAATGTGAGCCGGCCCGGTGGTCCACTTTCCTCGGCCGTTCGGGGTGGAGGCATCGACATCAAGCCAGCGGGAAACGACCCGTTCGCCCGCGTAAAAAACCCGTCCATCCGGAGCCAGGAAGTCGCGAGGATAGTACGGCAAGTCCAAGCTCGCACCCGGCAGCTGCACCCACCTGGCGTTCTCCCAAATTTCCGGAATTGCCACGACAGTCTTGGTGGTGTCTCGTCCCGCGACCGTCACCAGCCGGCCGTCAGGCAGCAACGTGACGGTGGGGTACCAGCGACCCTTGGCCATCTTGGGCAGACCCGGAACCCAGCTCTCGGCGACAGGATCGAAGATGTTGGTTACATCCAGGCCTTCATCGTCGTCCTTGTGCCCCCCGGATACCATCAATCGACCATCGGCCATGAAGGTGTGGCCGGCGCAGAACAGCATGGTATCGGCCGGAATCTTGACGGCGGTCGCGATCGGTGCCCCGCTCCCGGGATCCCATAGATGCGGCTCGCCCATGGAGCCGTCCTGCTCGAAGCGTCCCCAGGCGAGAATCTTGCCGGTGGGGAGCAGGTGCATGTGCAGCGGAACGATGGGCCAACTCACGAGCGCATCCCACTTCCCGGCGGTTGCCTCGGCAGGCAGAGGGTCAACGTTGATGGCGGAGGATGTCGCTGTGAGTTGACCACTGGTGAACTGAAGGGTGAAGGCTCCAGTACCGGCGATGCCGAGGTCGCCAAAGTGGGCCACGCCGTCGTCACCGCTGGTGGCAATCGCGGCGCCCTCGAGCGTGCCGCTCCCCGAAGCCAGGCTGGCGGTCACCTCGATGTTCGGGACCGGATTGCCGGCAGCGTCCTCAACCATGACCGCCGGCTGCATGGATGGGTCGAAGACTTCGTGATTCACGACGCCGGCGGGCGGCTCGGTGGTCAGGGACAGCGCCGCGGGCTCGGCAACCGCCACGGCATGCTGGGTAAAGGTGATGGGAGAGCCCTGAAGCCCGCGGGCAGTGGCCGTCACGGTCTGGACACCCGGGGCCGGCCCCAGCGTCTGCCGCACGCTGGTTTCTCCATCAGAACCTGTCGTCGTGGTGGCGGCCGACACTTGTCCCCCGTTCGCCGCAGCCCAGGTGACCTGGACGCCGGCCACGGGTGCTTCGTCGGCATCGAGCACCCGGGCTACCAGGGAGTCCGGCAGCACACTGCCCACCGGAGCGTTCTGGTCGTTACCCGAAACCATGGCCAGTGTAGCCGGCTCGCCTTCCGGCGGGGTGAGGCCCTCTCCCCCGCAAGTGCTGAGACCGGCCACGAGACCTGCGAGCAGGAGCGCTTTCCAGACTTGACCGGTCACTACCAGGCCTCCTCACGTCGGCGAAGCAGCGCCGCCGGGCGCCGCCGGCCATGCCCACGATTGCTCCCGTATGACTCGCCGGTCTGCATGTCCGTGGAAATCATGGGCGCTGGCGTGCCGGCGAGCCCCATCTGCTTCACCACCTGTCCCAACAGCGAGGCCAGCTGAGTGCATTGGCCGGGTGACAGCTTGCGCATGGCGCGGATGAGCCGCACTTGCACTGCCGGCCCCGACTGCCGCAGCAGGGTCCTGCCGCTGGGCGAGAGCCCGATCTGGATTTGACGGGCGTCCCGGGGGGATGCTCGCCTGATGACCAGCCCGCGCTCGACCAACCGGCGCACCACCACGCTCACCGAGCTTTGATGGGTGTAGGTGCGCTCGGCCAATGCGTTCAAGGAATCCACCGGTCCGTCGACCAGCTGCTGGAGCACGAACAGCTGCGCCCCGCTCACGCCCAGCTCCCGCTCGGCTCGCCGGGCCGAGCTCCGGATGACGCGGAGAACCCGCCGGAAGGCGTCGAGGGTTTCGAGGATCGCGCGATCGGTGCTGTCGGAGCGGCCAGTCCGCGGCATGGGCCATTCCAGCTAGTGAGCCGGATCACGGCGCTGGAGGCCCGTGACCGTTAGTCACCCCAAGATACATCAATGGGACCCTCAAATAAATGGGACTCCCATAGAAATGGCAGGGCTGGAGACTGGAGCCTCGCGGCACCGACACGCCGGAAAGGCAATGGGGTCGAGGTGATCAGGATCTCCGCTTCGGCGGTGGGAACAATCGTGCTCGCGTCAGTCCTGGCGCCCAAGGAGAATTCGGGGTGATGAGGCTCGCGGCCCTGACAGCGCTGAGTGTCATCGCCTGTGACAGTGCGCCGTCCTTTCTCCGGACTTCCGGGTACATCGGTGACCGCGAGGCGACCCTGGGATGGGTGATGCTGTCCCTCGCCGGCCTCGTCGTGGTCATCACGAGCGTCTTGGTAGTGGCGGCCATCTATCATCGGCGTCCAGCGGTACAGCCGACGATGAGCAGCTCGGGCGGGGAGTCCTGGATCTACCTCGGTGGCGTGGCGATTCCCGCCGTCATCCTGTTTGGCGTGTCCATATACAGCCTGGTCGTCCTGGCACAGGTGGCCTATCCGTCTGGCAAGCCGCTGTTGGAGGTGCAGATCATCGGCCATCGCTGGTGGTGGGAAGTCCGCTATCCGGGCCGCTCGCCCGGCGAGATGGTGACGACCGCCAACGAGATCCACATCCCGGCGGGACTACCGGTTCGGCTGGAGCTGGTCACGGCCGATGTGATCCACAGTTTCTGGATCCCGGAACTGAGCGGCAAGACCGATCTCATTCCGGGCCAGCACAACCGGGCCTGGCTCGAGGCGAAGGCGCCGGGCACCTACTGGGGCCAGTGCGGTGAGTACTGCGGCCTGCAGCACGCGAAGATGCATATGAGCGTCGTGGCGGAACCGCCGGATGCTTTCGACCGCTGGCTCGAGGCGCAGCGCCGGCCGGCCGCAAACCCCACCTCTTCCGACGCGGTGGCCGGTCGCCAGGTCTTTGGCCGCGCATGTGGTCTGTGTCACACCATCCGGGGCACGGATGCGGGAGGAATTCTGGGACCCGATCTCACCCATGTGGCGACCCGCGCGACGATCGCCGCGGGGACCCTGGCGAACAATCCGGGCAACCTCGCCGGGTGGATCGGCAATCCTCAGGCTCTGAAGCCGGGCGTCGCCATGCCGGTCGTTCCGCTCAGGCCCGACGAGCTTCACGCCGTGGTCAGTTACCTGCGCGGCCTGAACTAGGCAAGGCGACCAATGGCCACAAACACACCATCCTGCGGCTTCGCTCGCGTCCAGTTGGGCTGGCTCGGGGTCCTGGCTTGGATCGGCGCATGCAGCCGCTCTTCGACTCCGGTCGCCGGCGGCGATCCAGAGCGGGGAAAGGCGCAAATCGTGCTGCTCGGCTGCGGCTCCTGTCATGTGATTCCCGGCATCGGACAGGCCTCCGGGATGGTCGGGCCACCTCTGACCCACTTTGCAGGCCGCTCCTATATCGCCGGAGAGGCCCCCAATACGGAGCCCTACCTGATCCAGTGGATCATGTCGCCGCAGTCGATCGAACCCGGTACGGCCATGCCGAATCTGGGTGTCACCCAGCAGCAGGCCCGCGATATCGCTGCCTATCTGTATACCATCCGCTAGGCTTCGCCCGGGAGAGCGACGTCGTCCCCCACCACGTCCTCCACGTACAGCATCTTCACCAGCACCGTGACCGCCCCCACCAGGGGCACCGCCACCAGCAGCCCCAGCAGGCCGAAGACCAATCCCATGAGCGCCTGAGAAACGATCGTCACCACCGGTGGAAGGTCGAGGCCGCGCTTCATCAGCAAGGGAATGAGCAGATGGTTTTCGCTTTGCTGAATGATGGTGTAGGCCACGGCGACTGCCAGGGCGACCTGAGGCCCGCTGAGAAAGCCCATCGTGATGGCCGGCACCGCAGAGAGGATCGGCCCCACGTAGGGCACGAACTCCAGCAGCCCGGCGATGATGCCAAGGGCAATGGCTGCGTGTACGCCCAGAGCCAGGAGCACGATCGTGGTCACGCTGCCGATGACCAGCATGGCGACCAGCTGAGCCAACAGCCATCGACGTAGCAGGGTAGCGACCTCACTCAGCACCTCGCCCGCCCGCTTGCGCATCCGGTGAGGGAACAGGTGCATGATCCCGCCGTGGTAGAGACCGGGGTCCACCGCGACGTAGATCGCCACGAAGAGGATCAGGATGAGTCCGGCCAGCACCGAGAGCGTGGATGAGAACACCGCGAAGAAGTGCTTGCCGAGGCCGGCGACCTGTTCCGTCAAGCTCTGGCGCAGCGGCGACGCCTGGCCAGGGCCTTTCTTGCTCGGCGCCTCGATGGTCTCTAGGACCCCACGGTAGCGCGACTCGACCCACTGCTCGACGTCCTGAATCGCACGGGGGAGCTGGTCCTGGAGCTCACTCACCTGTTTCCCGATCCTCGGCGCCACCAGAGCGCCGAGGCCGGTCAGGCATCCCAATACCAGAAGCACAAGGAGCGCCGCGCCGGCGCCTCGGGGTATGCGCCATCGGGCCAGGCGGTCCACGCCGGCCGAGAGGCACAGTCCGAAGAGTACGGCGAGAAAGGTCAGCAGAACCAGGGAGCGCCCGATCCACAGTAAGCGGAGCGCCAGATAAATCCCGGCGAGGATCGCCCCCGTCCGCAAGACGTCCCGCGCGGGCAGAGTCACTCGCGCCATGGTGGCTAGGGTGTCACCGGCGCGATCGTTTCGCGGTGACTGGACTCACGCCACGCCACGCTGTTCAAGGGGGGTCTCGCTCGATCTGCCAGCCATCGGTTCGTTCCTCGGGAGCAAGACCCGGCCGG
>DATBKD010000028.1:0-6405 GCA_036556025.1 Gemmatimonadales bacterium | reverse complement strand
CGCTCGAGGTCGACACCGAGCGATTCCGCAATCCCGAGCAGCTCCACCTCCTGGAGACCTTTCTCAACCGGATCGCGGCCGCCATCGAACGAAGCCGGCTCGCCGAGCAGACCCGGCGACTCCTTCAGCTCGAAGAGATGGATCGCCTGAAGGGCGAGTTCGTGGCCACTGCGTCGCACGAGCTCAGGGCCCCGCTGGTGAGTCTGGCCGGCGCGCTGGATCGCCTGCAGGCGATGGCGTCCGGCGCGACCACGGCCGACTGGCGACGCGAGATGGCCGCGGCCCGGGAACAGGTGGACCGGCTGCGCCGGCTGGCCGATGACCTGCTCGATCTGGCGCGGCTGGAGGCCGGGCGGGTCGAGCTCCAGCGGCAGCCAGTCGATCCGAGCGCCGTCATTCGCGAGCGCCTGGCTCGGTTCGAACCCGAGGCGGCGGCGCAGGCCATTCGGCTGGCCGGGGATATCCCGGATACGCTGCCGCTGGTCGACATCGATCGGGAACGCACTGGTCGAGTCCTGGATGAGCTGATCGGCAACGCCCTGCGCGCCTCGGGGCCGGACGGCCGCGTGCTCGTCTCGGCCGACACCGTGGGCCGGTTCGTTCAGGTGTCGGTGGCCGACAACGGCCCCGGGATCTCGATCGAGGATCAGGCGCGAGTTTTCGACAAGTTCGTGTGGCTGAGCGGCGGGCAACCTGAGGGCAGCGGCCTCGGCCTTCCCATCGCCCGCGAGGTCATCCGGGCGCACGGCGGGGCCATCTGGGTGGATTCGGGGCTCGGTCCCGGGAGCGTGTTCAGCTTCACGGTGCCGATCGCGACGGGGCTCGCGCCTCCGTCGGCAGTCTCCCAGTCGACGGACCCACGAGATGAGACTTGAAAGGATGGCGGCGGGCATGAGACCATCGACGTTCCGCCTCAGCGACTACTTCACCCCGGCGACCATCGTCCTGGAGCTGCGCTCGCGCAGCAAACCGGATGTCATCCGAGAGCTGCTCGGCACGCTCGAGCTCCCCGCTAGGGAAGAATCGGTGATCCTGCGCACGATCCTCCGGCGGGAGGAGATGGGCAGCACAGGCATCGGCCGCGGGATCGCGGTGCCGCACGGCCGTACACCATTGGTGTCGAAGCTGAGGGTGGCCTATGGGCGGTCACCTGGCGGGATAGCGTACGATTCCATCGATGGAGCGCCGGTCCATCACGTGTTTCTTCTGGTCGCCCCCCCTACGGAGACCTCGAATGAATATCTGCCAGTCCTTGGCCGGATTGCCAGGTTGGCTCAGGATCCCGATATACCTGCGCGCCTGGGCGCCGTCGAATCGGTCGAGGACGTCATCCGTGTCCTTGTCGATGAGCAGGCATAGCTGGTGCCAGGCGACCATTACCACGCACCAGCCTCCGTGGCCCTCAGGATCCCTGAAAGCAGAGTCCTACCACCCCCACTGATCGTCGCTTATGCTTCGCCCAGGTCGTGTCGAGCAGGGCGGAGATGGGGCACGAGCGTTGGTCACACGGTGGGGTCTCCCACGTGACCGATCGAAGGCGCAGCTCATCAGCGACACACCCTTGGGCGACGGCCTTCCTGGCGGTGTGGGCGCTGTGGTCTGGCGCCTATGCTCTTTCCATCACCCTTCGGCTCCTTCACCACGAGCACATTGGTCTCCGCACCTGGATGGGCGCCGGCGCGTTGCTCTCAGTCTGGCTCTATCTCATGCAACACCCTCGCCTCACCCGTCGGCGAGGCGGAGTGGACAGAACGGGCCGGTTAGTGCGCCGCTTCGCGGCGCTCTTCCTCGTCGCGGCTACTGCGGCACTGGATGCGATCCACACGATCAGGATCCTCATGGCAGGGGGGCCCCCTCCAATCCACAACACCCTCTCGGCGATCAGTCTCCTCATCGGCCTTCGCTTGCTCTGGGCTGATCCATGGTGGGCCTCTGATGCCGATACCGGGCACGAGGCGGCCAAGCATCCGCGACATCCATAGAGACCATGAATAACCCCCGTCAAAGCGCCACAACGGCAGACTCCCCACCCATCGGCGATGTGCTGTCTACGGAGGCAGGCAGCAGCGCTCCCAGAGACATCCCTGCTCCACGGGGAAAATACCTCGCGCTTCTCTCCCTGACGGCACTCGGCATCGTGTACGGCGACATCGGCACGAGCCCGCTGTATGCCGTGCGCGAATCCTTTCTGCCCTCCCATGGCCTGGCCGTCACGCCCCAGAACATCCTCGGCGTCCTCTCCCTGATCTTCTGGTCGCTGATTCTGGTGATCTCGGTCAAGTACCTCGTCTTCGTGTTGCGAGCCGACAATCGTGGCGAGGGGGGGATCATGGCGCTGGCCGCACTGTGTACTCCGATGTTCGTCCGGCGACGAGGTGGCCGCTGGTGGCTGATCATGCTGGGGCTTTTCGGGACGGCGCTCCTGTACGGCGACGGGGCGATCACCCCTGCCATCTCGGTGCTCAGCGCGATCGAAGGGCTCGAGGTTGCGACACCGTTCTTCGCGCCATACATCATCCCGATCACGATTGCGATCCTGGTCGTGCTGTTCCTGGCCCAGCGCCACGGGACCGCCAGAGTGGGCGTCATGTTCGGGCCCGTGACCCTCCTCTGGTTTCTGACCCTGGCTGTGCTCGGCGTCCGCCAAATCGTGGAGGAGCCGAGCGTCCTGCGGGCGGCCAGCCCCGTCTACGCCGTCAGCTTCTTCCTGGATAACGGATGGCGGGCGTTCGTCGTCCTGGGCTCGGTGTTTCTCGTGGTGACCGGTGGGGAGGCGCTCTATGCGGATATGGGCCACTTCGGCAAGCGGCCCATTCGCGTTGCATGGTTTCTCATCGTCCTTCCCGCGCTCCTCATCAACTACTTCGGCCAAGGCGCGCTGCTGATCCAGACGCCGGCTGCCGTGGAGAACCCGTTCTACCGCATGGCCCCGGAATGGGCCCTTTATCCTGTGGTCGTCATCGCGACCGCAGCGACGGTGATCGCCTCCCAGGCCCTCATCTCGGGCGCGTTCTCGCTCACCATGCAGGCGGTCCAGCTCGGCTACATTCCCCGCGTGGCGATCGAGCACACCTCCGCCCGCGAGTTCGGTCAGATCTACATCCCGGCGGTGAACTGGGGATTGATGCTGGCCTGCATCGGGCTGGTGCTCGGCTTCCGCTCCTCGAGCAATCTCGCCGCAGCCTACGGTGTCGCGGTGACCACCACGATGCTGATCACGACGCTCCTGCTGTTCGTCGTGATGCGCGAGCGTTGGGGGTGGAGCCTGCCGGTCGCGGCGGCGGTCACCGGCTTCTTCTTGATCATCGACGGCGCCTTCTGGGGAGCGAACCTTCTCAAGATCCCTCATGGCGGCTGGTTCCCGCTGGTGGTCGGAGCGCTCATCTTCGGGCTGATGTCGACCTGGAAGCGGGGTCGTCAGATCCTGACCGAACGTCTCAGCGAAGGCGCTCTCCCGCTGGAGCTGTTCGTCCGGGATCTCGGCACCAAGTCGCCACCTCGCGTGCCGGGAATTGCCGTGTTCATGTTCCGCAACCCTGACGCGACACCCCCGGCACTGCTGCACAACCTGAAACACAACAAAGTGCTGCACGAGCGGGTCGTCTTCCTCGCCGTCCTCACCGCGGAGGTCCCCCACGTTCCGGCGGAGAGCAGGGCCACCGTGGAGGACCTCGGGCATGGCTGCTACCGGGTGCTCCTGAACTACGGGTTCCTGCAAGAGCCGAACGTTCCGGAGGCTCTGGCAGCCCTGAAGGACCAGGGAATGGAGTTCCCGCGTTTGGAGACGACCTACTTCCTCGGCCGAGAGACGCTGATCCCCTCGAGCAAGCCCGGGATGGCGATCTGGCGCGAGCACCTGTTCGCGGCGATGAACCGCAATGCGCGCACCGCGACCTCGTTTTTCTCCCTGCCGCCGAACCGGGTGGTCGAGCTGGGGGCTCAGATCGAGCTATAAATGGCTGGAGCTGCTGAGAACGTCGGAGTGGCTTCCGGAACCAGTCCTCCGACACACTTGGTCCAAGCTGGAACGAGTACGCCCCGCGATCACGGAAGTGACCACGGGGCGGAGAGTTCGGACGAATGGGCCTGGGTAGAGTGCGGCGCGGGAAGTTCTCCCGCTCTCGTATTCGTGCGGGCCTTTGATCTTTCCTTGGCATCGTTGTCCCCGACTCGGCTGCCTACCCGCGGCGACCCGTGCGAGCAACCGCCGAGTCCACCGGGCGGCGACTCAGCGCCCCCGTGAGCAGGAAGAGTCCGCCCCCCTCACCGTACTGGTCGCAGGTCCCGAGGCGGCCTACCACAGCAGGTGAGTCCGCCAGGCCGCTCTCTGACTTGGACCTTACCGGCCGGCTAACGCCTTGGGCCATGCCGCTACCACTGCCCCGGTTGGATCGATGATCCGCCGCCGCTGCTGGTGAGGTCCGCTTCGGCCGGCAGCTCTACGCCTTCCGCCGGCTTCGCCCGCAGCAGCGTCAGGCTGATCGTGGTTCCCTGTCCGACCGTGGAGTCGATGTCCATTCGGCCACCCACTCCCGTCACCAGGCGGTGGACAAAGGTGAGGCCCATTCCGGTTGACACCCCTCGCGGCTTGGTGCTGAAGTAGGGCTCCATGCAGCGCTGGAGCACCTCGGGCGACATGCCTGGGCCATTGTCGGACACGCGCAGCAGGACCGCACCGACCTCGGGATCGTCCCGGATATCGAGCCTCACGCGGCCGCCCTCCCGGCCCCTCAGGGCATCGGTCGCGTTCTGCACCAGGTTGTACACGACCTGGGTCAGGCCGACCGATTTGATGCCGACCCAGCATGCTGCGGGTGGGGTCCCGTACTCAAAGGAAATGTGTCGGCCGAGGACGTTCCTGAGGATGATGGCGACGTCATCCAGCCACGCCCGGAGCTCCGTCGCTGCGGCTTCCAGGCTGGCGTCCGGATCCAGCGAGAGGGAGCGCAGCCCGCCGGCGAGGCGCTGGAGGTACTGGGTGCCCTTCTCGATGCCACTGACCAGCTCGCGCAGCTCGGGCGTCATGTCCGAGTCGAGCAGGAGCCTGAGGCGGATCTCCATCGGCAGGAGGAGGTTGCCCAGATCATGACCCAGACCGGCCGATAGCGTGCCCAGAGAAGCCATGCGCTCGGAGAGGCGGAGCCGGTCGGTCGTCCACTGCAGCTCGTCGGTTCGCTGGGTGACGAGCTGGCTGAGCTCTTCCTCCCCCCTCATCCGCTCGTCCTGGAGCAGCTTCATCTGCGTCACGTCACGCAGAATCATGCTGAAGCCGATCGGCTCGCCGGTAGCACCCGTGAGTGCCGTCGTGACCCCCATGCCGTAGAAACGGCGGCCGTCCCTGGCCTGCATCCACCGGTGGCTCCGCAGCGCGCCCAATCCCCTGGCCTCGCGCAACTGGTGGGCCGGGAGGTCGGCCGCCCGGTCTTCAGGTGAGAACAGCTTCGCGACGTCGAGGCCGATGAATTCCGCCTCGCCGTAGCCCAGCACCTGCTGGCAGCCCTCGTTCCACGACCTGACTATACCCAGCCCGTCGGTGGAGAAGATCGCGTAATCGCTCACCTGGGAGATGAGGGATCGATAGCGCTCTTCGCTCTCCCTGAGCGCCGCCTCGGCCTCTACGCGATGGGTGATATCCTGCGCCATAGACACGAAGGAGGTCACTTTACCGTCCGCATCCTGCACGGGAGTGTTGTGCCACTCGCAGACGATGGTCCGGCCATCCTTGGTGATGTTCTCGTTCACCGCATGGGCATCCATGTCGCCGGCCGCCAACCGGCGCAGGATGTCGTGGGACTCCTCGCGGACTCGCGGCGTCACCAGGATCTCGGGGCCCACCTTCCCCAGGACCTCCTCCCGCCGGTAGCCGAACATGGCTTCGGCTGCCGGATTCCAATCGGTGATGCGATACTGCGCATCGAACAGGATGCAGGCGATTGGCATCCGCTCGAACTTGCGACGCAGGCGGGCCAGCGCTTCGTCCCGCTCGCGCTGGAGCCGGCGCTGGATCTCCTCGGCTCGCTTCCGCTCGGTGATGTCCCGTCCGAAGAACGCAAGATGCCGCCCCCGCGTCGGGTGGATGTCCATCTCGTACCAACGGCCATCCGGCTCGTAGTAAGCTTCTCCGCTGACCTGCACCCGCGCGCCCATGGCGCGACGCAGGTTCTGCTCGATTTCCGTACCCAGAGCCGCGGGGAACGCCTCCCAGAAGGTGCGTCCCAGGAGGCTCTCGCGGGCCATGGCGTTGGTCTGTTCCGCCGCGGCATTGACGTACCGGATCCTCCACTCCTCGTCGAGCGCCATGAATCCGTCCGTCAGACTCTCGAGAATGTCGACCAGCTCCGTCCGGAGCTCCGCCTCCTGGATGAGCGCTTCCCGCCGCACCCGCGCCAGCTTCAGCGCGCCGCC
>DATBKD010000027.1:0-1817 GCA_036556025.1 Gemmatimonadales bacterium | reverse complement strand
CACGAGGGCGTCCGCCCTGAGCTGTCCGGGGCTCGGACGCAGGCCTGGCGGCGCGGCGGGGAAAGTGTCAGCCCGGGCTCGAAGGGCTTCTTCGACCAGAGCTCCGTCAGCACCCGGTAGCAAGCCCGCCAGCCGCCAGGCAGAGAAGTCGAGATTGGGTTGGATGGAGAGGTAACGCTCATGGGCAGCCGACAATTCGTCCAGACGGCGGTGACGGCGATGGCGGGCCGCCAAGCGGGAAACGGTGCCCACGTCCAGCTGCCGGGATCGGTCTATCTGCTCGGCATCGGCGGTGAGAGCCTCCAGCTTCGACTCCACTATCGCTCGATCGAGGCTCACTGAGCCATCGGCAAGGTCGGCGAGTAGTCGAGTGCCGATCCTTTCGGCCAGACCGGCCAGGGCGATAGCGGTCTCCGGAGCGAGGTCGAGCCGTCCTGCCAGCCACTCACGCACAGACTGGCAGCCACGCATCAAAGCGGCCGGCCCTCCGGACCTGATGATGAGATCGACCTGGCGTGCCGCCAACCGGGCCCTTTCCGCCTCCAGTCGGCGGAGCTCTTCTTCGATGCTGTCCAGCTTCGTGACAGAGATCATTTCGAACATGTGTTCACCCTACAGGGTGGGTAGGACACTTAGGAGGGTGTTGCTGCCCTGATCGAGAGAAATCTTCTGGACGAGATCGGACGAGGGTCGGTCACCAGCGCTTGGGATGGCTGACAACTCCACAAACGACTGCGGTTGCTCCTTCGTTGCTGGCTTTAGAGCTCCTCAGGGGTGGACTCACACCCGCGGGACCGGCACCAGCCTCCCGCGCACCCGCTCGGCATATTCGCTGTATTCCGGATAGAGGATCCGTAGATACCGCTCTTCCGTCATCGCCTTGAATGCGAAGAAGGCGGCGAAACCTACGGCCACCAACGCCGCAGGCCACGAACCGAACGCGATCGACAGCCCGAGGAGCAGGATCACGACCCCTGAGTAGGTCGGGTGACGGACCACCCGGAAGGGCCCGCCCTGCGCCAGCGATGCCTGGCGCGGGATCGGGTGAACCGTCATGGCCGGGCCTAGGGCCCGCACGGCCGAAGCCAGCACCAGTAGGCCGAACCCGGCCAGTCCCAGCCCGATCAGGCGGGCCGGCCAGCCCGGGCTCAGGTCCCCGGTGAGGACTAGCACTACTGCCCAAACCACCGCGATGAGAAGCTGGCCGAGGATCCACGGGCGTCCCGAACCCGCCAAAACGAGCGCCTGATCCCAAGACGATGCGACCCGAGTCACCCGTTGAGATCTAACCCCCGCCAAAAGCTCGCTCGCCGTGCCCGAGTCGACTCGAGCCTCCGGCAACACTTCGGCCAACGGCTCGAGGACGAACCGCCGCTCGGCCGCCCGCGGGTGCGGAACGATGAGGTTGTCGGTGTTGATCACCTCGTCCCCGAACGTGATGAGGTCGAGGTCGAGGGTGCGCGGCCCCCAGCGAACCAGACGCTCCCGGCCTGCCTCCAGTTCGATC
Source organism: Gemmatimonadales bacterium (assembly GCA_036556025.1). Taxonomy (GTDB): domain Bacteria; phylum Gemmatimonadota; class Gemmatimonadetes; order Gemmatimonadales; family GWC2-71-9; genus CAVVWJ01. The sequence continues at coordinate 310 of DATBKD010000027.1, read as the reverse complement.
TGCTGCATGCCCGAAAGCAGTTCGCTCGGACCAAGGTCCGTCCGCAGCGTCACCACCGCATTCAGGTAGGGGCCCTGGTTCGGGCCGCCGACCGGGGCGGTCTCATACAAAGAAGAAATCCCCACGACTTCGCCGAGTTGCCTCAGCCCGGCCAGGCCGGCACGCAAGCTTCCCAGCCGATCCCCCAGGTTGGACCCGAGGGCCACCGCCGCCAGCGTCATCCCCGCCTGCGACGGATGGTCACCGCCACGTCCGACAGCTTGACTGGCATTGGCGCGTTTGGTTTGTGCACCGTCACCGTCACCGCCCG
>DATBKD010000026.1:0-36117 GCA_036556025.1 Gemmatimonadales bacterium | reverse complement strand
GGAGATCGTGGGACAGCTCTACAGCTTCACCGACAAGGGCGGGCGGCAGGTGTCGCTGCGACCCGAGATGACGCCGACCCTCGCCCGCATGGTGGCGGCGCGCGCCAACGGTCTCAAGAAGCCGATCCGCTGGTTCTCCATCCCCCAGCTCTTTCGCTATGAGCGGCAGCAACGGGGGAGGCTTCGAGAGCACTTCCAGCTCAACTGCGATCTGATCGGCGAGCCCGGTCCGCTGGGCGACGCCGAGATCATCGCGCTCGCGCTCGATGTGATGCGCGCGTTCGGCCTGACGGCGCGAGATGTCCGGGTGCGGCTGAGCGATCGGCGGGTATTGAACAGTGTCTTGGCGAGGGTCGGGGTACGGGCGGAGCAGTTTCCGGCAACCTATGCGGTGATCGACAAGGTCGAGCGCACCGACCGGGCCGAGTCTTTGCGGCGGCTGTCTCAGGCTGGCCTGTCTTCCGTCACCGGGACGCGCGTGTTCGACATCCTCCAGCTCAAGAGCGTGGCCGAGATCGCAAAGCTGGAGGATGGAACGCCCGGGGCGGAAGCGTCGGCCGTCGAGCGGCTCGGGGAGGTGGTCCAGGCCCTCGACGCCATGGGGCTCGGGGACTTCGTGGATGTCGATCTGCGGATTGTTCGCGGGCTGGCCTACTATACCGGGACGGTGTTCGAGCTGTTCGATGCCAAGGGGGAGCTCCGGGCTATTTGCGGGGGTGGCCGCTACGACAACCTGCTGGCCTCCCTCGGGGGCGTCGACCTTCCGGCCTTGGGCTTTGGCATGGGCGACGTGGTTCTGGGTGAGCTCTTGCGGGAACGCGGGCTGATTCCCGGCGAGACCTCCAGCGTGGATCTCTTTCTCGCCGGGATCACGGAGGAGGACATTCCCCACGTGTTGCGCCTGGCCCATCAGCTCCGCGAGTCCGGGCTTCGAGTGGAGTACGCCCTCGCACCCCAGGCCGTAGGGAAGCAGCTCAAGCTGGCCGACGCACGAAACGCTCGCCTCGCCGTTGTGGTGGGACCGGACGACCGGGCTCGAGGTGAAGTCATGGTGAAGGATCTGACCACCAAGAGCCAGCGCTCGGTCGCCCGCGACACGCTGCCGGCCCATATCTGGGAGGTCGTGCGATCATGAACCTGGAGGAAGGACCTCGGGTGTGACTATGGTGAAGATGGAAGGAGTGAGGATGGCGGAAGCGAAGGCGTTGACTCCCCGCGCCGCGGACTTCAGTGCCTGGTACAACGAGCTGATCGCGCGCGCGGAGCTGGCCGACTACAGCCCGGTTCGCGGCTGCATGGTCATCCGGCCCAACGGCTATGCCATCTGGGAGCAGATGCAGCGTGCCCTGGACCAGATGTTCAAGGACACCGGGCACCAGAACGCCTATTTCCCGCTGTTTATCCCGCAGAGCTTCCTCTCGCGCGAGGCCGAGCACGTCGAAGGATTCGCACCCGAGACCGCAGTGGTCACCCACGGCGGCGGAAAGGAGCTGGACGAGCCGCTGGTGGTCCGCCCCACGTCCGAGACCATCATCTACGCGATGTACGCCAAGTGGATCCAGAGTTACCGGGATCTCCCGGTACTGATCAATCAATGGGCCAATGTCGTTCGCTGGGAGATGCGCACCCGACTATTTCTCCGGACCACCGAATTCCTCTGGCAGGAGGGTCACACGGCCCACGCCACGGAGGCGGAAGCCGAAGAGGAGACCCTGCGCATGCTTGGGGTTTATCGGACCTTCATGGAAGAGTGGATGGCCATGCCGGTGCTGACCGGACGGAAGACCGACAGCGAACGGTTCGCGGGGGCGCTCCGCACCTACAGCTGCGAAGCGCTGATGCAGGACAACAAGGCGCTTCAGGCCGGCACCAGTCACAACCTGGGGCAGAATTTCGCCCGCGCCTTCGAGGTCACCTTTCAGACCGCGGGCGGCAGCTTGGACCATGTCTGGAACACGTCCTGGGGCGTGTCTACCCGCCTAGTCGGTGCGCTCATCATGACCCACGGAGACGATGCCGGATTGGTCTGCCCTCCGCGGCTGGCCCAGTACCAGGTTGTCGTTGTCCCGATCTATCGGACCGACGAAGAACGGACGACGGTGAGTGAGGCCGCCGATCGGATCCGCCAGGAATTGACCGCCGCCGGCGTCCGGGTGCACGTCGACAGCCGCGACGGCATGAAGCCGGGCGCCAAGTATTACGAGTGGGAAGGCCGGGGCGTGCCCCTGCGACTGGAGGTAGGCCCCCGGGACGTGGCGGCGAACTCCGTCGTTCTGGCGCGCCGCACCGGCGGCAAGAAGGAAACTCTCTCGATGACCGGCCTGGGGCAGCAGATCCTCCAGGCCATGGATGCCATGCAGCGGGACCTGTTGGAGACAGCCCGAGCGCGGCGGGAGGCGGCCAGCATCCGGAACGCGACCAAATCACAGTTCATCGCCCACATGGAGGCCAACGGCGGTTTCGTGTACGCCGGGTTTTGCGGATCGACCACCTGTGAGCAGGAGATCAAAGAGCAAACCAAGGCCACCATCAGGGTCCTTCCCGACAAGGAGTTCCGCTCTCCGGTACCTCCCACGACGTGTATGTGGTGCGGCTCGCCCGCCACCAGTGAAGCGGTGTGGGCGAAGGCCTACTGAAGGATCGGGCGGCCTCGCCGGTGAGCACCGTGGCGTCCCGCAGTCTGCTCTTCGCAGACGCGGGCCTCGCGCGAGTGGACGGAGGGCTTCGGATGAGCTCGGTCGCTCTGCGGGACATTGCGACCCGCGTTGGAACGCCCGCCTACGTCTACAACGCCGAAGCCATCCGCGAGCGGTACCACGAGCTGGACCAGGCGCTCTCCGCCGTCCCGCACCGGATCTGCTTCGCCGTCAAAGCCAACAGCACGCTGGCTGTGCTCCGGGTATTGCGCGATCTGGGGGCCGGAGCAGACATCGTATCAGGGGGAGAGATGGCGCGCGCTCTGGCCGCCGGGTTTGCGCCGGAGCGCATCGTCTTCAGTGGTGTGGGCAAGTCGCCAGCCGAGCTGCAACAGGCGATCCGCGCCCGGCTCGGTCATATCAACGTCGAGTCCCGTGAGGAGCTGGAGCTGCTGGCCCAGCTCGCCGAAACGGAAGGCGCCCGCGTACCGGTCGGCATCCGGGTCAATCCGGACGTCACAACCGAAACCCATCCGTACATCTCCACCGGCAAGAGCGGCATCAAGTTCGGCATTCCGGTCGATCAGGTGGTGTCCGCCGCCGAGGTCATCCTCAGGACTCCGGCGCTCGAGCTGACTACGCTGGCCATGCACCTGGGGAGCCAGTTGGTCAACCCGGCCCCCTTTCGCGAAGGCGTCGTTCGACTCCTCGAGTTGGCCACGCAGCTCCGCCAGGCCGGTGTCACGACCCTTCGAGTGCTGGACATCGGGGGCGGATTGGGCATCCGCTACACCGATGAGCCGTCGATGGATCCCACCCGTTTTGCCGAGGCGGTGGTCCCCCTGCTCGCCTCCTCGAAGCTCATCGCCTATGTCGAGCCGGGTCGGTTCCTGGTGGGGAGCGCCGGTGTGCTGCTGACCCAGGTGCTCTATCGCAAACACTCCGGCGGCAAGGAATTCGTGGTGGTTGACGCAGGAATGAACGACCTGGTGCGGCCCAGCCACTATCAGGCCTATCACGAAATCGTTCCCCTGCAAGACCGTGGTCGGGCGGAAACCCGAGTGGACGTCGTCGGACCAGTGTGCGAAACCGGGGATTTTCTCGCGCTGGATCGCCCCCTGCCCGGGGTGACGCCCGGAGAGTGGCTGGCCGTGCTCGGCGCCGGGGCCTACGGCTTTGTGATGGCGTCGAACTACAACACCCGACCACGGCCGGCCGAGGTGCTGGTTGACGGCGACCGGTGGTGGGTCGCGAGGGCGCGGGAACAGATTCAGGACCTCTTCTACAGCGAGAGGATGGAGCCTTGAGTCCTCCGCAGCACCATGACGGCATCCTGATCATCGATTTCGGCTCGCAGTACACCCAGCTCATCGCGCGACGAGTGCGCGAAGCACACGTCTACTGTGAGATTCATCCTCCCTCCAGAACGGTCGAGTGGATTCGCCAGTGGCAACCGAGGGGCATCATCCTCTCCGGTGGCCCCAGCTCCGTCTATGACGAGGGAGTGCCAACGGCAGATCCCGACCTCCTGGCCATGGGCACACCCGTCCTGGGACTGTGCTATGGCATGCAGGTCCTCGCGCGACTCTCGGGCGGGAACGTGAAGCGCGCGGACCGGCGCGAGTATGGGAGGGCCAGCGTCACCATCGAGGGGGGCCGGCTGTTTCGTGGCTTTGGCAGGGGGGAAGAGACCCCGGTCTGGATGAGCCATGGCGATCATGTGGACGTGCCGCCGCCGAGTTACCGGGTCACAGCGTCCAGTGACAACTCTCCCGTCGCGGCGATGGAGCATGCCGAGCGCCCGCTGTTCGGGGTCCAGTTCCATCCGGAAGTGGCGCATACGCCGCGGGGCGGTGAGATCCTCAGCAACTTCCTCTTCGATATTTGCGGCTGCCTCCCCGACTGGACTCCGGGCCATTTCGTGGAGACCGAGGTGGCGCGCATCAGAGAGCTGGTCGGGACCCGTGGTCGGGTCATCTGTGGGCTGTCGGGCGGAGTCGATTCCTCGGTCGCCGCGGTGCTGGTGCATCGGGCGGTGGCCGACCGGCTGACCTGCATCTTCGTGGATCACGGACTCCTCCGGCTGCACGAGCGGGACCAGGTGGAGGCCACCTTCCGTCGTCACCTGGGCATCGATCTCCGGGTGGTCGACGCGAGCGATCGATTTCTCGAGCGCCTGGCCGGCATCAGCGACCCTGAAGAGAAGCGCAGGCGCATCGGGCACACGTTCATCGAGGTCTTCGAGGCAGAAGCCAGAGAAGTGGGCAAGGACGTAGGCTTCCTGGTGCAGGGAACGCTCTATCCCGATGTGATCGAGTCGCTCTCGCCCCGCGGGGGGCCGTCGGCGACCATCAAGACCCATCACAACGTGGGGGGTCTGCCTGAGCGCCTGCCCTTCGCACTGCTGGAGCCGCTCCGCGAACTCTTCAAGGATGAGGTTCGGCAGGTAGGTCGGGAGCTCGGGTTACCGGAGGAAATGGTCGGGAGGCATCCCTTTCCCGGCCCAGGACTCGCGATTCGGGTCATCGGCGAGGTCACCCGGGAGAACCTCGATCTGCTCCGCCGGGCCGATCACATCTATACCGAGGAGATTCGCGCGGCGGGGCTGTACGACGATATCTGGCAGGCCTTCGCCGTTCTGCTGCCGATCCGCTCGGTCGGGGTGCAGGGAGACTTCCGGACCTACGATCAGGTGATCGCACTGCGGGCAGTCACCAGCAGGGACGGCATGACTGCCGACTGGTTTTCCTTTCCCCCGGAGGTCCTGGCCCGGGTATCCAACCGGATTGCGAATGAGGTGGATGGGGTCAATCGGGTGGTCTACGACGTCAGCTCCAAGCCGCCGGCCACGATCGAGTGGGAGTGAACGGGACCAGGCCAATCACCTGCGGCTCTTTACGATTCTGAATTCTCGCCTGCGGGTGTCGCGCACTCCATCGGGCCCGATCATTCTTACCTCGACCACGTAGCGACCGGGCTTGAGCCGGTCCAGCCGCAGACTGCGCCGGGAGCGAACCAGCTCGCTCGGAGCAATCTCCTGAAACGCGAGGGTGACGATCGGCCGGCGCTCTACGATTGCAGGATCGTCCCCCTTGGCGCGAAACACCGCGATCTGGTGTCGATACGAAGCTCCGGAGATTGCCCCGGACCCTTCATAGTACAACTCCAAGTCCCGCCCTTCCGGAAAGAGATCGAACGGAGTCAGGTACACCGTGTCGGTCCCCGTGGGCCGCCATAAGACGCTCGCCTCGCGTACTCCCAGGGCGAGCTCGCTCAGGGAAAGGGGTGGACCGGCGGCACCTGCTCTGGTGCTGTCCGTCGGCAGCACGACCCCCAGACTGTCACCTTGCTGCAGTGCGGCCCGCCAGCTCCAGAGGCCGACGGGCAAGGGAAGCTCGACCCGTCCGATCAGGTACTGACCCGGTTCGAGTGATCGGCGCAGATGGAACACCAGGCTGCTGTCCAGAACAGCAAAGGCGTGCTGGAACCGATCGAGAATGGCCAGCCGCACCCGCACCCGGTACCTGACGCCGCCGGGCTCGCTGGTAGGCGCCGTGCCGGGTTGCCCTACCGCAAAGACGAACTGACCCAGGCCTCCTGCGGGTCCCCGTCCCACCGCGATCAGATTGCCGGTCGCGGCGAGCCGGCGGACGAACTGCAGCTCGTAACTATCCGTACTGGTGCCCACCTCGATGCTCACCTGGCCGATCCGTCGCTCGCGGGATCGCGCGTGGGCCGAGCCATGGCGCCCCCAGTTGAGCATTCGGCCGTACACCGGAGAAAGCGATTGTCGGGAAAGCAGCAGCTGATCCAGGGGCGCACCGCCGGCTCCATGCAGGTCGAGCACACTTTCGACCAGCCGATAGTCATACAGGTCGCCTCCGCTGGTCTCATCGCCGCCGGAGCTGAAGTGAAAGAGCAGGTCTCCGTCGGCGCGAGCGTAGCGCCAGGTCTCATTGGGCATGAGGCCGAAGACGAAGGGCCGGAGTCGCTCCGCCGGCTCCCCGTGCCGGACGTAGATCACGCCCCGATCGTCCAGCTCCCCAGTGCCGGAGCGATAGGCGTCGCGGGCGGTGTAAAAGCGGCGCGTTATGGTAAGCGGGAATCGCTGCCGAGCGTAGTTCAGGCGCCGAAAGTGCTCCCGGATGCGCTCCCCCGGCCGGCGCAGCTCGAAGCGATCTCGATCGCTCCAGAATCTCGTCAGGAATGCCGCTCGGTCGGCCCCCTGCGATCGATCGAAGACCGCCAGCTCCGAGTCGGTCGCAATCGGCGCCAGATCGGCGCGGTATCCGGCGCTCGCGGCCGAGTCGTCCAGTCCCGCGCCGGCAACGTAGGCCGAGTCTCCCTCGGGACCGCCCATCGCAAGCTCAGTGCGCGCCGTTTCCAGCAAGCCCAGCGCGCGATTTCCGCCGGCGGAGAGATATCGGCTGAAGCCGCGAAGTGCCCGGTCGAGGTCACCGGCTGCGCGCTCCAAGCGGGCCCACGCGAGCAGCAGCTCCGGCGCCGGGCCGGCCAGGGCGGCCACGGCCGGGCGCAAGACGTCACGAGCGAGGCGGACCAGAGCCGTATCGCGAAGGGCCGTGGCGATGCGCTCGAGATGGACTGCCGGATCGGTGAAGCCTGGATCGAGGGCCACCGCTCGGCGGTGGGCATCGAAGGCATCCTCCAGGGAGCCCATGCCGACCCGGGTGCCCAGAGCAAGCCGATTGCTTCTCTCCCACTCCGCGCGACCTTCCTCGGCGAGGCCGAGCCCGTACCAGGAGTAGGACCAGAGGGGCTCCTGCCGGACCGCAGCCCGGAAGCGCGCTATCGCGTCGCCGTAGCCTGGTTGTGCTCCCAGATCGCTCAGCCGGAGGAAGGCGAACCCCGCGCGGAGCTGGAAGAGAGTCGAATTGGGTTGCCTGTCGGCATTGCGCCGGAGCGTGCGCCCGAGCCGCCGGAGCTGGGCGGTGTCGGTGCTGCTGAGGAGAGAATCGCGGAAGCGATCGAGCCCGAGACGATCAGCGGGTGATTGTGCCGCTAGCGTTGGTGGGCGAGGAGCGAGGAGTAAAGAGTAAGGAGTGAGGAGGCAAAGGAACGCGGAAACGCGTAGGCCACGCGCTCGCATTCCGGCAGCTGTGAATGGAGTGTGGATTGTGGTCACCTTCACTCCTTACTTCTCACTCTCTACTTGTCACTTCTTACTGCTCACTTCTTACTTCTCACTTCTTACTGCTCACTGCGCTTCAGACTCCCTTCTCTTCCAGCAAGCGAAAGAAGTCGTCTGGCGAACCGAGCGCGGCGAGGCGAGTTGGCACATCGCTGTCCTTGGCAAATTGGGCAATTCTGCCGAGTACCGGAAGGTAAAGATTGGAGACTTCGAGCGGGGGAGCAACGATCAGAAAGAGATCGAACACCGGCTTGCCATCGATCGCCTGGAACTCGACGCCGTGGCGATGGTGCCCGTACGCCAGGCGGAGACGATTCGCCACCGTAGAGCGACAGTGGGGGATCGCGATGCCGCGGCCCATCCCGGTTGAGCCGAGGCTCTCCCGGCGCTGGATGACGCGGAGCAGCGTATCGGAAGAGTGATCGTCGATGTGGAGTAGACCGACCAGCTCGGCCAGAAGATCGTCCTTGCTGGCTGCTTTCAGATCCAGGCAAACCGCGTCGGGGTCGAAGAAATCCTTGAGCTGCATGGCGGCCAACCTAACTCAGCCCTGGAGGGGAGTCAAAGCCGCATGCGCAACACCGTTGGAGGCTTCAACGAGTCGGGCGCGGCGACGCCACCCTCTTCTCCAAATCGCTCCCATTGACTGTTGGCGATGTAATAAAAGTCCCGGCCAACGAGGGTCCCGAGCGTCGGCTCGGCATGCGAAGGATGGGCCCGCTCCAGCACATCTACCCGGACCACGCGGTCGCCAGCGGGTCCCAGGCTCAACTGAACGACCCGCGCCGGGGTCATCCCATTTTGAATGCCAATGAGCTTTCCGTCGTTCAGGTACAACCCATCGATTCCCAAAGCGGCTACCGTATCGGGGCAGGGCAGCAGCTCGATGGCGCGGGTCCGCACGTTGGCCCGGAGGATCCCGCGGGCGTACTCGGCGACGTAGAGCCATCGGTCATCCGGCGTGAGCGCCAGGCCCTGGGCCGAGAGAAGCAGAGGAGACTCCAGCAGCTTTTCCAGGCTGTCGGCGCTGGGCCGAATCCAGTAGATGGCCGGCGCGCGACTGTCAGTTGCATAGACGTCCCCCCGGGTGTCGATGGTCAGATCCCCCAACACGTGATAGGCACCGTCGGGTCGGATCAGGTACCGGCCCGTGAGGGCGCCGGTCCTGAGATCGTAGCGAAAGAGTCCGCTTCGGCCGCTGTCCGCCGCGTTGTACCCGAGCATTTGAGGTCGAGTCGCGACCGCGACCCAGAGCGCCCGCCGTGCGGCGTCCACCTTCATGCCCATCGGGGCCCACAGGCTGTCCCGCTCCGCGCTGACGAAGGTGGACACGGCACCGGAGCCGCTGACCCGCAGGATCTTGCGGTGACGGACGCTTCCGATATAAAACGCCCGCTCCCTGGGATCGTAGGCGATGCCTTCGGTCAACAAGTCCGTCTCCGGAAGGGTGAACGCCACCCGGCTCCGCACCAGAGGCTCCTGATTCTTCGATACCAGCGCCGCGACTTGGAGAAAGGCGGAATTGTGACGGAGGCCGACGAAGTCGGAATCGCTGGTGACATCGGCGGCATAGCCCAACTTGGCGAAGTGACGCAGTACCTCCACCGCGCCGATGGTGTCGCCGGTGAGCGCCAGCGCGGACGCGAGCGCGTAGGTCACTCCACCGTGCGTCGGGCGGAGGGCCTGGGCGGCACGAGCCTGTTGCAGAAAGACAGGATAGTCCCGTGCGTTGTACGCCTGGACCGCCAGAGCATACCGGGCTCGCGCGTCCAGCACTGGATCGGACTGGGCCAGGACGGCCGCCGCATGCAGCAAGGCCAGCAGCCCGGCGCAGAGAAGGGTCTTCATGGCGTAGGGGGACGCTTCCATTGCCCCTCCTTGCACCGCCAAGTATTTTCTGCCCATGCAGTTGCCCTATTTCCCCCAGGACACGTTCTGCCTCATTCTGGCCCCGATGGCCGGGGTTTCCGAGGCGCCCTTCCGGCAGATCTGTCGCGGGATGGGCGCCGACGTCGTGCTGTCCGAGTTCCTCTCCTCCGAGGCCATCCGCCGGCGAATCCGGAACACGCTCGAGGGGGCCGAGTTCGAGGAGATCGAGCGGCCGATCGGAATTCAGATCTACGGCGCCGACGCCAATGCCATGGCCGAGGCCGCCGGACTGATCACCGAGCATTACCAGCCCGAGTTCATCGACATCAACTTCGGGTGCCCGGTCAAGAAAGTGGTGCAGCGGAACGGGGGATCGGGGTGTCTACGGGATCTGAATCTGGTCGACAGGATCATCCGGGCAGTGATCGGAGCGACCCATCTTCCGGTCACTGTAAAGACCCGGAGCGGCTGGAACGACGAGCTGCGCGATCCGGTGGGCATCGCCCTGCGCATGCAGGACGCGGGTGCCAAGGCCTTCACCCTGCATGCGCGAACCCGGACTCAAATGTTCAGCGGGTCGGCCAACTGGGACGAAATCGCCCAGGTCGTTGAGGCCCTCGACATCCCGGTCATCGGCAATGGGGACATCCTGACGGCTCAGGACCTCGTCCGGATGCGAGCGCACACCGGCTGCGCCGGTGTCATGATCGGTCGGGGCGCCTTCGGGAACCCTTGGCTCTTCCGCGACGGACGGGCCCTGCTGTCTGGGCTGCCTGTACTCCCCACGCCCGATGCCGCCGAGCGGTTCCGGGTGGCCTTGGAGCATGCCCGTCTGGCTATCCGGCTGCAGGGCGACAGTCGCAAGACCGTTCTCGAGTTCCGGAAGCATCTGGGGTGGTACACCAAGGGGCTTCGGGATTCCAGTGAGCTCCGCCAGCGGCTCTTTCAGATCGAGTCCATCGCCGAGGCTGAAGCCATCTTCCTCGACTATCTCGACCCGGTCGCCCGGGTGGCGTGAGACGCGAGCAACTCGAGGCCCTGATCGCCGACGTAGCTGCCGGCCGACTCGCCCCCAGCACGGCGCTTGACCGGCTGCGTCATTTCCCTTTCGAGGACCTCACATTTGCCCGCATCGACCACCACCGCTCCCTTCGCGTGGGGCACCCGGAGGTGGTGTTCTGTGAGGGGAAGTCGCTTGAACAGGTAGTCGCCATCTGTGAGCGACTGGAAGCCGCCAGCGGCGGCTTCCTGGGGACCAGGGCCAACGAGGCAATCGCCTCCGCACTTCAGCGTCGCTTTCCCAAGGTGGACTGGAATCCGACCGCTCGAACCGTCTTCCTGGCGTCACCCGAGCGCGAGAGCCCGGCACCGCCCGGCATCATCCTGGTGATTTCCGCCGGTACCAGTGACCTACCAGTGGCCGAGGAGGCCGCCGTGGTGGCGGAGGCGTTCGGGCATCGGGTGGAACGGCTGCCGGATGTGGGGGTGGCGGGACTACACCGGCTGCTGGCCGAGGGCGATCGCCTCGCCAAGGCAAGCGTGATCATCGTGGTGGCGGGAATGGAGGGCGCGCTCCCGAGTGTCGTCGGAGGCCTGGTTGCCGTTCCGGTCATCGCGGTACCGACCAGCGTCGGCTATGGTGCCTCCTTCGGTGGCCTGGCCGCGCTGCTCGGGATGCTCAACTCCTGTGCAGCCGGGATCACCGTCGTGAACATCGATAACGGCTTCGGTGCAGCTGCCGCGGCCAGCCGGATCTGCCGGGCATGACGGTCCAGACGGTTCTCGAGCGGAGTAACCCGCGGTTTGCCTGGCTCGATCTGATTGCTCCAACCGAGGACGAGCTCGCGAAGATCGCCGAGCAGTATGGTCTACATGCCACTTCGATGCAGGACTGCCTGGATCCTGAGCACCTGCCGAAGCATGAGCAATTCGAGGGGCATGCGTTCGTCATCCTTCGGGCCTGGGACGAACAGTCCGGCGGCAGGTCCACCACGGTGCAGGAACTGACCCGCAAAGTTGCCATATTCACCGGGCCCACCTTCCTGATCACCATCCATCGGAAGGACCAGCCCTGGCTTGCAGCGCTGCGGGAGAAGTTTCGGGGGAACGGGCCGAAAGGCTCGGAGGCATCGGCCTCCGAGACCCTGCCGACGCGGGTGCTCACCAGCCTTCTGAACGCGGTGGTCGATACCTACACCAAGCCGCTCGAGGGGATCGAGGCCCGGTTGGATGCGTTCGAGGGCCTGGTCTTCAGCGGCCTGGAGTTTGCCGGCGAGCTGCGCGAGATCCATCTGCTCAAGCGCCAGGTAACGATGATCAAGCGGCTGCTCTGGCGCACGGTTGACGTGGTCCAGCGTCTGAGCCCCGCCTCGGGGCGGTCCGCGCCGTTGTACCGTGACGTGCAGGACAACACCGAGAGCTCCCATTTCTACGCGGATGAGCTGCTGGACGACGTCAATACCCTGCTGAACATCCAACTCGCGCTGGCCTCGCATCGCACCGGCGAAGTCATGCGCGTGCTCACGGTCTTTTCGGTCTTCTTCCTCCCCCTCACCTTCATCGTGGGGGTGTATGGGATGAACTTCGAGTACATGCCCGAGCTGCGGACCCATTGGGGTTATCCGGCCGCGCTGGCGGCCATGGGGATCGTGACGCTGACGATCTTCCTGTGGTTCCGCAGTCGTGGGTGGCTTCGGGGATGACTCTCCTTCTGCTCCTGATCGCGCTGCTGATCGGCGGTGCCGGGGGCTGGCTGCTGGCTCGACGCGGGAGACCGCCTCGGCTCGCGCCTGGTGTCGCCCCTCACCTGCTTCCCGATCCAGCCCTGGAGTGGCTCCGGCGCTCCCACCAGGCCCTCGGCATCTGGGTCGCTGAACTGGATCCGGCGGAGGAAGGCCCTCGTGCGGAGCGCGTCGTCGACGCCGAGCGTCTCTCCGTCGGGCAGATCGTGGCGGTCGACCGCCGGCTGGAGCGGGCGCGGGACCAGGAGCAGAGCGGGGCAGAGCGGATGGAGGGGGGAACCCTGGTGTTTCACGCGAGCTCCGGAGCAGCAGTGGGACTGCTACTGGCCGAGGGACTGGATCCCGCGCGGCTGGAGCAGGTGGAGAGCGACTTGCGCCGCTTGTTGGACGGAGTGCGCCGCCGGCCGCAGATCATCGCCCTGGCTCAGGCACAGACCGCCGAGGCATCGCTCGAGTCCTCCGGGAGCGTGGGGCTGCGGCTGGCCTACCAACTGGAACGGAGCCTGGATGGGCAGGTGATCGTGGCTGCCGCCGAAGCCGCTTTCGAGGTCACCCGCAATGGGGACGCGGCGCCCAGGGTCCGGGTCATTGGCGTGTCCGGTCGCGGCGACCGTCGTTTGCTGGACACGGTCCTGCCGGCGGAGAGCGATCTCGCACGGGTCGCCCGGGGAGAGATGGATCAGCGGCTGACTCATGCCGATCCTCTCGGTGGCGCGGTGGCCGATCGCCGGCAGCGCCCGGGCGCGGCGCTGCTCTTGCCGATTCGCGCGGGGGAACGACCCGTGGGCGCCGTGGCCGTCTGGCCGTCCAGCGGCAGGGAGCCGGTGGGGGCCCTGCGGACTGAGCTGATGGAGATCCTGGCACATGCGGGCGCCAGGATTGCAACCGCTCTCGAAGCCGACCGGATGAAGCACCGCGCCTCGGCCGATCCGCTCACGGGGCTGCACAACCGCCGGGGACTCGAGGAAGTCTTGAGCCGGCGCGACGCAGGGGAGGGCGCTCTGATCTACGCCGATTTCGACCGGTTCAAGCTGCTGAACGACACCCTGGGGCACCCCGCCGGAGATGCAGCCCTGATCCATTTCGCCCGGATTATCCGGGAGCAGATCCGCGGGGGCGACGTGGCGGCCAGGATCGGGGGCGAGGAATTCGCCATCTGGCTGCCGGGGACAGACCTCGATCTCGGGGCTCGGATCGCCGAGCGCATTCGGATCAAGCTGGGGACAACGCCTTGGGACTGGCGAGGGCGCTCCTGGCCGCTCAGCGCCTCATTTGGGGTAGCGGCCTCGCCCGAGACCAGTCGAAGCCTGGACAATCTGCGGGTACAGGCGGACGCGGCCCTGTACGTGGCGAAGAAGAGCGGGCGGAACCGGGTGGAGCGAGCGGCGGGCTGAGGGGACGCAAAAGGACGCAGAGGACGCAGGGATGCATCGCTCTCAATGCCGGTATTGTCTGGATTCTTTACAGTCTCTGCGTCCTCTGCGCCCTCCGCGCCTACCAAACGCTCCTCCGATCGGCTATCTTCCGTCCTCCCGGGGGCGACTGGCTTCGACGGGTTTGCAGAAAAAATTGCAGCGTGCCCAGGTCCAGAGTCCTGGTAAAACCGTCTGGAATGTTTTAACTGCCAACACTGAACTGGCACTGGCCGCGTAAGCTGAGCTGAGCTCGCTTCACGCGCCTTCGGCAAGCGGAGCCCGCCCGGAGCGCCGCAGGTCGAATCGCAAAACCGGGCTAGCCGAACGAGCTGCTCCAACGCGGTCGGCGAGAGACTCCGGAGCTTGGCTGAAGGGAGGTCGGTTTGGCACCGCCCCGAGGCGACGGTAAGAAGCCGAGCCTACGCACGTAGACGCAGTTTTGGAAGCTTACTCGGACCAGGGTTCGATTCCCTGCGCCTCCATCGAGCGGGACGCCATTGGCTGTCCCGCTATTTTTTTGGGTGGGTGGCCGCCGAATTACCGGCTTCAGCTGTTCATGGCCTGTTCATGGTTATGCGTTAAGTACTTTATAATACACGTCTTGCACTAACACATATAACCTTCTGTCTGAGGTCAACGTGAACCCACAGGTCGCAGCGCCGCGATCCCCTCAGATTCAATCCACCCAGGACATTCGCAGCCACTTCCCCGCGCTCCAGCGCCGCCACCAGGGGCACCCGGTCGCATACTTCGATGGACCTGGCGGCACCCAGGTTCCCCGCTCCGTGGTGGAGGCGATGTCGGAATACCTCTACCACCACAACGCCAACACCCATTGGCGCTATCCCAGCAGCCTGGAGACCGATGCTTTCATCGTGTCGGCAAGGGAAGCTCTGGCTGATTTCCTCGGAGCACGGCCCGAAGAGGTGGCGTTCGGGGCGAACATGACGACTCTCACCTTTCATCTCGCTCGAGCCTTGGGTCGTGGCTGGGGCCCGGGGGATGAGGTCGTGATCACCGAGCTGGATCATCACGCGAACGTGGCTCCCTGGCGCTCGGTCGAGCGGGAGCGCGGGATCACAATTCGGACGATCCCCTTCGACCCGGCCACGGGGCAGTTACGCTGGGCCGAGCTGGAGCGCGTGATCTCCCCTCGGACTCGATTGGTCGCCCTCGGCGCGGCATCCAACGCCCTAGGCACAATCACTGATGTGGGGCGGGCCGCGTCGCGCGCGCGTCAGGCTGGCGCGCTCACCTTCGTGGATGCGGTGCACTACGCGCCGCACACGCTGGTGGACGTAGCGGCGATGGGGTGCGATTTCCTGGCCTGCTCCTCCTACAAGTTCTATGGCCCGCACCTGGGCGTACTTTACGGCCGTGCGGACCGGCTGCAGGCGCTCGACGTGCCTAAACTGGCACCTGCTCCCGAAAGCGTCCCAGAACGCCTCGAGACAGGAACCCAGAATCACGAGGGAATTGTCGGTGCGCTCGCGTCCGTGGACTTTCTTGCTTCACTGGCCCCGGGAAACACCCGCCGAGAGCGTCTTGAGGCCGGGTTTCGAGAGCTGCACGCCAGGGGGCAAAACCTGGTGGCAAGGCTCTGGCGAGGCCTCGCCGAGATCGGTGGAGTTCAGCTCTACGGACCACCGCCAGGCACCCCTCGCACGCCGACGGTCGCGTTTACGGTTGCGGGCTGCGCCCCGCACGAGGTCGCCGCTGCCCTGGCCGACCGCGGAGTCTTTGTCTCCCATGGCGATTTCTATGCGACGACGGTGGTGGAGCGATTCGGGCGTTCTGAGGGAGGGCTGGTTCGTGCTGGGTGCGCCTGCTACACCACGGAGGAAGAGGTCGAACGGTTGGTGGAGGGCGTGAAGCGATTGGCGAATTGACCTCCTCTATTGAGCCGCCTTCACCGGCACCCTGAGCCGAGTCTTCTCCCATTCCAGGACCAGGGCGCTCGCGTCACCGCTGGACGGCTCCGCCCGAATGGCAAAGGTCTCGATCGGCTGTTGTATCGTCTTGGCCGGTACCTTGGCGCGACCCACTTCCTGCGCCTTCACCTTGTCGGTGTACTGGTCCTCCTTGCCCCATTGCGTTGTCGAGCGGTTGACGATGATTTCCCACTCCTTGGGCCCGGGCACGCTATAGAGCGAGTACTTGCCCGGCGGAACCTTCAGCCCCGCGAGATCGAGCGCGATCGGAGTGAAGAAGATGGTGGGCTCATTGGCTCCAGTCCGCCACAGCTTGCCGTAGGGCACCTCGGCGCTGCCGATCATGGTCCGACTGCGGGATGACGGCCGACCATAGCATAGCTTTACCGGTTTCCCCCTGACGTTAAACGTGAGGGAATCCAGAGGACTCTTCCGCCCGGCGACCGGCACCCGGTCCGGGAGAAGCACCTGGCAAGCCGTATCCGGAAACGTCACCGGTCGGCTCCCTGAGAGAGTGGTTGCGATCGTGAGCAACGAGAGCAACATGCGACGGCTCCTGGGGAACTCAGGTCAGATCGGGTAGCTGCACTCCGAGAACTCGCTCCTCCTGACTTCGCCGAAAGGCACGAAGGCGCTCGGACAGCTTGGCATCACCGAGGGCCAGCATTGCGACAGCATAGAGGGCCGCATTGTGGGCTCCGGCATCACCGATGGCGAAGGTGGCCACCGGCACGCCCGCAGGCATCTGTACGGTAGAGAGCAGCGAGTCGAGCCCCTGCAGGTGTTTGCTTGGCATTGGGACACCGAGCACGGGAAGGGTGGTCTTCGCGGCGAGCACGCCGGCCAGGTGAGCAGCCCCGCCGGCTCCCGCAATGAGGCACTTCATTCCCCGGCCCGCGGCTTCCTCCGCGTAGCGACCGGCGTGCTCCGGCGTCCGGTGCGCCGAGAGTACCCTGGCCTCGAATGGCACCTCGAAGTCGCGGAGCCGCCGGGCGGCATGCTGCATGACGCCCCAATCCGAGTCGCTCCCCATGACAATTCCCACCACCGGTTGAGCCATGTGATCCTCGAGGAATAATCTCGTGCCGGCCGCTCGCTCGGCAGGAATTAACCCGGGCTCGGGCAGCGGAGGCAAGCTGCTGGGCAGGGTCAGACGTCACTATCGAACCCCGGGGCTCGTGCTACCTTGGCGCCGCGCGCCAATGGAGCATGGGATGCCTCACGACTACGAGACCGAACGAAGGATGACCGGAGAATCGACCACGGGCGAGCGGCTGGTATGGGCTATTCTCGAGCACCGCCCGGTCACGTTTTTCTACCATGGGCTTCAGCGAACCGTGGAGCCGTACCTGCTGGGCATTCACGAGGCGGGAGAGCCGCTGCTGATGGGGTATCAAACGGCGGGGTTCAGCCACAGTGGGGAGCTTCCCGGATGGCGGACCTTTATCACCACGGAGATCCACCAACTGGAGCTGACCGACTCGCTCTTCGAATGCCGCAAGGTCGATTACGGGTCGGCAGCGCAGCCGATGCTGGAGATTTTTGCCCGAGCCTGATCCGGGCCGCGTCAGACCGTCGCCCGGGTCCGATCCATGGTGCCCCTCGCGGCCAGCGCGGCTTGGGCCGCGGCGAGGCGCGCGATGGGGACTCGGAAAGGGGAGCAGGACACGTAGTTCATGCCCAGCCGATCGCAGAAGGTTACCGCGCTCGGTTCGCCGCCGTGCTCGCCGCAGATGCCCAACTTGAGATCGGGACGGGTCCGCCTCCCGAGCTCGCAGGCCATCTGAATCAGCTTGCCCACGCCCGCCTGATCGAGGACCTGGAACGGGTCGTCCTCGATCACTCCGTGCTCGAGATAAAACGGCAGAAAATGGCCTGCATCGTCGCGGGATAGGCCCCAGGTGGTCTGGGTGAGGTCGTTGGTGCCGAAGGAGAAGAACTGAGCCTCGCGGGCCAGCTCATCGGCGGTGAGCGCGGCGCGGGGCAGCTCGATCATCGTACCCAGCAGGAAGGGGACGGTGATCTGGCGCTCACGGAAGACCTCCTCCGCCACCTGCCGCACGATGAGCGCCTGCTTGCGAAATTCGACGACGCTGGCCGTGAGGGGAATCATCACTTCCGGCATGACTCGCCCCTTGCGGGCGGCTACCGTGCTGGCCGCCTCGAAGATGGCCCGCACCTGCATCGCCGTGATCTCCGGGTAGATGATCCCCAGGCGGCAGCCGCGCAGCCCCAGCATCGGGTTCACCTCCTGCAGCCGGTCGATCATCGGCTGCAGCGTCTCGATGTCCATTCTGAGCTCGTCCGCCATCGCGGCGACCTCATCCGGAGTCTTCGGGAGAAACTCGTGGAGCGGAGGATCCAGCAGCCGGATGGTGACCGGGAAGCCCTCCATGGCTCGGAAGATCGCCTCGAAATCGGCGCGCTGCATCGGCAGCAGTTTGCCCAGGGCCCTGCGCCGGCCGGCCGGACTCTGGGCCACGATCATCTCCCGCATCGCACTCAGCCGCTCGCCGTCGAAGAACATGTGCTCGGTGCGGCACAGGCCGATGCCTTCGGCGCCGAAGTCACGCCCCCGATGCGCGTCTGCCGGAGTGTCGGCGTTGACCCGGACGCGTAGCTGCCGGATGCGGTCGGCCCATTGCATCATCCGCTGGAAGTTGTCGCTCAGGGTGGGCGCGACGAGTGCCGCCTGTCCGGCGAAGACTTTCCCGGTGCTGCCGTCGACGGTCAGCCACTCCCCTTCGGCGATACTCCGGCCGTTGACCGAGAACCGGTTGGCCTTCTCATCCACCTCGATGGCCTGAGCCCCGGCCACACAGGGCTTCCCCATTCCTCGCGCGACCACGGCCGCGTGCGAGGTCATGCCGCCACGGGCAGTCAGCACGGCCTTGGCCATCACCATCCCGTGGAAGTCCTCCGGGGAGGTCTCCCGGCGCACCAGGATCACCGACTGCCCGCTGCGCCCCAGCGACTCGGCCTGATCGGCGTCGAACACCACCGTACCACAAGCTGCACCGGGCGACGCCGGTAACCCGGTGGTGAGCAGGTCGAGCTGGCTGTGGGGGTCGATGGTCGGGTGCAGCAGTTGGTTCAAATCGTGGGGTGGAATTCGGGCGACGGCCTCTTCCTCCGAGATGAGCTCCTCGTCCACCATGTCACACGCCACCCGCACCGCGGCCTGACCGGAGCGTTGGCCACGCCGGGTCTGCAGCATGTACAGCCGGCCCCGCTCGATGGTGAACTCCATGTCCTGCACGTCACGGAAGTGCCGCTCCAGGGTGCGGGCCACCCGCTCCAGCTCCTGATACGCGTGCGGCAGCTGCTCCTTGAGCGAGTGAATCGGCAGCGGCGTCCGGCTGCCCGAAACCACATCCTCCCCCTGGGCGTTGAGCAGATACTCGCCGTACAGCATCCGCTCGCCGGTCGACGGGTTCCGGCTGAAGGTGACGCCCGTCCCGGAGTCTTCTCCCAGGTTGCCGAACACCATTGCCACGACGTTGACCGCAGTGCCCATGGTGTCGGGAATGTCGTGGAGCTTGCGATAGTCAATGGCTCGGCGAGTGTTCCAGCTCTCGAACACGGCCGCAATCGCTCCCCACAGCTGGTCCAAGGGGTTGCTGGGGAATTCCCGGCCGGTCTCCGCGTGCACGTGGTCCTTGAAGCGCTGGATGATCGCCTGCATGTCCTCGACCGGCAGATCGATGTCGCGCTCGACCCCGCACTGGCGTCGATGCTCTTCCAGGATCTGCTCAAAGGGCTTGCGGGGTACGTCGAACACTACACTGCCGTACATCTGCACGAACCGGCGATAGGAGTCCCAGGCGAAGGCGGGATTGCCGCTCTGTTGGGCCAATCCCTCCACGGTGACGTCGTTGAGGCCGAGGTTGAGGATGGTCTCCATCATCCCGGGCATCGACACCGCCGCGCCCGAGCGCACCGAGACCAGGAGCGGGTTGTCGCCGTCGCCGAAATGCTTTCCGGTGGCGGCCTCCAGTCGTTGCAGCGCATTTTCTACCTGCACTTGCAGCCGCTTGGGGAACTGCTGGCTCTCGAGGTAGTGGAGGCACAGGCTGCTGGCGATGGTAAAGCCTGGAGGGACGGGGATGCCGATCGTGGTCATCTCCGCCAGCCCGGCTCCCTTTCCGCCGAGCACATCCTTCATGGCGGCCGTGCCGTCGGCGCGCCCCTGGCCGAAGAAGTAGACCAGCGGCTGGGTGTAGGGACCGCTCATGCCGGCGTGGCGATCAGGGGTGAGATGTGGCGCAACCGGACCAGCTCCTCTGGAATCGGGGTGGGATACTGACCGGAGAAACAGGCGTGGCAGAAGCCGCTGGTCCCACCGGCCGCGCGCAACATGCCGTTGAGCGAGAGATAGCCCAGCGAATCAACCCCGAGAAATTGCCGGATCTCCTCGATCGAATGGGTCGAGGCGATCAACTCTTCGCGGGTGGGAGTGTCGATCCCGTAATGACAGGGGCCGGTGATCGGTGGCGAGGCGAGGCGCAGATGCACCTCCTGCGCGCCGGCCGATCGGATCATCTGGACCAGACTCTTGCTGGTATTTCCCCTGACCAGGCTGTCATCTACCACGACGACCCTCTTGTCCCGAATGACGTCGCGAACCGGGTTGAATTTGATCTTGACCTTGGCCACCCGGTGGTCCTGGGTAGGGTTGATGAATGTCCGGCCGACGTAGTGGTTCCGAATAAGCCCATACTCGAGCTTGATGCCCGAGATCTCGGAGAAGCCGAGGGCCATGGCATTGGAGCTGTCGGGCACACTGAAGACCACCTCGCAGCCCGGAGCTGGCTGCTCCCGTGCCAGCTGCCGGCCGAGCTCGCGGCGGACCCGATCCACCGATTCGCCGAACACGGTGCTGTCGGGTCGCGCGAAGTACACCAGCTCGAACACGCAGCGGGTCACCGGACGAGGCGAGAGGCGAGGCAGCTCGATGACCTCGCCGTCTTCGATCCGGAGAAAGTCGCCTGGCTTGAGCTCGCAGACTACCGTGGCGCCCAGCAGGTCGAGCGCGCAGGTCTCCGATGCCACGATCACGCCCGGGCCCAGGCGGCCGAGCACCAGAGGGCGAAAGCCACGGCTGTCCACCACGGCGTACATGGTCCGTCCCACGGTAAGGATCAGGCTGTACGCCCCGTCCACCTGCTCCAGGGCATCGCGAAGCTGTCCGTCGACCGTGTCCGCCTCGGATCGCGCGATCAGATGGACCAGGACCTCGGTGTCGGTGGAGCTGGTGAAGATGGCGCCACGTTCAACCAGCTCGCGCTTGAGCTCGCCGGCATTGATCAGATTGCCGTTGTGCGCGATGGCAAGTGGGCCGCAGCGGGTGTTCACATTACACGGCTGGGCGTTGGCCAGCACCGTGCTGCCCGTAGTCGAGTACCGGGTGTGACCCACCGCCACGTCTCCGGGGAGCCGTTCAAGCAGCGTATCGTCGAAAGTTTCCGAGACCAATCCCATGCCCCGGTGCGAGGTCGGCCTTCCGGTCTCGTCCAGAGCGACAATCCCGGCGCTCTCCTGGCCTCGGTGTTGAAGTGCATACAGCCCCAGGTAGGCGAGCCGGGCCGCTTCAGGGATGCCGGACACTCCGATGATACCGCACATGCTCTATTCTCCCACCGAGCGATCGACATCGGGAAGTTGCATCCGACTGGGGATCGCCTCGAAATAGGTCCTCCGCAACGACTGCACGTCCCAGGACAACGCCTGGCCCCGGACCTCCAGGTGTAACTTATCCCCCTGTTGTCGCACATGACCTGCCCGGAAAACGGGTACCTGGTGCTGCTCACAGACCTGTTTCACCCGGTCGACGTCCGCACCCTTGCAGGAGACCACGGCTCGGGCGCCGTCCTCGCCAAACAGGAGCTGCTCTGGCGTCGTGTCTCCTCCGTAGCCCTCTAGAGAGAGGGTGGCTCCGAATCCCCGCGCGGCATATCCCGATCCCATTGCCGCCTCGGCAATCGCAACCAGGAGACCGCCCTCCGAGCAGTCATGGGCCGAGCAGAGTAGCCCGTGTGCGGCCGCTTCGATCAGCGCCTCCTGCAGCCGGCGTTCGGCGGGGAGATCCACCGTGGGAACCTGACCGCCCTCAAAGTTTAAGATTTCTGCCCAATAGGCCGACCCCCCGAGCTCCCCCCGGGTCGCGCCGAGGATCAGGATCTCGTCGTTGGCGAAGGCAAAGTGACTGGGAACCCGATGATCTATCGGGCGGAGCAGTCCCACCATTCCAATGGTCGGGGTCGGATCCACCGCGCCGAGAGGACTCTCGTTGTAGAAGGAGACGTTCCCGCCGGTCACCGGGGTGTCGAAGGCTCGACAGGCGTCGGCGATGCCACGGCAGGCCTCTTGAAACTGGAAGAAGATCTCGGGCTTTTCTGGATTGCCGAAATTCAAGCAATCGGTAATTCCCAGCGGCCTCGCGCCGGTGCAGGCGATGTTCCGGGCGGCCTCGGCGACTGCCGCTTTGCCGCCCTCGTAGGGGTCGAGTGCCACCAGTCGCGGGTTGCAGTCGACCGTCACGGCAAGCCCGAAGTCGGTGCCTGGCACCCGGAGGACACCGGCATCACCTCCCGGCCCAATCACGGTGGAGGCCTGAACCGTCGAGTCGTACTGCTCATAGACCCAGCGCTTGCTGGCGATGGTGGGATTGTCCAGGAGTTGCGTCAGGGCACGGTGCAGGTCGCCCGCGGGCTCCGCGGCTGGTCCACGTGAACGGCGGGCCCGCGCCTCTTCGCTCTCCCGCGCCTCAGGATGGTAGATCGGGCAGTCGTCCACCAACCGCTGGCCGGGGATGGCGGCAACTACGCGCCCGTGGTGCCGCACCCGGAAAATCCCATCGTCGGTGACCCGACCGATCGGTGTCGCGCTCAGCTCCCACTTGGCGCATACCGACTGTACTTCGGGTACTCGCTCCGGCTGCGCCACCACCAACATCCGTTCCTGGGACTCGGAGAGAAGGATCTCGTAGGGCGTCATCCCCTCCTCGCGGGTGGGCACGAGACCGGTGTCGATTTCCACTCCGACCCCGCCCCGGGCTGCCATTTCGGCGCTGGAGCTGGTGAGCCCTGCCGCGCCCATGTCCTGGATCGCCACGATCAACCCGGAAGTGATCAGCTCCAGGCTGGCCTCGAGCAGCAGCTTTTCGGTGAACGGGTCACCGACCTGCACCTGGGGCCGCCGGCTCTCACTCTTCGCCGACAGCTCCTCCGAGGCGAAGCTGGCGCCATGGATTCCGTCTCGGCCGGTGCGTGAGCCCACGCAAAGCAGGACATTCCCGACGCCGTGAGCCACGGCGCGCATCAGGTCGTCTTCGCGGAGCAGGCCCACGCACATAGCGTTCACCAGAGGGTTGCCACTGTAGCCCGGAGCGAAGCCTACTTCTCCCCCGAGCGTGGGTACGCCCACGCAGTTGCCGTAGTCGCCGACGCCACGCACCACGCCAGCGAACAGATAGCGATTGCGGGGGATGTCCAGCGGTCCGAACCGCAGGCTGTTGAGTACAGCAACCGGGCGCGCTCCCATGGTGAACACGTCGCGCAGGATGCCGCCCACGCCCGTGGCGGCGCCTTGATAGGGCTCCACCGCGGACGGGTGGTTGTGCGATTCGATCTTGAAGGCAACAGCCCATCCCTGCGGCAGCCGCAGCACACCGGCATTCTCCCCCGGACCCTGGACGACCTGCGGACCAGAGGTGGGAAAGGTCTTCAGCACCGGCTTGGAATGCTTGTAACTGCAGTGCTCGGACCAGAGCGCGGAAAAAATGCCGAGCTCCGTCAGGGTGGGTGTTCGGCCCAGCAGCTCCAGAATGCGATCGTACTCGAGCTGGTTGAGGTTGTGCTCGCGCACCACCTCAGCCGTCACCTCTCGCTCGCCGGGAAACCGCTGGGCCTGGGTGATCCCGCCACTCAGGGTGGAAGCGGTCACTTCGCCCGCCGGACCGAGGAGCCTCGTAAGCTGGCGAACGCATCGGCCAGCACCCGGGTGAGCAGGGCCGGGCGCTCCTCATGCGCCACCATCTCCAGCTCGCCCGCATCGAGCCACATGCCGCCACAATGCACACAGGTCTCGATCTGGACTCCGTGATACATGCTCGAGGTCAGGTCGTACCCGTCCTTGGGGCACTTCATGAAGTGACTCTTGCGTTCCGCCTCCTGGGCGGCCGCCTCGGTCTTCTCCCGCTGTTTGCGCAACAGCTCGGCATCCTGCTTGACGAAATATTCGTCTTCGTTTCGGCTGGGCTTGTCGGTGGTCATCGGCTAGCAACCTTGGGCGTGGTAGCGTCGGGCTGCCACGCGGAGATCGAGGTGAAGAACCCGCGCCCATCGGGCGCGCCGAGCAGCGAGTCGGCCACCCGTTCGGGGTGCGGCATGATGCCAACCACATTGCCGGACGGATTGGACACGCCCGCAATGTGATTGGCGGAGCCGTTCGGATTGGGCTGGTAGGGCGATCCTTCGCTGGACGCGACGTAACGAAGCACCACGCGACCCTCCGCCTCCAGCATGCGCAGGGTGTCGTCCGCCGCGGTGAACCGGCCTTCCCCATGAGCTACCGGCAGCCGCAATCGGCTGCCCACCGAGTACGCCGAGGTGAATACAGTGTCGGTTCGCTCCACCACGACGTCCACCGGCTTGGAGACAAAGGTCAGCCCGGCATTCCGCATCAGTGCACCAGGAAGGAGGTGAGCTTCGCAGAGAATCTGGAACCCGTTGCAGATGCCCAGCACCGGCCCGCCAGCGGCGGCATGGCGCTGGACCGACTGCATGACGGGACTGAAACGCGCGATTGCCCCGGAGCGAAGGTAGTCCCCGTAGCTGAAGCCTCCGGGCAGGATGACGACATCCGCCCCCTGCAGGTCGGTCTCGCGGTGCCACACGAAGTAGGCATTGCATCCGGCGTCGCTGGCTGCGCGAAGGGTATCGAAGTCGCAATTACTCCCGGGAAACCGCACGACCGCCACTTTCACCATCAGGCGTCCTCCACCTGCAGCAGATAGTCCTCGGTCACCGGATTGGCGAGCAGTTTGTCGCACATCTGCCGGGCGCGATTCATGGCCTCATCCCGACTGGACGCGCTCACGTCGAGCTCGATGGCCCGGCCCACCCGGACGCCCCCGGCCTCGGAAAACCCCAGGGCCGAGAGGGCGTGCTCTACCGCGAGGCCTTGAGGATCGAGGATCCCCGCGCGGGGCATCACTCGGACATGGACGTGAAAGCTCATCATTCCTCTGGCTTCCGGCGCCGGTCGCTCCAGGCGCCACGGCGTTCGTGGGATTGCGCAGCGGCAACCGGATTATCGGCCTCGGCGCGCCGGTCGATTGCCCGCGCCTCGGGCCACTCCATCAATCCGAGAATGGTGGCGCGAGCCAGCCCAAACACCATGTAGAACAGACCTAAAGGAAACAAAAAATACTCAGGCGCAAGGATTCCGCCGAGCAGAATTGCCACATAGACAGCGAGCCCGAGAAGGCCTTTGACGGTCCGCAAACCGATGGCGGGAAACTTGGGATACTTCACATTGCTGACCATCAGCAGCGCCAGCAGGAGGAGCAGCACCACCAACCCCTGGTGCTGGAGGTCCAGGTAGGCGAGCGAAGCCCGATACCATTCGGTCTGGCTGAACGGATAGTAGACCGCCAGGGTGCAGCCGGCCGCCGGCGAGGGCATGCCGGTGAACCAGCCGGTGGATGGCTTGCCGGCGGAGACTACGTTGAAGCGGGCCAACCGGAGCGCCACGGCGGTGACGTAGATGTAGCACAGGATCCAGGCGAAGCGGCCGGCACTGGCGAAGTCCAGGAAGTAGATGAGCAGGGCCGGCGCCACCCCGAACGAGATCACATCAATGAGGGAGTCGAGCTCGGCCCCGAAGCGGCTGCCGGTGTTCGACAGTCGCGCTACCCGCCCGTCAAGCATGTCGAGGATGGCGGCGAAGACGATGAACCACCCCGCCCAACGGAAGTTGCCGTTGAAGGCCGAGACGATCGACCAGAACCCGAAGAAGAGATTGCCCAGCGTGAACGCGCTTGGCATGACGATGACCACGTGACGCATGGAGGACCGTCGCAGGCCCTCGCGTCGAGGAATCAATTCCATTCGGCCACCACCGTAACCCCAGCCGTCGTGGTCTCCCCGGAGTGTGCCAGAATCCGGGTTCCCAGCGGCAGGAAAAGGTCAACCCGCGAACCGAAGCGAATCATTCCCAAACGATCACCTTGCTGTACCACAGCCCCGACCGGAGGGTCGGTGACGATGCGCCGCGCAATCAGCCCCGCGATCTGGCGAACCAGCAACTTCCCCCGCGGCGTTTCCAGGCCGATGGAGGCCTGCTCATTGTCCAGGCTCGACTTCTCCGCGCCCGCGTGGCCGAACTTCCCCGGGTTGTAATGGCGATACCTGACGGTCCCGCTTACCGGGTATCGGTTCACGTGGCAGTTGAACACGTTCATGAAGATCGACAGCCGAATCGCCCGCCCCTGCAGGAACACCGGCTCCTCGACCTCCAGGATGCTGACCACGCGTCCGTCGGCCGGCGCGGCGATGAGGCGCTCCCCCTTTGCCCAGACCCGGATCGGGTCGCGAAAGAACGCCACCACCCAGACGGCTACGGGGAACCAGGCCAACGCCGCGACCCACCACCAGAGGCTCCCCAGCGCACAGGCCAGGAGAATCAGCCCGATCGCCATGACCCAAGCGCCGGCAATGAACCAGCGGCCCTCGGGCGCGGTGCGGATCACGCGTCGTCCCCGAGCTCCCCACCGGTGATCAGCCGGAATGCCTCGAGGTAACGCCGACTGGTCGCGTCGACCACTTCGGCCGGCAGGGGTGGCGGGGGGGCTTCGCCGTTCCAGCGCCCCTCCGCCTTGAGACCCGCGAGGTAGTCCCGCAGCGGCTGCTTGTCGAAGCTCGGCTGACTGCGTCCCTCCTGATATCGGTCCGCGGGCCAGAACCGGGAGGAGTCGGGCGTGAGCACCTCGTCAATCAACCGCAGGGTGCCCCCGGAGTCGGTGCCGAACTCGAATTTGGTGTCGGCGATGATGATCCCGCGCGCCAGGGCATGATCCCGGCCAGCGCGATAAACCGCGAAGCTGGCATCCCGCAGCCGGGCGGTGAGCTCGCGGCCGAGGGCGTCGG
Organism: Gemmatimonadales bacterium; assembly: GCA_036556025.1. Classification (GTDB taxonomy): domain Bacteria; phylum Gemmatimonadota; class Gemmatimonadetes; order Gemmatimonadales; family GWC2-71-9; genus CAVVWJ01. The sequence continues at coordinate 9,226 of DATBKD010000026.1, read as the reverse complement.
CCATCTGCTCGAAGGTGACGTTCTCGTCATGGCCGGTCTCCGCCTTGGTGGCCGGGGAGAAGAGCGGGGGATCCAGCCGCGCACTCTCCACCAGCCCGGCGGCGAGCGGCTCGCCGGCAAGGGTGCCCGACTTGCGATACTCGGCCCAGGCGGAGCCGGAGAGATAGCCACGCACCACGCATTCGAAGGGGACCGGCGTCGCCCGCCGCACCAGCATGGAGCGGCCGGCGACCTGATCCCGATAGGGCGCCAGAGCCGGCACCCGCCGAAGGATGTCGTCCGTCCGCGCGGTCACATAATGTGAGGGAAACACCTCACTCAATTGCTCGAACCAGAACGCGCTGATCTGGGTGAGCACCGCGCCCTTTCGGGGGACCGCCTCCCGCATGACCACGTCGAAGGCGCTCACCCGATCGCTTGCGACCAGGAGCAAGTGCTCGGGATCGATCTCGTACACTTCTCGGACCTTCCCCCGGCGCAGCAGCGCCAGAGGGAGGCGGCTTTCGGCCAACGCGGTCATACCTGAACCTCTGCGGTTTCGGCTTCGGCGGCCAACGGACGGGCGCGCTCCAGCAGTGGATGAAGGTATTCGTCCAGAAACTCCGGAACCTGCCGGGCAGCCCGCCCGGTGTACTTAGCGGGGTCCAGCTCCGCCTGTAGCGACGCACTGGCGACACGAGCGAAGGCGGGATCGCCGGCCAGGCGCGCGAGCAGGTCGTTGCTTGCGCCACGGCTCACACTCTCGGCCACGCTTAAACTGTGCCGACGGATCACCTCGTGCAGGCTCTGGCGATCCCCGCCGGCCGCGACGGCCAGCATGAGCCATCGCTCCGTCGCCATGAACGGCATCTGCTCGGCCACATGCCGCTGAATCACGTCCTCTCGGACCTCGAGGCCGGCCGCAATGTTGGTGGCGAGAATCAAGATGGCGTCGGCGCCGAGGAACGCTTCCGGAAGGGTGAGCCTGCGGTTGGCACTGTCGTCCAGCGTCCGCTCCAGCCACTGGCTGGCCGCGGTGTGGGCCGCGTTGGCATGGAGAGAGATCACGAAACGAGCCAGCCCGGCAATGCGCTCGGCGCGCATCGGGTTCCGCTTGTATGCCATTGCGCTCGACCCGATCTGCTCCGATTCGAATGGCTCCAGTAGCTCACCTTCGTGCTGCAGCAGACGGAGGTCTCCCGCCATCTTCCCGGCTGACTGGGCCAGCCCGCTCAGCACATCCAGGACCGTGCTGTCGGCTTTCCGGGGATAGGTCTGCCCGGTGACGGCGAACTGCTCCCGAAACCCGAGCTTGGCAGTCACGCGGCGCTCCAGCTCGCGAACCTTGGCGTCATCCCCGCCGAACAGTTCCAGAAATGCGGCCTGGGTCCCGGTCGTGCCCTGGCACCCTCGAAAGCGCAGCGCCTGGAGCCGATGACTGACCTCCTCGACGTCGAGGGCGAAATCCTGCATCCAGAGCGTCGCGCGTTTCCCCACCGTGGTGAGCTGCGCCGGCTGGAAGTGGGTGTAGGCCAGGCAGGGAATTGCCGAGGTCCGGCGGGCGAATCCCTCGAGGGCCGCGAGCACGGCGATGAGTCGCCCCAGCAGGATCCGCAGCCCCTCACGCATCACGATGAGATCGGCGTTGTCCGTGACGAACGCGCTGGTCGCCCCGAGGTGAAGGTAAGGGCGAGCCGCGGGGGCCTGATCGCCGAAGGCATGAACGTGCGCCATCACGTCGTGTCGGAAGCGCCGCTCGTACTTCGCGGCGGCGGCGAGGTCGGCATCATCCAGATGAGCTCGCATCTGAACCAGAGCCTCGTCCGGAATGGCAAGGCCCAGCTCTCGCTCCGCCTCGGCCAGCGCGAGCCACAGCCGACGCCACAGGCCGATCCGACGGGGCTCTCCCCAGAGAATCTGCATCGCGGGAGAGGCGTAGCGGGTGCCGAGCGGGGAGCGCCAGCGATCGTCGGTCATCGGAACACCAGATCGGTGAAGGTGACCTGACCGTCGCGCTCGAGATAGACTCTGACCACCTGGCCGGAGCGCACGTTCAGCAGATCGGCCACCTGTGAGGCGCTTCGGACCGCGGTGCGATTGATCGCCAGGATGACATCTCCGGCCTGAAGACCGGTGGCCCGGCTCACCTGCGGGGAGATCCGGAAGATCAACGCGCCCTGGTCGCTTCTGATGTTCCGCTCGGCTTGAATGGCCGGGGTCACGTTGATCAGCTGAAGCTCCTTCAACACGGTGTACTTCTCGGCTGTGACCGTCGGCAGGTCGCCGGTGACGATCCGCCGCCGGCCGGTGCGCTCTCCACTGCGCACCGAGAGATCGACGGCGTCGCCGACGTGGAGGTCCAGCTTGACGGCTTCCCAGTCGAGATAGTTGCGCAGCCGCCGCCCATTGGCCTCCACGAGCACGTCGCCGGGCCTGATGCCGGCGCGGGCTGCCGGACCGTCCGCCGTCACGCTGGCCACCGACACACCGCCCGCGCTCTTCCACTCGCGCATGGCCGAGGCGCCCTCGACCTCGAGCCCGACCCAGGCCCGGCGGACGGTGCCATTGCGAATGATCTCGTCGGCTACGCGCAGGGCGCGCTCGATCGGAATGGCGAAGCCGAGGCCTACCGAGCCGCCGCTGCTGGAGAAGATGGATGAGTTGATCCCTACGACCTCGCCCAGTGCGTTGGTAAGCGGTCCTCCCGAATTGCCGGGATTGATGGCGGCGTCGGTCTGGATCATGTCCAGATAGAGCCCCGTCTGATCGCCGCTCGGCAGGATATTTCGATTGGTGGCACTCACCACGCCGACCGTCACCGTGGGCTCGGAGTTGCCCAGGAGGTAGGCATATGGATTCCCCAACGCCACGACCCACTCGCCGATCATCAGATCGGTGCTCCGGCCCGGCGCAATCGTGGTAAGACCCTGCCGGTTCACCTGCAGCACCGCGATATCGGTGATAGGATCCTCGCCCAGAACCTTAGTTGGCAGATCACTTCCGTCAGCCAGCGTCACCACCACCCGCTCGGCATTGGCCACCACGTGTTGATTGGTGAGCACGATACCGTTGGGCCGAATGACGAAGCCGGTGCCGTATCCCTGCACCAGCCTGGCGCCCTCCGGGACGAAAAAGAAATCCCAAGGTGAGCGAGGCGCGGCCTCCTGGCGCGAGGTGACATTGATGGATACCACGGCGCCAGAGGCACGCTCGGCCGCGGTGACGAGCGCCGTACGCCGCGACTCGGTGGTGGCGGTCTGGGCCACGGTCGTGCGGGCGGTTGCCTGAGCGCCGGAGCTGGTCACCCGGACATGCGGCGACCCGGTGTCGCTCCTGCAGGCCACGGCCGCGAGCAGGAGCGACGCGGCCAGCCTAGCTCGGCTCGATCGCGGCATGAGCCTCCAGCTCGAGGTCCGCGTAGACCTCGTGGGGATAGGTGGCGGCGACGAAGTACAACCCTTGGGGAGGAGCCGGGGGACTGGTGTCCTGGTTGTCCCCTCGTTCGAGCAGCAGCTCGATATCGCCCAGCGGTCTGCGGCCGAGACCCACATCCACCATGGTTCCGACGAGCATGCGAACCATGTGATGCAGAAAACGGTCGGCTTCGACCTCGAAGCTCAGCCCTCGTCCCTCCGGTCGTATGGTCCACTCGGAGCGAGTGAGACGGCAGCGATAGTGCGGTTTGGGAGCGCCCTTCGCCGCGAAGGCGGTGAAGCCGTGCTCCCCCAAGAAAAGCCGGCCGGCGGCACGAAGGGCCGCGTGGTCCAGAGGCCGGCACAGCGCCCACTCGTAAGGATGGCGAAAGGGCGAGGCTGCGGCCTCATCCAGCCCGATATCGTAGCGATACCGACGGAATAGCGCGTTCTTCCGGGCATGGAATCCGGGGGTCATGGGAGTCAGCGCCTGAACCCAACAGTCGTCGGGCAGCAGGGCGTTGAGCGCGCGGCGCAAGGGGCCCGGGGCCCAGGAGGCTGGAGCGAAGAAGCTCACACCCAAAGCCAGCGCGTGCACGCCCGCGTCGGTCCGGCCGGCGGCGTGAGCCACGCTCGCGCGGCCGAACAGGTGCTCCAAAACCCGCTCGAATTCTCCTTGAACTGAGCGTCCAACCGGTTGGCGCTGCCATCCGACGAAGTCGGTGCCATCGAACTGCAGCGTGGCAAGGAAGGTCCGGCTCATCGGCCCGGAATCTAGCCTCCCGCAGACCCTCGAGCAAGCTACGCAAATCATTGTGGTGATTGACAAAAGGGCGCTTCATCGAATACTCTAGTTTTCTCGCTCTCCGGACCCAAACCGACCACTTCAGCGATGACCGACGCCTCGCTCCGCTCAGCCATTCAGCAACTTGCCCAGGGCACCTCGCTCACCGCGGACGAGGCCGCGGCGGCGTTCGGCGTGGTCACGAGGGGCGAGTCCAGTCCGGTGCAGACCGCGGCGCTGCTCATGGGCTTGCGGTCCAAGGGTGAGACGGCGGACGAGCTCGCGGGGGCAGCCGCCGCGTTCCGCCAGGCAATGGTTCGGCTGGAGGTCGATGACGGAAACAAGGTGGTCGATACCTGTGGGACTGGCGGAGGCCGGGTGGGAACGCTCAACCTCTCCACCGCTGCGGCGTTCCTGGCCGCGGGCGCCGGAGTGACAGTGGCCAAGCACGGCAACCGGAGCTATACCTCCCGATGCGGCTCCGCGGACGTGATCGAGGCGCTGGGCATCGAGGCTACGCTCGCGCCCCAGACCGCAGCGCGGGTCCTGCGGCAGGCTGGAATGGTATTTCTCTTCGCCCCCAACTATCACCCCGCCATGCGACACGTGGGTCCGGTTCGCAGAGAGCTCGGGGTCGCCACGATCATGAATCTGCTGGGGCCCCTGGCGAATCCGGCGGGAGTCACCCGGCAAGTGATAGGCGTGGCCGATGGAGAGCGCGGACCCTTGGTAGCCCAGGCGCTCACCCGGTTGGGTGCGGCGCATGCGCTCGTGCTGCATGCGTTAGTGGGGATGGACGAAATCAGCCCCAGCGGCCGCACTCGCGTGTGGGAGGTGCGGGGCGGATCGGTCGAGGGATGGGAGATCGATCCGGCGGAGTATGGGCTTCACTGTGATGATATCCTGAGTCTCGCAGGCGGCGAACCGCTGGAGAATGCCGAGCGGCTGGAGCGTTTGCTTGACGGGCATTCAGAGGAAGCAGTCCGGTGCGCCGTATTGCTCAATGCCGCGGCGGCCCTCTACGTGTCAGGCAACGGATGGTCGTTCAAGGAGGCGGCGGAGCGCGCAGTGGCGGCACTGGAAGGAGGAGCAGGGGCCGAGGCCCTCGCCCGAATGCGAGCGGTCGCGCCGCGGGAGATGGCGGTACGAGCGACCCCCTCGTGAGCGAACGGCAGGACCGGTGGCGCGCCCCATCAATATTTCCGGATGACCCCGACCACGACGCCCTGAATCAGCACGTCGCGCTCCTGGAATCGCATCGGCTGCATCGAGGCGTTGGCGGGTTGGAGCCGAATCCAGCCGCCAGGCTCCCGATAGAATTTCTTGACCGTTGCCTCACTGCCGTTCACCAGGGCGATGACCATCTCGCCGTTTTCGGCGGTCTGCTTGCCGTGAACCACCACCACGTCGCCATCCATGATGTGCTCGTCGATCATGGATGTGCCTTGGACTTTGAGGGCATAGTTCGGGCCTCGGCGCGGCAACATCTGATCAGGAACGGGGATGGTTTCCTGGTGCATGAGCGATTCGATGGGAGTGCCCGCCGCGACCTTGCCGAGCAGAGGAATTTCGCTGGCTGCGGAAGTGCCCCGCGGTGGCAGGACTTCGATGGATCGGCTCTCGTTATATGAGCGGCGGATGTAGCCCTTCCGCTCGAGATTGGTGAGATGCTCATGGACGGTTGCCAACGATTGGAACCCGAACTGTTCGGCGATTTCCTCGAAACTCGGCGCGTATCCCTGATTCTGGATATGGCCCTGCAAGTAGGCCAGGATCTCGCTCTGACGCTTGGTGAGGGGCATGTGGCGTGGCCTCGAGTTCAGTGTCGGGTTGTGGTTGAGGGTGGCAGACGCTGTCCTGTGGATGGAGCCTCAACGGACTCCGACCGAACAGAGCCCGAATAACAGTACCCGAACACTGGCCGAAGGGCAAGATGCCTGTCACTCTGGACGAAATCCTGAGTTCGACCCGGGAGCAGGTCCACCGCCTACGAGGCCGGGACGAGGACCTGGCCCGCGAGGCGGCAGCCACGCCCCCCCCGGCATCATTCCGTGCGGCCCTCCGCCGACCCCTTGTGGCGGTGATCGCCGAGGTCAAGCGGCGCTCGCCTTCGGCAGGCCCCATTCGTGAGGACCTCGATCCGACGGAGCGGGCCGAGCTCTACGCCCGTCACGGTGCCGCCGCTATCTCGGTGCTCACCGACGGCCCCTACTTCGGCGGCTCGCTTGCGGATCTGGCCGGGGCCGCGAGGCGCGCCCCGGTGCCGATCCTGCGCAAAGACTTCATTGTGGATGAGCTTCAGGTCCTCGAAGCCCGTGCCGCAGGGGCTGCCGCGGTACTTCTCATCGTGCGCGCGCTGGACCGCGCTCGCCTCGGGCAGCTGCTTCGCTTCTCGGGAGAATGGGGCCTCGACGCGCTGGTCGAAGTGCACACTCAAGCGGAACTGGACGTGGCGCTGGAGACCGGGTCGGAGATCATCGGCGTGAACAGCCGGGACCTCGACACCTTTCGCCTCGACACCGTGAAGGCGCGGGAAATCATCGGCCTGGTTCCGGGTGACCGGGTCGCCGTCGCAGAAAGCGGGATGTCCGCTGCCTCGGATATCGAGCTTGCCGCCAGGGCGGGTGCGGATGCTGTTCTGATCGGGACCGCCCTCTCCGCGGCGAGCACCCCGGGTGCTCTCCTGGAGTCGTTTTGCCAGGTAGGCCGCCATGGGCGTTAGGGCAAAGATTTGCGGTATCACCCGGCCGGAGGACGCCTTGGCGGCCTCGGCGGCTGGGGCCTCGTTTCTGGGTGTCGTTTTTGCGGGGGGTCCCAGGATGGTGCAGGAGGATCGCGCCGCCGAGATCGTCGCCGCGGCGCGGGGAACCCCCGTCCTGGGCGTCTTCGGTCACCAGTCGATGGACGACATTGTCCGGGCCAGTGAAGCCGCGGGACTCTGGGGTGTCCAGCTTCACGGGCCTTACCCACCCGACATCGCTGCGCGGCTTCGCGCACGCGGGCTCCAGGTCTGGCGAGTGGCCCGAATCGCCGAGCCGAAAGATCTCGACCAGCTGCGTGAGACCGTCCCCGAATCCGACGCCGTGGTGGTTGAGCCACGGGTAGCCCACGCCGAGGGCGGCAGTGGGGTTTCACTCGACCTCGCCGTAGCGCATGAAGCCCGCAGCCGGCTCGCCGGTCACACCATGGTGCTCGCGGGCGGACTCACGCCGGAGACGGTGGCGGAGGCCGTGGCCCTCGTTCGACCCGAGGTGGTGGATGTAAGTTCCGGGGTCGAGCGCCTGCCCGGCATCAAGGACTCCGACAAGATCGCACGTTTCCTGGAGGCGGTACTTGGCCATAGCGCTTTCCGCTGAGCGGGCAGTGCAGGGGCGATTCGGCCCGTACGGGGGGCGGTACGTTCCGGAGACCCTGGTCGCGGCGTTGGACGACCTGACTGGGCTGTACGATGCAGCACGGAACGATCCCGACTTCTGGGAGCAGTTCGAGGCGCTGCTGGCGGAATTCGTGGGCCGCCCGTCGCCCTTGTCGGAAGCGCCCCGGCTCTCCGAAGTGGTGGGGGCGCGAGTCCTGCTCAAGCGGGAAGACCTCAACCACACCGGCGCTCACAAGATCAACAACACGATCGGCCAGGCCTTGCTGGCGCTGCGAATGGGCAAACGCCGGATCATCGCGGAAACCGGGGCGGGGCAGCACGGTGTCGCCACCGCGACAGTGTGCGCGCGATTCGGGCTCGAGTGCGTGGTCTACATGGGCGCGGAGGATGTCGCGCGCCAACGGCTCAATGTCTATCGAATGGAGCTGCTCGGCGCGACGGTGGTGCCGGTGGACTCTGGCACCCGCACCTTGAAGGACGCGACCAACGAGGCCCTGCGCGACTGGGTGACCAACGTCCCCACGACCCACTACATCATCGGATCCGTCGTGGGGCCCGATCCCTACCCCCGGATGGTCCGCGATTTTCAGTCGATCATCGGCCGTGAGGCTCGGGGGCAGATGCTGGCTCGCTGCGCCCGGCTCCCTCATACCGTGGTCGCCTGCGTCGGCGGCGGCTCGAACGCGATCGGGATCTTCGCCGGGTTCCTGGACGATCCTACGGTCGAGCTGGTCGGGGTCGAGGCAGCGGGCAAGGGCCTGGAGAGCGGCCAGCACAGCGCGACCCTCAGCGCAGGAATCCCGGGCGTGCTCCACGGCAGCCTGAGCTATCTGCTACAGGATGCCGATGGACAGGTCGCGCCGGCGCATTCGGTTTCCGCAGGCCTGGATTATCCGGGCGTCGGCCCGGAACACAGCTACCTGCGGGACAGCGGCAGAGTCCGCTATGAATCCGCCACCGATACGGAGGCCCTGGAAGCATTCCAGGCGCTCTGCCGGCTGGAGGGCATCATTCCGGCGCTGGAGCCGGCCCACGCCCTCGCCTGGGTGCGGCGCTCGGCGGGGCGCTGGCCGCCGCGCGCCCCGGTATTGGTCTGCCTCAGCGGCCGGGGAGACAAGGACGTCGCTCACGTGGCCGACCTGCTTCGGCGTCCGGTGTGACCAGCGGCCAGTCCGACACCGAGCTGCTTCCCGCCTCCCAGGTCGCGGAGCTGCTGCAAGTCCTGGTAAAGGCGCTTCGCGCATTCCATATGTATCTCCCGAACAATCCGATGTACCAGCGGGCGACCGAGAACCTTCAGGCCGCCTTCCAGCGTATCTGGTCGGCCACGGACGAGATCGTGTTGAGCGTGGCGGAAACCGATTTTGTCTGGGAAGACCAAGTCGTCTATCAGCAGCTCACCAAGAGCGAGAGCCTGGCCTGGGGATTGTTCAAGGACGGCATGCGGTCGCTCACGCTGAGGCAAGGGGCCGAGCGGGAGGAGATCGCGCGGTTGTTGGAGACCATCAATCGGGCTCGCTACCTGCCGGCTGACGCGGGCGACGACCTTCTCACCCTGCTCTGGGAGCAGGAGTTCGAGTTCATTCGCTATCACTTCGTCGAATTCTTCGGCGAAAGCGGCGGCCTCCCGGAACAGACCGGCAGCTACGGCGGGGGTCAGGATGCCGCGACCGC
>DATBKD010000025.1:0-19654 GCA_036556025.1 Gemmatimonadales bacterium | reverse complement strand
CGAGATCATCGTGGTGGACGATGGCGGCGGAGATATCGACCGAGCGAGGTTGGAGAGGCGGGGATCCGTTCGGGTGATCACTTACCCCAGAAATCGAGGGAAGGGAGCAGCCGTGCGCGCGGGAATGTTGGCCGCAGATGGCCAAGTACGCGTCTATACAGACGCGGATATTCCATACGGAACACGTCCAATAGTGGACATAATGGGATACATCCTGGATCGCGGCTTTCACGCTGTGATTGGGGATCGGACACTGCGAGGTTCTGCGTATGTCGAACCCCCTCTCGGAAGGCGAGCCCTTTCTTATGTAGCTTCCGGTTTCATCGGACGCCTTGTAACTGGGGGGTTCTTCGATACTCAATGCGGGCTGAAGGCGTTTCGGGGGGACGTAGCTGATGAGCTGTTCAAATTGGTCCGAGTGGAGCGATTCGCGTTCGACGTTGAAGTTATCTATCTGTGCCTAAAATATCGGCTCGATATCAAAAGGATTCCGGTTCGGCTTGAGACGAACTCTACATCCTCAGTTCGCTTGATCCGGGACAGTACGCGCGGTATGGTGGATCTGTTTCGAATCAAGATCCGTCAATCTATGGGGGTCTATTACAGCTCCAAGCTTGAGGGGCTCATAAGCGAGGAGTACGACCATTTCCGATCCCGCTGATGGCAGTGGTGATATCGGAGTAAGAAGCGAGTAAGGGCAATGGTAAGTCCAACCTGAGGTCAAGGAGCCCCATCGGAGCCCGGTCTTGCACTTAAGCCCTTCCCGGCAGTCCTAGGATTCTTCGTAGAAGGTACCGCTGCGGCGGTGCTGCTCGCAGAGAAGCATGGGCGCTCAATGGCGCCTTCTCCATACCAGGAGAAGCGCACTGACCTTGACGATCCATCGGACGGATGCATGAACGCTGAAAAGAAGAAGGCTATCGCGGCCAGAATTGTGTCGTCACTCGTGTTGCTGGCTTTTCTATCACCCCGGCCTGCAGCAGCTCAAGCGGCCACCGATACGACGACTCGCCCCGATACTTCAGCTGCATCCACCCGCGCCTACGGCGACTCCATCTCGCAGCAAGCCCAGGACACCGGGCGTACCAAGGCGGCTGATAGTGTGGCTGCACCGGACAGCACCGCCGCCCAGCCAAACACTCCAGCGAAACCAACTCCCCAGGCGCAGCCTGCTCCACCACCCCAGCCGGTTGACTCCGCCTTGAAGACCGCCTGCCGGGGAGCGCCGGCCGGCGCCCACCCACCCGGACTCCTGCTGGTTACCTTCAGCGACACCCTGTCCCAGAAACAACGGGTCGCGGCAGTCCGCAAAGTGGGTGGCGCACTGCTCGGGCCCGCCGCAGCCGGTGGAGACTACGTCCAGGTCCCTCCCGACCCGGCTTCCGCCCGTGCAGCCGCCGATTCCCTGATCCGCACCTTCGGCGTGCTCCAGATATCGGAGCGCTCCTGCCCCGCGCCCGCGCCGCCTGCTCCATAGGCTCCGAGCTGTAGCGGCCGGACCACAGGTTGCCTGAGTGGCCCGCCGGATGCGGCGGGAAGTCCGCCCGACTAGCGAATTTCCCACCTTGGCGCTTCATTACCGGGCAGCCTGGGGCGGGCACGGGAGTTGCCCCGCTTACGGTCCTCTCTATGACAGTTCACCCCAAAATCTCGGTCGTCGTCCCGGCCTATAACGAAGAGCGCCGCATCGAGCGGATGCTCCTCGAGGCCTTGGCCTACTTCCGCCAGCGAAATCTGCCGGCCGAGATAGTGGTGGTGGACGATGGCAGCCGGGATCACACCAGCGGCGTGGTAGGCCGGCTGTCGCGCGCCTGGCCCCAGCTCCGCCTGATCCGCCTCGCGCAAAATCATGGGAAGGGCTACGCCGTTCGCACCGGCGTGGTCAATTCGACCGGCGACTTTGTGCTGCTGGCCGACGCCGACGGGGCCACACCGATGGTGGAGCTCGAGCGCCTGGAACAGGCGCTGCGGCAGGGCGACGATGTCGCGGTCGGGTCTCGCGCCATCACCCCGGAAGCCGGCGTCCACATCGAGCGCAAGTGGTATCGCCACGTCATGGGACGGACCTTCCATTGGCTGGTCGAGACGCTCGCGGTCAGGGGCATCCGCGACACCCAGTGCGGCTTCAAGCTCTTCCGTGGGGGCGTTGCCCACGATCTCTTCTCCCGCATGCGGATGTCCGGGTTCAGCTTCGACGTCGAAGTGCTCCTCATGGCCCAGCGCCGCGGCTATCGCATCGCCGAAGTGCCCATCAACTGGATCCACCAGCCGGGTTCCAAGGTCAACATGTTCTGGGACTCGATCCGCATGGCCGCCGACCTCTTTGCCATTCGCACCAACTGCCTGCGGGGCGAGTACGACCGGCCTCGGGTCACCCCGTATCCCGATATGGCCGCCGGCGCGGCGACCGTGACTCCAACCCCCTGATCGGGGATGGCCGACTCGACCCGTCTCTCCGTCATCATTCCGGTCTACAACGAGGAGCGCACCCTCGCGGCCCTGATCGAGCGGGTGCGGGCCGTCCCCCTCGACATCGAGATCGTCGCCGTGGACGACGGGTCTCGCGACCAATCGCGCGCCATTCTCGAGCGGTTGCACCAGGAGGGAAAGATCGAGCGGGTGATCCTCCAGCCCGCCAATCAGGGCAAGGGGGCAGCCATCCGCGCCGGGATCACGGCGGCGACCGGCGACCTCATCGTGATCCAGGATGCCGACCTGGAATACGACCCGGCCGAGCTGCCCCGACTGATGGCGCCCATTCTGGCGGGCAAGGCGGACGCGGTGTTCGGCTCCCGCTTTCTCGGCGGCGACCACCGGGTGCTCTACTTCTGGCACTCGGTGGGGAACGCGGTACTCACCCTCCTGTCCAACATGTTCACCAACCTGAACCTCACCGACATGGAGACCTGCTACAAGATGGTTCGGGCCCCGCTCATGAAGTCGCTGGTGCTCACCAGCGATCGCTTCGGCTTCGAGCCGGAGCTGACCGCCCGGCTGGCCCAGGCGGACGCCCGGATCTGGGAAGTCTCCATCTCCTACGCCGGCCGCACCTACGCCGAAGGCAAGAAGATCGGCTGGCGCGATGGGGTCGCGGCCATCGGACACGTGATCCGGTTTAATCTCTTCCCGCCTGCCGCCGCGCGCCCGAAAGCTGTTCCGGACGCGCTACCCTCGGGGCCGTTGATCGAGCAGCCCCGCTCCGTTCCACCTCAGGGTTGACTCCACCGCCCGAGCCCGCTTCGCGAGCCCGTCAGGCCGCGGTCGCACTTCTCACCCTCGGCATCGCACTTCGGGTGATCGCCTGTCTTCAACGGGAAGGCTTGGTAGGGGACGAGCTGATGCTCAGCCTCAACCTTGCCACCAGGGGCTACCGCGCGCTGCTCCAGCCGCTGAGCTACGCCCAGGTCGCGCCGTTTCCCTTTCTCTGGGCCGAGCGGCTCGCCATCCAGCTGTTCGGAATCCAGGAGGGGGTCCTCCGGATTGTGCCGTTCATGACCGGCTGCCTGCTGCTGGTCGCGCTGTGGCGAGTGACCCGCGACTTCCTGGGTGAAACCGAGGGGCTGATTGCTCTCGGCCTCGCGGCTACCTCGCCGTTCCTGATCGACTACTCCGCCGAGGTGAAGCCGTACTCGCTGGACGCGCTCATGACGGTGCTGGTGGTCGCCAGCGCCGTGAGGGTGCTGCGCGACGTGACCAACCGGATCGCCTGGGCCGCGCTCGCCGGACTCGGCGCCATCGCGCTGATCAGCTCGACGCCGGCGGCCTTCGTCCTCCTCGCCGTCCTCGTCGCCCTCGCCCTGCAGCTCCGGGTCGGCTCCCTTCCGTTGCTCCGGCTTCGGTGGGCTGCGGTGGGAATGATCTGGGCCGACCTGTTCATCCTGCTGTATCGCGCTGTGTACCAGCAGGTCGTCGATGATCCCTACATGCGGCAGTACTGGGCATCGGCGATGCTCGCGCCCGGCCCCCGATTGCCGGCCCGCTGGGCCGCGGGCATCGAAGAGGCCCTCTGGCCGGTGAGCTACTGGATGGTCTGGAGCCGTCTCGGCGTGCTGCTGGGCCTGGCCTGCGTGGTGGGAGCGGTCAGCATCGCGCGCCGCCACGGGAGCTCAGCGGTGGTGCTGCTGGCCGGCCCGCTGGTGGCGCTGGTGGGAGCGTCGGCCATAGGGCGCTATCCCATGGCCATGCGACTCACGATCTTCACGGCTCCCCTTCTCATCATGCTGGTGGCGGTGGGCATTGACGCCGGGGCCCGCTGGATCAGTCGCCGGTTCCCCTCGGTGCGGGCCGGCTGGATCGATTTCCTCGTTCTGGTGCCGTCCATCATGCTGGCGGTCGCCTGGTCCATCGAGGTGCCCGGCGCAGCCCAGGGCATGCCGGCGATCGTGCGGCAGTTGGAGCAGCGCCACCAGGCTGGCGAGCCGATATACGTCTTCCACCGGGCGATCGGGCCATGGGCTTTCTACACCACGGATTGGTTGCATCCCGACCGGCGGCGGCTGGCCTGGATCGCTCAAATCGCCGGACCCGAGGGTCCAGCCTTCGTCAACGCCGCGCCGCGCGGACCGCGGCGGATGGGGGAGAACGACGGCCTGGTGTATCGCTATCGGGGCCGGATGGAGCTGTTCGGCGCCGCGAGCGGCGTCCAGGGCAGGGCATGGCTCCCGCCCGAGCCGTCGGAGCGTCCTGACTGGCAAGCCGGAGCGGATCGCGGCTGGGCGGAGACCGAAGCAGCGCGGCTTCGCGGCAAGGGCCGCCGGGTGTGGGCGGTCTTCGTCAGTGATTCGCCGGGACGGGAGATCCTGGATCTGCTGACGGCCATCCAGGAGAGCGGGGGACGCATCGAGTCGCGGGTGGAGGCTGGCGGGACCACGCTCTACTCCATCCGGTTTGGTCCAGACTCGGCCTCCGCATGACGCGGAAGGCTGTCCTCGTTGTCATTCTGCTGCTGGGCGCCGCTCTGGCGGCCATCAGCCTGCTCGGCGAGCTGCGCGCGCCGCTCAATGCCGACGCGGCCTGGCTGCTCTATTCCGCCGAGCGCGTGACGCGAGGCCAGTCGCTCTACGTGGACATCCTGGAGATCAATCCTCCGCTGATCGTGTGGCTCAATCTGCCCGTCGCGCTCCTGAGCCATGCCCTCCAGCTTCCCGCCACTCTGGTCTTTCGGATCGCGATGGGGCTGTTGCTGGCCGGCTCCGTCGGGGTCTGCTGGTCGCTCGTCCGCCGGCTGCCCGGCGTCTCTCCGGTCGGCGCGGGTGTCGCCGCACTCGCCACGCTCTTCGTGCTGTTCCCCCTGGTGGGCGGCATCTTCGGACAGCGGGAGCACATCGCCCTCGCGCTCAGCTTGCCGCTCATCGCGGCGACGGCGCTCAGGTGCCAGGCGGTGCCCATTCCCAAGGGCTTCGCCTACCTGCTCGGCGTTGCGGCGGGCCTCGGCTTCGCGATCAAGCCGCACTACGTGGTGGTTTGGGTGCTGCTTGTCCTCTACCGAAGCTGGGCCGGTTTCCGCCGGGTGCGCCTGCTGCACGCCGAGGATTTGACGCTCATGCTCACGCTGGTTTACTACGGCGTGGCGGTGCTGCTGCTGACGCCCAATTATCTCGCTCTCGCCGCGGGGAGTGCGCGGGACTACATCGTCTTCGGGTCTCACCCGCTCGGCTACATCCTGTTGGACGATTCTCCGGCCATCTGGTATTACGTCGCCTTTGGTGCCTGGCTGTTGTTCGGGCGGGCTCCGAGAAGGGACGCTCTTGGCGGTGCGCTCGCAGCCGCCGGCGTGGGCTTCCTGGTTGCGGTGGCCCTCCAGCACAAGGGGTGGAGTTACCACTTCTACCCGGTGAATGCCTGCGCCTTTCTGCTGGCGCTTCGGACCCTGACCCTCCCACCGCCTTCTCCACTGCCCGGCCCGCTCGTCGTCCGGGTGATCAACAGCGCGGTGTTCGCCATCTTTACGATCCTGGTCGCGTTGTTCGCTATCGAGGAGGTGCGGGCGGCCACGGACCGCGCCTGGGGGCCACCGACAGCGAGGCAGGCGCTCCAACTCGCGGCGCGCGACGCGGTCCGGCGCCAGAAGGGAGCCCGCTCCATCCTGGTGATCTCTTCTCAGCTCCGGGATGGCTATCCGCTGGTCAACGACTCGGGTCTGGAGTGCCGGGCCAGCTACTCGGTGATGTGGTTCCCCCTGGTGTACTACCGGAGCTACGCCGGCACCAGTCAGCAGACCCGCTACCGGACTCCGGCCGAGATGAGTCCCAACGAGCGCACGGCGTTCGACCGGGTGGTCCAGGATTTCGTGCTTCACCCACCGGATCTCCTGGTGCTCGAGTCGCCGCCGCTCAACCAGCGCCGCACTCACTTTCCGGGTGGGTTCGATTATCTGGCCTACTTCGGCCAGGATCGCCGGTTCGCGGAAGCCGCTCGCACCTACTCGGACGTGGGCGACGTGGATGGCCTGCTGGTGCTCCGGCGCAGGGTTGGTCAGGCGGCGTCGTGACTTCGGCAGTTGGCCGACCCGTTCCCGCTCGGCCAGTGGCCTGGGCGCTGCTCGGACTGGGCGTGCTGGTGCGCGTGGTCGGGTACTTTCATCGCTCCTCGCTCTGGGGCGACGAGGCGATGCTGGGTCTCAACCTGGGAGCGCGGTCCTTCGGGCAGCTCACCCGGCCACTGGACTATGCCCAGGTAGCGCCGATTCCGTTTCTCTGGGGAGAGCGGACATTGGCCGCGATCGGCGGGGTGAACGAATACACGCTGCGGCTCATCCCCCTTCTGGCCGGCATTGTTCTCCTGTTCGCCTTGTTTCGGCTGGCGCAGCGCCGGTTGGAGCCGGCCGAGGCACTGGTGGCCCTCGCGCTGGCAGCGACCGCCTTTCCTCTCATCCGATACTCCGACGAGGTCAAGCCGTACAGCATCGACGCGTTCGTCACCATCGCGGTCATCGGGTTGGCGCTCGACACGCTGAGAGAGCTGGACGCTGCGGAGCGCTGGCGTCGGCTGGTGATGGCAGGAGCCTTGGCGGTGGTGCTCTCCATCCCGGCCATCTTCGTGTGTGCCGGCGTGAGCTTGGGTCTCTCGATCGAGTGCCTCCGGCGCCGGCCTCGTGGCTGGCTGGTTCGCCTGGGGACGGCCACGGCGATCTGGGTCGGACTGGCCGGACTCACCTACTTGATCTGGTATCGCGCGGCAGCCGGCGGCAGCTATATGAGGCAATACTGGGAGGCCACGTTTCTCCGCCCCGGCACGCCCGCCTGGGGCCATCGGCTCGGACTCGGGGCTCAGGAGGCGGTCTGCAGCCTGAACTGTTGGCGGGGTCTGCTGAACCTGGCTCCGCTGTATGGGCTGCTGGTTGTCCTCGGGCTCTGGGTGCTGTTTCGCCGTCAGGGACCGGCCTTTGCCGCGCTGCTCATTCTGCCGCTGCTGCTCGCCTTCGCCGCATCGTTTGCCGGGCGGTATCCCATCGCCACCCGGCTGCTGCTCTACGCGGCCCCGCTTGTTGTCCTCCTGGTCGCGGTGGGGCTGGTGGCCTCGGCGACCTGGTTCGCCGGCCGGCTGCGCTGGCTGCAGCCGCGCTGGGTGCTGGCAATATTTCTCTTGCCGTCGGTCGTGCTGACGACGTCGCTGGCGATCGATCCCCCTCAAGAGACCGGCTTCTCCAAGGAAGAGATTCGCTCGCTCGCCGCGCAGGTCGAAGGCCGGTCGGCTGGAGAGCCGGTGTACGTCTACCACCGCGCCACTCCCGCGTGGGTCTTCTACACCACCGACTGGCGCGCGCCCGACACGGCGCGGCTGGGGTGGGTCTCCCGGGTTGCCGGCCCCGACGGGCTCGGCTTCGTGAACGGCCGGAGCCGCGGCCCTCGGAGAGCCGAAGACGGCGATAGCCTCAGCCGGGACTACCGCGGCCGGCTGGAGCTGCTGGGCACGTATTCGGGGTCGCAGGGGAGGCAGTGGCAGGCGTACGTGCCGCCCCATCCGGACCCGGGTTGGGCCGAGGCCGAGGCGGAGCGCATGCGGCGCGTGGGAAAGTCGGGACTGTGGATCGTGCTCACCGATTACCGGCACCCGCCGCAGGACGACGGCGCGGCACTGCTGGACGCAGTGAAGAAGAAGGGCGGACTGCCGACTCTCGAGCTACGGGCTTCAGAGGCGGCGGCCTACCGGATACAGTTCGACACCCTCAGTCATTGACCCGGAGTAACACCGGTGCTGCACCAAGAGTACCGCACCATGCACGCCCAGGAGCTCTCCCACTGGTGGTTTCGGGGGCGCCGCCGGCTCCTGACGGAGCTGGTTCATCGTCATGTTCTCAACGGGCGTCCGCGGCCGCGACTGCTGGACTTCGGGTGCGGCACCGGGGGGAACGTGGCGACGCTGGCCGCGATGGGAGAGGTGATCGGGCTGGAGCCGGATCCGGGTGCGGTGGAGCTGGCCCGGAGCCGAGGCGGGGCCCTCTACTGTCGTGGGAGCGGGACCGCGCTGCCCTTCGCTTCGGAGAGCTTCGACGGGGTGGTGGCTTCCGACGTGCTCGAGCACATCGGCGACGACTCATCCGCCGTGGGAGAAATCCTCCGGGTTCTGCGTCCCGGCGGCAAGCTGGTGTTTACCGTTCCCGCCCATCCCTGGCTCTACGCCCGACACGACGCGGCGCTGCTGCACCACCGGCGATATACCCGGCGATCACTCCGGGCGCTGATCCAGCAGAGCGGCCTGCGGCTGGAGTGGCTCTCCTACTGGAACGCCATTCTCTTTCCGGCGGTCTGTGCCTTTCGCCTGATCGGACAGCTCCGAGGCGATACCGGCGTGCAGTCCGATATCGGCTCCACGCCCTTGGGGCTCAACGAGCCTCTAACCGCCGTGCTCGGCCTGGAGGCGCGGGCTCTGCGGTACGTACCCCTGCCCTGGGGAGTCTCCCTCGTGGGAATCGCCAGCCGGACCGGCTCCTCCGCATCTTCCTAGGGCCGCTTCCGCGGAGTCGGCTGCTGCCCGGCTCAGCGAGCCTGAACCGCCGGACTTCCGTTGGAACAGCACGGCCAGCGAGTCGCAGTACCAGATCGTCCAGACCCCCTCCCGGCTGACTTCATGCGCCAGCGAGGAGGCCCGGCTGATCAGCATGAGTGAGATATCCCACTTGCGCAGCAGGTCGCGCCAACCGGGCCGGAGTTGCTTGATCCGGGAGTACTCGCGGAAGAGGTCCTCGCCGAAGAAGTCGGTCCCTCCGTCAATGAAGATTCGCTGTTCCGGCCAGGCGTAAATCAAATAGCCGCCCCAGGCGAACTCGCTGAACAACCGTCCCTCGAGCCGGGCTTCGCGGGCGCGCGCGACCGCGGCCACGGGGAAGGTCTCGGGATCGAATCCCCGGGTGATGAGCTGGGCCGACCCCACTCGCCCATGCGCCACCGCCAGCAGCGCCAACGCCAGGACAGCCGGAGCGACCCACGGCAGGGTAGAGGTGCGGGCGGCGGTGGACGCAAATCTGCCGCGAATGCCGCGCGGGTCCGGCAGTGCGCGCCAACCGCGATCCACATGGAGGGCGACGAGGGGGAGAGCAATGAGACCATAGAGCGCCACGTTGCGCACCGATATCAGCCCGAACACGAGCATGATTCCGATGGTGAACAGGCGGGGGAAGCTGGGTCGCGGGTGCTGCAGCGCGAGGGCGGCCAGGGTGAGCAGGATGGCGATCAGGAAGACTCGGCCGTCGATCTCGTGAAAATTGGGCGAGAGAAATTCAGCCGTGTTGTTCATGATGAAGTGCTTGCCGAAGAAACCGAGAACGTGCTGCTGCAGCGCGAAGCCGTGCGGGTTGATCAAGGTCGCGAGAATAGCGACCGCGAGCAGGGGGGCGAGATACCTGATTCGCCGGGTCCATGGCCCCCGATCGCTGCTGACCAGCCACTCGGCGACGGCACCTGCCAGATAGGTCCCGATGAGGAACCAGCCCATCACGAAACCACCGTGCAGATTGGCCCAGATGGCGAAGAACGGCAGAAACACCCAGACCGGCGCCGGGCGCTGGCGCTCCAGCAGCGCCAGCAGGAGAATCAGGGCCACAAAGGAGAAGAGGTGAGGCCGCGTCACCCAGTGCCCCGCTCCCAGTACCGCGGCCAACAGCGTGGTGAGGTAGGCCAGCAGAGGCTCCACGCCCCACTGAAGCAGCAGGTAGGCTAGCAGCGAATAGGTGACGGCGATGAGCAGGCCGGTCAGGATCGCGACCGCGGGAAGCCCCCCGATCCGGTGCGCCAGGCCGTAGGCCAATTGGCTGCCGTATTCGAAGCCGAGGAACGGCGCGCCCGGCCGAGTGAAGGAGAACGGGTCCTGATGGATCAGGCTCCGATGCTCGAGCATGTAGAGCCCGTGCCGGATGTGGCGAGCCGGATCCC
The DNA here is from genome assembly GCA_036556025.1 of Gemmatimonadales bacterium. GTDB lineage: Bacteria > Gemmatimonadota > Gemmatimonadetes > Gemmatimonadales > GWC2-71-9 > CAVVWJ01. The sequence continues at coordinate 9,284 of DATBKD010000025.1, read as the reverse complement.
CGTCGGCATTCAGTACCGGCTGCTGCAGTCCGATCGGCACCAGGATCGCGAGCAGGATGAACACCACCGCCGGGATGGACGGAGGGCCGAACCGAAGCCGAGCTGGGGGTGGGAGAGAGGGCACGAGTAGTTACAGTATATCCCGGCCCCATACGCCTCTACACGGCCTTCGCCATCTGTTCGGGAATCGTTTCTGCCCACTTGATAATCCCGGTCCCCCCGCGTACCATGCTTTGCTCTCTGAGCCAAATCCGGTCCCCATATGGGCGCCGGCGCCTTTTTGTCTCCGGGCGCCGGACGGTTGCGATGACGCAACGGTGAGCGTGCCTCGCACCCGCATCAGCGGTCCGCTGCCGTGGTCCTGGACTTGGCCAGGGAGTGTCCGAAATGTGGATACCATGGATTAGCTCGTGCCCTCGTCCAACAAGGCGCGAAGGAACAAGACGTTGTGCCAGGTTGATCTGCTGCGTGAGCGGTGCTCCACCCGCGTCTGTCTGACAGGCGTTCCCCCGAGGAAAGGGCTGGCCAGAGTTGGGCATGCGTCTTGCCTTAGGCAGGGCGCTAGGTCACTACCCATCCCAGTCCAGGTCGTTCCCTAGAGGTCCACAACTTCGGGTTTTCGGCGAACGCTCGCGAGAGGTCGCCCGTTCCGGGAGATCAGCCGTCCGGTGCTGATCCCCATCCCTAGTATCACCATCGTGGAGGAAGCACTGTATGCTGAAGCTCGCGAAGAACCTCTGGAATGATGAGTCGGGCCAGGGCCTGGCGGAGTACGCCCTGCTGCTCGGTCTCATCGTGGTCGGTGTGGTGATCATCATCAAGGGGATGGGCGGCCACATCAAGAACATCTTCGGCAAGGCGAACAACGAGCTGGCCACCGCCGACACCTGAGCTTCTCGGCGGAACCGGAATCGGGAGATGGCGGCACAGGCGCGGGAGCCCTCGTGGCCTGTGCTCCGGAGGCGGGGTAGGAGCCTCCGGCTGAGGGCGGGACGGTGATCCAAAGCCTCGCAGGCGTGATCTTTACATGTCTGCTCTGTACCGCCGCCTGGTGTGATTACCACTCGCACCGGATCCCGAATTGGCTCTCCCTGGCGGGGCTCGCAGCCGCACTGACGCTGCGGGCCCCGCTTGGGCTGGAGAGTTGGCTGCAGGGAGTAGGAGGATTTGGCGTTGCCTTGGCCGTGGCGGTCCTGCTGTACGCCCTCGGCGCAGTGGGCGGCGGAGATACCAAACTGCTGGCGGTGGTCGGGGCCTTCATGGGCCTGGACAATCTCCCGGGCGCGCTGGCCTACATTGTGCTCTTTGGGGGGGCAGTTGCGGTCCTGAGCATGGCACGTCAGGGCCTGCTGCCCCTCTTGTTGCTCTACACGCTCGACCTGCTGAAGTCGTGGCGCTCAGTCGCGCGGTCCGGCCAGGTGCGCACCCTGCGCTCCCCCGGGGCATTGACCATCCCCTACGCGATCCCCATCGCGCTCGGGGGCCTGTTTTGGTGGTTCGGTCAAGGGGTTCGCCTATGAAGCTTATCCAGTTACAGAAGCTCTGGCGGCGGGAGGAGGGTCAGGCCCTGGCGGAGTTCGCCCTGGTCCTGCCCGTGCTGTTCTTCCTGATCGCCGGAATCATCGAGTTCGGCCGCGGCTGGAACATCAAGCAGGCAGTGACCGATGCGGCCCGCGAAGGCGCCCGCTGGGCGGTGGTCCAGGACGCCACGATCACCAGCACCGGCGACGTGGCGCACAAGGTGAAGCTGCGGCTGGCACTCGCCAACATCGACACCACGGCCGCCAAGACCACGGTGACGGTGACCCCCGCGGCCCAATTTCACGTGACCGGCCAGGACATGACGGTCACCGTCAAGACCAAGTACAAGATGGGCTTCCTCGGCGCCTTGCTGAGCTGGACCGTCGGAGCGAGCACGATCACGATCGGCAGTCAGACCACGATGCGAAACGAATAGGTAGATCCTATGCGCAAGAGGCGGCCCTGGTTCATGCTGCTGCTGGCCCTCACCTCCGGAGGGCTGGCCGGGTATCTGGCGTTGCGCTACCTGCGGGAGCAGACCACTCCCCTGATGGCGGCCGAGCCCAAGAAGGTCAACATCGTCCTGGCCGCGCGCGCCCTACCCGTGGGAGCGGTCATCGGGGAGCAGGATGTGAAGATGGTCGGATGGCCCGGCGATGCGCTGCCCCACGGATACATCCCCTCGGTCACCGATGCGGTGGGCCGGGGCGTGATCACTCCCGTTGCCGAGAACGAGCCGGTGCTGGCGGCCAAGGTCTCGACCAAGGACGCCGGCGGCGGCCTGCCCATCATCATCCGGGACGGCATGCGGGCCATGAGCGTTCGGGTGGACGAGGTGATCGGGGTGGCCGGATTCGTTCTCCCCGGGACCCGGGTGGACGTGCTCCTGACGCTGGATAAAGGGGATAACCGGAGCCAGTCGATCACCCGGACGATCTTGCAAAACGTGCAGATTCTTGCAGCCGGCCAGTCCGTGACCCGGGACAAGGAAGGCAAGCCCCAGACGGTCAGCGTGGTCACTCTCCTGGTCAGCCCCGAGGATGCCGAGCTGCTGGTCCTGGCGACCAAGGAAGGCCGGCTCCAGCTCGCCCTCCGGAACACCCTGGATACCATGCCGGTGGCCACGACCGGGGCCAAGGCCGATCAGCTGTCCCTCAACCTGGCGCCCGCGGGCGCGGTCCCGCCCCGGCCGTCCCGCAGGCCCGTCGCAGCTCCAAAGATCGATGCCACGGTGATCGAAGGTTACCGGGGCGGCGAGCGGACCCTGACCACGTTCCAGAAGAAGCAGCCCTGACCTGACCCCTATCCCGGGAGACCTGTGAGCACACTCCGCCGCGGTTTGATCCTCCCCCTGGTGTTCTGTCGTAGGCTGGGCCGGGCCTGGGCGCCCGTATTGTTGGGCGTTCTGATCGGGGCTCGCCCGGCCGAGGCGCAGCGGGTGGTTCGCTCGCCGGAGCAGGTCGTCTCGGTGTCCAAGGGCGCCTCGGCGCTGCTGGTCAACACGACTCAGATCCAGCGCTTCTCCATCGGCGATCCGGCCGTGGCTGAGGCGGTGGTGGTCTCGCCCACCGAGATCCTGATCAACGGCAAGACCCTCGGCACCACCAGTCTCTTCCTGTGGGACAACAGCGGCAACATCAAGCTCTACTCCATCGAGGTCACGGCCGACGCGCCGGGGCTGCAGCGCTATCTCGCCTCGGTGCTCCCGGGCGAAAACATCGACGTCGCGGCCAGCGGCAACGTGGTGACCCTGTCGGGCACGGTGCGCGATGCCAGCGCGGCCAACCGGGCGGTGGAGATCGCCAAGGGGTCCGGCGCCACCATCGTGGACAACCTGAGCACGCCCGAGGCGGTCCAGGTGCTGCTCTACGTCCGCTTCGCCGAGGTGAACAAGACCGCGATCAAGCAGTTCCGCTCCCAGATCGCGACGTTGAACCCGCAGGACCTGAATACCGACGGCGACTGGGTGGGATCGACCAACACCAACCCCCAGGGCGGCACGTTCTCCGACGGGCTGGTGGACTTCGGTCTCTTCAACGCCAACGCCAGCATCGAGGCGTTGATCCTGGCGCTTCAGTCCAAGGGCGATCTCAAGAGTCTGGCGGAGCCCAACCTGATCGCCCTGCCGGGCAAGGACGCGACCTTTCTGGCCGGTGGGGAGTTCCCCTATCCTGCGGTGCAGGGCGGGGGCGGGAACAATGCGGTGTCGATCGTGTTCAAGGAGTTCGGCATCCGCCTGCGCTTCACGCCCAACATCACCCGCAATGGCAGTATCCGGCTCAAGGTGATGCCGGAGGTGTCTTCGTTGGATTTCTCCAACCCGCTCATCTTCGGCGGCTTCACCATTCCCAGCCTGCTCACCCGCCGGGCCGAGACCGAAGTGGAGATGAAGAGCGGGCAATACATGGCCATCGCCGGCCTGATGGACAACCATCTCACCGACAACGTCACCAAGCTGCCGATCCTGGGGGACATTCCGATTTTGGGCCAGTTCTTCCGCTCCAAGGATGCCCGGCAGAGCCGGACCGAGCTGCTGGTGCTGGTGACGCCCCGGCTGGTGCTGCCGGGCGACAAGCCGACCCCCCTGCCCACCGGCGAGCCGACCACCTGGCGCTGGAACGGCTTCATGAAGATGCGGGGCGCGGATACCACGCTGTACCATCCTCCGGCCGACACTACCGGCCGGAAATAACCGGGACGCTACAGAGCCCTTGATGCCATATATGCAGACACCAAGTCCATAGCGATTCCGCGAACGCGGAAACACCCGTGAGCCTGGAGGCTCGATGCGTCCCCCCCCTGAACGCGTCAGCACGGAGGAAAGGGTATTCGGATGTCCCCGGTTAGATCGAACCGGCGCAGCGATGGTGGTAGCGGCAGTCATGATTCTGTTGTTTCTGTCGCTGACGGCGCTTGCCATTGACTACGGCATGATCAAGACCGCCAAGGCGGAGGCTCAGCGTGCAATGGATGGGGCGGCCCTGGCAGGCGCCAGCGCCTTCACCGAGCCGGATCCTACGTTTAACAAGGATTCCGGCGCCAAGGCGCGCGCGAAGGCGTTGGCGGTGAAGCACACCGTGCGGCGCACAGTAATCGATACTACCGCGGCCCACATGACCGTGACCGTCGATCTGGCCAATTCGAACGTCACGGCTACGTACAGTGTACCGCCGATGTCGCTCTGGTTCGGTAGGCGGTTCGGCACCAGCACGATGGGATTGACTGCGACCGCAAAGGCTCACGCGGAGAACACCAATACTGCTACCTGCGTGAAGCCGGTCGCGATTCCTGATGCCTTCAACAACCAGCCCAACATCTCGAAGGGCAAGGAACAGGAAGACTTGAACGGCGACAAGATCTATAACTACAAGGATGGGAACAGCAACAGCACTTGGGACGAGGGTGAGACCGAGCCCTGGAGCTTCGACAACAGCAAGGGCGACAGCTACGACTCGACCAGCACCGGATGGGGGACGAACTACCGGAACGCCCTCGGGACGGGAGTGAACCGGCGCACGAAGGACTACGGCCGGCAGATCCTGGTCCAGCCGATCAGCTCGAAGGACCTCTCTACCCCGTCATGGCACAACGTCTGGGGCAAGAGCAAACCTGACGCGAACAGTGCCAGCAAGGTCGCGGCGCGGATCCTCGGCGAGTGCGAGACGGCGGAGGTGCAGACCACCTACGAAGCCGGCAACGGCTCGAACACCGGCCCGGTGAGCGATGCGTGGGACGAGCTGATCGCTCGGGATCCCGGCGCAACCTGGGTGGACAACCCGGACCCGAGCACCGGGGGTACCGTGACCGGGTCGAACCAGGGCGCGAACTGGCTCAACCAGAGCGCGCGGGTGATCGTGGTCGGATTGTACAATCCGTCGGCATATGCCGGCTGCCCGAGCTGTAACACGGTTCAGCTCAACAATCTCGGCAGGGTATTCCTGGAGCCGCACACCTGCAAGAAGTGCCCGGTCACCGGTCGCTTTCTCGGCTTGGTGGGTGGCGGGGGCGCGGGAGGAAATCCTTCCGGGTCCTTGGTAAAGCGGTTGGTGCTCATCAAGTAGGGAAGAAGTACCGGGTCGGATGTCCAGCTTACTTGCAAGCGCTGATCTACGGATGGATGGACCTGGAGGCGCTATGCCGATGTCAAGATGTCGTCGCCTGAATCGAGCCGGTGCTACCATGGTGGTCGTGGCGGTCATGATCCTGATGTTCCTGTCCATGACGGCAGTCGCCATCGACTATGGTATGGTGAAGACGGCCAAGGCTGAGGCACAGCGCGCGATGGACGGCGCCGCCTTGGCCGGGGCCAGCGTCTTCACCGAGCCCAGTCCGACGTTCAACAAGGATTCCGGCGCCAGGGCTCGGGCCAAAGAGATCGCCGTGCAACACACGGTCCACCGGGTCGTGGTCGATACCACTGCCGCGCACCTGAGTATTGCGGTCGATCTGGCGAACTCGAACGTGACGGCCACCTACACCGTTCCGCCGATGTCCCTCTGGTTCGCCCGGCGGTTCGGTAGCGCCACGATGAGCTTGACCGCGACGGCGAAGGCCCACGCGGAAAACACCAACTTTTCCAACTGCACCAAGCCGGTGGCCATCCCCGATGCCTGGAACAATGTGAGCGCAGGGGGCGAGGACCTGAACGGCGACCATATCTGGAACTTTGTGGATCAGCCGGGCGGTGGCCGCACGGCCGGCGTCTGGGACGAGGGCGAGACCGAGCCCTGGCTCTACAACGGTTCGGATAACTACGATTCCACTACGACCGGTTGGGGCACCGATTTTCGCAACAGCAACGGCACCGGTGTGAACCTGAGAACCAAGGACTACGGCCGGCAGATTTTCATCCAGAGCTTCAGCTCCAAGGACAATTCGGTCAACTCGTTCTATTACTCCTGGGGCAACACCACCGCCGACAATGGCGCCAGCAAGCTGCACGATCGCATTCTGTCGCAGTGTGAGCCGGCCGAGGTGCAGCACAACTATGCCGCCGCAAACGGCGCCAAGACCAACCAGGTGGCCGATGCCTGGGACGAGTTGATCAATCGGGACCCGAACGCCTACTGGGACAACTCGACCAATACGGTGGCCAACTCCAACAAGGGTGCCAACTGGTTGACTCAGAGTGACCGGGTCATCATCGTGGGATTGTTCAATCCGTCGGAATACGGTGGTGCACCCAATGCCAATAACCTCGAGTTCAACAACATGGCCAGGGTCTTCCTGGACAAGCGGCCTTGCGGCAACGGCAACGGCAACTGCAAGCAGCCCCTCACCGGCCACTTCCTCGGCCTGTTGGGCGGCGGTGGGCCGGGCGGCAACCCGTCCGGGGCGCTGCTGAAGCGGCTGGTTCTCATCAAATAAGAATGGAGTAACGTGTCCGGTCCCCAGCTTCCCCGTAGCGCGCTGATCACGGCGGACCATGGGCTCTCCACCATGGTCCGGGAGACGCTCTCCGGCCCTGACCGGGTCATGACGGTCGAGCTGGAGATCAACGCCGCGCTCCACCAGTTCGGCGAGCATCAGATCAAGTCGCTGCGCGCGCTGGGGCCCGAGGTGATCCTCCTCGACCTGGAGACCGGCCCCGAGCTGGGCCTGCAGCTCGCCCAGTTTCTCCTGGAGCAGAATCCGGCTCAAGTCCTCATCGCGACGGGACCGCTGCTGAGCTCGGAGCAGTTGCTCCACGCCATGCGGGCCGGAATCTCGGAGTACCTGCCCAAGCCGATCGGCGTAGAGGATCTCCGCGCCGCCATGCACCGCGCGGTGAACAAGCTGCGAAAGCCGGGGGGCGAGCAGGAGAAGATCCACGGCCGGATTCTCTCCTTTTTCAGCCCCAAGGGCGGCGGCGGCAGTACCACGCTGGCCACCAATCTCGCGATCGTGATCCATCGCACCACCCACAAGAAGACTCTGCTGGTGGACCTGGATCTGGAGCTGGGAGAGAGCGCGCTGGTACTGGGGATTCAGCCCCGGTTCAACTTCGTCGATTTCGTGGAGAACTTCCGGCGCATGGACGCGGGCCTGCTCGCGTCCTACATCGAGCGCCACGAATCCGGGGTGCACCTCCTCTCCGCGCCGTTTCAGCCGGAGAAGGCCGAGGCAGTCACCGCGGAGCAGATCCGCCGGATACTGAGCTTTCTGAAGCAGCACTACGAGTATATCGTGGTGGACACCCCCCGCTCGTTCGCCCCGCCCACCCTCGCCGTGTTCGAGCAGGCTGACCTGGTGTTCATCGTCAGCAACGTGGATCTGCCATCCCTGCGCAACGTGCAGCGCGGCTTTCCCATGCTCAAGAAGGTGCTGAGCAAGGGCGAAGAGCAGCTTCGCCTGATCCTCAACCGGTACGATCCGGACGACTCCATCTCCCCGGCCGACGTGGAGCGGAGCCTGGGGATGAAGGTTTTCTGGAAGATCCGGAACGACTACGAGTCGGTGATGGGGTCGGTCAACTCGGGCAAGCCTATCGTGCTGAATGGTGGCTCGCCCTATACTCGCGACGTCAAGGCTCTCGCGTCCGCGCTCACCGGTGTCCCGCTCGACACCAAGGGTGGGCGCGGCAGGATCCTGCGGCTCCTCGGCGCGCCGTTCCGGGCCATGCGCCGGAAAACGGCCAAGTCGGAAGGGAAGGGAGAGTAGGTCATGACGGACTTCAAGACACCTACGCCGACGCCGAACGGCCCCAATGGGCAGCGCAGCTCACTCCCCTGGGAGGGCTCCAAGGGGGTCGGCGCCCAGTCCGGCGCGCCCAAGTTCACCGGCTCGCTCAGCGACGCTTCCAATGCCCACGCGCTGCAACAGGTGAAGGGCAGGATTCACCGGCGCCTGCTGGAGCGGCTCAACCTCTCCAACCTCGACCGGCTGGACCGGCAGCAGGTGATCGACGCGATCCGGAAGGTGGTGCAGGACCAGATTACCCAGGAGTCGGTGCCGCTCAACTTCGAGGAGCGGGATCTGGTCGTGGGCCAGGTGCTGGACGAGATCTTCGGCCTGGGGCCGCTGGAGCCGCTGATTCAGGATCCCGAGATCTCCGACATCCTGGTCAACACCTACAAGCAGGTGTACGTGGAGCGGCACGGCCGGCTGGAGCGCACCGAGGTCATCTTCCAGGACGACCGTCACCTGCTCCAGGTGATCGACCGGATCGTCTCCGCCGTGGGCCGCCGGATCGACGACTCCTCGCCCATGGTGGACGCGCGGTTGCCGGACGGCTCCCGCGTGAACGCCATCATCCGGCCGCTGGCGTTGGACGGACCTCACCTCTCGATCCGTAAGTTCAAGCGCGATGCCCTCTCGGGTGCCGACCTGCTGCGGACCGAGAGCCTGACCGAACCGATGCTGGAGCTGCTCAAGGCGATCGTGCGGGCCCGGCTCAACGTCCTGATCTCCGGCGGCACCGGCGCCGGCAAGACGACCCTGCTCAACATCATGTCTTCCTTCATCCCGGGTAACGAGCGGATCGTCACCATCGAGGATTCGGCCGAATTGCAGCTCAAGCAGCCCCACGTGGTGCGGTTGGAGACCCGTCCGGCCAACATCGAGGGCCAGGGCGAGGTGCCCCAACGGCTGCTCCTGATCAATGCCCTGCGTATGCGGCCCGACCGTATCATCATGGGTGAGTGTCGCGGAGCCGAAGCGGTGGACATGCTGCAGGCGATGAACACCGGTCACGACGGCTCGCTGACCACGCTGCACGCCAACTCCCCGCGCGATGCGCTGAGCCGGCTCGAGACCATGATCTCGATGGCCAGCCTGGACCTGCC
>DATBKD010000024.1:0-1589 GCA_036556025.1 Gemmatimonadales bacterium | reverse complement strand
TAGATCCCGTCGGGACCGCAGTGGACCGTGTGCGGTGCGGCGTATCCCGTCTTCGCCATGACCTCCTCGCCCTCGATCACCTTCACCAGCACCGGCTGCCGCGGGTCGGGTTTGGTATCGAGGATGTGGATCCGGGTCGAGTGGGTGCCGGGGACGACCAGGTAGCGGCGCTCGACGTGCGCATTCCCGGCGTAGGGGCACAGGTGGGAGCTGCAGGCATTCCAGCCGAAGTGGTGCAGCTCGTTGTCGCCCTGCGGGAGCTCAGCCAGGCCGACCAGGCGGCCGAAGGAGCGGCTCTCGGAATCGGTGTCGACGACGCCGATGGCGTCGCGGCGGCCCTCGCTGCCAAGGAGCGCCACGTACGCCAGCCGCTCCGGCGGGGCCTCCATCGCCAGCTTGGGGGACGGATAGAAGGAAGGGTCGGGACGCAGACGTGCCATGGGTCGCTCCTGGCAAGGGTGAGTGGTTCCTTACCAGGTATCTGCGGAGAAGCGGTGTCTCGGCAGACATCCGCTCTTGTGGATCTCCCGGTCGGCTCAAGTGCCAGCTCGAGAGGGGGCAGCCGCTGGCAACGCTCACCAGTATCCTGCTGCCCCCGCCGAGCGCTACGACAGCGGTGGTAGCTGTTTCGTCCTTGCTTACCGCGATGATGTGTGTTGAGTGACGATCTCCCCGCTCCACTCAATGGTGTATTCGGACTGCGAGAGCATCCGCCCCTTGTACTTGCCGGCTCCAGTGACGCCCTGGTACTTGCCCGTGCCGCTTACCTTGGTCCAGGTGCCCTCGACACTGGTGGCTGGTTTCTGGTCGGAACCCAGGGTGGTCGTCACCTTGCCCTGCCAGCGGGTCACCGATGTGTCGGCACCCTTGATCTGGGTGACATAGCCCTGGTGCGGGCCGTTGCCCTGCGTCAGGTCTGCGATCTCGCGGTTGATGACCTGGGCGCCATCCATGTACTCGGAGCTTCCGGTGCTCCGGTTGGTGCCGGCCGACTGGGTGAGGAGCAGGATCGGCCCCGTCTGGTCCCCGACCGGCAAGGCGTGCTGCTGGGCCACTTTCATCGTGAAGACGCCGGAGATCTGGGTCGGCACCGAGTGGGGCGCCGACGTGAGCATGGCGGCGGTCAGGGCGGGCATGCCCAGCGCTGCCAGAATGTATGCGATGCGGGGCTTCGACATGTGATCCTCCATGGCAAGGGTTAGCCGGGCGGCGCCCGGGCCCTGACTCTGCTGGCTCCCGGTCCGCACGGCGCCTACAATAGCCCGCGAACCTCAGCCGAAACTCAGAAAGACCTCAGCCGATCTTGTGGATCGCCCGGCCGGCGCAGCAAATTGGCCGGGGTGGACGAACCGCGATCCAATCAGTCCGGCGAGCAGTGGAAGCGCATCAAGGCGCTGTTTGCCGAAGCACTGGAGCATCCACCCGCAGATCGAGCCGGATTTCTTCAGGAGCTGGGGGTTCAGGATCCCGAGGCGCGGCGTGAGGTCGAGGCGTTGCTCGCCGCCCACCAGCAGGCCGACGGGTTTCTCGAGACACCGGTTGTTTCTCTTGGGGCTCCCTCAGCCTCGAAACGTGGCGACCTGGCGGAA
>DATBKD010000023.1:0-36494 GCA_036556025.1 Gemmatimonadales bacterium | reverse complement strand
CGTTCTGAAAAGCTATCAGCTAGCAGCTAACAGCTAGCAGCTAACAGCTAACAGCTAACAGCTAGCAGCTAACAGCTAACAGCTAGCAGCTAACAGCTAGCAGCTAACAGCTAACAGCTATCAGCTATCAGCTAACAGCTCGTCCCGATGCGCTCGACCCTCCGATGAGGTTACCGGAGGGTCGAGTGCGTAAGGAGTAGCTGATAGCTGTTAGCTGATAGCTGTTAGCTAATTAAAGAAATACCGCAGGCCGATCTGCGTCCGCCAGCGTGACAACAGTCCCGGATCGTCAATGAAAGTTGCCGCCGGTCCGGTAAAGTTGAAGGTCGGCGCGCCGTTGGAGTCGAATCCCACCAGCCTGAGCGGCGACGTGGCCGCGGGGCTCGCCACCTTCCGCACTCCCCAGTCGGAGTCGAGCAGGTTGGCGAGGTTCAAGACGTCGACGCTCAACTGGAACGTGTGCCGCCTCCCCTGCGGTCCAAAGCCGAAGTCCTGCAGAATCCGAAGATCGATGTCGCTGTACCACGGGTTCACCTCACCGAACCGCTCGGCGATCTCGCCGCGATGGGAGCGCAAGTACTTGTCCTGCTCGATGAACGCGTTGAGCGCATCCCACTGCTGTTGGGCGGTGACGTTCGACCCGCAGCCGGTGGGGCAGTCGACCAGCTGGATTTCGCTCTGGTCCCGGGGGATGTAGATGAGGTCGTTCCCGCCCTGGCCGTCGCCATTCACGTCCCCGGAATAGATGAACGAGTACCGATTCCCGCCGGCGCCGGAGAACCGATTCCCTTCGGCGACCTCCAGGAACAAGCCGACGTGGGTGCGCAGACTGGACGACCACTCCTTGCTATAGGTGGCCGCGCCGACGATGCGGTGCCGCTGGCCGAACTCCGAGAAGCTCAGCTCCGGTTTGTTGGGGTTGCCCTGCACCGGCTGGTTCTGCCACAGGACGCTGGCGATCTCGGTGGACTTCAGATTGTTCTTGGCGTCGGTGTAGCTGTACCCGATGCTGGCATTCAGCCCAAAATTGAACCGCTTCCGCAGTTGCGCGGTGAAATTGAAGTTGTGGCCATCGTCGGTGTTGTCGATGACGTAAATGCCGGCGCCGCCGTCGGGGTTGAGCTCGTTGGCACCGAAGCCGCCGTAATACGGCCGGCCGTCCGGGCCCGGAAGCGTGCGCACCGGCGCGACCAGGTCCGCATTGCGCACGAAGACATTATTGATGTCTTTGCCATAGATGACTTCGAGGGTCCCCAGGAAGCCGGCCCCCAGCTGCTGATCCACGGCCAGGTCGGTGGTCCACGTCTGCGGCCACTTGAAGTCGGGATCCATGGCGTTCAGGTCGAAGGACTGTGCCAGGGTCGTGTTGTCGGCCGTCGGGCGTTCCGGTCCGACGGGGAACAGATTGGGGTTGGCGCCCGGGTTGGAGATGACATTGCCGATCCAGACAAAGGGCACCCGGCCGGTGAAGATCCCGGTGCCGCCACGGACCTGGGTGCTCCGGTCGCCCACCGCGTTCCAGTTGAAGCCCACCCGCGGGGAGAACAGCACCGTCGTGCCGGGGAGGTGGCTCTGGTCGACGGTCTCCGGATCGCCGTTCTCATCCAGCGCCGTCAAGCCTCGGGAGAAGGGGTTGTCCACCGGATTGGTAAAGTACATCGGCAGGTCCACCCGCAGGCCGTACGTCAGGTTGAACCGCTCCGACAGGAGAAATTCGTCCTGGGCGTAGAAGGCCAGCTGGCCGACGTCGATATCCTCGCCCTTGAACGGCCCGCTACCGATGAAGCTCCGGAAGTCGATCCGGTTCGGATTGTTAGGATCGGTTGCCTGAAAGAAATCATCCAGCGAGGAGAAGGTGGACCCGGTAGCAACCCCTGCCGGCAGCTGGAAGAGGCCGTCCCGGAAGATGTTGAACGAGTTGAAGAACTTGAAGTCCTCGAAGTTGGCGCCGAGGGTGAAGGTGTGCCGGCCCCGGAACAAGCTGAAGTTGTTGGTGAACTGCCAGACATCCTGGTCCAGGATGTTGTTGATGGAGAACGGCTCATGGCCGAGGGTCGTGTAGGTGACGCCGGCCTGGCCGATCTCGATGGTGGGAAAGTCCTCGCTGAACGGATCCCGGAAATCGCGGAAGCGGTTGTAGCTGGCGAAGAACCGGTTGGCGAAGCCGCTGGAGCGGCTGTTCAGCTCGAGGGCGAAGGAGTGCAGCCGGTTGTTGATGGCATAGCCGGAGTTGCGAAATGGCAGGCTGCTCTGATTGGGTCCCCGTCCCGTATTGTTGAAGCTCAGCACGAACGGATGGGGAGGCAGGTCACGCTTGGCGTCGAGGTAGTTGTACCGGAACGTCAGGTTGTTGCTCGGGTTGATGTTCCAGTCCAGCTTGGCGAGCACCTTGTTGTTGTCGGTCTGGTTGATGTACCCGTCGTAGACGCCGGGGTCGTAGTTGTACTCCTGGATCATCCGGTTCCGGATGGAATCCATGATGGTCGCGTCGACCCGGGCGATCCCGAATCCGGTCTGCCCGTTCCGGCTGGCCACGAAGCTGGTACCGGGATCGTCGGTCCGCTCCAGCTCGCCGTTGACGAAGAAAAAGAGCTTGTCCCGAATCAGCGGCCCGCTGAACGATGCACCTGACTGGATGAAGCTCAGGTCCGGGTTGGCGACCACGTCGGCGCCCCGCACCTTGTTCCCCTCCAGATCCTCATTGCGCCCGAAGCTGTACAGTGAGGCGTGGAACTCGTTGGTCCCGCTCTTGGTGACCGTGTTGATGTTGGCGCCGGTAAAGCCGCCTTCGCGCACGTCGAAGGGCGCGATCGACACTTCCACCTGTTCGACCGCATCGTAAGGCACCGGCTCCGCGTTCGTCTGCCCGCCCGGCGCCGGGTCGTCGAGTCCGAATGGGTTGTTGAAGTACGAGCCGTCGAGGGATTGGTTGTTGAACAGCCAGTTGCGTCCGGCGAAGGCGAAGTTGCCGTCGCTGCGGGGATCCAGTCGGGTGAGATCGCGGGTGCTGCGCTTGATCGACGGCAGCTCCTCGACCTGCTCCGGAGTCACGAATGTGGCCGCGCCCCGGCGGCCGGCATCCAGCACCTGATCGCGTTCCGCGGTGACCGCGAGCTCCTGCAGTTGGACCGCCTGGGGCTTGAGCTGAAGGTCGAGCGAGAAGGTTTGCCCCAGGCTCAGGAAGACATTCTCCTCGGTCCTGGGCTGAAAGCCGATGAAGCTGGCCGTGATCCGGTAGGGGCCGCCGACGCGCATGTTGAGGATGGTGTACGCCCCACCAGAGCGAGCCACCGCCCGGTACTCCGTGCCGCTGGGCACGTGGACCGCGACGACGGTCGCGTCCGGCAGCGGAGCCTTGTCCTCGCTGGTGACGAAGCCGTTCATCTGGGCCGTGGTGACGCCTTGGGCCTCGACCAGCGAAGGCAGAAGCAAGAAGAGCAAAAGAAGGATTCGACTCGCGATAGGCAGAACCTTGGAAGCGTTCACTCCGGCCTCCCTTCGCTAGAGGGCAGAAACGATCCGAACGGCCCGTTGGCGATCACGGAGACGATCGGGGTGGGCGGGACGTCCGCCCGGCGCGGTCCGACTCGAGCGCACGCCACGCGCGGGACTGCGAGGTCGCGCGATGGTTATGGATGCGAGTCGGGGCCAGAAGGGACGGCGAATAGCTTACTGTCGGATTAAAGGGGTCGCAAGAACGTCTCGGCCCAGTGTGGGGGTTGTCACAGACAGGCCTACGGGAGATCCTCAATCCTGTATTCGACCCAACACCAGGCCGGTCCAGGGGCGGTTGACCGACACCTGCCTGCGTCTCCCGGTGCCGATCTGCCGGACTCTGAACTCAGCCTCCGGATGGAACGAGCCATGGCTCAGAGTGGTGCAGTGCAGAGCATTCAGCGGTACACCGCATTCCGGGAGGCGCTCAATCGCAGACCGGACTGGAAGGCCATCGGGGCGAGCGTCCGAGGCCCTCTCCTCACCCTGGCGGCCGCCATCGCCCTCGACGTTCTGGCTCGCGAGGGTGGGGTGGTGGTCTACCCCTTCCCACTCCTCATCCTCACGGTTATCTACGCCGCCTCCCGCGGCGGGTTGCGCTCGGGTCTGGTCAGCGCCGTCCTCACCGTACTCTACGCGGTGCACTTCTTCTCCGAGCCTCGGAGTTCGCTGCATTACACCCGGAACGGGGCGTACAGTCTGATCCTGACCGGCGTGGTGGCGCCGGCCGTGGCCATCATCGTGGCTCGGCTGCGCTCCGCCGCTGCCGCCCAGGGACACAAGCTCACGCAGGCGGAGATCGAGGCGGTGGATCGCCGGCTCTCGTTCTTCGCCCAGGCCAACCTCGCGCTCGCATCGACCCTCGATTTTCCCGGCGTCCTGCGTGACCTGGCCCGGATGATGGTGCCCGGCATTTGCGACTGGTGCGCGATCCACGTTGCGAGCGAACAGGGGCGGCTCGAGTACATCTCGGGGGCGCATCGCGATCCCGCCCGAGACCTCGTAGTGCGAGCGCTCTGTGAATACGGCAGCCGCAACCTCCCCTTCGGGGAGATCGATCGTACGTCCGAGCTTCGGGAAGTCACCGACGAGCTCCTGCGGCTGGCGTCGGAGGATCAGGAGCATCTCAAGCTGTACCGGGCACTCAGTCCGACCTCGCTGATCCGAGTGCCGTTGGTGGCCCGAGGTGGAGTGGCGGGGGTGATCACGCTGGCCACGATCCGCGAGTCGGGCCGCCGCTTCGGTCTGGCCGATCTCGAGTTCGCCGAGGAGCTCGCCGGGCGGGTGGGCCTCACCGTGGACCACGGACGGATCCATCGAGAAGCCCGGGAGGCCGACCGGCGCTATCGCCTGCTGTTCGACGCCAACCCTCAGCCGATGTGGGTGTTCGACGCGGAGACCCTGGCGTTCCTCGCGGTGAACGACGCGGCGATCCGGCACTACGGCTACTCGAGAGAGGAATTTCTCTCGATGACCATCATGGATATTCGACCGCCGGACGATACCCCCGGGCTGCTGCCCGGCGGTGAGCGGGGCTCACCTCGGGGCGAGGTCGCCTTGACCCAGCACCAGCGAAAGGACGGATCCATCGTCGAGATGGAGATCGTCTCCCACGAGCTGGAGATGGATGGGCGGCGGGCACGCCTCGTTCTCGCGACCGACATCAGCGAGCGCACCCGGGTTCGGGCGGCGTTGCATCAGAGCGAAGAGCAGCTCCGTCACGCGCAGCGCATGGACGCGGTCGGCCGGCTGGCCAGCGGTGTGGCCCACGACTTCAACAACCTGCTGACCACGATTCGCGGCTTCAGCGACCTGCTGATTCACGATCTTCCCCCCGGTGATCAGCGGCGCAGCGACGCGGAACAGATCCGCAAGGCCGCGGATCGGGGCGCACATCTGAGCCGCCAGCTGCTGTCCTTCGGCCGGAAGCAGGTCTCCCACGCGCGTCTCGTGAATCTCAATACCGTCGTCGGCAGCATGCAGGAGTTGATTCATCGGTTGGTAGGCGCGGACGTGCGGCTCGAGGTGAGTCTCGAACCCGGGCTGGGCCCGGTCCGGATGGACGCCGGCCAGCTGGAACAGGTGCTGGTGAATCTGGTGCTCAACGCCCGCGAAGCGATGCCCGGGGGCGGCACGCTCACCATCCGGACGAGGGAGCGCGAGGTCGGCGGACCCGGTCGGAGCCGGCACTTGCCTCCCGGCCGGTACGCTGTGCTCTCAGTGGGGGATACCGGCTCGGGAGTGGAACCGGAGAGCATGGGACAAGTCTTCGATTACGGCTACACCAACCCGCAGGCGCAGCGGTCGGGTCTTGGGCTGTCGATCCTGTACGGAATCGTTCGTCAGTGCGGGGGAGCGGTGCGGGTCTCCAGCGAACCCGACCAGGGCACGGTCGTGAAGGTCTATCTCCCGAGAGTCGAGGACGAGGAGACCGCAGAATGGCAACCGCCCGCATCCCTCCACGGCAGCGAGACGATTCTGCTGGCTGAGGATGAAGCCGGCGTCCGGGAGCTGATCGACAAGATTCTGACAGACCAGGGCCATACGGTTCTGGCGGCGCGCAACGGCAAGGAGGCGCTGGAGCTGGCCCAGCATCACGAAGGCCCCCTCCACCTGGTCATCTCGGATGTGGTCATGCCCGAAATGGGCGGCTCAGAGTTCGTTCGGGCTCTGGTCGAGCTCCGGCCGTCCATCAAGGTGCTCTATGTATCGGGATATACCAACGACGAGATATTGGATCGGGGCATCGCGCAGGGCGCTACATTCGTGGCCAAGCCGTTTGCGCCGGAAGATCTGACCCGTAAAGTCCGCGAAGTGCTGGACGCCGATACTGCCTGAGGCCGACTGACGCTCTATCGGACCCGCGGCCGAATCCGCTGCAGGACATCAGGACCAACTTCCCCATGCAGGTACAGCCTGGTGTCGCCCAGGACCCAGGCAGGCTCGCCACCCGGCGCCGCTCCGGTCGGTTGACCGCTGCGGACCCGCTGCTGATCGAGAAAGATCAGTCGCCCCTGGGTATCCTGGTACACCACCCTCACCACCGGACGGGCGGTATCCGCGCCGGCCGATAACCGTCCCTGGGTCAGGCCCATGAAGATCGGGCTCATCCCCTCGATGACGTGCACCGGGGAGCCGAGCTGTCGAGACGCCTCATCGAGGCCGATCCGCAGGTAGATCTGGGCCCGCTGTTCAGGGGTACGAATAGCGGGGATCAGGGTCGGCGGCGGCTCAGTGGACTCGGCGGCGACGGCGTTGGTCGGCGCGGGTTGGCCGGCTGCGGCCGGTCTGGCCTGGGACCGTCGCCGCGCAGCCGAATCCAGCGCCGCGGTGGCCGCCGCCGCCCGCTGGCGCACTCGCTCGCGATCCAGCTCCGCCATGGCCTGCGCCGCTTCCCGGACCACATTGTCCCGGCTCTCTTCGTCTGCCGGCGCGACCTGCGCTTCATCCTTTGGCGTGGCTCGAGCCAGCTTGTCGGCACGAGCGCCGCCATCCGCCCCGGTTCCCGCTCCCTTGCTCTCATTCCTTTTGGCCCGCGCCAGCGAGTCGGGCGCGGCAGTGGCGGTCTTCTGGAGGGCCCCCGCGCGAGTGGGAGGAGATGTGGTCGGTTTGGCCGACCGATCGGCCGGAGCAGCGGCGCGGCCGCTGTCCGCGCCGGAGGAGCCTGAGGATACTGCAGTACTCGATGCAGGGGCGGGGGTCTCTTCCCGGGGCGAGGTAACCGGACGTGCATCGGTCAGGAACGGCGCAGAGCCTCCGCGCCGAACCTGTACCCCGAGGTAGCCGGCGCCCACGACGACCAGGAGGCTGGCGGCCCACGCCAGCCGCTTGAGCCAGCGTCGGCCGGCTTCTCCCGGGTCGGGGTTGTCTGGGATGAGGAGGACCGGCGCACCTTCCCACGGGTCGGCCGGCTCGCGGAATGGCGGTTCCGCCGACTCCCGCTCACGCCTCGGCGACCGCTCCATCGGCGCTCGCCCGTGGGCATCGATCTGCACTTCCGCAACCAGCCGGTCAGCCTCCATGAGGAACTGCTTGACTTCGCGCAGGCGAGAGCCACAGGCGGCACAACTCCCAAGATGAGCCTGAATCTCGGCCATCTCGCTCATCTCCAGCTCGCCGTCCAGCAGCGCGTGCAGCGTTCCTTCATCAAGATGCGACATGCTCACCTCTTCCCTGCGCCCCGTAGGCTTCGACCAGCCGCCGTCGGGCCCGAGCCAGCGTCGTTCCAATCGCGCCTTTGGCCAGACCAAGGGTGGCCGCGATCTCCTCGTAATTAAACCCCTCGGCCTTCAAGAGGAGGGCCTCGCGGTCCCGATCGTTGAGGGTGGCCAGCGCGGCCTTCACCCGTTCGACTTCCTCGGCGCGTTCGAGTACCGCATCGGGGCCGAGCTGGGGATGATCCTCTTCGACTCGGAGAAGCTCCAGCCGCCGGCCTCGGGTGACCGCGCGGCGCCCGTCCTCCCGCACCAGATTCAATGCCACCGCGAACAACCAGGGCCGGGGATTGTCCGGCGGGGCGGACACCGCACGCGCGAATGTCTCCTGCGCCAGATCCTCGGCCCGGTCACGATCGCCCGTCCGGCGATACAGCATCCGGACGAGCGAGCCATAGTACTGCTCAAAAAGCTGGGCAAGGTCTGCCGTCATGTGCCCCTGAAGTGGCCGACCAGGGCGGTCAACTGCCCGCGGTCGAGTTCCTGGATGCCCGAGGGCGCAATCCGGATACTCGCCTGCCGGCCGCCCACGAGCACCTGGTCCCCCACCGACAGGTAAGGAGCCAGTTCTGGCAACATCCGCACCACATCAAAGTAGGCCCGGCTGAACGCTGCTACTACCGTGACGGGGATCCTATTGGTGTGAGCTAGGTCAGTCCAGACCTCGCCCCGCTGCACAAAGACACGGCTTCCCACCCGGCGGACACTTCCCCGGGCCATCGAGTCCTTGGCGACCGACTCGAGCCGCCCTTGGGCAACCTCCTCGACAGCGTTCAATGACTTGACCTCGGCCAACTTAGCGCTGGCCTGCGCCCGGTCGAATGCCACCGCCCCGGTCTGCCGGCGAGCGTCTTCTCGCTCCACTCGCTCCGGGGGAGGAACGCTGGCCACGGCGTTCGGCTCCTGTACCAGATAGGAGGTGTACTCGGTGACGATCCCGTAGCGAAGCCCGAGGTTTCTGACCTCTTCCACCAGCTCTCGACTGCCGCCCTCTAGCCGAATCTGACGGGTCAGCTCTCCGATCCGGCGAGAGGCCCAGAGCCGCGGAATGAAATCGTTGTCCGAGGTGGTGCTGGGGAAGCTCGCCTCGGTGGCTATCCGCTCCCGCCTTCCGTTGCGCTCTCCGGTGATGACCACCGACCCGCGGCCGGTGCCGTGATATCTCCCGAACAGCACCAGCTCCTCACCATAGAAGAGGTCGGGCAGCCGCTGAGGGGCCAGGGAGGTCAGCGTTGCCGGCGCCTCAGCCACCCGCAGGTCCACCAGAGCAGGGTAGCGGAGCTTGGCCAGGAGCGAGCCCACGGCGGCTTCGACGCTGGTCTCCGGCGCCACATATTCGGCGCTGCCACGCCCCTCGGACGCGAGGCGGTCGAGGAGATAGGTGTTGACGTCCTGCCCGAGACCGATGGGGAAGATGCGGGTCCGGCCGGCCCGGCTCGCCGCCGCTTCGGCGATGCGCTCAGGCGACTGCTCGCCGACCGAGGGAAGGCCGTCCGTCAGGAAGATGACCAGGGACACCCGCTCACCCTCGGTTGGCCCGGAGAGCGCGGTGTCCAGTGCCGCGGCGATGTTGGTGCCTCCCTCGGCTGCGAGCCCGTCGACGAATTCGCGAGCCTCGGCGAGGTTCTCCCGCGTGGCCGTCACCAACTGAGGACGGAAGGCCCGTACGGCCGAGGAGAATGCAATCAAGCGAAAGCGATCGGTCGGTCGAAGAGTCCCGAGCGCCTGCTGCAGGGCGGCTTTGGCCTGCTCCAGTTTGGAGCCCGACATCGAGCCGGACACGTCAACCACGAGCGAGAGGTCTCGCGGCAGAGTGATCTCCCTCTCAGCCGGAGGCGGCGCCAGGAGCAGCATGAAATAGCCGTCCTCCCCGCCGGGCGCGTGCGCCACCACGCTGATGCCGGCCAGGGGCCGGCGGAGCGGGAGGAAGAGCTCCAGGTCTCCGCCGGTTCGACCGGTGACTCCGATCTCCAGCCGCTCGCCAACCCGGTGGGTGTCGAGGGTATGGGTCGGGGAGTACGGGGTGCCGAAGCCGCTGGCATCGGCAAGGATGATCCGCACATCCCCGGCGGCCCCGTCTCCGCGGGCGCCGAACGCGTAGCGCAGGCGGAGGGCATCACCTTCCCGGGGCAGCAGCTGGGTATATCGGAGGACGACCCGCCGAGTATCGCCGGCCTCGATGGGAAAGACCTGAGCTCGGATCAGACCATGCCCAGCCAACGTGAGCAGAGCAGGGTCCTTTCGCCGTCGAACGATCTCCTCGTAGATGCCCCGGGCCTGCTCCGCGTTCATTGTCTCCCCCCTCAGCTCTCGGTCGCCCTGCCATAGAGAGAGGCCGGTGAACACCGCTTCTCCAGCGAGAGGATAGAGATAGCTGCCCTCGGCCACGCCGCCGCCGGTATTGCGAAAGCGCTCTTCGACCTCGACTGCGGCCACCCGCCCCTCGACCGTGATCCGCACGTTCGAGCCGACCCGGATGACTGAGCCGACCGGTCCGACGGGACCCGGGCGACGCTCGATCTCGATCCATCCCTGCGCTCGCAGGGTTCCCGCGTATGTGAGACAAACGATTGAAGAGGCCAGCAGAACGGACGGAAGACGAGGTGGGGTCCCCAATGGGACCGATGCGCGACGCATGACAGCTCCCTGGATCTTGGTCGCAGGGAGATGCGCCGCACATGGCGGGTTGCACGTGCTAGTTCATGCGCTGCCCGGGAGCCGAGTCCCTAGATCCGTCCGTCGACTGGCTCCATCAGCAGGATGACGCCGCTCACGGTCTGTCTGGTAGGAGAGCGGAGAGGGGTACAGGTCACCTTGAGCCGCATCGGCTTTCCCCGGCGGCCGGTCGCATCGACGACGATCTCCTCCGGGTTGCCCGCCAGGCTGTTGCGAATGGGGATCTTGAGCTGATCGGTCGGAAGACCGATATCGAGGTTCAGGAAGTTCTTATGGACCGCTTCATCGCTCCGTAAACCCCACATGGTCTCGGCACGGGAGTTCCACTTACGGACCTGGAAGTCGCGATCCACGAGCGCCACGCCCCCCCGAAGGCTGGCGAAGATCGACTCGAAGAAGACACTCAGCTCGCTCAGCTCATCGCTGCGCTCCTTGGACTCCTCGTTGATGGTTTGAAGCTCCTCGTTGGTGGACTGGAGCTCCTCATTCATCGTCTCCAGTTCTTCGTTGGTGGACTGGAGCTCCTCATTGGTGGTCTCCAGCTCTTCCACCGTGGACTGCAGCTCCTCGTTGGTGGTTTCCAGCTCCTCGTTGGTCGATTGAAGCTCCTCGAGCGCGGTCTCCAGCTCCTGCGTCGTCCGATGCAGCTCATCCCGGAGCCGGCGTTGGTGAGTGACGTCGAGGAAGGTGATCACCGCTCCAGCGCAGGAACCGGAAGCATCCGGCACGGGAATGATCTGGAGATCCAGGTACGCCTGGTGTCCTCCCGGCGCGAGCCAGTTCCCATCGGTCTGGATCACCAGTCTCCGCTCGGTATAGGCCTGCTCTAACGAGGAGCGGAGCTCGAAGGGCCGGTACGAGAGCTCCAGGTCCTGCAGCGGACGGCCGACATCCCGAGCAGTGACACCAAACAGCATGCGAAGCTGCTGGTTGGCCTGAAGCACGATGCCCTGGCGATCCACCACGAGCTGAGCGACCGGGCCGAGATCGGCTGCCGCTTCGCGCAGCCGCGAATTCACGCTCTGCCCTTCATTCTCCTCCCGGTAGGCGTCAGCCGGTCGCTCGCTCTGACCATTCCGATCCTGCTTGGCGAAGATTCTGCGTTTAACGTCGACCGGGACGAAGCTTGCGGTGCGAGTCAAGAGGGTCTCGGCCCTGCCGAGGAAGAGGATTCCGCCAGGGAGCAAGGCAAACTGGAATCGGCTCAGGATCCGGCCCTGCGTCTCCCCGTTGAAATACATCATGCAGTTCCGGCAGATCAGCAGGTTGACACGGGAGATGGGGGCATCCTGGATCAGGTCGTGTCGCCCAAAGATGACCGAACGACGAAGCTCCTTGTTGAAGGCCAAGCGGCCGTTCCGCGGCTCGAAGTATCGTTTGAGCAGCTCCGGCGAAACGTCCTTGGTGCTCCGCTCGTCATAGCTCGCAGCCCGCGCTTCGTTCAGTGCCTCCTCGTCGACGTCGGTGGCGTAGATCTTGACCCGCTCGCGAAACTGGTCGGCGCCCAGGCTCTCGGCAAGGAGGATGGCGATGGTATAGGCCTCCTCCCCGGAGGCGCACCCCGCGCTCCAGACTCGAACCGGGTGGGTGGCGCCGTTGGGTCCCAGTATGGCGGGTAAGGCGCTCTCCGCGAGAGAGTCCCAGGCCAGAGGGTCCCGGAAGAAGCCGGTAACGTTGATCAAAATCGTATTGAATAGATTGGTAAACTCTTCGGGATCGACCTGAAGGTAGTCCTGATAGGTGGCGAATCCGGAAACCCCGATCGCCTGCATTCGCACCAGGGTCCGGCGCATCAGGCTGGACCGCTTGTAGGCGGTGAAATCGAAGCCTCGGCTCACCTTCAGGTAGGAGAGCAGATTCTCGAATTCCTGGAGCGTTGTGGCGTCGTCCGGAAGCGCGGGTTTGCCCAGACTCGCAGATCGCGGCTTGTTCATGCGAACGCCTCCCCGGCAAGCAGCTCCAAGGCTCCGGCGATCTGCGCCAGCGGAAGCACATGTTCGACCAATCCCGCCTTGATAGCCGCGCCTGGCATACCAAAGAACTCCGAGCTCGACTGATCCTGAACCAGTACCGTCCCCCCGCAGAGCTTGATGGCCTGGGCTCCGTCGGTACCATCCTGTCCCATACCAGTGAGCACGACCGCGATCGCGCGGGAACGAAAGTTCGTCGCGAGCGATTCGAAGAGCATGTCTGCCGAAGGGCGAACGTAATGCACCGGCGGCTGCTGTGACAGCTGGATCGCGCCCTCGCGATCGACCGTCAAGTGCGAGTTGGGTGGGGCAACATATACGACGCCGAGCTCGATGTGTTCGCCGCTCACCGCCTGCCGAACGACCATTCTGGTCCTTCGGGCAAGGATCTCCACCAGGTGACTGCGGCTGGTGGGCAGGGTGTGTTGCACGACCAGGATTGCTGCGGGAAAGCTCGAGGGCAAGCAGGAGAGAATATGGCTCACTGCGTTGAGCCCCCCAGCTGACGAGGCCGTTCCGATGATCCGAGCCGTCGTCGGATAGCCTGAGCCCGGGACCGCCGCGATCCCAGTCATCTGGAGCCTTTGCCCCGTACCGTGCGGCTGAGAGCCCGCTCGGCTTCTGCCGGCTCATCCTCTGCCACGTCCCCGGAGTCGTCCGCTGACCCGCTCAGGAGCACCTCCCAAATCACTTCAGCGCCGTGCTCCGCAACGGCCGCGGCTTTCCCGGACCGATGCGCCAGCCTGCGGAGCCCACGAGCCTCTATCCGGGAGCTCAGGCGGCGCGCCAACTCCGCTTTCTCCTTGAGGGTACGGATGGCTGACCAGAGCGGCGATTCCAGTCTTGCGGCCGGGGCGGAGAGCATCGCCTCGTCGCTGAACGCATGGCCACCGTGACAGCGGTAACGCACCACCTCACCCTCCTGCAGCTCCCAGCGCTCCACCGCGGGAGGGACAAGTCAGGGGTCTGGGCGGACCCTGCAGGGTGTGCTCCTCCAGATCCTTGGTCCCGCGCGCGGAAGGATCCGGCGGATCGACGGCGTGAGGGCTCATGGGGAGAACTCCTTCATCCGCTACCGCGACGGGCTCGGAGACCAGTCTGGTCAGGAGTCCCCCCAGCCTGGCGGCAGACTCGACGTAGTCGACCGGTACCAGCTCCATCGCATTGGCCGGCATGTCTCCGAAGAGGGCATCCTCTGGACGTTGTACAACCGTCAGACCCCCACACGCTTTCACCGTTCGCATTCCACCGGCTCCGTCGTCCAGCGTCCCTGACAGGAGCACTGCGATCACGCGAGGCCCGTAGCTCCGGGCGGCGGTCCGGAACAGGGGATCAATGGCCGGTCGATGCCTGTTTTCCTTGGGACCTCGCGACAGCTGAATCCGGTCGCCATTCACCAGCAGATGTCGCTCAGGGCGGGAAAGGTAGATGTGCCCCGATCGAATCCGCTCACCATCCACCCCGTGAGAGGCGGGTAACTTGACGACCCGGCTCAGGATGCGGGGCAGCGCACTGATACTGTAGGCGGGAAAGTGGTGGACGATCAGGATCGCGGCGGGAAGATCAGGTGGCACATCGCGGATTCCCCGCAGAAGAGCTTCCACCCCGCCCGCGGAAAATCCGATGACGATTACATCATGTCCGGGCATGGACCTGCCTTCCCGGCGCGCCTGATACAACCTTCACTTGTGACTGCGACACCCGGCCGGTCCAAGCGCGATCAACCGCAACTTATACCGAAACCCCTTTAGGCGCAAAACGTTGTATCTTTTCCGGTGACTCTCGAATCGACCCGACCAGGAGGTCCGAAATGCAGGCCGAGACGCTGGCCGCCGCGGCCACATCCACCGATACCTTTCCGATCAATGGAACCGACTTCATCGAGTTCTACGTCGGCAATGCCAAACAGGCCAGCCACTACTATCGGTCGGCGTTTGGCTTCCAACTGTTGGCCTACCGGGGGCCGGAGACGGGGACCCGGGACCGCGCCAGCTATCTGCTCCAGCAGAACAAGGTGCGCCTGCTATTGACGACGCCGCTCTCCCCTGAGCATCCCATCTCGGCCCATATCCAGTGTCACGGCGACGGGGTGCGCGATATCGCTCTCTGGGTGGACGATGCCCGGGAGGCGTTCCAGGTGGCTGTGAGCCGCGGGGCACGTGCTGCCCAGGAGCCCACCGTTCTCCGCGACGCTGATGGTGAGGTGGTGATTGCCGGGATTCACACCTACGGCGACACCATCCACAGCCTGGTCGAGCGGCGCAACTACCGGGGGGTGTTTCTGCCGGGGTTTCAGCCGGTGACCAGCCGATTCAACCCTGAGCCCATCGGCCTGCTCCACGTGGACCACTGCGTGGGCAACGTCGAGCTGGGCGCGATGAACACCTGGGTGAAGTTTTACCAGGACGTCATGGGGTTCAGAAACCTGATCTCCTTCGACGATAAGGACATCTCCACCGAATACAGCTCTCTGATGTCGAAAGTCGTCGCCAGTGGCAACGACCGGATCAAGTTCCCGATCAACGAACCGGCCCAGGGTCGAAAGAAATCGCAGATTGACGAGTACCTCGAGTTTTACCGAGGTCCTGGGGTCCAGCACCTGGCCATCGCGACCGACGACATCGTACAGACCGTGACGGCCTTGCGCGACCGCGGGGTCGAGTTTCTGCGGGTGCCGATCACCTATTACGACACGCTGCTGGCACGGGTGGGGAAGATCGATGAGGACCTCGAGCCGCTCAAAGAGCTCGGCATCCTGGTCGATCGCGACGACGAGGGGTATCTGCTCCAGATCTTCACCAAGCCGGTGGAAGATCGCCCGACGCTGTTCTACGAGATCATCCAGCGCAAGGGTGCGCGGAGCTTCGGCAAGGGGAATTTCAAGGCCCTATTCGAGGCGATCGAGCGGGAGCAGGCGGCGCGAGGGAATCTGTGATGTGGTGAAGCGTGAAGCGTGGAAAGTGAAGAGGACCCACTCCCCTCGCCTCCCCTCTTCACCCTTCACGCTTCACCCTTCACGCTTCACGCTTTTGGAGGTTGCATGCCGATCTACCACTCTCTGGGCCAAATCCCTCGCAAGCGCCACATCGCGTTTCGCAAGCCGAGCGGCGGGATCTATGCCGAAGAGCTCATGGGGCACGAGGGCTTCACCGGGACCTCGTCGCTCCTGTATCACACCTATCCGCCGACCACGGTGAAATCGGCCCGCCGGCTGAGGGAGACGGTATACGAGGCTGACCCCGACTCGACCCTGCGCCACCGGCATTTCCGCACCTCGCAGGCCAAGAAGGGCGGCAGTCCGACGCTCGATCGGATGCCCCTGTTGTTCAACCAGGACATCGCGATGCTGTATGTCGAGCCGGACGAGAACGACGCTCACTTTTATCGCAACGCGCAGGGCGACGAGCTGATCTACGTCAGCAAGGGCAGCGGAACGCTGGAGACGGTGTTCGGGGATCTTCCCTATCACGAGGGGGACTACCTGGTCATCCACCGGGGCATCCTCCACCGCTGGCGGCTGGACCTCGCGGCGGAGCCCACCAAACTGGTGGTCTTCGAGAGCCGGGGACACGTGCGCTGGCCCAAGCGCTATCGCAACGAGTTCGGCCAGCTCATCGAAGGCGCGCCTTACAGCGAGCGCGACATCCGGCGGCCCTCGACGCTCCGGACCCACGACGAGCAAGGCGACTTCCCGATTCTGGTCAAGCAATACGATGGGCTCAACGAGATCATCCTGGACCACCACCCCTTCGACGTGGTGGGGTGGGATGGCTATTTCTACCCCTGGGCGTTCAACATCCACGATTTCGAGCCCATCGTCGGGCGGGTGCACCAGCCGCCCCCGGTGCACCAGACCTTCCAGGGCGACGGATTCGTGGTGTGCAGCTTCTGCCCTCGTCCCTATGACTTCCATCCCGAGGCGGTGCCGGCGCCCTACAACCACAGCAATGTCGACTCCGACGAGGTGCTCTATTACGCCTCGAGCGAGTTCATGAGCCGAAAGGGCATCGAATTCGGAAGCATCACCCATCACCCCGATGGGATCCCGCACGGGCCGCATCCGGGACGCGCGGAGGCGAGCATTGGGGCCAAGTACACCGACGAGCTGGCGGTGATGATGGACAGCTTCCGGCCGCTCAAGGTGGCCAAGGCCGCGGTGACGATCGAGGACCCGGCGTACCACAAGTCCTGGCTCGACGCGCAGCACGCGCAATTCAACCCGCCGACGACCTGAACTGCGTGAAACGTGAAACGTGAAACGTGAAATGGGATGACTGCTCGATTCCCTTCACGGTTCCGTTTCACCCTTCACGTCTTCACCACTAAATCGCGCTTTAAGTCCCGCACATCCGGACACCCACACATCGCCAAGGTGCGATCGAGCTCCGTCCGGAGAATCTGAAGCACGTGCCGCACGCCGACCTCGCCGCCGACCGCCAGGCCCCACAGAATGGGTCGCCCGAGGAGAACGGCGCGGGCGCCCAGGGCAATGGCCTTCACGATGTCGGTCCCTCTCCTCACGCCGCCGTCCAGGAGCACCTCGACCTCGTCGCCCACCTCCTCGATCACCCCTGGCAGCGCGTCGACGGAGGGTACCGCGGTATCCAGTTGGCGGCCACCGTGGTTCGACACGATGACGGCCCTGGCGCCGTGCTCCACCGCCAGCCGGGCATCGTCGGCGCGGAGCACACCCTTGACGATGACCGGCAGTCGGGTGATCGATCCCAGCCACTCGAGGTCCTTCCAGGAGAGGGCAGGGTTGATCATGGTGGCGAAGTGGGCGGCCATGGCCGAGTCGTCGGGCGCGTCGGGAAGCCGTTTCAGCCCGGCAGGGAGGTTGGCCAGCACCAACTCGGGCGGCAAACGAAAGCGGTGGCGAACGTCGCGCTCCCGCAGCCCCAGCACCGGCGCGTCCACCGTCAGCACAAGGGCATCGAATCCGGCCGCCTCCACCCGTTGCACCAGCTCGCGTGACAGCTCCAGGTCTCGATAGACGTAGAGTTGAAACCACAGGGGTGCAGTGCTGGCCGCCCGCACGGCCTCGAGCGGCTGGTTGGACACGGTGCTGAGCACCAGGATGACACCCTCGAGGCCGGCCCCTCTCGCGGTGGCCACCTCACCCTCCGGGTGCGCCAGGCCATGAAGCGCGGTCGGCGCAATCAACACGGGGAACGGGATGGAGCGGCCGAGGACTGTGGTGCCCAGCTTCCGGCGGCTTACGTCGACCAGCACCCGGGGCCGCAGGTGGAACCGGTCGAACGCAGCCCGGTTCTCCCGCAGGGTGATCTCGTCCGCCGCCCCGCCGGCGTAGTAGTCGAATGCCGCCGGCCCAAGTGCGGCTTGCGCGGCCAGCTCGTAGTCGCGGAGGCTGAGCAGTTCCGGCATAGAATGGCCCTAAGTTTCCGGCTGCCCGCCGCAGAATCAAGCAGCTGAGCCAGGGAGGTAGGCGTGGGCCAGCCGATATGGGTGCCAGATCCCGAGCGGATTCAGCGGGCAAACATGTCTGCGTTCCTCGAGCACGTGCGCCAAGTGCGGCCGGGCGGCGCGGATCCAGTGTCGGATTACCCGTCGCTCTATCGCTGGTCGGTGGAGCAGGCGGATGCGTTCTGGGCCGAGGTCTGGCGCTTCTGCGGCGTGGTGGCGGACGAGCTGCCGAACGGCCTGCCGTGGGAACAAGTCGTGGTGGGCCTGGATCGGGTGGCTCCGCCCGATCCCGTCTTGGGTCCACGCTGGTTTCCCGGCGCGCGGCTCAATTTTGCGGAGAATTTGCTTCGCTTTGCGGACGACCATCCCGCCGTGGTGTTCTGGAATGAGCAAGGGCACCAGCGCTCGCTGAGCTACCGGGAGCTGCAGGCCCGAGTCGGGGCCCTCGCCGCCGCGCTCCGACGGTTGGGCATCGCTCCAGGCGACCGAGTCGCCGGCTTTCTGCCTAACCTGCCCGAAACCATCATCGCGATGCTGGCGACGGCCAGTCTGGGCGCCATCTGGTCGTCCTGCTCACCGGACTTTGGCGCGAATGGTGTGCTGGACCGGTTCGGCCAGATCCGCCCACGGGTCCTTTTTTGCGCCGATGGCTACCGCTACGCGGGGAAGGAAATCGACTCGCTGCCGAGAGTCCGCGAGGTCCGGAAGCGGATCCCGGACCTCGAACAGGTCGTGGTCATCCCCTATGTCAGGGACCGCCCCTCCATCGGGTCAATCCCCTCCGCCATGCTGTGGGATCAATTTGTGGAGACCGGAGGCACGGGTGAAACGCTGCAATTTCCCCGTTTTCCCTTCGATCATCCGCTCTGCATCATGTACTCCTCGGGAACCACGGGACTGCCCAAGTGCATGGTGCATGGCGCCGGCGGGACCTTGCTCCAGCACCTGAAGGAGCTGGTGCTGCACACTGATCTCCACCGGGACGATCGGATCTTCTACTTCACGACCTGTGGCTGGATGATGTGGAACTGGCTGGTCTCCAGCCTGGCTGTCGGTGCGACCGTGGTCCTGTTCGACGGGGCCCCGCTCAGTCCTCCACCGATTCTCTGGGACATGGCGGAACGGGAACGGGTGACGGTCTTCGGGACCAGCGCCAAGTATCTGGCGCTCTCGGAAAAGGAGAGCCTGGAGCCGGCGCGCAGCCACAATCTCAGTGCGCTCCGGGCGATCCTTTCCACCGGCAGTCCCTTGGCCGCCCACAGCTATGACTACGTGTACCGCTTGGTCAAGGGTGACGTCCATCTTGCGAGCATCAGCGGGGGCACCGACATCATCTCCTGCTTCGCTCTGGGGAATCCGATCGCTCCGGTCTGGCGTGGGGAGTTGCAGACCCGGGGATTGGGCATGGCCGTGGACGTGTTCGACCCCCAGGGTCGGCCGATCCGGAACCAGGAAGGAGAGCTGGTCTGTACCCGGTCCTTTCCCAGCATGCCCGTCTCGTTTTGGAACGACGCCGATTCGGTCAAGTATCAGTCGGCCTACTTTGGTTTTTACCCCAACGTCTGGCGCCATGGTGATTGGGCGCGGCTCACCGAGCACGACGGACTGGTCATTCTCGGCCGCAGTGATGCCACTCTCAATCCCGGTGGCGTGCGGATTGGAACGGCGGAGATCTATCGCCAGGTGGAGCAGCTGCCGGAGGTCGTGGAAAGCCTGGTTGTAGGGCAAGACTGGGAGGGGGACGTCCGGATCGTTCTATTCGTGCGGCTCCGCCACGGACTGACCCTGGATCGGGGGCTGGTCGAGCGGATCCAACGCCAGGTCCGGGAGCATGCCAGCCCCCATCACGTGCCCCGTAAGATCTTGCAGGTCAGCGATATTCCCCGTACCATCAGCGGAAAAATCACCGAGCTGGCGGTCCGGGAGGTGATCCACGGCCGCCCGGTCGAAAATCTGGAGGCACTAGCGAATCCGGCTTCTTTAGAGCAATTTCGCGGGCGCTCAGAGCTCGAGTCCTGACCGGCTCTAGGGCGCGAGGCCTAGGATATAGGGGATGTCCAGAACACCGGGCCCCCCAATTGTGATCTATGACCTAGTCGGCCCACTCTTGCTCTGGTAGCTTTTGGCGTCGAACTTCCCTGTAGGTTTGAATGCCCGCGGGTTACAGGCAACGGCGGCAGCGCCCTGAGCGGGCAGGGCTCCGGCCGCCCCACGAGGTATACCTATGAAAGCGCTTTGGATCCTGGCAGCGGCAGCCTCGCTGGCTGCGTGCCACCACCAAACCGAAGACGAGATGGGAGCCGCTCCCCAGCGGGATACCACGGCGGTCACGCGTGACACGACCGCTGTGAGGCCGGCGGACACCACCCAGGTGACCCAGCCGGCGGCCCCAGCTCCAACCCCGGCTGATACGGGGATGAAGGCCGATACCAGCAGCATGAACCCCAATGGCGCAGTCACTCCGGACACCAGCGGCGCTGCGGCTCCGGCTCCGGCCCCGACTCCGAGCCCGACCGACACCAGCAGCATGGGTAAGGACACCGGTGCGGTCTCTGCGCCCAGCGTAGATACCAGCTCGACCAAGACGGGCGGCGACAGCAGCTACTCCAAGTAGCAGCCTCGTGGCCCGATGCGGGCAGGCCCCGGAGATCCCCTCCGGGGCCTTTCGTATGCCCTGCTCTGAGGCTCGGTGATGGCACTGACTGAGGTCACCCGTACCTATCTGGAGATGACGACTCCCGAGCAGTTGCGGTCAGTACCACCGCCCCAGCCCGCGCCTAGAATCGAGCGCGTGGGTGAGTGCCCGGTTTCGTTCTTCCGCTACCTCTATGCCAGGTGGGCGGCGCGTTCCACTGGACCGATCGGGTCGGGTGGAGTGACGATACCATACGGCGACATCTGGCTTCGCCGGATGTGTCCCTTTGGCTCATGACCTGGGAGGCGGCTCCGGCTGGGTATTTCGAGCTCAAACGGCATCCCGACGACTCGGTAGAGGTGGCCTACTTCGGGCTGCTTCCGGAGTACATCGGCCGGGGGTGGGGCACGCATCTTCTGGTCGAGGCAGTGCGAGCCGCATGGGCGCTCGGGCCGCAGCGGGTATGGCTTCACACCTGCACGCTCGATCATCCCGCTCGGCAGAAAGCGAGCCCGGCGACAAGGCGGCCCCTGCCGCGGGGCGTCGACGGCCGATTATCTTCGCGCGATGCCGTCCCGCTCCTCCGCCCGACTGCAGCTCATCGCGGCGGCCGTGCTCTTCTCGACCGGTGGCGCCGCGATCAAGGCTGCGGCATTCAGTGGCTGGCAGATCGCGAGTTTTCGCTCTGGCGTCGCAGCGGTTGCGATCTGGCTGATGACCCCCGCCGCGCGACGCGGCTGGACTCGACGGGCTGTCATGGTCGGCGTGGCATACGCCGCCTGTCTCACCCTGTTCGTCCTGGCCAATCGCCTCACCACCGCGGCGAATACGATCTATTTGCAGGCGACGGCGCCGCTCTACCTTCTGGTGCTGAGCCCGTGGCTGCTCAAGGAGCCGATCCGCCGACAAGACGTGATCGCCATGCTGGCGGTTGGAGCTGGCCTGGTGCTGGTGTTCCTCGGCGTCGAACCACCGATCGCGAGTGCCCCTGATCCGGTCCGGGGCAATCTGTTGGCACTGGCGAGCGGGTTCTTCTGGGCGCTCACCGTGTGTGGACTGCGGTGGATGGGTGCGGCCGAAGGTGAGCACGGGTCTCCGGTCGCGGCGGTCGTCTCGGGAAACCTGACGGCCTTTCTGGTTTCTCTTCCGCTGGCGTTGCCGGCGAGCGGACACGCGATCGGCGACTGGGCGGTCATCGCCTATCTCGGCGTTTTTCAGATCGCTCTCGCCTATGTGTTCGTCACCAGCGCGCTCGGAGCCATCCCGGCATTCGAGGCGTCGCTGATCCTCCTGGTCGAACCGGTCTTGAATCCGGTATGGGCCTGGCTGATTCAGGGCGAGCGACCCGGTCCCTGGGTCCTCCTCGGTGGAGCGCTGATCCTGGGCACAACAGTCGTCAAGGGTGGGCTGGATGCGCGGGCAGCGCGGATTCCGGGGCCTTCGAGGCTGGCGCTGTCGGCGACCGAGGAGCGGGAGCCGGTGCGCTAGGGGCGCGAGACAGATCATGGCGACGACGCTCATCGAGACAGTACGCATACGCAACGGAGTGGCACCGCTCTGGTACCTGCACCTGCGCCGAATGGCGGCGAGCTGCCGGGCGCTGGGCGTACCTATCCCGGTCGAGCTCGCGGTGCCGAGTGGCGGGACGGACCGGGTGCACCGGATCCTGGTCAGCCGCCGCGGTGTCGTGGTGGGAGAGCGGCCGGTAGGCAGCACCGCTCCGGTCCGGCTGGTGACCTCGAAGGTGGGGCACCGTCCCTACCCGCACAAAGTGGTCGATCGGGAGCAATTCGACCGCGCCGTGGCGGAGGCCCGGGCGGCCGGAGCGGATGACGGCGTGATGCTGACGCCGGGGCGACAGGTGACCGAGACGGCAATCTGGGGGATCTTCTGGTGGGAGGACGGGGTTCTCTGTGCGCCGGCGCTGGAGCTGGGTGTGCTTCCGGGGGTCGGCCGCGCTCGGCTGGCTGAGTTGGTGGGCGAGGTGGCGGAGCGACGGCCCGTGATAGAGGAGCTGCAAGGCCGCTCGCTGTTCGTGGCCAACTCGGTGCGAGGGGTGGTACCGGTGGCCTCACTGGACGGTCAGGAGGTGCCCGAGCAGGGGGAAACGGCGGCGCTGGCGGCGAAGTTTTGGCCTTGACCCAAACCCCGACGGGACGATAGCTTTGCGGGCTCGGAACGAGGACGTTCAGCGCCCCGCGGTGGTTGTAGCTCAATCGGTTAGAGCGCCGGACTGTGGCTCCGGAGGTTGCGGGTTCGATTCCCGTCAGCCACCCTGACAGAACCGGCTACCACGTGCGGCCAGCCGCAGAGTGGGGCTGGCACAGAGGTCCGTAGCTCCAGTGGTAGAGCACCGGTCTCCAAAACCGGGGGTTGGGGGTTCGAGTCCCTCCGGGCCTGCTGCCGGCGGAGAAGCCGCCGGAGCTATGAGCTAACAGCTAACGGTCGTTACGCTGATGGGCTTGATGCACGGGGAGTTGGTGGAGACTGATAGCTGATAGCTGTTAGCTCGCCGCAGCGCGGCGCTATCGTCTAGGGGACTAGGACGGGGCCCTCTCAAGGCCCAAACACGGGTTCGAATCCCGTTAGCGCTATGAGAAGGTGGGAACCGGGCCCCATCGTCTAACGGTTAGGACGGGACCCTTTCAAGGTCCAAACAGGGGTTCGATTCCCCTTGGGGCTATGATGAGCGCCGCTAGCTCAATTGGCAGAGCAAGTGACTCTTAATCACTAGGTTGTAGGTTCGATTCCTACGCGGCGCACTTCAGCTCACTACGATGGAAAAGAGGTGAGGAGTTTAGCGGCCGCTCTCGAAAGCGGCCGTTTTGCCAGAGGCGTCCCCGTCTCATCCACCAGCTCGCCGCCCAGCCATCCCGTGATGAGTGCCAGAGCCAGACCGACGAATGCCTGGGCGAGGGATTGCGGACTGATCTGAACTGAGCCTCATCGTGGGCTGAGCCGCCCCGGCAACTCTCGCTTACGGGTTAGCTTCCAGCTAGCCCGTCTTGCTTTTGGAGACCCCGTCCATCGTGCGAAGCGTTACCGCTCTCTGGCTCGGCATCCTCGCTGGCAGCGTCTCGCCAGTCCTGGCCCAAGAGACCTCGCAGATGGTAACCCGCGAGGCCGCCGTCGAGGCCGCCCTCACCCGCGGTCCGCTGCTCGGCGTCGCTCGGGCCGATACTGCGCTGGCCACTGCGCAGCTTCGCGCAGCGCGCGGGCTTCCCAACCCGACGCTCTCAGCCAGCTACTCCAAATCCATTCCGAGATATCACCTGCTGCTGGATTTTCCGCTGGACTACTTCTGGCTGCGTGGCAATCGGGTCGGTGCAGCCAGGGCAGCGCAGGTCTCGGCCCGGTACCGCTTTCAATACGACCGGGCATCAGTCGCCTTCGACGCCGATACCACGTACACCGTCGCGGTCTCCGCCCATGCACGGGCGCTGATCTCACGCCAGAACGCGGACGCGGCCGATAGCCTGCGACGCATGGCCCAGCTGCGGCGCGACGCCGGCGACGCCAGCGACCTCGACGTCGAGCTGGCCACCCTCAACGCCGGCCAGCAGGCCAACGCCGCGGCGGTAGACTCTCTCGCCTTCGACTCGGCACTGCTCGATCTCCAGGTCGCGATGGGTATCCCGGCCGATCGGCTGAGCATCCTGGTGGACGATTCGCTGCCCCTGCCGCCCCAGGTGAATGCGACCGCTCATGCGGGAATTCCTCTCAGTATCGCGGCGGCGGAGGCGTCGCTCAGGTCCGCAGAGCTGGCGACTCGGGCCCAGCGACGCAGCCTGTTCTCGCCGTTCAGCATCACCGCAGGGATCGAGACCGGGGACCCCAGCGGCTCCGAGCCCGGGGTGTTGCCGACGGTCGGGGTCTCCATTCCGCTTCCCTTCCTTAGTCAGAACCACGGGCTCATCGCCCAGGCCAGGGCGGAGCAGGAACGCGCCCGGGCGACGCTGGTGCTCGCGCGAGCCCAGGGCACCGCGCGGTTGGCCCGGGCGGTCCGCGAAAACGAGCTTGCCCGGGCCAAGCTGGAGCGCGGCCGGACGCTGCTCGAGGCTGCTGATCGAGTGGCCACCATGTCGCTCACCGCCTATCACGAAGGCGCCGTTCCGTTGGTGAGCGTACTCGAGGCTCAGAGGAACGCGCGGGAAGTCCGTGCGCAGTTCCTTTCCGATTTGGCGCAGGCATGGATCACGAGCGCTGCCCTGCGGCTGCTTACGCTTTCCGCCGCTCCGGGCTCGCCCCGCTGATGTTACCGCGATGTTCAGGAGCGCCACTGGGGCTGTGCCTGGCCATGGCAGCCACGACGGCGTGCGGAGTGTCCGCCAAGGAGGAAGGCACCGCCCGGCGATCGGGGCCGTCAGGCGTGAGCGTACAAACCGCGATCGTTTCCATTCATCCATTCACCCGGACAGTCGATGCGATCGGCGTGGTGATGCCGCGCCCCGGGCACGTCGCCGTGCTCAGCGCACCTATTCCGACCCGAGTTGCCCGGGTCTATGTCGTCGCGGGTCAGGACGTCAAGCAGGGTGGCCGACTGGTCGAGCTGGAGCAGGCCGCGTTCAGGGCCTCGACCGAGAGCGCCGAGGCGGCCCTGGAGGCCGCGACCCGGGCATACGACCGGGCCCGGCGCCTCTACGCGGCGGGTGTGGCACCTCGCAAGGATGTAGAACAGGCAACCGCGGATCTGGCGCGTGCCCGCGCGGACGCGGTGAACGCCCGTCGGTCCCAGCAGCTGTCGGTGCTGCGATCTCCGTTCAACGGAGTAGTCACCAGCATGACGGCCGTGTTGGGAGCAGCTGTGGACGCCAATCAACCGCTGGTCGAGGTGACCGACCCGTCGGCCCTCGATATCGTGCTCAACCTGACCCCGGCTGACGCGGCCCGGATCCACCAAGGGGCCAGTGTCGTCTTCCGCGCGGGACAGGCGCCTCGGGGGGAACCTTTAGGCGACGGTGTGATTGCGGACATCGGAGGAGCGGTCGAGGCCGCGACCCGAAGCGTCGCCGTGCGGGCCCGGCCGCGGACGCTGGAACGGGCACTGCGCGTAGGCGAGACCATCTTCGGACAGGTGACCGTCGCCACCACCCGGGATGCCCTGACGGTGCCGGTCGAGGCCCTGGTCCCCGAAGGTGAGGAGTTCAGGGTGTTCGTGGTGGATGGGCATGGGATCGCACACCAGCGCCAGGTGACCGTCGGCGACCGCAGCGACAGTATTGCCGAGATCACCCGCGGCCTCACAGACGGTGAGCGTGTAGTCACCTCGGGTGCGTATGGACTGGTGGATAGCTCTCGCGTGACCTCGCTGGCCCGATGAATCCGGACCTACATGGAGGCTCCTTCTCTACCCTGGTGGCCGAGCAACGGCGCTTCATCTATCTCGCCGTGGTGCTGCTCAGCGTGGGTGGCATTTGGGCGGCGTTTCGCCTGCCTTCGGCCATCTACCCCGAGCTCACTTTTTCACGCATTACCATCGTTGCCCAGGGCACCGCCTTGGGCGCCCGGCAAGTCCTGTTCAGCGTCACCCGGCCGCTCGAGGAGGCCGTGAGCATCGTGCCGGGCGTGACTCGGGTGCGGTCTCGCTCAATTCGTGGCGGCAGCGAAATCAATGTGACCTTCGCGCCCAACACCGACATGGCCTTCGCGCTGCAGCAGGTGCAGGCCCGAGTGAACCAGGCTCGGTCCGGCCTTCCTCCTGCTCTCGATCTCCAGGTGGAGCGGCTCACCCCTTCGCTCTTTCCCATTCTTTCGTACAACCTCGAGGGCGGCGATCCGGCGACTCTGTATGACATCGCCCGGTATCAGCTGCGCCCGCTGTTCTCGCGAGTGCCAGGCATCGGCCGAGTGGACGTTCAGGGCAGCGCCATTCGCGAGATCGAGGTCGTGGCCGATCCTTCCCGCCTGGCCGCGCAGGGCATGACCTACGATGACCTCGCCACGGCGATCGGGCAGGCGACGGCGGTGAAGGCCGTGGGGCGAGTGCCGGCCGATTACCGCCAGTATCTCGTCGTGACCGCGGACAGGGCCCATTCCGTCGACGACATCGGAAGCATCGTGGTAGGGCGAGGCATTCGGGTCCGCGACCTGGCCAGCGTGAGAGTCGGCACAGAGGACCGGGTGCGCATCATCGCCGGAGACGGTGCCCCTGCTGCCCTGATCAACGTCACCCGGCAGCTCGGCGCCAATACCCTGACCATCGCCGACAGCATCGCCCATCTCGCGCGCTCGCTCCGATCCACCCTCCCCGCTGGGGTGAGGCTCAAGCCGGTATACGATCAGGCCGGGCTGGTGCGCGCCGCTGTGAGCTCGGTTCGGGACGCCATGCTCATCGGTGCTGCCCTTGCCGTGGGAGTGCTGCTGCTGTTCCTCCGCCATATCCGCATCACCGCCATCAGCGCCAGCGCCATCCCCCTCACGTTGGCCATCACGATCTTCGTCATGTGGCTGGTGGGTCAAACCTTCAACCTGATGACCCTGGGTGCGATGGCGATCGCGGTGGGGCTCGTGATCGACGACTCTGTGGTGGTCACCGAGAATATCGTCCGCCACATGCGCCTGGAGCCCGACCGCGCCTGTGCCATCCGGGCAGCGGTGCGTGAGCTGGTCTGGCCGGTGACCACGTCGACTCTCACGACCGTGGTGGTCTTTCTTCCTCTCGGGCTCCTTCAGGGCGTCGTGGGGCAATTCTTCCATGCGTTGTCGATCACCCTGGCTATCGCGGTACTGGTGTCTCTTCTGCTGGCGCTGACCCTAATCCCCCTCCTGAGCGAGCACCTCCTGAAGCCAGAGGTCGAGGACACCACAGAAGCGGCCGGCCTGCTGGCACGCGCGGGGCGCGCGGTAGACCGGCTTGCGGAAGGCTACGCCAGTTCGCTGGGTCCGGTGTTGCGCCGACCGCGCTGGGTGATAGCCTGTGCGGTCGCTTTGGCGCTGGCCGGCTATCTCACTCATCGGCTGGTGGGCACGGGCTTCCTCCCGGAGATCGATGAGGGATCCTTTGTGCTTGACTACTTCACGCCGGGCGGCACGGCCCTCAATGAAACTGACCGCCAACTCCATCTGGTCGAGCACATCCTGGCCACCACTCCCGAGATCACCGGCACCTCGAGGCGGACTGGGGCGGAGCTGGGACTCTTCGCCACGCAGCAGAACAGCGGCGACATCGTCGCCCGGCTCACGCCGGAGAGTCAGCGGTCGCGCTCGATCTTCGAGGTCATGGACGAGTTGCGCGAACGAATAACCGCCGAGGTTCCGCGGCTGCACATCGAGTTCGTCCAGATTCTGTCCGACGTGATCAATGATCTGGCCGGCGCGGCGCGCCCGGTCGAGATCAAGCTCTTCGGCCCCGATCTCGGGGGCCTCGAGCAGTACGCGCAACAGCTGGCGCCGAGCCTCAAAGAGATCCCCGGACTGGAGGATCTCTTCGATGGGGTCAGCCAACCCAGCGCCGAGCTGGCGATGAC
This sequence comes from Gemmatimonadales bacterium, assembly GCA_036556025.1. GTDB lineage: Bacteria > Gemmatimonadota > Gemmatimonadetes > Gemmatimonadales > GWC2-71-9 > CAVVWJ01. The sequence goes on along the minus strand of DATBKD010000023.1, from coordinate 8,614 downwards.
GGTCGATCAGGCGGAGGCGAATCGCGCGGGGCTGACTCCGGACCAGGTGACCTCCACGGTCAGCGGCGCGCTCCTCGGCGTGCCTGCCGGAGAGATCCGGCTGGTAGATCGCTCGATACCCATCCGGGTTCGCGCTCCTGATTCGGTCCGGTTCAACGTCGGGCAGCTCGCTGGGCTTCCCGTGGTTGCAACCTCGAAAGGGGCCAGCGCCCCGCTCGGCGCGCTGGTTCGGTTTCAGCCACTGCAAACCCGGGCGGAGCTGCTGCGAGAAAATCAACAGCAGATGGTGGCGATGACCGGCGACGTCAGCGGGCGATCGCTGGGCGGGGTCATGGGCGATGTGAAGCGCGTCCTCGCCCACCTCCCAGCCCCCACCGGAATTCGGGTAGAGCTGGGGGGACAATATGCCGGCCAAAGGGAAGCCTTCAGGACACTGCTTCTGGTGCTCGCCCTGGCGGCGGCGAGCGTCGTCGGCGTCATGGTGATTCAGTTCCAGTCTTTCCTGGAGCCGCTCGTCGTGCTGCTCGCCGCGCCACTCTCCTTCGTCGGCGCGATGCTCCTGCTCTTGACCACGGGCACGGTGCTCAACGTCTCGTCTTTCATGGGGTTGATTCTGCTGGTGGGCCTGATCGTGAAGAACGGCATCATCCTGTTGGACTTCACCCGCCGGCGAATGCTGGGCGGTGGTCTGGCCTTGGAGCCGGCGCTCCGCGAGGCGGCGCGCATCCGGCTGCGGCCCATCCTTATGACGACCCTCTGCACCCTCTTCGGACTTCTGCCTCTGGCGCTCGGCTGGGGCACCGGGAGCGAGCTTCAGCGCCCCCTGGCCCTAGCGGTGATCGGGGGACTCGCGTTGTCCACTCCGGTCACCCTGTATGTGGTTCCGACACTTCTGCTTGCCTGGCGGAGTGCGATGGCTGCTCGAAGGAGCAGCCCGTAGGGGGTCTTACGGGCGTTGTACTCCTCCGGTAAGTTGGCCCGAGATCCCCCTGGGCCCCTTTCGTGGAGGTTGCGGCCGTGTCATCCCGATGTGAGAGTCTCACCGTCCTCGCCCTGCTGGTGGGGTCCCTTACCCCCTTGAGTGCGCAGCAGCCGCCCCCTGATTCCAGCGCGAAGGGCTACGCCCCTACCGCGGCAGATTCGGCCTCCCCGCCGGCACCGGCAACAGCTCCGACTGCCGCGGCGGCTCCGACCGCTGCCGCGGCCGCGCCGGCTTCGCCGACCGCAGGCCGGACCGTCGCTGAGGCGCTTGGGTTTGTCGACGTCATCCCCGCCCGGAGTGCCGACCGGATCCGGCTCGAGCTCGAGGCTGCTCGGCAGGCCGGCAAGGAGGCGGATGCTCGCCTGGTCGAGGCCAGTTCGCGGCGCTCGGAAACCAAGGCGCTGATCGAAGCCAAGAAGCAAGAGGCCTCGACTGTTGACACCCGGCTCAAGCTCGCAAAGAAAGAGAAGCAGGAGGCGGACAAGGCCTCGCTTGAGGCCGAGAAGCGCGTCGTGGAACGGCAGAAGGAATTCCTGGATCGGCGGGACGCGCTGTACAGCGCGGAGTTCGACCGGGCGAAGGCCGGCAAGCTGTTGGCTCTGGCGGATCAGAAGGCTTTGGAGATGGAGCTGCAGCTCGCCGGTCGTCGGGCCGAGCGCGCGAAGGTGGCCGGGAAGGACGCGACGGCGACGCTGACGCACGATGAAGTGATTCGTGAGCTGGAGAAGAAGACGCTCGAAGCTCAGCGGCAGCGTGCCGAGGCGGCCAAGGATGTGGCGTCGCGGGACCAGGACATCGCCCGCCGGCGGCTGGAGCTGTACACGGCGCAAGCAGCGGCCGGAGGCAATCACTGAGGGCTTAGGCCCGTCGCGGGCTGCTGCAGGATCTCGTATCCTTCCCCAGAGAGGATGCGGGCCGGAATCTCCCGGGCCGCATCCTCGTTCTGTCTCAGCGCCAGAGGCACGATACGTGGCCGGTAGCCTTCTCCCTCCCAAGGGACTAGGTTCTTTTGTTTGCCTCTGACTGGGTATCGTGAGCTCAAGCCTGCAGCAGCAACTTCAAGTCACCTTGGGCGATGCCTACGTTCTGGAGCGCGAGCTCGGCGGCGGAGGCATGTCCCGCGTGTTTCTGGCGCTGGAAACCGCCCTCGGCCGCAGAGTCGTGATCAAGGTTCTCCTGCCGGAGCTGGCGGCGGGTGTAAGCGTGGAGCGCTTCCGCCGCGAAATTCAACTCGCTGCCCAACTACAGCACCCTCACATCGTTCCGCTGCTTTCAGCCGGTGAAGCCGAGGGCTTGCCCTACTTCATCATGCCTTTCGTCACCGGCGAATCGCTGAGAGCGCGGGTTGCCCGGGAGGGCGAGCTTCCCATCGCCGAGACCGTGCGCATCCTGCGCGACGTGGTCTCCGCCCTGGCGTTTGCTCACGCTCGCGGAGTCGTTCACCGTGACATCAAGCCCGACAATGTCCTGATTTCGGGCGGCGTAGCGGTCGTCACGGACTTCGGCGTCGCGAAGGCCGTGAGCGCCTCCTCCGGGGGCGGTGCCACCGGCAAGATCACGTCCCTGGGTGTCGCCCTCGGCACGCCTGCCTATATGGCGCCGGAACAGGCCACCGCCAGTCCTCAGACGGATCACCGGGCTGACATCTATGCGCTCGGTGCGATGGCGTACGAGATGCTCACCGGGGCGCCCCCCTTCACCGGGCCGTCCCCCCAGGCCATTCTGGCTGCTCACGTCGTCGAGGAACCACACCCGGTCGAGCGGCGCCGCCCCGGCGTCCCGCCGATGTTAGCCACGCTGGTGCGGGACTGTCTCGCGAAACGACCGGCAGACCGGCCGCAGGCCGCCGCCGACGTGATGCACGCGCTTGATACGATCGCGACGCCGACCGGTGGAACCGTTCCGACCACCGCGATCCTGCCCACTCCGCGGCCGGCTGCAACCGCAGCGCGCCAATGGCCCCTGATCGCCGCTCTCGCGGCCCTCGCGTTGGTGGTGACGGGGGCGGTACTCTGGGTGGGACGGACCTCCAACTCAGCGGGAGCGCCGACCTCAACGTCCAAGAATCAGAGTAGCGCCACCCTGCCGCGGACCGATACCGCTACGGGAGCGGTCCGAGGCGCACAACCGCCTCCGGCACAGGCACCGCCGACTCCGACTCCCGCGGCCGAGTCGGTGAGAGCACGACGGCCGGAAAGCAAGCGGGGCGAACCGTCCCGGCGACCCCGGCCGAAGCCGCGAGCTGTGGCGCCCGCGATCGTCAGCCAGCCCACCCCGGAGTCGACCGCCACAACCGACTCCACCACTGCTGCTGCTCCAGCGGCGCCCGAGCCGGCTGCTCCTCCTGCTGCCGCGCCGCCGGAGACAACCAGGACCGGCCCGACGCCTACGCCGACGGTTCAGGCGCCCGCACCGGTGACTGCTCCGCCACCTGCCCCGGCCCAACCCGCTCACGATCCCAGACCGGAGATTCGGAGCGTTATCGCCGATTACTCGAACGCAGTGGAGTCGCAGAGCGTGAATGACCTTCGGCGAGTGTATCCGGGAATGACGGGACTGCAGCAGCGAGGGTGGGAACAGTTCTTCCAGGTAGTGCGTGACGTGAAGTCGCAGCTCTCGATCACTCGATTGGATGTCGCCAACGATACGGCGAGCGCCCAGGTTACCGGCACCTACACCTACATGAACACCACCACCGGACGGACCGAGCGACAGCCGGTCTCGTTTCATGCCGCCCTCAGGCGTGAGGGCGGGCAGTGGCGAATCAGCCAGGTGCGCTAGCGCTAGAAGTTGTACTCCAGGCCCACCGTCCAAATCACGTCTGGTCTCAACCCTCCGCGATTGAGCGGCCATTCCCCATTGCCTACGACCGTGAGCCCGGGCGCCGCGGTCAGCTTGAGCCCGAACGAGCCATCCACCAGATCGTCCCGCCGATCCGGGATGACGGTGGGGATGATGGTACGATGGTAGGGGGCCTCGATCTCCACCGGGCCGGGAATTACCAGCGGGCTCTCGCCGACTTGCAGCTGGGAGATGACATCGACGGCCAGCGTGGCCCAAGGCGCGAGCAGATGATCGAAGCCAAGCGTGCCGAGCACCGCGTCGGTTTCAAACTCGCCGCCCCGGTAGAGGTATCCCATGTTGGCATGAGGAGAGAAGTTGCCGAACCGGGCCGAGAGAATGGCCAGGCCCCGGGCGGCAAAGGCACCGGAGCCCAGGAGATTCTCCTCGCTTCCCGTGGGGAAGCGGACGTCCGCGAGCACCGCCACCGACAAGGGGTCCCCTCGACGCAGGTTGACCTTGACCCGGCCGTCCACGTCGCCCACGCCGGTTGCCGATCCGTCCACGGACCGCGAGGCGGTGAGCACCGGGTTTTCCGGCGTCCCGCCAAAGAAGTGGACCGCGGGCGGCGGACCGAAGGGATTGATCTGCGCGTTGCTGGTCCCCTGCAAGGAGGTGGCCACTACGGGGAGCGCAACTCCGACGTCGATCCGATCGGTGATGCCGTAGGTGAACAGAAAGGCCGTGACGCTGAGATTGACCTGGAGCGCGAGATCGAGATTGATGGTTTCGTTCTCGAGCGCGGGAACGCCGAGCAGCGAGCAGTCCCCGCCGGAGATCGAGTCGCAGCCGGGGAAGTCGGAGTTGGCGTGGGTGAAGACGAAGCCGATGTTGTCGAGATCGACCCCGCGAAGCGTCTTGAAGTGCACCTCGGTGCGAGTGAGACCCGCGAGGATCCGGCCCCGCCCGAGCGTCTGGGCGCGCTCGCCGAAGATCGGTCCGGCGGAGGTGGAGGTCCGCACCGGCACGCCGCCCTGAAAGCTGAAGGTCGAGCCGCCGCTCGTGGTGCTCAACGGCACATTGGCCACGTTGCTGCCGATGGAATTGGTCAGGAACGAGATCAGGGTTCCGTTGCTGGCTACTGCGGCAGGAATGAAGTGGTTGCCGTGAATCCGAATGGATTCCGGGTTGCTGGGATCGCTGCTGCCGCCCAATTGCAGAGGATTGTCGCCGTTGCCGAAGATGAAAAGTTGGGAGAGATCGTCGCGCAGATGCTGGGCGCTGAGCGGTGGCGCCGCCAGGAAGACCAGCAAGGCGGTCAGGACAAACCGAGGCATGCGGGCTCCCATTCCATGAGTTCAGGACTGAGGCTGAGCTTACTCCCCCAAACGCACTATTGCCAGTTGGCCGTGGCACCAACCCCGGCGATTCCCCGGAGTCTGGGAGCCGGGCGGTCCAACCTTTTCCGCATTTCGGTTGTCCAACCGCCTGGACTCTTCCCTCGGGTGTCTCGTGACGGTCCTGCTCGGCACACTCTTGCTCCTTCAAGCCCAAGTAGCCGCAGCCGTGCCTCGCCTGCCGCCCGGCAGTACGGTTCACGCGACCCGAGCGGCCGCGCCGCCGGTGCTCGATGGGCTGGAAGACGACGTGGTCTGGACGTCCACGCCGGTGATCGATCGCTTCCTCGAGGCCAAGCCCACGGAAGGTGCCGAGCCGAAGTATAGGACCGAGGCGCGGGTGGCCTACGACCAGCACAATCTCTACGTGTTGGTCCGCGCGTTCGATCCCCACCCGGATAGCATCATCAGTTTGCTCTCGCGCCGTGACGACCAGACCGCCTCCGACGAGATCATCCTCATGCTCGACCCCTACCACGATCGGCGCACGGGGTACGAGTTCGTAGTGAATCCGGCCGGCGTGAAGACAGACTACGCCATCTATAATGACGGGGACGAGGATGTCGCCTGGGATGCGGTATGGGACGTCGCCACCCGGATCGACTCGCTCGGGTGGACTGCCGAGTATCGCATCCCCCTTTCCCAGCTCCACTACTCGACGAAGGGCGAGGTCACCTTCGGCCTCCTGGTCTGGCGTACGATCCAGCGCCATACCGAAGCAGTCACCTGGCCGCTCTACCGGACCTCACGATCGGGGTTCACCTCGCAGTTCGGCAGTCTGACAGGGCTGGACGGATTGGGTAGCCCGGGCCGGGCCGAGATCACACCGTACCTCCTCACCAAGAACCTGCAGGACCCCGGCTCCGCCGACTTCGCCCGGAGCCAGGAGGTCACCCTGGGCGGCGACCTCCGATACCGGCTCGCGTCCAACCTGCTGTTCAACGCTACCGTCAACCCGGACTTCGGTCAGGTGGAGGCGGATCCGTCGGAGCTGAATCTCAGCGCCTTCGAGACCTTCTTCACTGAGCGGCGGCCCTTCTTCGTGGAAGGGAAGGGCCTCTTCACCTTCACGGTAAACTGCGTCGTGGTGGTGGACTGCAACACCGGCGAAGGGCTGTTCTACTCCCGCCGGATCGGACGCTCTCCCCAACTGACGGACGTATACGGTGACGACACCTCACCAACGTCCACCAAAATTCTCGGCGCCGGCAAGGTGACCGGGCGCCTGCCCGGCGGCTTCTCCATCGGGATGCTGGAGGCTGTCACCGATCATATCACCGGTCCCGGCCATACGACGCTGGAGCCGGCCGGCAACTACGCGGTCATTCGAGGCAACCAGGACTTTCACAACGGCGATGGCAGCCTGGGGTTCATCGTGACGGCAGTGAACCGGTCGCTCGACCCCAGCAGCGCGGCATACCTCCACCGCAGCGCATACACTGGAGGCCTCGGTGCCCGCTGGCGCTTCCACGGCCGCTACGAAGTCTCGGGGTCGCTGGATGGGAGCCGGGTAGCGGGCGAGGCCGCGGCGATCGCCGTGACTCAACGGGATCCGGTGCATCTCTATCAGCGTCCTGACGACCGCCTGGCCTTTGACTCGACCCGGACCTCGCTCCGCGGCATCAACCAAGAGGTGCGTTTCGCCAAGGTGGGCGGGAAGCGGCTGCACTTCGAGACCGCCTATCAGCGGCGGACACCGGGGTTCGAAATCAACGATGTCGGGTTCCTCCGGCAGGCGGACCAGCAGATGTGGACCAGTTGGGCGAACCTGACCTTTTACCAGCCCAATCGAGTCTTCCAGCAGCTCCGGTGGAACTTCAATAACTGGGAGTACTGGACCAGCGAAGGGCTGCCGACGGAACGCGCGTTCAATACCAACGTCCATACCCAACTCAACAACCGGTGGTGGTTTCGAATGGGCGCCACACTGGGCCAGCTCGGTGCCACCTATTGCGATCGCTGTGCCCGAGGTGGCCCCGCGATCCGGCAGGATCCCTACCTTTCCCCCTGGGTCCGGATTGAAGGCGATGACCGGCGACACCTGGTGCCCAGCTTCGCGTTGAACTACACCAGCGGCGATCAGGGCCGGTCGGAGACTATCGAGATGACGCCGGAGCTGGACCTCAAGCTCTCCAGCCGGTTCACCACCTCTCTCAGCGCCACCTACAACCACAATCGGAACGACGTCCAGTACTTCGGTACCTTCGCCGACTCGGCCGGCGGCTCGCACTTCACGTTCGCCCACCTCGAGCAGAAAACGCTGAGCCTCACCTGGCGACTGGGCTACACCTTCACGCCCACCGCGACCATTCAGGTGTACGCCTCGCCTTTCATCTCCAAGGGCACCTACACCGATGTGCGGGAGGTGGCCGAGGCCCGCGCGCCGTCGTTCGAGGATCGCTATCGGCCCTACGGCGATCCCGCGGTGACGGATGATCCGGGCGGATTCAACTTCCAGCAATTCCGGTCCAACGTCGTGTTCCGCTGGGAGTATCGGCCGGGCTCGACCGTGTTTCTGGTGTGGAGTCAGGGACGACAGGGATCGTCGCCCGTGGAAGGAGCCCAATCGTTTCGGGGAGATCTCGACGACCTGTTCGGGCGCAGGGCGAACGACACGTTCCTGGTGAAAGTGTCTTACTGGCTCACTCGCTGAGCCCGCGCGTGTCCTTCCTCACAGCCCTATCGGGCGGCGGAGCGCAATTTCGAGGCTCCCGGGCTCGAGGGGACCATGTCAACCGTTTACGACCTCCATCTTCTTTCGACCTCTCTCAAGCGACCCCGGCGTCCATCAGGTGAGCGCCGGCGCGTGTCCGGGAGTCACGTGGCTATCTCACCCCAACCGCCCAGGGGAGGGGAGGACAGCCCGCCTGACCGGGAGGACCGGCCACCGGTGACGGTGTGAGCCACATCGGGCCGGCCAGACGTTTCTCGGGAGTAAGGTAGGGAACGGTCCCCTCAGTGGGCGTCGAACTCCTGCATGCCACAGTAGTTCAGAAACGCCACCAGCTCTTCGGCCTCTCGGAGAGTGGAGACCATAATGGTGGTATGTCCCCGCTGGACCAGGGGAATGAAAAGCAATCCTCCGCGCCCGGGCCGCTTGAGCGGACGAGTTCCTACCGTCCACGGCCCATGATCCGGTGCCGGGATGGTGACAAGGGAGATCACCTGCTCCACGAAGCGCCGAAGGAGAGCGGAGTCCCGACGAGTACGCCCCGTGGGTCGTCGCTGATGCTTCACCAGGGCCGCGAGCTCGAGGGCGGCACGCTGGCAATAGGTCTGCGGTGCGATCTCCTCCATAGTGAACTCCGGTACATGGTGGTCGGAGAAAATTTACATCGCGTTCCGCGCCTCAACAGGGGACTTGCGCTAGTGCCGGGAAGGTGTAAATCCGGTTTAGATTGATGGGCAGAGGACGAACGAGGAAAGAAACATGCTTTGGATTCACGGACATCTG
>DATBKD010000022.1:0-7506 GCA_036556025.1 Gemmatimonadales bacterium | reverse complement strand
AGCTCAAAGCGCATTCGATCCCTTTCGAAGTCGTCGAGCGCGAGCGAGACGTGGGCGGGCTCTGGGATGCGAGCCTGCCCCGAAGCCCGGTGTACCGCTCGACCCACCTGATCTCGTCCAAGCCTCTTACTCAGTTCCCCGACTTCCCGATGCCGGCGGAGTACCCGGACTACCCCAATCACGTGCAGGCATTGCAGTACTTGCGGTCGTACGCGACGGCGTTCGCCTTGTACGACGACATTCGGTTCGGCCGCTCGGTCGAACGGGCCGAGCGGGTCGAGGGAAACAACTGGAGGGTGAGCTTTAGCGACGGTGAGACGCGGAGCTATTCCGGCCTCATCGTCGCCGCGGGTGTGCACTGGGTACCCAACCTCCCGAGCGTGCCGGGGACATTCGCGGGAGACTCCATGCACTCTTCCCGCTACAAGACGCCGGACCTGCTCCGGGAGAAGCGCGTCCTGGTGGTGGGCGCCGGGAACTCAGGCTGCGATATCGCCGTCGAAGCCGGGCAGCATGCTGCTCGAACCTTCCTCAGCGTCAGGAGAGGCTACCACTACATCCCCAAGTATGCCTTCGGCCGCCCGATCGACCAGGTCGGTGAGGCCGGCGTGAAGCTGGGATTGCCCTTGTTCGTCCGGAGGCCGCTGGATCAACTGCTGCTCAGGATCGTCGTCGGGAGCCCGGAGCAGTTTGGCTTGCCCAAGCCCGATCACAAGCTGCTGGAGAGCCATCCCATCGTAAACGCCCAGATTCTTCAGGCGCTGGGGCAGGGTGACATCTGCCCGAAGCCGGATGTGCAGCAGCTCGAGGGTCGGGAGGTCCGGTTCAAGGACGGAAGCAAGGAGCCGATCGACCTGATCATCTTTGCAACCGGTTATCAGGTTTCCTTTCCGTTCCTTGCACCGGCGCATTTGAACCTGTCAGGCACCCGGCCGGATTTTCACCTCCACGTCTTTCACCCGTCGTACGACAACCTCTTCATTCTCGGCATGATCATGCCGGACAGCGGTGTCTGGTGGCTCATGGACCTGCAGGCGCAGGCAGTTGCCCGATACATCCTGGCGCTGCGGGGGAATGGGGCCGGTCTTCGAAAGTTCCGGATCCGGAAGCAGGACCGCCCCGACCTGGGTGGCGGCATTCACTACCTGCAGTCGGAACGACATCGCTTCGAGGTGGAGCATTCCAGTTACCGACGGCGGCTGCGGCAGGTGATCAGGCTTCTGAGTGCTTAGAAAGCAGAGAGCCGGAGAGGCGCGGCTCTCCGGCTCTGGTCAGTGATCGCGCCCCGAAGCTAGTGGGCTCCGACCGCGGCCTCCCGCATCACCAGCAGCTCGCCCTCCGAAACCTGGGGGGTGCCGAGCTTATCCTTGAGCGGATCCGTCTTGACGAACTCCGCCGCGCGGCGGGTGGACTCGGTCGCTCCCGCTTTGTCTTCGAACAGGCCGACGGTGATGAGCTCTTTGTTGTCCACGTTGATCGCGTAGTAGCAGTGAAAGCCGCGTACGTCCTGGACCTTCGGCAGGAAGCCCTTCTCGATCCGCTGCTTCAGCTCGTCCATTGCCTTCTTGTCGACTGTCCCCGGCTTCGGGGTGTACCGCCGTATGGTCGCGTACATTGTTCCTGTGCTCCGAGTAAACGGTGGCTTCATCTGGTTATTGCGCTATCGAGTCGAAATCGCCGCGCCGGGCTTCGTAGCGTCTGAGGGATGCGCCAGTATAGGGCCTGGCCCCCTGCCGTCAAGAGTCCTAGGTTCCTCGCCCACTTCACGCGAACAGGCGTTCCAGGAGGCACGACGTCCATGCAGATCGGCATCGATCTCGGCGGAACCAAGATCGAGGCGATTGGCCTGGATGGGGACCGGCTCGTTGCTCCGCGGCGGCGTGTCGCCACCCGCCGCGACTATGAGGGAACGCTCGAGTCGGTTGCCCGGCTGGTCCAGGAGATCGAGACTGAGACAGGTCGCACCGGGACGGTCGGTATCGGGATTCCCGGCGTGGTCAGTCGGGTGACAGGAGTGGTCAAGAATGCCAATTCCGTCTGGCTCAACGGCCGGCCGTTGCTGGCTGATCTTGAAGCCAGGCTCTCGCGCTCGGTCCGGATCGCCAACGATGCCAACTGCTTCGCCCTTTCCGAAGCGATCGACGGAGCAGGGCAGGGCTGCGAGACCGTGTTTGGCGTGATTCTCGGGACCGGCGTGGGCGGTGGGCTGTCGATCCATCGGCGCATCCATGAGGGGCCCAACCAGATCGCCGGCGAATGGGGTCACAACCAGCTCCCCTGGATGACCGATGAGGAGCGGGCTACCGCGCCGAGCTGCTACTGCGGGAAACGAGGATGCGTGGAGACGTTTCTCTCGGGACCCGGCTTCGAGCACGACTACGCGCTCCTGTCCGGTGCCCGGCGCGCGAGCACCGATATCGTCCGTGGAGCGGCCGGCAGTGAGCCCCATGTGCTCCTGGCGCTCGAGCGCTACACCGATCGCCTCGCTCGGGCCCTTACCTCAGTGCTCAATGTCCTCGACCCTGATGTGGTCGTCCTGGGCGGAGGCATGTCCAATCTGCCCGGACTGCCGGCCGCGGTTTCTGCCCTCCTACCCCGATACGTCTTCTCCGATACCGTGGTGACGAAAGTGTTGCTGAACGCGCACGGCGATTCGAGCGGAGTGCGGGGAGCGGCATGGCTGTGGGCTCCGTCTGCCTAGCACGAAAAGGCCCCCGGCAATCGCCGGGGGCCGGGGACCAGCGCTCAGGACGGCGTGACGCTATCGAGCGTGCGCCGGCTGCGCCTGGGCGAAGAATTCCTCTGCGGCCTTTCGGATTTCCTCAGGGCTCAAGTCCTTGGTGTGCTGAGAGAGCCACCAGCGGTGGCCGAATGGGTCCTCGACGCACCCGCTCCGGTCGCCCCAGAACTGATCCGCGAGCGGCTGGATCGGCCTCGCACCCGCATCGATCGCGCGCTTCCAGGCGGCATCAACGCCGTCCTTGTAAATGAACAGGCTGACCGAAGATCCGCCGATCGCCTTCGGCCCCCTGACCCCGTAGTCGGGCATTTCGTCGTTGAGCATCACGACCGAATCCCCGATCTTGATCTCCGCATGCATGATCTTCCCGTCGGGCCCCTCAAAGCGCATCAGCTCCTCTGCGCCTAAGGCCTTCTTGTAGAACTCGATAGCCTGACCCGCCCCGTCCACGACGAGACTGGGGGTGACGGTGTGATATCCCTTTGGAATCGCCTGTGCCTTCGTTGCCATGATAGCCTCCTGCTACGTCGAAAAAGAGAGACCCGAATATTTGAATCCTAAGGCAGGCTGGCAACCCAGCGGCGTCTCGGACGGAAACGTCCGATTGTCACAGATTCGGAACGGCGCGCCCGACTGGCCTTCCAGCCGCCAGGGCCCACCTGCGCTAGCTTTCGGCGACCTCGGCATAGTGGAGCGAATAATGGGTCAGCTTGTCTGGCAGGAACAGGTAGCGGCGCTCAGCGGCAACCTGAACGCTCTCGAGACCCAGGTGGCCGCCGGCGAGGTAAGCGCGCCAGGGTTGGAGGAATTCAAGAACGCACTGGACGATCTGCGGCTCCGCGCCTGGAGTCTCCTGACGGCTGTCAATTCGGGTGATCCGCGGGGCTTTCAGCAGCGGTTTCGCACCCGGCGGGGGATCGAGATGTGCCGCGCCCTTCGTGCCGATCTGCAGACCGGAAAGCTGAGCGGGTCCTCCGACCTGCCCGATCTGGCCGACGCGGCGCGCGACCTGGCCACAGCGGCAAAGCAGGTGGCCCCGAAGGCCTCGAAACGCCGCGGCAGGAAAGCGCCCTGACCGTCGGGAAGACTCTATGAGGCACCTTGCCTTCGTGCTCCTGGCCAGTGGCCCGGGCTTCCTGCTGCCGCTGGCCACGGCTGCCCAGACCCCGGCCGACCTGCGGAGCCAGGCTCACGCCTACTACGTCTGGCGCGATTCGACCTATCCCGTCGCGACCAGCGATGCGGGCGAGCACCGCTGGGACGACCGGCTGGGCGACTTTCGCAGCCAGAGTATCGTGGCTGCTCGGCGGCATGTGGCCGCCCTCCTCGACAGTGTGAGGGGAATGCCGACCGTTGGCTGGAGCAGGGACGACCGGGTGGATTGGCTGCTGTTCCGGGCGCAGCTGGAGGGTGCCGATTTCTTCGGCCGGGTGCTCGAGGCGGAGGAGTCCAATCCTCAGGTCTACCTCAACGAGGTGGCCAACGGCGTGTTCAGCCTGCTCAAGAAGAACTACGCCCCGCATCGCACTCGCGCGCTCGCGGCCGCCGCTCGGCTGGAGCAGGTGCCGGCACTGCTGACGACGGCCCGCGCCAACCTCACCCATCCGGTGCGGATCTTCGCCGACCTCGCCGTCAAGTCTGCCCGGGGCGGCGACGAGCTGTACACCGCCAGCCTCATGACTCTCGCGGACAGTCTTTCGTCCTCCGAGCGCGCCAGGTTGGTCCGGGCCAGGGACGCTGCGCTCCAGGCGATCCACGATTTCGCCGATTGGCTGGAGCAGCGGCAGCAGGCCATGCCCGACTGGAAGCCCATGGGGGAGACCCAGTACAACTATCTGCTCCAGCACGTCCTCCTGTTGCCCTACAATGCCACCCAGATTGCCATGCTGGGCGAAGTCGAGCTGGCTCGCTACCGTGGGCTGGAGGCGATGCTGAAGCACCCGAGCTACGCCTCCCCCGATCCGGCGCGGAGCCGTCACATACCGGCCGATGAGGCCGGGTTTCTGGCATCCTACGAGTCCCGGGAGCTGGAGATCAATCGCTTCCTGCAGGCCAGACGACTGGTCACCATCCCGTGGTACATCGGCAGATTTTCCATTCGCCAACTCCCCCAGGCGTTCAAGCCGACCAGCCCGGGCGGCTTCATGAACCCACCCGGCGTGTACGACAAGGATCCCACCGGCTTTTTCTTCATTCCGATCTACGACCCCAAGAGCTCCAATTTCTACATCCGCGCCGCCATCGAGGACCCTCGCCCGATCCTGGGCCACGAGGGTATTCCCGGCCACTTTCTTCAGCTCTCGATCGCCAATCATCTTCCGAATGAGATCCGCCGGCAGCATGCGGACAACACCTTCGTGGAGGGATGGGCGCTCTATGGCGAGGAGATGTTGATGCGCGAGGGCCTCTATGCCGATCAGTCCCCCTCACAGGGGCAGGTGCTGCGGTTGAGCCGGTATCGTGCCGCGCGCATCGGCGTGGATGTCAACCTGCAGACCGGCCGGTGGACCTTCGAGGAGGCGGTGAAGTACTTCATGGATGCCGGGGGACTCGATCGGGAGGCCGCGGAAGGGGAAGCGGCTGGAGCCGCGGTCCAGCCGTCGCAGAAAATCGGCTACATGGTCGGGAAGTGGCAGATCATGCGGCTCCTGGGCCGGTATCGCGATCGCGAGGGATCCGCCTTTCGGCTGGGAGCGTTTCACGATCAGCTGATCAGCTATGGAAGCCTGCCGCTCTCGATCATCGAGTGGCTCATGTTCGATGATTCCACCGCCGTGACGGCGTTCGCTCGCTAGGCCGGAAGGGCAATCATGGCCCCCAAGAAGCTGCTCGTGCTCGGGGCGACAGGTCCCACCGGCCGACAGGTCGTCACCCAGGCGCTGGAGCAGGGCCACCAGGTGACGGCGTTCGTGCGCGACCCCAAGCGCCTCCCGGTCGAGCACGCCCATCTACGGGTGCTCACCGGAGACGTCACCGACAGCGGGCCCGCACTGCCGGCCGCGGTTCGAGGTCAGGATGTCGTGGTCAGCGCGCTGGGCGTCGGCCTGTCACTCAAGTCTCGCGATCTGATCGCCCGCGCGGTGCCCAAGATAGTGGCCGCGATGGAGGCGCAGCGGGTGAGCCGGTTGATCTTCACCTCGGCCTATGGCGTCGGATCTACCTGGATCGACGTCCCACCCCTGGCTCGGATCATGATCCGATTGCTGCTGCGCGACGTCTATGCCGACAAGGCAGCGGGGGAGGAAGTGCTCCAGCGGAGCCAGCTGGATTGGACCCTGGTGTACCCTGTGGCGCTCACCAACGGCCCCCGCACCGGGCGCTACCAGGTTGGGGAACGCCTGGCGCTCAAAGGCCTTCCCCGAGTGTCCCGGGCGGACCTGGCGGCCTTTCTCCTCGCTCAGGTGGAGGACCCCACCTATATAAGGAAGGGTGTCCTGATCAGCTCATGACGCCTACGTGGCCTCGATCCAGGTTGCCTTGTGGTAAGTCTCCGTGTCGTACAGGTCGGGCTGCAGCTTCACGTCCGCGCGGATATCCCGATAGTCCTCCCGCTGCATTTCCTTCCCGTTCACCTTGATTACGCACCTGGGCGCGACCCATGCCTTGGCCAACGGCTGATAATTCTCGAAGGTAATGTCGAGCAGCTTCGGCGGACCCGACGGGTCCTTGCCACTTTTGTGCGCCTGGATCAGCCGCACGAACACCAGTCGCTTCTGTTCGATCCAGAACTGGTTGGTGCTGGTGTCTCCCTTAGCCGCCCCGACTACCCAGACCTTGGTCCCGTTCCAGGTGTCCTCCCGGATCTTGCTCAGGTCGATCTCCTGCGCCTTGAGCTGCTCGATGGTGGTCTCCGGCGCCTGGCCGTACACGTCGAAGCCCAGCGTCATGAGAAGATTGCGATCCTCCCGTGCCGCCACCCGCTTGCCGCCCTGAAACAGGATCGCCGAGTCGCCCACGTACATGAACGCGTTCATGCTGTCCAGCGGCGCGATGTCGATCCGGAGCTTCCCCGGGATGGTTCCCGCCTCGTACCAGGTCTCGGCGGGTTTGCCGGGGAACGTGGTCGTCTGCACGAAAGTGAGGTTGCGATACCACTTGCCGTCGTACTTGGCGTGCATCTGGCGCACCAGATCCTCGCCCGACTTGGGCGCGACATGACTGCCGAGCAAAGCGAGGGGAATCAGCACAGCGAGCGAGCGCACGCAGCCTCCAGTGTTGAATAGGAATTGGAACGAATGATAGCCCTACGCCCGGTCCAGGCTCGGTGTTTCCGGGCCGGGCCCGGCTCTGGCCCACCCTCCGGCGTGAGTATACCGTTCGGGGCAACCCATCGCTGGAACCACCTTGCCCGATATGCTCGATCGCCTTCAGGCGTCCCTCGCCGACCGCTACCGGATTGAGCGCCAGCTGGGGCGCGGCGGTATGGCGACGGTGCTTCTGGCCCATGACCTGAGGCACGATCGGCCCGTCGCCCTCAAGGTGCTGCATGCCGAGCTGGGCCAGCTGCTGGGTCCCGAGCGCTTCCTCCGCGAGGTCCGGCTCTGTGCCCGGCTGCAGCACCCTCACATCCTGACCGTGCTGGACTCGGGGGAGAGCGATGGACAGCTCTGGTTCACCATGCCCTACGTCGAGGGCGAGACGCTGCGGGGCCGGCTCCAGCGGGAGAAGCAGCTTCCCCTGGAGGACGCGCTGCGCATTGCCCGGGAAGTGGCCGATGGGCTCCACTACGCCCACCAACATGGCGTGATCCACCGCGACATCAAGCC
>DATBKD010000021.1:0-49661 GCA_036556025.1 Gemmatimonadales bacterium | reverse complement strand
GCCGCCCACGCCCTCTCCATCATCCACCGGGACATCAAGCCCGACAACATTCTGCTCGAAGGCACTCGAGGACGGGTGATGGTCACCGACTTCGGGATCGCCAAGGCGCTCTCGGCAACCTCGGGGGCGACGCTGACCGGGGCAGGCGTGGCGATCGGCACGCCTGCATTCATGAGCCCGGAGCAAGCCGCAGGAGAGCGGGAAATCGATGGCCGCTCGGACGTGTATAGCCTCGGAGTCGTAAGCTATCAGATGCTGACCGGTGAGTTGCCGTTCACCGCACCCACGGTCGCCGGCATCCTGATGAAGCAGATCACTGAGCCCGCTCCGGATTTGCGCACGCGCCGCCCCGACGTTCCGGACGATCTCGCGCTGGCCGTGAGTCGTTGCCTTGAAAAAGATCCGGAAAATCGCTGGCCATCGGCCGACGCATTGCGGCGGGCGTTGGAAAGCCGGAGCGTGACCGGCTATCGGCCTACCGGTGCGGGCTGGAGGACTCGCCGCGCCCCCGGCACCGAGCCGGCCCGGGCTCGGGAAGCCGGACCGGCAGGCCGGCCGCCGATAGGTGACCGCTCCCGCTGGCCCGGAGACAAACGCCCGATCGATGGCCAGCGGCCGGTGCCGGCCCGACGCGCCGAGCAGCTGCAGCGCCGCGACCTGCGCCGCAGAGGCGAAGAGAGCGGAGAGGTTCCGGTGCCCGACACCGGGGAGCCCAAGATCGTCCAGCGGGTGCGGGGGCAGTTTGCCAGCTGGGCCGCAGTATCGCTGGGCTGCATGGGCATCAACATCGCCACCGGCATCGAGCATCCGTGGTTCCTGTTCCCCACCTTCGGCATGGGGATCGGTTTGCTGCGGAGCTACGCTCGGCTCTGGCAGGCAGGGTACAGTTGGCGGGATGTCCTGAGCCGACCGCCGGCACCGGACGCCATCGAGACCACTCTGGCGAGGCCGGGCGCCAGGCTTGCCCGCCAGCTTCCTCCACCCAAGGCGGATGAATACGGCGCTCATGTCTCCTCCGTGCTCCAGGCTCACGGCGACCGGGTGGCGATTCTGAAGTTGATGGAAAAGCTGCCGGCCTCCGAGCGGAAGATGCTCCCGGAGATTCAGCAGACGGTCGACGCGCTGTACGAGCGCGCCTGCGATCTCGCTCGCACCCTGCACGCGATGGACAGCAACCTGGATACCGAGGGGCTGACCCAGATCGACGACCGGCTCGCGGCGCTCTCCAAGGAGCCGGACGATCCGGAGCGGGCTCGTCGCCTGAACCTGCTGCAGCGACAGCGCCAGACCATCGTCGATCTCCAGGGCCGCCGGTCGCAAGTCGCCAGTCACCTGGAGTCGTGCGTGCTCGCCATGCAGAACGTCCGCTTCGATCTGCTGCGACTCCGGTCCGCCGGCGTCGCCGCCGTGCTCGGCGACCTTACCCAGGCGACCCAGCAGGCCAAAGCCCTCTCTCGCGACGTCGACAACGCCATTGCGGCAGCGGGAGAGATCCGTGAGGCAATGAAGTAACCGGGGCATGTCTCGGGTTGTTCTTGCAGGACTTCTCCTGCTCGCCGTCCCTTTTCATTCCGCCGTAGCCCAAGATGCCAACCCTCAGCCGCGAGCGATCGTGCGCGCGGCCGAGCGGGCGGTGAGTGACGACAGTGCCGAAGCCGTAGCGACTCGCTGGCGGGCGGCCCTGACCCGCGACTCGTCCGACCGCGCCGCCCTGCTCGGGCTCGCCAGCTTGGCAAACCTGCAGTACGAGTTCTCCACCAGCGAACGCCTCCTGGCCAAACTGCAGGGTCCGGCGGGCGTCCCGCCCGATGGCTGGACCGTCCAGGCGCAGCTCGGGCTCTACAACCTGGCCAACGCCCAAGGCGATTACCGGAGGGCCGATTCCCTCTTGCGTCGCGCGATCGCCAGCGCCCGGCGGATTCGTGACCGGGGAAGCGAGATCGACGCGATGGCGGGCTTCGCGAATACCCGGGGAGCCACCGAAGGGGCCGCCGCACGATCCGCGGCGCTGGATTCGCTGGCCCGCCTGCTCCCCCCGGGCGACAGCCCTGAACGCGCCAGCTATCTCTGCCGGCGGGGTCATCTCCAGGCAGCGCTGGGCGATTCCGCAGGGCTGCCCTTGCTGCGGCTGGGGCTGGCGATGGCGGAGCGCGCGGGAGATCGACGACTGGCCGGCACTTGCCTCGACTCCTACGCGGTGGCGCACAGTTTCCTCGGTCGCATCGATTCGGTGCTGCCCCTCATGGATCGGGCTGAGTCGCTGCTGCGGGCGACCCACGATCACGCATCGCTGGGGCGGCTCTACTCGCGGCGGAGCGACGAGCTCCAATCGGCGGGGCGACTGGGAGAGGCCAAGCAGGCGTTGAGGCGGGTGCTGGAAGAGGCCGGCGTCTCCAAGAACCGGGAGCGCTATGCCTTTGCCTACGGCGGGCTCGGGAGTCTGGCGCTTCGGATAGGCGATTTCGCCAGCGCGATCGACTACTTCGGCCGGGCCTTTGCGCTGTATGACTCGTTGGGTCAGTCGGTCGGCGCCAAGATAGCCCGGCGGAGTCAGGTCTGGTTGCAGAGCGTGAGTGGGGACGCCGACGCGGCGCGTCCCGGACTGCACGCGATGTTCGACGCCGCGGTCCGAGAGGGGGAATTCGAGGACGCCTTCTTCGCGAGGCGGCAGCTTGCCGAGCTGGCGCTCCGCCGAGGAGAATTGCCCGAGGCCGCGGCCGAGCTCAAAGGCGCTGAAGACGTCGCCCGGTCCCGAGGGCTCGAGAAGGAGGCACGCTCGACACTCGGGTACGATCACGGCCGCCTGGCGCTGGCCCAGGGAGATCTCGACGTCTCCGAGCGCTATTTCACCGACTATCTGGCTGGAATCCCGGCCGACAACCGGCTGCACCGCTACCTGATTCGGGTGCGACTGGCGCAGGTGTGGACGCGCCGGGGCAATCTGGAGCGCGCGGAACGCGAGATCACCGAGGCGAGCCAGGAACTGGAGAGCTGGCGGGCATCACTGGGTGACGATGACCTGCGGCGCTACGCGTTCGCCGCCACCGCGCTCGGCGAGCTCGATCCCCAGGGGCCGGTGGCCCAAGTGCTCGCGGCACTGGTGCAGGGAGGGCGGGTCGACGCGGCGTTCGGCCTGGCGGAACAACGCCGGGCCCGCGGGCTGGCCGACCGGCTCAACCAGGCGGACGCACTTCGCGAAAACGGCATGCCGGCGGGTGCTCCAGCCCACCGGGTTCGGTCGAGCACCGCTCCCGAGATCGCCGCCGCCCTGCCGGATGATCACACGGCGCTCCTGGAATACGTCGCCGGGGCCGAGGGAGCACCCACCACCCTGTTCATCGTGGCCCGTGCGGGTGTGCGGGCGCGACTCCTCCAGCCGGCCGATACGCTCGCCGCCACGATTGCGCGCTTGGACGCCCTCCTCGAAGCCGGGGAAAACGCCGAGGGGCCGGCACGCTTTCTCGGCAGGGCCCTGCTCGCACCAGCGGCTGCGGAGCTGCCGCCGACGGTGACTCGTCTGGTGGTCGTTCCCGACGGACCGATCCACCGAGTTCCCTTCGACGCCTTGCTCCTCGACGACACCGTCCCTGCGGTGGAGCGTTGGGCTATCGGACTGGCCCCTTCCGCAGCCGTGGCGGCGACGCTTTGGCGTGAGCGACCGCCAGGCCCAGCGCTGGGACAGCCGCTGCGGATCCTGGCGCTGGGTGATCCGGCGTTCAAAGACGAGCGAGGGAACGTCCGCTCGACAGAGTCGGAGACCTACCGCTCCGCTTTTGATGCGAAAGGCGGGCTGCCCCGCCTGGCAGGGAGCGGAAACGAGGCGCGCGAGGTCGCTCGTTTTGCTCCGGGCGGTGCCGAGATTCGGCTGCGTGACCAGGCCAGCGAACAGTGGTTCAAACACGCGCCCCTCGACCGTTTTCGGGTGATCCATCTCGCTACCCATGCGCTGGTGGATGAGAGCTCACTGGCGCGAACGGCGCTCGCCCTCGCTCCGGGCGCGGGCGAGGACGGCTTTCTCTCGCCCGCCGACCTGGCCGGACTCCATCTCAGCGCAGACCTGGTGGTGCTCTCCGCCTGCCGCACGGCGAGTGGTGTTGCGGTCACAGGGGAAGGAATCGAGGGGCTCACCACGCCCTTGCTCACCGCGGGAGCCCGGTCGGTGGTTGCGACCCAGTGGCGCATCGGAGATCGCAGCACTATCCGGCTGGTGCACGACTTCTACGAGCAACTGGCTCAGGGCGCACCGGTGGCGGAGGCACTCCGCTCAGCGAAGCTCGTGGCTCTCCATCGGGGAGCGCCGGCTGCCGAGTGGGCCGGCTTTACCGTGGTGGGTGATCCTTGGGCCCGGGTGGCGGTTGAAGAGCCCAGACCGGCGGCCTTGAGTTGGTGGGCCGTCGCGGGCATTGGGATCGCGCTGATGGCGGGAGCAGGCTACTGGTTGACGAGGCGAATGCCCATTGGGCGGCTAGGCTGATCCGAAAGGAGGGGCCGAGACTCAATGGGTAATTCTTCCCGCTTGACAAGATCGAGACAATTTCCAATCATGACGGTGCACTCCTCATTGAAGGGAGGGCGTGCGGCACTCGCCCAGTCACGGGTACCCACGAAGCGAGCGCCCGGCTATGAATCGAGTATCTCCGCCTATTCAGCAGTCGCCATAGGCAACCGCAGTCAAGACTGGGAAGCAGCAGTGATCCAGAGCTTCCCAGCACTAAGGCGGCTCGACAGCCGCGAGCCAGTGTGGCGCCGGGGACTACGAGGCAGTAGTCCCCGGCTCATTTTCCATAATGGACTGGCTTTCAGGAGGGCTCAAAAGGCGGCAATCTGCTCCATCGCCGCGCGCAGAGTATGCACTTGCGGAAGGATGACATCCTCGAGGTCTGGGGCGTACGCCACGAAAGTGTCGGTCGAGGCCACTCGCCGGACGGGGGCATCGAGGAATGCGAACATCTCGTCCGCGATCCGCGCGGAGAGCTCCGCCCCGTATCCCCACGATAGCGAATCTTCGTAGGCCACGATCACCCGGTTGGTTTTGCGAACCGAGATGGCGATGGTTTCCCAGTCCACCGGGGAAAGAGTTCGCAGGTCTATCACTTCCGCGCTGATGCCCCGATGCTCTTCCAGCTCCTTGGCTGCCCAGAGCGCCCGCTGCACCAGGGCGCCATAGGTCACCACGGTCAGACCGGTCCCCGGGTGGACCACCTTGGCCTTCCCCATCGGAATCATGAAGTTGGGGCCAGGATTGGGCGCCTTGTTGTAGGTCTGGCGATAGAGGTGCTTGTGCTCCAGGAAGAGCACCGGATCGTCGCAGCGGATCGCGGTGCGCAACAATCCGCTGGCATCCAGCGCCGTCGCGGGGCAGATGACCCGCAGCCCCGGAACACCAGTGAAGACGGCAGCCCCCGTCTGAGAATGGTAGACTGAGCCCCCCTTGAGATACCCGCCGTAAGTCACGCGCACCACGACCGGAGCGGAAAAGGCGTTATTGGACCGCCATCGGATCAAGGCGAGCTCGTTGCGGAGCTGCATGTAGGCGGGCCAGATGTAGTCGAAAAATTGAATCTCGACCACCGGCTTGAGACCGCGGGTTGCGAGACCGATCGCCCGACCGATGATGTTGGCCTCGGCCAAGGGCGAGTTGTACACCCGGTCGCCGCCGAAGGCTCGCTGCAATCCCCAGGTGACCTTGAAGACGCCGCCCTTGCCCTTGACCTCCGTGAGGTTGGCGTCACGGCTGCAGTCAGCCACGTCCTCCCCGAAGAGGACGATCCGCGGATCGCGAGCCATCTCGTCCCGCAGACAGGCGTTCAGCAGGTCCACCATGGTGGTGGGGTCGCCGGTGAAGCGCGGGTCGTCTTCGGTATCGAACTGCTCGGACGTGGGGTCCACATCCGGTGAATAGACATAGTGGTAGATGGTGTCGGTGGCCGGCTGCGGCGCGGCCAGGGCTACATCGGCCGCCACCTGCACCTCCTCTTCCACCTGCCGACCGATAGCCTCCAGCTCTCCCTCGCTCGCAATACCTTGTTCGACGAGATAGCGTGGGAAGCGGGCGATGGGATCGCGCTCCGCATCGGCCTTTCGCTCCGCCGGCGGCCGGTACTGGATCTCATCATCGGACAGCGAATGGCTATACGGCCGGATCACGTGCGCGTGCACGAACGCCGGACCACGCCGAGCACGGGCATATTCTGCCGCCTTGCTCAGCACGTCCAAGGAGGCCATCACATCGCAGCCGTCGACTTCCTGAATGAAGAGCCCTGGGAAGCCGGTCAGGAGCTTGGAGATCGAGCCCCCGGCGGTATTGATCTCCACCGGCACCGAGATGGCGTAGCCGTTGTCTTCCACCAGGAAGACCATAGGAAGCTGAAGGTTGGTGGCGCTGTTGAGCGCCTCCCAGAACTCGCCCTCGCTGGTGGTGCCCTCGCCGGCGGTGCAGAGGACTACCTCATCGGCGCGGTATAGCGATGCCCGGTCCGGGATCTGCTCGAGGTGGGAGTAGCGGAGCCACGCTTCGGCACAACCGACCGCCTGAAGAAACTGGGTTCCCGTGGGGCTGGAGGCGCTCACGATGTTGAGGCTTTTGTGCCCCCAGTGCGACGGCATCTGGCGGCCGCCGGAGTTGGGGTCGTCGGCGGCGCCCACGGCGGACAGCAACTGCTCCGTGGCGGTCATGCCGAGGCCGAGACAGAGGGCCCGATCGCGGTAGTAGGTGTAGAACCAATCGTAGGCCGGACGAAAGACCTTGGACGCGGCGGCCAGCACTGCTTCATGGCCGGCGCCGGAGATCTGGAAAAAAATCTTGTTCTGTCGCTTGAGCTGGATCTCTTTGTCGTCGATCCGCCGCGCGAGCAGCATGATTCGATAGAGGTCGAGCAGGTCCGCCTTTTCCAGCTTGACGGAGGCTCGGGAACGACTGGGGCTGCGTGTGGCCATTGAGCTCGGGGGAAAAGGGGCACGGTCACCGGGTCCGTCGAAGGATTAAGATAGCCACTCGACCTCGGCGCTGCTCACCGATCGGGCCTGCAGGGCCTTGCAGCGGGGCTATTCGGTCCTCACCGAAGCTTGGTAAGTCGGCGGATTGCTTCGAGCTGTTCGAGCGCGCTCCCCCCGCTGGCCGCGGGAGCCACCGAGAAGAGGTCCCGGATATCGAGCAGGATCTCCAGCATCAGTTGGTCCCTCATGTAGGCGCTCTCCAGATCCACCATGCGGCCCTGGTCGCCCAGCTCGCGAGCTCGGTCGTAGGACTCGCGATAGATGGATTCGAGATTGGCGAGTATGCGGTCGCGCGGGCGCATGCAAGCTCCATCAAAATCAAGCTCAGGTAGGTCAGCCCTCCAGCGGTCGGGTCCGGAGCTGGGGACTGTAAAAGTTTGCGCTGGACGGATTTCTGGCACCGCAAACTGCCCAGGTCAAGCTGGCGGGCCCCGGCAGCGGGGAAACCGAGGAGTCGGTAGGGCAACTGGTTCAGGCCAAACTCAATCGCTGGTACAGATTGTGCCCCCGAGGTCGCACTATGGGCTTACACCTAATTATTAGGCACCCAGGCACGCGGTCCGGTCGGCGGGGCTTCACGCTCGTGGAGCTGGTTCTGGCGCTCGCCGTGGTTGGGCTGCTGACCCTCATGACCATTCCGCGGGTGGGCCGCATCATCCAGCGCGCCCGGGTGAACCGTGCCACTGCCACGGTTGCCAGCGACCTGGAAGCTGCCTTCAGCATGGCGGCTCGCCAGCGCCGACCGATCCGGATCTCCTGTAACTGTGCGGCCCAAACCTATACGCTTGCGGACCGCAACGGAGGAACCGTGCGCCTGCGGCGCTCGCTGTCAGGGGACGTGGACTTCGGCGTCACGAGCCTGAGTTTCTCCGCGTCGCCCGTTGACGTCTTCCCATCGGGAGTTGCCTCTGCGCCGGACACGATTCGCATCGGAGCCGGCGGATGGACTCGGGTAATCACCATGACCACCGCCGGCCAGGTGAGGATCCTGCCATGAAGCGTGCCGCGACCACACCCCGGTGCAGCAGTGGATTCACCCTGGTGGAGGTGATGATCTCGCTGGTTCTGCTCTCGTTCGGCGCCGTGGTGCTGGGAACGATGATGTTTCAAGCCGCCCGCTCGGCGCGCGCGAGCTCGCAGGGGTTGTATCAGACGGCCGCGATGACCCAGCAGGTCGGCATGCTGAATGCCATCCCATTCGACTTGCTCACCGCCGGAACCAACTGCGTGACCATCACGACAGCGCCGTTCCCACACACCCGGTGTACCACGGTCAGCAATCTGACATCCCAGTCAGGGCGAGTGACGGTGGTGGTGACCCCATTGGGCAATTCGCTGCTCCATCCCGACACGACCGTGGTGTTACGAACCAAGAACGGCACCACCCAACCGCTGAACTATCCATGATGACGACCCGACGCACAGCGCGGGGCTTGGGCTTCACTCTCACCGAGCTCCTGGTTTCGATGGTAGTCCTCGGCATTGTGGGCAGCGCCCTGGTGAAGATGATGCTGAGCCAGGGTCGCTTCATGGACCAGCAGGAGGCCTGGCGGAGCTCTCGGGCAGTGGCCCGCAGCACCATCAACGGGCTTTATAGCGACGTGCGGGACGTGGAGGCCGTCGGGGGAGTGGAGGCGGCCGCGGCGGGGGGCAAGGATTTCACCCTGCGGGTGCCCTACGCGTTCGGCATCATGTGCTCTACGGGGGCCGGAGGCACCACCCTGAGCCTGTTGCCGGTGGATTCGACCATGTTCGCCGGGTCGGGGTTCTCCGGCTTTGCCTGGCGGGACGCGAACGGCGTGTACCAATACGTCACCACCGGCGTTGCCCTCAACCCCGCCGGAACGGTGGCGAATTGCACCGCGGCAAACATTACCACGCTCCCATCGATCAATGGTTCGCCCGCGGGCAAAGTGGTCAACGTCACAGGGACGGTGTCGCCGGTGCCACCAGTCGGCACGATCTTCTTTCTGTTCCGACGGGTGCGCTATGAGTTCAAGGCCTCCACCAGCGTCCCCGGTCGGGTGGGACTCTGGCGAACACTGCTGACCCCCAACCTCGGCGAAGAGCTGGCCACTCCGTTCGACACCAGCGCCCGGGTGAACTTCTACGTGGACAACAATCCGACGGCGCAGAGCGCGGTGCCCGGCCTGCTTTCATCCATTCGCGGCTTCGAGTTCCGGCTGGATGGTCAGAGCGAGCGGGCGCCGCGTGGCAGTGCGGGCCCCAAGGCTACGAACCTGACGACCTCGATCTTCTTCTCCAACCGGCCGGACTGACCTGAAGCGGGAGGAAGCCATGTCATGGTGGTCCGAACGTCGGGGAGCGACGCTCCCTCTCACTCTGCTCGTAATCGTGATTCTGGGAATCGCAGTGGTGGTGAGCACCTCGCGGTTCTCCTCGGAGCGGCGCCGGACCAGCGACGAGCAGGCCCAGGTCGACGCGTTCGCGGTGGCGCAATCGGGAATGGAACAGTACTTCAACGCCATCGCCGGCTCCGGCATGCCTCCCGCCAGCCACGACAGCACCATCACCGGTCTGCCCGGCGGCACGGCGCAGATCTCCCTGCGCCGACTGCGCGATTCCTCCGGCGCTTTGCCCGCGATATTCGTCGTCACCGCTCGGGGGACGAACACGACGGCCACCCGCTACGGGGCCAGCGCGCCACCCGCTGAGCGGACGGTTGCGCAGTACGCCATCTGGCAGCGGGCCAGCCTGGACCTGGACGCCGCGTTCACGAGCCTCTCAGGCCTGGACAAGAACGGCAACTCCGGGGCGTTGGACGGAAACGACGGCTGCGCCGGCAGCGGCAAGCCCCCGATCCCCGGTGTGGCCGTGCCGGGCGGGACGTACAGTGGCCAAACCAACCCGATCAACGGGAATCCCGACAACGCCCCGATCGACCTGGGAACCCCGGGGATCGGTGGCACGGCCAAGGATGCGGTGCACATCGATTGGGCGGGGATCACGGCCGGCACGGCGATCACGCCCGACATCACGATTCCGACCGGAAGCTGGCCCAACGCGACCGTGATGAACACCTGGCCGGTGATCAGGGTCAACGGAGATCTCAGTCTGAATGGCGGCTCGACCGACGGAAAGGGGATCTTGATCGTTACCGGCAATCTGACGCTGAGCGGCAGCTTTCAGTACAGCGGTATCGTGCTGGTGGGCGGCACGCTCACGTCGAACGGCAACAACACGGTCGAAGGGGCCGTGGTCACCGGCCTCAACATCAAGACCGGGGTCGCTGTCCCTCAGGAGGCCGTGGGGAACGGCAACAAGACCTTCCAGTACAACTCCTGCAACATCGACATGGCCTTGAACCGGCTCGGATCCCTGCAGCGGCTGCGGAACGCCTGGACCGACAGCTGGTCCAGCTATTGAGTCATGACCAACCCTCTTGGGCTCTGTGGACGGAGGTATACTTAGCGTAGACACCTACTCGAGCGCGTTATGACACTGCAAGGCACCACCGTTCTCTTCTTCGCCGGGCCCCTGTACGAGGACCTGGAGCTCTGGTACCCCAAAATCCGGCTGGAGGAGGAGGGCGCCCGCACAGTGGTCGCGGGCACGGGGGAGAAGACCTACCAGGGCAAGCGGGGCTACCCACTTACCGTCGACGCCAACGTGGACGACCTCTCGTCCGCTTCCTTTCACGGCCTGGTGATTCCGGGCGGCTATGCGCCGGACGTCATGCGCCGATCCAAGAAGTTGCTCCAGCTGACCCGCGAGATCTACGACGCCGGGAAGCCGGTCGCCTTCATCTGTCACGCCGGCTGGGTTCCGATCTCGGCGGGAATCGTACGGGGCAAGCGGGGCACCAGCGTGGGGGCCATCAAGGACGACCTGGTCAATGCCGGCATGCTGTGGGAAGACAGCCCGGTTGTGGTAGATGGCAACCTGATCTCGTCCCGGACACCGGCCGACCTGCCGCAGTTCATGAAGGCGTTGATCCAGGCCTTGCACTCGCAGGTCGCAAGTCACAGGTCACAAGCGAAGGAAACAGCGGCAGCCACGCGTTGATGGGCGAGCTGCGGAGACTCTCATTCATGCCCCTCACCGATGCCCAGCGCCGGGTGGATGCCTGGATCAGCCAATTCGAGGAGGGATACTTCGACCCTTTGACCAACCTGGCGCGCCTGGCCGAGGAGGTTGGGGAGCTGGCCCGCGAGGTGAATCATCGGTTTGGCCAGAAGACCAAGAAGGCGGGGGAGCCGGAGGGCGACCTGGCGATGGAGATGGCCGATGTTCTGTTCGTGCTCATCTGCATGGCTAACCGGGAAGGGATCGATCTTCAGGCGGCGTTCGACCGGATGATGGCGAAGGTGGAGACACGAGATAGCGAGCGATGGACGAAAAAGCAGTAAGCGGCCTACTCCCACTCCTCCGGCGCGCTTTCCAGCTCCGCCAGCAACACCCGATAACTCTCCAGCCGATCCGCCGCGATGGTACCTGCATCGACCGCTGCCCGCACTCGGCAACCGGGCTCGCCCCGGTGGATGCAGTCGGCATAACGACACTGACCCAGGTAGGGGCGGAAGTCGGGAAAGCAATCGGCCAGCTCACGGGGGTTGATCCCCCAGAGACCCACCTCGCTGAATCCGGGCGTATCCACCAGATATCCGCCGGCCTCGAGCGGCAGCATCACCGCGCTCACGGTGATGTTCTTCCCCCGGCGTACCTTCGCGCTGATCTCTCCGGTTCGAAGCCGAAGCCCCGGTTGAACCCGGTTGAGCAAGCTCGATTTCCCCACTCCCGAGGCTCCGGTCACGACCGAAATCCGTCCCGCGAGCGCCTCGGCCAGGGCCGTCATGCCGGCACCGGTCGGGACGCTGGTTCCGAACACCTGGTAACCGGCCCGCTGAAATCGTGCGATCAGGTCAGCGCCTGGATCGAGATCCAGCTTGTTGACCACCACGGCTGCGGGGATGGCATTGGCTTCGGCGACGACGAGGAGCCGGTCGATGAGCTGGGGAATGGGCGCGGGATGGGTACTGGCGGTGACCACGAAGACCTGATCGATGTTGGCCGCGACAGGGCGGGTACCCCGGCCTTCCGGCACGCGGCGCTCGAGCAGTGCCGAGCGCTGCTCCACTCCGACAATGCCGTATAGCTCCCCTTGGGGATCGGCCTCCAGACGGACTCGGTCGCCAACGACCAGACGGGGCGTGTCCCGTTTGGCCTTACCCCGGAGAACGGCTCGGACCTGAGCGCCGTCGACGGCCACCCGGTAGATCGCGCCGTCCCGCTCCAGCACCGTGCCGAAGAGCGGCGTCACCACTCTCCCGGAGCGTGGGCGATTGCCTCGTCCAGGGCGGCTTTCACATCGTAGAGCGACAGGTTCTTGAGTCGGTCACTGGCCTCCTCGGCGGTTCGCCCCCAGGCGAGGGGCTCGGTCTCTACATGGCCGACCGGACGCTCTCCGCCGGGCGACCAGCGCACGAAGAGGAGCGACGCGCCAAAGAAACCGCGGGGATCGGGATCGTCCTCGACGTAGATGGCCACCGAGTACGCTTGACCGTCGCTCCCGCCGAAGGCCGCGGCGCGCTCGTGCTTTTGCATGTAGCCGCCCAGCGTGAACTCGCTCACCGGTGAGGCATCGACTCCCGTATCAGATTGCCCAGCAGAAATGCGATGTTGGCGGGCCGCTCGGCGAGCCGCCGCATGA
The DNA here is from genome assembly GCA_036556025.1 of Gemmatimonadales bacterium. Taxonomy (GTDB): domain Bacteria; phylum Gemmatimonadota; class Gemmatimonadetes; order Gemmatimonadales; family GWC2-71-9; genus CAVVWJ01. The sequence goes on along the minus strand of DATBKD010000021.1, from coordinate 36,994 downwards.
GATAAGGATACCACTGGGTACCGAAGGGGATGTAGACCCGCATCCCGTAGCCGGAGTGCCGCAGCCGGTCCTGCAGGTCCCGGCGTACCCCGTAGAGCATCTGGAACTCGAAGCGATTGGTCGCGATGCCCCGGGACTGCACCAAGCGGCGCGCCTCGCGAATGATGGCCTCGTCGTGCGTCGCGATGCCCGGATAGTTGCCCCGCTCGAGCAACTGTTCCATCAGCCGAACGTAGTTGCGGTCGACATCCGCCTTCGCCGGGAAGGCGACGTCGGGAGGCTCGAGGTAGGCGCCCTTGCAGAGGCGGACCCGAGCTCCCAGGGCGATGAGATCGGCGATGTCCTGCTCCGAACGCCGGAGCATGGACTGAATGACCACTCCGCAGTGTGCCCCATAGGTCTCGAAGAGATGCCGGCGGAAGAAGTCCAGGGTTCGCTGGGTGTAGTCCGAGCCCTCCATATCGAGCCGCACGAAGCCGCCAAGCGCGCGGGCCTTGTCCAGGATGCTCACCATGTTGTCGTGGCAGAGCTGCTGGTCGATATCGAGTCCCATCTGGGTGAGCTTGACCGAGACGTTGACCTCAACGCCGCTTTCGGCCATGCGATCGAGCATGTGCAGGTATTGGTCACGGGCTGCGCGGGCCTCGGCCTCCGCCGTCACGCTTTCCCCCAACAGATCCAGGGACGCAGTGATCCCCCGCTGGCTCAGCACCTTGGCGGCGAGGACACCCTGGTCGATCGTCTCCCCCGCGACGAAACGGGAAGCGAACTTCCGGGCCAGGCCATTTCGCCGGACGAAGTGGAAGATGCCGGGCCGTTCCGACAGCCATAGCAGGCCCTGCCGCATGATCACGGGATTCCTTTCGCGAAAACCGGCGATGCGAGTGGCCCCAGCCAAAACGCACCCGAAGGTAGCCGGGCTCCTGGGCGCTGTGTAGAGGCAGTGCACCGCAGCCGGCGGACCTGGAACTTTATGCATCACAATCACTAAACACACTTGCGCAAGGGCTACCGGGCGCTACCCTGTGACTGGCGTCACCCGCCGACAACCGGGGACGGATTATTCTCCTCCCAGTCTATGGCGACTTCAGTGGAGACGGTGAAGACCGTGCAGGACGCGGGCCTGCGGTACGTGAGCGACAGTGCGCCTGGGATCCGGCGGCTGCGTTCGGGCAAGGGCTTTCGCTATGTCGGACCCGACGGGAGAGCGGTCCGCGATCCCGGCACCCTGAATCGGATCCGGTCGCTCGCGATTCCGCCGGCCTACACCGACGTATGGATCAGCCCCAGTCCCAACGGGCACATTCAGGCCACCGGGCGAGATGCCCGAGGCCGGAAGCAGTATCGCTACCATCCGCGCTGGCGCGAGGTGCGGGACGAAACGAAGTACGGCCGGATGCTCGACTTCAGCGCCGCGTTGCCCCGTATCCGCCGGCGGGTGGAGCGGGATCTCGGCCTGGCCGGGCTGCCCCGCGAGAAAGTATTGGCGACTGTGGTCCGGCTGCTGGAGTGCACCGGCATCCGGGTGGGGAACGACGAATATGCTCGGGCCAACGGGTCGTTCGGCCTCACCACTCTGAGGGATGATCACGTCGAGATCTCGGGCTCTACCCTGAGGTTCCAGTTCCGGGGAAAGAGCGGCAAGACCCACAAAGTCGCTCTGAGCGATCCCCGCCTCGCCCGCATCGTGCGGCGGTGTCAGGCGCTGCCGGGAGAGGAGTTGTTCCAGTATGTCGATGAGGCGGGAGAGCAGCAGACGATCGGCTCGGGTGACGTCAACGACTATCTCCGGGAGATCAGCGGCGAGGAGTTCACCGCCAAGGACTTCCGCACCTGGTGGGGGACGACTCTGGCACTGGCGGCACTGCTGACGATGGATCCACCGAGTAGCGAACGAGAGGCCAAGTCAAGAATCATCCAGGTCGTCGACGAGGTTGCGCAGCAGCTCAACAACACCCGGGCCGTCTGCCGGAAGTACTACGTCCATCCTGCAGTACTCGAGAGCTTCTCGGACGGAAAGCTGCTCGAGGCGCTGGCGGCGCAGCCGGGCGAGGGCAACGGCGTGGCCGGACTCACGCCTGAAGAACGAAACCTGATGCGCCTGCTGGCTCACAAACCCGGGCAGAGCGGCTCAAACGGTTCGAACAGGAGCCGCCGGACAACCCGGCCTAAGGGTAGTAACCACCGCCGCCGCCGCCGTTCCCATCCCCGCCCCCGCCCCCGTCTCCGCCACCAGTCCCGGAGCCGCCGCCGACCGTCACGACGCCGTGCATGACAGCCGCTCCGTGAATGCTGCAGTGGTAGGCGAACGATCCTGCGGTGGCAAAGGTGCGCTGGAAGTTCCCCGAGCTTTGGGTAGCGGAACCAGGACTGCCGTCGTCAAAAGTGACGTTGTGGTCCACGCCCCCGGGATTCCAAACCCAGGTCACCGTCTGGCCAACCGCGACATTGAGTGTGGCCGGAGTGAAGACGTTATTGCCGACAGTCACATCCCCTGTAGGTCCCGGCCCCATCGACGAGACGTCATCTCCCGAGGAGCACGCCAAGGCGACCAGGGCCGGTGCCAACCAGCCGTGTCGATGCATGATCCCTGCTTTCTAACCGGGGTGGGTACGGTACCGGTCAATCCATAGATACCGTTGGCGGGGACCGTGGTCTTGAACCCGGGACACGGATTTGTATCGGGCTAGCCGGTCCACGTGAGTGGACAGGCCGCCCATCGTCGTCATCTTTAGGAAGGCTGATTGCGAACTTGGCCGGAGGTCCCGATGGTTCGAAAGCGACTCCCATCTCCTGGAGGCAGCCCGATCAAGACCGCCAGAGTCGGCGGTTTTACCCTGACCGAGGGGGTGCATGCCAACGGGACTGCGCTGCCGTGGCACACCCACGCCGGTCCGACGATCTGTTTCGTGCTCCAAGGCAGCTTTACCGAAATTTCAGGCGGGACTTCCATCGCCTGCCGGCCGGCCACCTTCAAGGTGACCCCAGCGGGAGAGCGACACTGCGACCGCTTTGACCAGGGGGACGTGCGGGGCCTGATGATCGAGGTCGATCCTACCAGGGTTGAGACGGTGCGACCGTACTCCGGTCTGCTGGAAGAGCGGGTCGCCTTTCAGGGTGGCTTGCTGGCGGCGATCACCGGCAGGATTTACCAGGAGTTTCGGCGGATGGACCAGGCAGCGCCTTTAGCCATCGAGGGTCTGCTGCTGGAGCTGCTCGCCGCTGGGGCTCGTCGGAGCTCGGTGCGGGGACCGGGCACTCAGCCCGCCTGGCTCGGCGACGTCCTGGAGATCCTCCACGGGGACACGGCATCGCACTGGACGCTCTCCCACCTGGCCGCGGCAGTACAAGTCCATCCGGTCACGCTCGCCCGGGCTTTTCGTCGGGCTCGCGCGTGCAGCGTTGGCGAGTACGTGCGTCGGCTTCGGATCGAGCGGGCTGCACAGGAGCTAGGTGGGACCACGCGGTCTATCGCTGAAATTGCCATGACTGCCGGGTTCGCCGACCAGAGTCATTTCTCCAATGTCTTTCGGCGCCACACCGGCATGTCACCCTCGGCCTTCCGCCGCTCGGTACGGACCGGCTGACATCAGCCGAGCCGCATCCGCTCCAGCAGACGAGCGAACCGGGGATCGGACCGCAGCGGATCGAGCATCGGTTCGACCCGAAGGTAGGCCAGCCACCCCCGGCGGTCCGCGTGAGCGCGCTCGAGCCATTCGAACGAAGCGTCGATATCGCCCAGACTGGCGTGCAGGATCACGTACGCTACCGGGGAGATGTAGTGCTCCCGACCGGTGGCGTAGAGCTCGTCGAGAATCCCCCGGGCCTCTTGAGCGCGGCCCCGAAGGGCGGCCACCTGGCCCAATCCCGCAGTGGCGAGCGCGGGACTCTCCGAGCTGGCGATCGCCTCGCGGAAGGCGGCCGCGGCCTCGTCGTACATCCCCTTCTGACTGTACGCCAGACCCAACAGTCGATGATTCTCTTCAGCGGTGGGGTTCATCGCGAGCGCGCGCCGCAGCTGCTCCAGCGCGGCATCGTATTCCCGCGCGTAGTAATGCAGCCAGCCTAGGCTGCGCCGGATCGACACCGAGGTCGGATCCAGCTCAGCCGCGAGGCGGCCCTCGGCCATGGCCCCCTCGGGGTTGCCCAGGGCGATGAGTAGCCAGGACCGCCATTGCCGCGCAACCGAATAGCGAGGATTGAGTTCGACGGCGCGGACCAGCTCTCGATCGGCCGCGCTCCAGTCCCAGTCATAGATGAAGGTCACCCACCCCAGGGAGGTGTGGGCCTCCGCCAGGGTCTCATCCAGCTCCAGGGCCCTCCGGGCGAAGAGCTTGGCGCGCTCCATGCCTTCCACTACCGGGGCGCCCCGGTAGTCCACCTGGAGCGCATACGAGTCCGCCAGACCGGTGTACGCGAGGGCGTAACCAGCGTCTTCGGCGATGGCCTCCTCGAAGTACTTGATCCCCTCCACGATGGCAGCCTGGGTTCTCCGGTTCCACCAATAGCGTCCCTTGAGGTAGAGCTGATAGGCCTTCACGTTGGCGGTGTACCGAACCGGCGTGGGGTCGCCGAGCTCGCCGAGGAAGGTCGTCCTGAGCGTCGCGACGATGGTGCGGGCGATCTCGTCCTGGATGGCGAAGACATCGGCGATCTCTCGATCGTAGCGCTCGGACCAGAGCCCCCGTCCACCAGTGACCTCGGTGAGCTGCACCGTGATCCGCAGACGATTGCCGGCTCGCCGCACCGTACCCTCCAGCACGGCAGAGACGTTGAGCCGGGCCCCCAGGGTTCTGACGTCTTCACGCAGGCCCTTGAGCGCGAACACCGAGGTGCGTGAGGCCACCTGCAGACCCTCGACCTGGGTGAGCGCGGTGATCAGCTCATCCGTCATGCCGTCGCTGAAATACTCGTTCTCCGGATCCGCGCTCGCGTTCACGAAGGGGAGCACCGCGATGGCGCGGCTCTCTCCCCGGCTCGAGAGCGAGATAGCCGGCACGATTTCGGTGGTCGGCGCAACCAGTGCTTCGGCGAACTCGGTCATGCTGCCGAAGCGTTGACCGGGCTCCTTGGAGAGCGCCCTCATCAGGGCCCGCTCCACTGCGGCCGGCACTCCTCCGCGGCGGACGCGGATGAGCGCCGGGGTCTCGATCGCGTGGCGGGCCATGGTGGCCCGCGGGCCGGTCCCGGCAAAGGGAGGCTCGCCCACCAGCATCTCATACAGCACGCAGGCCAGGCTGTACTGATCGGTCCGGCCGTCCAGGCCGGTTTCCGCGCTGGCCTGCTCCGGGCTCATGTACGCCGGGGTGCCTACGGTGAACCCCCGGTCGGTGATGTAGGGGTTGTCGCCACCCGCGGCGGAGATGGCGGTGGCCACTCCAAAATCGGCCACCACGGGCTCGCCTTCATGGAGCAGAATGTTCTCGGGTTTGATGTCGCGGTGAATGACGTTGTGTCTATGGGCATAGCCCAGGGCACTCGCCACGGCGCGAGTGATCCGGAGGGCCACGTCGATGGGAAGCTGACCCTCGCGATTCAGCCGGTTGCGCAGGCTCTCGCAGCCGGCGTAGGGCATCACGAAGTAGAGCAGTCCCTCGCACTCGCCGGAATCGTGCAGCGGAAGAATCTGAGGGTGGGCCAGCCGGGCCGCGATCCGAATCTCGCGGAGAAATCGCTGGGGCTCATAGGCGGCGCCCTGCACCGGCCGGAGCACCTTGATCGCCACCTTGCGAGAGTGCTTCAGGTCCTCGGCGAGGTAAACCGTGGCTGCTCCGCCGCGGCCGATCTCTTCCTCGATGAGGTAGCGATCGGCGATGGCAGCCCGCAGGCGGTCGGCGATGTCGGGCACGTAACGAACTCCAGCCTCGGATTCCGCGGGGAGCACCCTGCTGCTCCGTAAGGGAACCCCATACGTCGGGAATGACAAGACTGTTCCAAAACGTTCAATGATGGCCCGAACGGCACGCGAACATGGGGCAACTGTTTGCCTTTTCTCGGGAGACTCGTCATAGATATGAAGGACGATCGACTCGCGGTGACCCGGGCGAGCTCCGGGCAGTAGCAGAAGGCCGTATGTACTCGATTCCTCGAAGTGCGGACGCCCGGCGGATCGCCGGCGGCGGATGGGTCGTACCCCCTGAACCGCCGCCGACCGCCAGCCGCCCGCTCCTCCCTCCTACCCGGCCCATTCCGCGACTGCGTGCGGTTTTGGCGGACCCCGATCCGATCTCACGCGAACGAGTACGTCAGTTGTTGGAGGAGGGGTCGGATGTCCGGCTGGTGGGCGAGTCGGATACCGCCCGAGGCACCCTCGAGCTGCTTCGGCGAGAAATCCCCGACGTCCTTCTGCTCGATGTCCAGCTGCCTGACATGGACGGCATCCAGCTCGCGCGCAGCCTCAATAACCAGTTAGTCGGGGGCGTCATCTTCGTCACCAACTGTCCGGACTGCGCTCTCCAGGCGTTCGAGGTCCACGCTCTCGACTACCTGTTGAAGCCGGTCCAGCCCGACCGCCTGCGCGTGGCGCTGGGACGAGCGCGCGCGATCCTCAGAGGAAGACGGGACTCCGGCGCGCAGGATCGCCTGATTGCCCTGTTAGACCAGCGCGATTCCGAACGGCATCGACGCGCCCGGCTCCTGATCCGGCGTCCGGAAGGCGCCTTCTTCATCAAGACGGAATCGATCGATTGGGTCGAGGCCGCCGGCAAACTGACGCGAGTTCATGCCGCCAAGCGGATCTACCAGCAGAGGGAAGCGCTGGTGCGGATCGAGCAGCACCTCGATCCCGACCAGTTCGTCCGCATCAGCCGCTCGGCGATCGTCAACCTGGAGCGGATTCGGGAAATTCAGAGCTGGTTCAACGGGGAGTACCTGGTCATTCTGGATGACGGATCGCAGGTACCCTCGTCTCGACGCTATCGGGTGAACTTGCGCCGTCTCCTGGGCAAGGATGAGGAGCGTTAGATCGAGGGCTCGCGTATGAGCCTGCCTTACCGGGCGACGGCTCGAAGCCTCAGGGGGTGCCTTCTCCTCGGCGCCGCTCTGGTGGGCTGCTCACACCATTCCCGTTCCACAGCCAACCCAGCTCCGGCCGAGAGCACGGAAGACATTCCTCTCGAAGTCACCAACCACAACTGGCTCGACGTCATCATCTTCGTGGTGCACGACGGTCAGAGTACCCGGGTCGGTACCGCCAGCGCCTCGAGCTCGGTCAGTCTCGCCTTGCCGGCTCGCCTGCTGGGCCAGGGACGCGAGATCCGGCTGGTCGGCCACCCCATTGGCGGCTCGGGGTCGGTGATCACCGAGACGGTGGTAGTCCAGCCGGGGCAATACGTAGAATGGACCCTGGAGAGCGACCTCAGGCGGTCGGCAATAGGGGTGTTTTAGCCGCCTGCGGGGCAGGTATAGGGCTATGGGCTATGGACTATAGGCTACAGGCTAGAGGCTATCGGGTTACTGTCTCCTCACTCCTCACTCCTCACTCCTTACTTCTTACTTCTTACTGCTTACTTCTTACTGCTCACTGGTTCTCACCTTGGCGTTCCCCCTGGCCCACCGCCCAGCGGCCCCTGGGAGGTGCTCCCCCCACCGAACAATTTGTAGGCCGCGATAAGACTGGCCGCGACCGCCCCGCCCAGTATGCCGGTGCCTCCCACGGAGAGCCGGCGCTCCTGGAGCCGTTCCACGTAGCGGCGAGGGACCTGGACCCGCTCTCCATTCCAATCGGTGGGCTCACCCCGGGAATTCTCCACCGCCTGGACCGCCAGCTCGACAGCGGCGCTGTCGGCCCGCACCACCGTCCCCCGAAGGTGCTCGGTGTCCCGCCCCACCTGGCCGGCAAGGGCTCGGCTCCCCTCATCGTTCAGCTCGAGATCGACTCGGGATCCTACGATGGGCACGGGCCCGATTACCGGACGGTAGGTATAGCAGCCAGCAGTAAGCAGAAAGAAGTAAGGAGTGAGGAGTAAGAGGTAAGGAGGAAGAAATGAAGAGTGCCTGCGCCCGCAGCGTGGGCTGTCGCCCCTGACGCATTGCTTCTCCAGAACCGACTCCTTACTCCTCACTCTTCACTCCTTACTCCTCACTCTTCACTCCTCACTCCTCACTCCTCACATCTCCCTGCTCCCTGCTCCCTGCAGTTTAGTTAGCCAGCGGTGTCGAGCTGGTGTAGTTGAGCACCGGGCAGGGAGTCGGATCATTGGGGTTCTGCCCGGTGGGAGATACGTTGGGCGTATGCGGGTTCGCATTGATCTCGCTGATCCCGTAGGGCATCCGGCCCGCGATCGGCGAGATCCCTGGAGTCGTACTGCCCAGCGGCGGCGCCGGCGCAAGCGCCGGGAGGCAGGTTCGCTTGTAGTCGTTCCAGGCCTCGATGTTCAGGAAAAGGGCGACGTACTTCTCCTCCATGATGTTCTCCAACGTGGCGGGGACCGGAGGCAGCGGCGGGAACATGTTCTCCGTCACCCCCCGCGCGCCGAAGCCTCGATTGGCTCGAGCGGCATCGAGGAACGGCTGGGCCGCCGCCTGACCGCCCGTCTGGAAGGCCGCCTCGGCCCCGATCAACTGGGTTTCATCGTAGGTGATCTCCGGCTGCCGGAAGTCACCCGCGTCCACGTTGGGGTTGATGAAATTGAAGGTGGAGTAGAACCCGCCCGGCGCTCCGTCGCCGGGATCGATCCCAGGGGCAACCTGCAGCCCGGTGGCGCCGGCCGGCCGAAACCCGAAGAATCCGAGCGGTGTGCCGGCGTCGTCGGTGGCCTGCTGGAAGTAGTAGTTGATCGTGGCGCTGTCGGAGACCCCCGCGGCGATTCGGCGCTTGAGGATCTGGATCATGGCTGCGCCCGGCCCGATGTCTCCCCGCGTATTCATGAACTGGAACCAGATGTTGTTCCCGTTGGGCGTCGCGTCGTGGAACCAGTTGAAATCGTTGTTTGGAGTGCTGATACCCAGGGGGACTTCGGCCAGCGCCTTGGCGTAGGAGGTAGGGTCCACCTCCGCGGTGTGCAGATACAGCCGGGCCTTGAGTGAGTGCGCCACCTCAGTGTAGACCTCCCGGATGCCGGCGGCGTCCCGGCCTTGATAGATGAGCTCGGCATTGTCCTGCGGCGGACCCAGATTGGTCGGCCCGGTGGCCGGCAAGAACACGTTGATCGCTGAATCGAGCTGGGCCTGGAGATCGGCGTAAACCTGCAGCTGCGGGTCAAAGGCCGGGGTCTGGTTGTTGGAATCGGCCGCCTCACGGTAGGGAATGTCGCCCCAGATATCGGCCGCCATACCCATGACCAGGGCCTCGAACACCTTGGCCACCCCGATGTACAGCGAGTCGCCCACGGCTCGGGCCAGCTGCTGCACCTTCCGAATGTCCAGCAGGCCTCCACCGCCGTTCAGCGTTCGGTTGGCCCCGTACACCGACGTCCAGTAGGGGTCGATCGTCACCGGGTCTATGGTGTACCGGTCGTACCCGATCTGCTGGCGTGAGTTGCCGGAAATCTGTTGGATATACATCGTCGCATTGCGCGCCAGCTGGCTCTCGAACTGCACGGCCTGGGCCGCCTGGATGCCGATGTAGAGCGGACCCGGCCGGGTAAGCTTGTTGACGTTGTTGGGGTCCTGGCTGACGCCGGGACCGGTCAGGTAGTCGCTGCACCCCGCCGCAACCAGCGCGAGGGCCACGACGGCTCCGAGCTTCGACGCCCGTCTCATGGCTGTACTCCTCTCGTGCTCGCCGGTCATCAGCGGTTGAGGGTGAGTGAGAAGACGAACGATCGGGTCTGCGGCTCGTTGAAGTAGTCGATCCCGCGGACCGAGGTGGCCGATCCGAGGAGGGACGTCTCGGGATCGATGCCGGTGTATTTCGTCCAGGTGACCAGGTTGCGGCCGGCCAGCCGGACGTCGACGCTGCTGAAGCCGAGGACCCGATTGATCCAGGGGGCGTCCAGGGTGTAGCCGATTGACAGCTCACGCAGCTTCACGAAACCGGCGTCTTCGATGAACAGCGACACCGGCCCGTTGAACACGCCGCCCGGCCCGGTGAACCAGGCTTCGTTCAGGGGGACCGCCATTCCGGCACCGGGTCCTGCCACGTGCTGCTGCAGATAGGTCTGCCCGAAAACGAAGTTCCCGCCATCGCGCAGCACCTGTGACTCCTTGGAGGTCCCGAAGTGATCCATGGCTCCGCGGGTGCCGTTGTAGTTCTGGCCTCCATGTCGGATATCGAGCAGGCCGCTGAGCGAGACGTGCTTGAACCGGAAGGAGGTGCGAAGCGAACCGGTCCAGTCCGGGTTGGGATCGCCCACGACGTAGTTGTTGGAGGCATCCAGCTGGGGGTAACCGGTGCCGTCGATGTACAGCGCGCCCTTGGGTGCGCCCTGGCACTGTCCCGGGGTGTTGTCGAGGTCCATGCCGTTGATGACCAGACCCCGGCCACAGCGAACGAAATCGGTCCCGTAGAACACCCCCACCCGTTGGCCCTGAATCGCCACGCCCTGCACTCCCAGCCCGTTCGATCCGCCGCTGAACGGGAAGGGCGCCACGCTGACGCCGGCCAGGTCGGTCACCAGGCTCTTGTTGTCAGCCCACTGGGCGCCCACCTCCCAGGAGAAATCCTTGGTGGTGATCGGCCGGACGTTGAGCGCGAGCTCGACGCCGATGTTGCGCAGTGAGGCCGCGTTCGCCGGCTTCTCGGTATACCCGGTGCTGCCGGCCACGGGGATGTTGAGGATGACGCCGCTGGAATTCTGGCGATAATAGGTGATGCCGAAGTCCGCCTTGTCGCCCAGGAGACCGAGGTCCATGCCGGTCTCGAACTCCTTCACCCGCTCGGGGCCGAGTGTCTCGGTGGGCAGGTTGTAGCGGGTCACGAGTCCGCCGACCCCGCCGATTTGGGTGGACGAAGCCGGCCCAAAACCGCCCTCCGCCAGCGTAGTCGAGTTGAAGACGCTCGCCAGCAGGTAGGGCTGGGGCTGGGTGCCGCTCTGCCCGTAGGCGGCCCGCAGCTTGCCGAAGGTGAGCCAACGCTTCTCCCCTTGCCCGCCGCGGTAGAAGGTCCAGGCGGCGCTCCCCTTGGGGAACCAGCTGCGACGATCTGCGGCGCCAAACGACGATGCGCCATCGTTGCGCAGAGCGGCGGTGAGGAACAGTTGATTCCACAGGTCTGCGGTCACCTGTCCGAAGTACGACTCCAGTCGGACCGTCTGCTCGTAGTCGTAGGGTGGAAGCTGCTGTGCCGTGTTGCCCAGGTTGAACGGTTGCGGGGCAATGAGGCCGGTACCGACCGTCTGCCGGGTCTGATAGCTGTTGGAGTTGAGGTTCTGCCCCAGCGTGACCGTACCGGACCACACCTTGCTCAGGCGGTAGTGCGCCGTCGCGGTCAGGTTGTGGTCGATCTGGCTGGTGCGGATATATCCCGCGTCGACCCCGCCAACGCCGGTCACGCCGGCGACGGTCGAGTTTGAGGTCTGCCACGGCCAGCCCTGGGTTCGCTCGTCGTTCGAGTAGTCGAGGCCCAGCGTCTCGTTGAAGGTCAGCCAGCGGGTGGCAGTAAACTCCGCGTTCACGTTGCCGTAGGTGCGGCCGACATCCGAGACCGCGAGGTTTTGGTTGGCGACGAAGAACGGATTGTCGTAGATCCGGCTCTCCTGCTCCGAGCCCGGTCCCGGATTGGGGAAGCGGAAGGAGCGCTGCAGCCCGAACTCCGGATCGAGATACTGCCGGTTGTCGAATTCCGGCGGCGTCCGCCAGGCGCCCAGGAGCAGCCCGTCGGTGCTGTTGCGGCTTACCACGAAATCGCCCCGACCGTCGGTGTAGGCGACATTGGCGCCGACCTTCAGGTTGTCAAAGATTCGATGCGATCCGTTGAACCGAACCGCGATCCGGCGGTAGTGGCTGTTGGGGCCAGTGATGATGCCGCGATCGTAGTTGTAGCCGCCGGACAGGTAGAAGGTGGTCCGCTCGTTGCCGCCCGACATGGTGAGGGTGTTATCGGTGGTGTAGCCGTCCTGGAACATCTCATTCGAGTGATCGAAGGTTGGGGTCCCCGGGGCGAGCACCGGACCCCAGCTGCCCGCCTGGGCGAACGGCACGATGCAGTTGGTTTCGCCGCCGGGCACGCAGGAAGGCGACACGCCCCCGCTGCCCAGGCCGTACTTGCGCTGAAACTCCGGCAAGCGGCCATGCTGGTCGAGCGCAATGGAGGTCCGTAGCGAGTAGCGCGTGGGACCGGGCTGGCCGTGCTTGGTGGTGATCAGAATGACACCCTGTCCCGCGCGAGACCCGTAGATCGCTCCCGAGGCGGCGCCCTTCAGGATCTCGACGTTGGCGATGTCATCCGGGTTGATGTCCAGAGCGCGGTTGGGAGGCGCGGCGCTGGAGTTGAGCGCGCCGCTCAATGGGTTGTTGTAGTTGATCGAGTTGTCGATCGGAACGCCGTCCACCACGATGAGAGGCTGGCCGTCGGACGCGGTGATGGTGGTCTGGCCCCGGATCTGGATGTAACTGGAGGCGCCCGGATCGCCGGAGCTCGAGGTGACGCTCACGTTGGGTGCCTTGGCGGCGAGCGCGTTGACCACGTTCGGCTCGTTGCTCCGGGTGATCGCGCTCGAATCCACCGCGCTGCGCCCGGTCCCTAGCTTCTCCACCTCGGACACCGTTCCGGCACCGGTCACCACGATCTCGCCCAGCTTGAGCGGATTCTCGGCCAGCGTGAAATCCTGCCGGGTGACCGTCCCCGCCAGCCTGACCTGCGCCGCCGAGGGCTTGAAGCCAAGCAGGCGGGCGCTCACCGTGACCGGCCCGCTGGGAAGCCGCGCGCCGGGTATCACGATAGAGTAGCTCCCGTCATTGCGGCTGGTGCTTGTCAGATTCAACTGCTGAATCACAATGCTCGCCGAGCTCAGCGGAGTTCCCTGGTCACTGGTCACCCGACCGCTCAGAGTGACCGGCTGCTGTCGCTGGGCCGGCTGCTGCGCCTCGCCGCCAGCCGGGAGCACCGACGCGATGACGCAGGCGACGAAGGTCGCACGGGGCGCGCGCCATATGGTCACACGATGAAGTCTCATGAGGTTTCTCCTATAAAGTTCGGTGTTGACGCCTGGCGTGGCCGGCGACCTGCTCGGGAGCACATCCTTCGGAGAGAACCGGGTATTGGTGGAGGGAGCGCCGACCGAGAACCGGTGAGTCATCGAACCCGAGTATTCGCGTAGACACACTCACTGCGCCGACACACAGCGCGGAACAGACCCGTCGCGAGAGGCAGATGCTGCGGTGCGACGGGAAGAACATAGGAGTCGCCCGAGGTGGGACCAACAATTCTGCCGCAGTGAGCGGATCTAGTGGAACGATCTGCGCAATCGGGGGAACGAGCGGTGCGTTCTAGGGCGCGAGTGGTGGGTGAGCGTGAGCGAGATCACGCTCGGACGTTACGCTTTGGAATTGGAGCGCGGCGGCGGGAGAGGTGCTCGTTTCCGGGCGAATCGTTTCTCAGGCGGCAGGGTAGTAGCGTCCTCCCCGGCGCGCCATATCCACCAGCGCATCGGCCGGGGCGAAGCGCTCGCCATATTGGTCCTGCAGCTCCTTCAACACATCCACCACGCGGCCGGCGCCGAGATCGTCGATCATGCGCAAGGGCCCTCCCCGGAATGGGGGGAACCCGATCCCGTACACTGCGCCGAGGTCGCCGTCGCGGGCGCTGCGCACCACCTGGTCCGCGCAGGCGGCGGCCGCCTCATTCAGCATGATGTAGACCAGCCGCCGCTCGACCGTCCAGGGCGCGATACTCTCCGACGGCCGAACGCCCAACAGCGGATATACCGAGTCATCGACCCCGGCCTTGTGGCCATTGTGATAGCGGTAGAAGCCGCGTCCGTTCTTCCGGCCGAACCGGGTGGCGCCCAACAACCGGCCCACGGGTCCCGCCGGCTTCATTCGTTCGCCGAACGCCTCGTACATCACCTTCGCGGCCTTCTGCGCCACGTCAAGGCCGACTTCGTCCAGCAGTGCGACGGGACCGACCGGAAATCCCCAGGCGGTCATGCTTCCATCGATCAGCTCGATGGGAACACCTTCCTCCAGCAGCACCGCGGCCTCGTTCAGATAGGGCGACAGGATACGGTTGACCCAGAAGCCCGGGCTGTCCCGGACGACGATGACCGTTTTGCCCAGGCGGCGCCCGAAGCGCACCGCGGTGACGATCGCCTCCGGACTGGTCGCGTCCGTTGGAATGACCTCGAGCAACGGCATCTTCTCCACCGGGGAGAAGAAGTGCATACCCAGCAGACGGTCCGGACGGGCCGCGCCCGCGGCGATCTCACGAATGGGAATGGTGGAGGTATTGCTCGCGAAGATGGCATCGGGGCGGGTTACCGCCTCGATTTCGGCGAGGACTTGCCGCTTCACCTCCAGCTCCTCGAACACCGCCTCGATCACCAGATCGGCTCTGCCGAAGCCGCTGTAATCCGCCCCGCCCGACAGCAGCGCGCTCAGGCGCTCGAATTGCGGCCGGGTGAGTCGCCTGCGATTCAGCCGTTCCTTGAGCAGGCCGGTCGCGGCATGGAGTCCCTTTCCGACCCGGGCCAGATCGGCGTCTTTGAGCCGGGTATCGACTTCCACGTTGAGCACCGCGGTCGCCGCAATGCCCGCGCCCATGAAGCCCGACCCGACGATGCCGAGTCGGCGGATCTGGCGAGGGACAGCGCTGCCCGGCGGAATGCCATCGTCCTTCTTGAGCGCGGCGGAAGCGAAGAAGATCTGGACCAGCTTGCGGGAGACGTCTCCCACCGCCAGATCGCCGAAGGCATGATGTTCCTGCTGCAGGCCGGCCGCGATCCCGTGCTCCAGTCCGACCCGAACCGCCTCCAGAGCAGCGAGCGGCGCCGGGTAGTGTCGACCGGTCTTCTCCTCGACTTTCTTGCGCGCGGCGCGATAGATCAGCCGCCGGCCCGCTGGAGTGCGCTCCAGCAGCGCGTCGGACATTCCGCCCTTCGGGGCGCGCCGGGTGAGTTTTTTCTCCGCCAGCCGCTCGGCCGCGGCGACTGCCGCCGGCTTGAGAATGCTGACCGGGACCAGCTCGTCGACCAATCCGAGCCGATACGCCTTGGCGGCGCGCTCGTTCTTGCCGGTCAGGATCATGTCCAGCGCTGGGCGCAGACCGATCAGCCGGGGCAGCCGCTGGCACCCGCCGGCAGCGGGGAGGAGGCCCAGCTGGACTTCGGGAAGGCCGAGCTGGGTCTTGGGATGATCACTGGCCACCCGATAGTGACAGGCCAGCGCGAGCTCCAACCCGGCGCCGAGACAGGTCCCGTGAATCGCGACAACGACCGGCTTGGGGAGGGTTTCCACTCGACTCACCATCTCCTGCCCCTCGAAGCTCAGCCGTTCCGCCTCGGTCCGCGTGGTGAGGGCAGTGAACTCCTCGATGTCGGCGCCGACGATGAAGCTGTCGGGCTTGCCTGAGATGAGCACCACCGCCTTGATGGCCGGATCATCTCGCAGGCGAATCAGCAGCGCCTCGAACTCGACCTTGACCGCGGCGTTGAGCTTGTTCACCGGCTCGCCGGGGAGATCGAAGGTGACGACCGCGACCGAGCGTTCCAGGGTGGTAGTAAAGGCAGACACGGGGCAGCCTCAGGTCACAGGTCGCAAGTCAACGCTCCAGCACCATCGCATACCCCATCCCTCCCTGCGCGCAGATGGAGAGCAAGCCGAACTCCACGCTTCGGCGTCGCATCTCGTTCGCCAACGTCGTGACCAGCCGCGCCCCGGTCGCGCCGAACGGGTGGCCGATGGCAATGGACCCGCCCATGACGTTGGTGCGGCTCCAGTCCACGTCCCCCACCGGTGCGCCGAGCCCCAGTCGATCGGCCCAGGCCTGCGACCCCCATGCCTGCACGTTGGAGAGCACCTGCGCCGCGAATGCCTCATGGATCTCCACTGCCCCCAGCTGGCGCCAGCTGATCCTCGCCCGCTCGAGCGCCTTCGGCACCGCATATACGGGCCCCATCAGCAGCTGCCAACCGGGATCTACCGCACTGACCGCGTAGCTGCGGATGAAAGCCAGCGGCGTATGGCCGAGGGCCCGCGCCTTCTCCTCGGCCATGAGCAGCACGGCCGCCGCGCCGTCGGTGAGCGGGCTCGAGTTTCCCGCGGTCACCGAGCCGTACTTTCGGTCGAACACCGGTTTCAGAGCAGCCAGCGCCTCGAGCGAGGTGTCGGAACGGATCCCGTTGTCCGAGGTCAAGGGCTGATCCATGCCGGGGCCTCCAAACCAGGGGGCAATCTCGGCGGTGAGCCGGCGGTCGTTGGTGGCAGCCGCGGCCCGCTGGTGACTCATCAAGGCGAAGCGGTCCTGCTCCTCCCGGCTGATGCCGTTCTCCTTAGCCATCTTCTCTGCCGATTGACCCATGGTCTCTCCGGTGGACGGCTCCGCGATGGCCGGCGAGACCGGAATCAGGTCCCGTGGGCGAAGCCGGCCGAAGCTGGAGAGCCGGCCCCCCAGGCCACGGGCTTTGGTCGCGTCCATCAGCACGCGACTGAATCCTCGGGAGTGCAGGATAGGGATGTCGGACAGCGACTCCACGCCGCCGGCGAGGATGGTGTCGGCGTGACCGACCGCGATCTGGTCGGCGGCATTGCCGATCGCCTGCGCGGCGGAAGCGCAGGCGCGGTTCAGGGTGTAGGCGGGGACGCTGGGGAGAAACTGCGGGAGAAGGCTCACCTCCCGCGCCACGTTGGGGGTGAGGACCGAGGGAACCACCTGGCCGAAGATGACCTCATCCACCTCCCGGCCGTCCACCTCGCTCCGCATGAGCAACTCGCGGGCGACGTGCCGGGCCAAGGCTACGGCGGGGACGTCGCGGAACAGAGTCCCGCTCTTTACGAACGGGGTACGCAGCCCGGCGATGATCGCCACCCGCCGACCCGGAGAATCCTGCATCCCACCTCGGCACTGAAGTGCAGTGAGAAGTAAGAAGTGAGAAGTGAGAAGTAAGACAAGACTCGACCAGGTCCCTCGCCGCCCCTTCCGCTCTTCGTCCCTACTTCTTACTTCTCACTTCTCACTTCTTACTTTTCATGGCGACGATGCTCGACACCGCCCGCCAGCGTTCGGCATCGATCGGCTCGAGCACCTCGCGTCCGTACAGCACCCGCAGAGGGGCGGCCAGGCGGGCGAGCTCTCCCGGCCGAAGCAGGTGGTCATCGGCGGTGGGTCCCCAGCCAAGCTCGCGTTGCGCGGTGAGAAACGATTCCATGATCAGGAGACCACCCGGTGCAATTACCTCGCGCACCCGAGGCATCCTGGCTCGGTCAAGATAATTGAACACCAGAACCGCATCAAAGCAGCCGAGCTCGGGCCAGGTCTCTTCCAGGTCGGCGATGCGCCAATCGATTGAGAGTCCATTGCTCTCGGCCAGTTCCTTTGCGGTCTCCAGCCGGGCCTCGTCGCGATCCAGCGCCGTGACCTGGGCGCCAAGCGCCGCGGCAGCGAGGCTGTGCCGACCTTCGCCGCACGCCAAATCGAGCACCCTCGCATCCGGACGAATGAGATGAGCCCACCAGAGAAACCAGGTGCTGGGTCGGGGTACTCGCGAGAGGGGAGGCAGAGTCACGAACGTCGGTCCTCAGTGCGCGCCACTCTGGAGGAATTGGCTGCCCAGCCGGCCGATATCCTGGTCATCGGCGGTGGCATCACCGGAGCAGGGGTCGCCCGGGACGCCGCGATGCGCGGCCTGCGCACGGTATTGGTCGAACAAAACGACCTCGGGTCCGGCACCAGCTCGCGCTCCAGCCGTCTGATCCACGGCGGGCTGCGCTACCTCGAGACCGGCAGTTTTCGACTGGTGCTCGAGGCCAACCGTGAGCGGCGGGTGCTTCTTCGCATCGCCCCTCACCTGGTCTGGCCACTTCCTTTTGTCTTCCCCCTGCACCGCGGCGACCGGATCTCGCTCTGGCGCCTGGCGGCGGGAATGTGGCTCTACGACCTTCTGGCCCTGTTTCGCAATGTGCGAACACACCGGATGCTGGGCAAGCGCGCGTTGCTCGAGGCCGAGCCGATGCTCCGAGAACGAGGCCTGATCGGCGGGGCCAGATTCTACGATGCCCAATGCAATGATGCTCGCCTGGTGCTGGCGACCGCTCGCTCGGCCATGCACCACGGGGCCCTGGTCGCCAACTATGCGGCGGTCAGCGCCCTGGAACGGACGGCCGGCCGGGTGGTCGGTGCTCTGGTCGAGGACCGGCTCACCGGCGAGCGCGCCGTGATTCGAGCCAGCGTGGTCATCAACGCGACCGGCCCCTGGAGCGATCGGGTCCGGCGGTTGGAGGATGGCGGTGCCGCGCCCATGCTGCAACCGACCAGGGGTGTCCATATCGTGGTCGATCGGTCCCGGCTGGATCATCGCGCCGCAATCGTCTTCACCAGTCCGATCGATGGCCGGGTGCTGTTTATTCTGCCTTGGGGAGATCTCTCCTACATCGGGACAACGGACACCGATACCAACGATCCTCCCGACCGGCCGGGGATCAGTCGCGGCGACATGGTGTATCTCCTCCGCTCGGCCAACGCCCGTTTTCCTAACGCCCGGTTGGGCTTAGAGGACATCCGGGCGACCTGGGCCGGCCTTCGGCCGCTGCTCGCCAACGGGGCCAAGGTTACGGAGTCCAGCCGATCCCGCGAGCATGCCATTCTGCAGGGCTCCGGCGGCATGATCAGCGTCGTGGGCGGCAAACTCACGACCTACCGGGCGATGGCTCGGGAAGTCGTGGATCGGGCCGTGCGGGAGCTGCGACTCCGCGACGGCCGTTCCCGGCCGACCGAGTCCCGGACCGACGAAGAGCCGCTTCCCGGTGGTGAGGCGGCCGACCTGACCACCTTTCGGGAACGTGGCCTGGAGCTGGGCGTCGCCCCGGACAGCGTGGAGCACCTGCTTCGATACTACGGTACCGAGGCAGCCGGCATCTACAATCTCGGCGCGTCCGATCGCCGACTGTTCCGGCGGCTGGCCCCACCGCACGCGGCGATCGAGGCAGAGGTCATCCACGCCGCCCGACGGGAGCTGGCCCAGACTGTCGAGGACATCATGGTTCGCCGGCTGCAGCTCTATTACGAACACCCGGAGCATGGAGTGCCGGCCGCCCGCCGAGTCGCCGAGCTGATGGCGCCGGAGCGAGGCTGGGACGAGACGAGGCTGGAAGCGGAGATCGAACGCTACCGCACGTTCGTGGAACCTTGATTGGCCTGCCGCGCCGGACGGCGCTGCAGTGGGTCCTCCCGATCATTATCTTTGAGGTATTCCCTTGAGAACGACTCCGGGCTCCGGAGTCATGTCGTACGCTCATTGCCGGGATGGTGGACCTCGTGGATCCGAACGTGTTCGAGACGGCCAATGCGGGTTTCGCACAGGCCATGTATGAGGAGTTCCTGCGCGACCCGGCGGCAGTGGGGCCGGATTGGCGGCGGCTGTTCGAGAGCGGCATCGTCGGTGAAACGCCTGACGGCCGCAATGGCAGCCAGGCGGTAGGGAGCTCTGCGACTCAACCGGCATCCCGACTTACGGCCGTCCAAACACCCGCTTCCGCCTCTCCGTCTGCCGCTGCCCCTGTCGTTCCGGCTGGTCCCATCCCCGTCGGTGCGATCCCGATCAAGGGGCCAGCCGCGAAGCTCGTCGCCAACATGAGCGAGAGCCTGATGG
This sequence comes from Gemmatimonadales bacterium, assembly GCA_036556025.1. GTDB lineage: Bacteria > Gemmatimonadota > Gemmatimonadetes > Gemmatimonadales > GWC2-71-9 > CAVVWJ01. Next base: position 17,312 of record DATBKD010000021.1, on the reverse strand, counting down.
TCCCCACGGCTACCAGCTTCCGGGCGGTGCCGGTCGGATTGCTGGAGGAGCGGCGGAGGCAGTTCAACCTGGCCCTGCAGCGTGCCGGACGTCCAGGCAAGATCTCGTTTACCCACCTCATCGCCTACGCTCTGGTTCAATCGGTCAAGCAGCACCCGGTCATGGGGCACGCGCTGCTGATCCAGGATGGCGCCCCCTACCGGCTGCAGCCGGAGGGGATCGGGCTGGGCCTGGCGGTTGACGTGCAGCGGAAGGACGGCAGCCGCGGCCTCGTCGTTCCGGTTATCAAGCGCGCCGAGACGATGGATTTTGTCCACTTTCATGCGGCGTACGAAGCCCTGGTGGAGAAGGCGCGCAACAACCGGCTCATGCCCGATGACTTCGCCGGAGCGACCATGTCGCTCACCAACCCCGGGGGGCTCGGCACCGTGGCCTCGGTACCGCGGCTCATGGTCGGCCAGGGCAGCATCATCGCCGTCGGGGCGATTGGTTATCCGGTCGAGTTCTCCGGGGTGCCGGAGGAGCGGCTGCGTGAATTCGGCATCAGCAAGGTCATGACGGTCAGCAGCACCTACGACCACCGGATCATTCAGGGGGCGGAATCGGGAGACTTTCTGGCGACACTCGACCACCTGCTCCAGGGTGAGGCGGGGTTCTACGATCTCATAGCCGAGAGCCTGGGGCTGGCCGAGGCGAGCTATCAACTGGCGAAGGCGACGCCCACGGCCAAGCCGAGCCAGGAAGTGGCCGGACCGGTTGCTCCGGAGATGCTCTACCACGTTGCAGCCGCGATGGCGCTGGTGAAGGCCTTCCGGATGCACGGTCACCTGGCTGCGCAGCTCGATCCGCTGGGCAACCCACCGATCGGCGACCCGGCGCTCGATCCCGAAGGGCCGCTCGGTCTCACACCCGAGGTGCGAGCTGCCATCCCTTCCAAGGTGCTGCGCATCGCGGTGCCCGGCCGGACGCTGGCGGAGTCGTTGCCCTATCTCCAGGCCACCTACTGCGGCACGATGGCCTATGAGATCGAGCACATCTCCACCCATGAGGAGCGCGTCTGGCTGCGGGAGAAGATCGAGTCGGGTGCCTATCGCAAGCCGCTCGCAGCGGAGGAGCAGCGCAAGCTGCTCCAGCGGCTCACCGAGGTGGAGGCCTTGGAGAAGTTCCTCCACAAGGCGTACCTGGGACAGAAGCGGTTTTCGATCGAGGGGGTCGATCTCCTGGTGCCGATGCTCGATCTCACCATCGAGCTGGCGGCCGAGTCGGGGGCCCGGGATGTGGTGATTGGCATGGCACACCGCGGCCGGCTCAACGTCCTGGCCCATACGGTTGGCCGGCCCTACGAAACCATCTTCGCCGAATTCGAGGGGGGCCGGCACGTCGAGGGCGGCCAACTCACCCCCGAAGGTGGCACCGGCGACGTGAAGTATCATCACGGTGCCGAGGGCGCCTATGTAACGCCCAAGGGGAAGGCCATCACCGTCAGCCTGTCTCCCAATCCCAGTCACCTCGAGTTCGTCTCGCCCGTGGTCGACGGCCGCGCCCGGGCCAAACAGACCCAGCGGCGCGGCCGGGAAGCGCACCACGATCCCAGCGTGGCACTCGCGGTGGTGATTCACGGGGACGCGGCCTTCGCGGGCCAGGGCGTCGTGGCTGAGACGCTCAACCTGGGTGCACTTAAAGGGTACCGCACCGGCGGCACGGTTCACGTCATCACCAACAACCAGGTCGGCTTCACCACCGACATGGAAGACGCTCGCTCCACTCGCCACGCCTCGGATCTGGCCAAGGGATTCGACATCCCCATCATCCACGTCAACGCGGACGATGCCGAAGCCTGCCTGGCCGCCGCTCGGCTCGCGATGGCCTACCGGGACCGATTCCACCAGGACGTGGTGATCGACCTGGTCGGTTACCGGCGCCACGGGCACAACGAGAGCGACGAGCCCGCCTACACCCAGCCTCAGATGTACGAGCGGATCAAGAGCCATCCTTCGGTCCGCGAACTCTACGCCAGGACGCTGACCGAGGCCGGGGTGGTTACCCAGGAAGTGGTGGACGGTGAAGCAGCCCAGGCCTACCAGCGGCTGGTCGATATCCAACAGGGCTTCAAGGCGAGCATGGGCAAGACCACCACGGCGGAGCATCAGGTGAGAGTGACGCCTGGGGGTCAGGAGGTGGAGACCGCGCTATCGGCCGAATTCCTGACGGCGCTGAATGAACAGCTCCTCACCTGGCCGGAAGGATTCACGGTCCATCCCAAGCTGCGGAAACAGCTCGACCGTCGCCGGGCGGCGTTCAGCTCGGAGGGTGGGGAGATCGATTGGGCTCATGCCGAGGCGTTGGCGATGGCCTCGCTGCTCACCGAGGGTGTGCCGGTACGGCTCACGGGTCAGGACACCGAACGCGGAACCTTCAGCCAGCGCCACCTGGTTCTGCACGACGTCAACAACGGTCAGAGTTACGCGCCTATCCAACGACTTCCCGGGGCACTGGCTCCCATGGAGCTGCACAACAGTCCGCTCTCGGAAGTCGGCACCCTGGGATTCGAGTACGGCTACAGCGCCGCCGCTCCGGAGGCGTTGGTGCTGTGGGAAGCCCAGTTCGGCGACTTCGTGAACGCGGCCCAGGTCATTATCGATCAGTTCATCTCCTCCGGTCTGTCCAAATGGGGGCTCACCACCAGGCTCACCCTGCTCCTTCCCCATGGCTATGAGGGTCAGGGGCCAGAGCACTCCAGCGCGCGCATGGCGCGGTTCCTCCACCTCTGCGCCGAGGGAAACATGCGGGTGTGCAACTGCACCACACCGGGGCAGTACTTCCACCTGCTACGGCGGCAGGCCAAACGCTCCCGGCAACGTCCGCTGGTGCTCTTTACGCCCAAGAGTCTGTTGCGCCATCCGCTCGCGGGGTCGAACCTGCAGGACCTCACCACGGGCTACTTCCGGCCCGTGCTGGACGACCCCTTCTTCGCCCAGGACCCCGATCGGGTCGAGCGGCTGCTCATGTGCACTGGCAAGATCTACTATGAGCTGCTGCCCGAGGCCGAGAAATTGGGGGCCGATCGTCCGGGAATCGTGCGGCTGGAGCAGCTATACAGTTTCCCCTGGACCGAATTGCGCCAACTGTTGGCGCGCTACCGCCGGGTGACCGAGCTGGTCTGGGTCCAGGAGGAGCCGCTCAACATGGGGGCGTGGCGCTATCTCGAGGCCAAGCTTCGGGAGCTGGCTGCAGAGCGGTCGGGGATGGAGGTTCGTTACGTCGGCCGCCCGGAACGGGCCAGCCCGGCGGAAGGCTATCCGGCAGCGCATGCCGCGGAGCAGGGTCGTATTCTGCGGGAGGCGCTGGGCGACGGCTCAGGTACCGCAAGAGCGCCGGTTGAAACGCTGGCAACAGCGGGTGAGGCAAAGGGTTGAAATCAGAGAGGGCGGCGATGAGCCGCCCTCTTCGTCTCAGTCCCTCGGCAGGATGGGTCGTTCCGATGCCTGTCGAGCCAGCTCCTTCAGCGGCTCGGAGAGATGCTCTCCGTAGTGCCGGAGGAAGACTCCCCGAGAGCGCCTCTGCATGAGAAACGCGACCAGCGGAGTGTCCGCTTTGGCCGCGTTGCAGTCCCTGCACGCCAGAACCAGATTGTCGGGGCGGTCGTAGGCCGTCTGGCCCCGCCGCGGACGAACGTGGTCCAGGGTGATGAGATCCGGCGCGGTCTCGCTGCCACAGTAGGCACACACTGGGCCATGAGCGGCGAGGAGCCATTCGCGGTGGGATTGCATGGAGCGACCGGGTGATCGGCGGAAACTGGGAACTGAGACTGCGGAATGTCTACGTGATCTGCGTGCCACAAAAATCCAAGTTATTGGTGAAATGGGGGTCTGAAGGTCAGACCTACGCGGTTGTATCAGGAAACATAGCAAGATTGGCGCCAAAATGACAGCTTCGTTCACTTCAGCGCTGGTCCTGAGCGCCGTCGCCAGTGTCCTGACAGGTTGCAGCCATGGGGCTGGCAGTACCATGGAGCCGAGTGCCCGGCAGGCCATCCAGGCTGCGGTGGGACGCTACGTTCGCGCCTCAAACCTGGGCGACGTCGAAACCCTGACTAGCCTCTATGCCGACGATGCCGTGCTTCTCCCGCCGGACCATGCCCCGGTCGAGGGTCGCAAGGCGATCGAGGAGTTCTGGCGGCAGGGCACGGACCAGGGGCTGAAGGTCACCACCCTCCGGCTGGAGGTCGCCGGAGATGTCGGCTATCTCATTGGCCAATATAATCTTCCGGCTACGGCAAAGGAGGAGGCGGACTCTGGAAAGTACGTGATGTGTCTCAAGCGCCAACGGGACGGGGCTTGGAAGCTGACCGCCGACATTTGGAACAGCAGCAGCAACGATGACGACGACTCGGACGAGCCCTCCAAGCTGCCATCCATCAGCTGACCTGGGGCTCAAGGAGCTGCCGAACGCTTGGGGAGGGGAGGAGCCTCCGCCCGATACCGCGATTCCAGCATCAGCCCCCACCGCCCGTCGTACGGGTGGACCTGGTCTGTCGGCCGGTCGTCCCGCACCACTGGCCGCCCCTCGTTAGCCCACTGGAAAATGCTCCCGTCGAGGTCGGACACGTTGGTGTATCCTTGGCGAGCCAGAAAGTCGGCCAATCGGGCGCCGCGATACCCTACCGAACTGTACACCACGATCGCGGTATCCTTGGGGAAGCGGCGGATCGGGCGGAGAATCGGGCGATACGGATCGATGCGGATGGCGCCCCCCAAGTGGCTCACCAGAAACTCCTCCTGGGTGCGAGCATCGAGAATCACCGGTTGGGGTCGGGTCGAGTCTGTCCTCCAGCGTGCCAACTCCGGACCACTGATCCATTTCATCTGAGGGAACTTCCGGGCGGTCATCCGGTGCACCACCGCAAAAGCGATCGACCGGCCGGCAAAGAGTGTCACCCCCGCTCCCAGCAGCAGGGGTACTCCGAGCACTAGCAGAAGGATCTTCACCCAGCGCCCTGCACCACCCCCAGGACTGCGTCGTTGCCAGCGCCCCGAGGGCTCCTCGTCTATATCGTTTGAGGTCACGTCGCCGGCTCCACGTAGGGCCATCGTGTGGCGTTCATTCCGCGGGATCCATCACATACTCCCCCAGAATCTCGGCCGTTCCCGCTTCCGTCAACCCCGAGACCCGGCCTCCCAAGCCAATCTGTCCCACCAGATAGCCATGCCTCCGGAGGAGCGCGGCATGGGCCTCGGCTCCTTTGCCGCCAATGGCGAGCTGGGTATTGGCCGGAAGCTGACCGGGCAGCGCGACCAGTCCCGGCAGCACTCGCCGAACCGACTCTGGGTCGTTCCCGCTGAGGGCCACTGCGGCGGGGCTCAAGCGGCGTACGGCAGTCACCAGCTCGTTCAGTGGCAGATCGGTGCCGAGATACTGCGTCAGCCATCCACTGTCCTGAAGAATCGCGAGCAGGGCCAGGATTCCCCACTCGTGCCGCTCACCGGGCAGGCACGCGGCGAGCAGAAGCCTGCCGCCGCCCCGAAATGACCGGAGGCCGCCTTTGAGCGCATGAAGGACGACCTCGCTGGCCAGGTGCTCGGCGGCGATAGGCATTTCTCCCACGGCCCACAGCTCGCCGATAGTCTCGGCGAGGGGAAGCACGATCGCCTCGGCGAATCCACGCAGGCCACGGAGGGCGAGCTGCTGGGCGATCATGCCCTCGAGCCGCTCGCGGTCCAGCGCCCGAATCGCCTCGATGAACGCATGGTCCGGCGCAGGCCGGCGGCCCCGATCCCGAGCTCGGGCCAGGACCTCATCGGGCGGAGTGACGGCGAGGTGGCCGATCCGCTCGCCTGCCTCGATCAGCCTGGCAAAGGCGCGCAGCAGCGCGACCTGATCCGCCGAGTACCTGCGGTAGCCGTTGGCCATGCGCCGTGGGCGAACGACCTCGTAGCGGCGTTCCCAGGCGCGAAGCCGCGCCGGCTGGAGTCCGGTGAGGACCGCGACCTCGTGAATCTCGTAAGTTCTCTCGGTCTGAGTCATGTCATTCCCGGGTCGGGCGCTTCTGTGGTGGGAACCAGATAATTATCTTCTCCGATCCATCCGCCAAGGCGCGCGACGCCGGTCCTGCGCTCGAAAGGAGCCCAGCCTGACCCCAGAGAGCACTCGCACGCGACCCCCGCGTCTGGAAGACACCCTGATTTCCCAAGAGTCCGAAATCTCTCATCCCGACATTGCCTGGCGGAGCATCAACGCCATTCGGGCATTGGCCATGGACGCCGTGGAACAGGCCCAATCGGGACATCCTGGCACGCCCATGGCTCTGGCCCCGGCAGGTTACGTCCTGTGGACCGAGTTCCTCCAATATCACCCCCGCAATCCTTCGTGGGCTGACCGGGATCGCTTCGTGCTCTCCTGCGGGCACGCCTCGATGCTGCTTTACAGCCTCCTCCACCTGAGCGGATATGACCTGTCACTGGACGATCTCAAGGCATTCCGGCAGTGGGGCTCTCGCACGCCGGGACACCCGGAGCGGGGGCATACGCCCGGAGTCGAGACGACCACCGGGCCATTGGGCCAGGGATTCGGCAACGCCGTCGGGATGGCGATCGCCGAGCGGCTGCTGGCGGATCACTTCAACCGGCCGGGGCACACGATCGTCGATCATCGGACCTGGGGCTTCGTGAGCGACGGTGACCTGATGGAAGGTGTCGCGAGCGAGGCAGCTTCCCTCGCCGGCCACTTGCATCTTGGAAAGCTCAATCTGCTCTACGACGACAACCATATCACCATCGACGGCAGTACCGCACTCTCCTTTTCGGAAGATGTGCCTCGACGATTCGAAGCATACGGCTGGCACGTGGTGCGAGTGGGGGATGGCAACGACCTGGAGGGGATCCGGAGTGCGCTTCGCGCGGCCCGGACTGAGCTTTCCCGCCCTTCGTTGATCGTGCTTCGGACCCACATCGCCGATCCGGCTCCAACCAAGCGGGATACCGCCGATGCCCACGGGGCCCCTCTGGGCGCCGACGAGGTTCGCCGCACCAAGGAAATCATGGGCTGGCCGGTCGAGCCCACGTTCTTCGTCCCCTCGGAGGTGCTGGCGCATTGGCGCCAAGCGATCGATCGGGGCACCGCGCTCGAGGCCGAATGGCGCAGCCGGCTGGCAGGGTACACGGAGGCTCATCCTGGGTTGGCCCGTGAGTTCGAGCAGTGGCTCTCGGGAAGGCTACCTGACGGGTGGGAGCAGAGTCTTCCAGTGATCCCTCCTGCCGCCGGGGGCCTCGCAACCCGGCAGGCCTCGTCGCTGGTCTTGCAGGCGATCACTGCCGCCATACCCAATCTGGTGGGAGGCTCCGCCGATTTGGCCGGGAGTACCGGAACCACCCTGAAGCAGGGCGGGACGTTCGGGCCAAACGGCAGCGGGCGCGGGTTTCACTGGGGAGTGCGGGAGCACGGCATGGCGGCATGCCTCAATGGAATCGCCGCGCACGGCGGGCTTCGTCCGTTCGGAAGCACTTTCCTGGTCTTCACCGACTACATGAAGCCGGCGATCCGGTTGGCTGCGATCATGCGGCTTCCCGTCATCGTCATCGGCAGCCACGACTCGATCGGATTGGGGGAGGATGGACCGACTCATCAGCCAGACTCGCATCTGGCCATGCTCCGGTCGATCCCGGGGCTGACGGTCCTGCGGCCCGCGGACGCAACCGAGACCGTCGAAGCGTGGCGCGTAGCACTGGAGCAGTCTGGTCCGGTAGTGCTGTCGCTCACCCGGCAGAAGCTTCCGGTGCTGGACCGAACCACGCTGGGATCGGTGGATGGGGTCAGGCGAGGCGGCTACATCTTGCTGGACTCGCCCGGCAGCGCACCCCAGGCCATTCTGATCGCCACCGGATCCGAAGTCCATGTCGCCCTGGCCGCCGCCCGACTCCTGCAGGCCGATCGAGTCAAGGTCAGAGTGGTCTCGATGCCCTCGTGGGAGATTTTCGCCGCACAATCGCCAGCCTACCAGCAGGAAGTCCTGCCAGCGGGCGTGCGCACGCGAGTCGGCATCGAGGCAGGCTCCTCGTTCGGGTGGTTGCGCTGGACCACGGACGACGGCGCCATGCTCAGCATGGACGGGTTCGGAGCGTCCGCGCCAGGTGAGCGCCTCTTTCAGGAGTTCCACTTTACCCCGGAGCATGCCGCGGAGATGGTTCGGACCCTGCTGGCCAGGAGGTCGCTATGAAGCCGCGAGAAAACCCCCTCGTCCGTTTGGGCGAGCTGGGCCAGAGTCCCTGGTACGATTACATCACCCGCGATCTGATGCTCTCCGGCGAGCTCGACCGGTTGATTGAGGAAGATGGGTTGCGGGGGATGACCTCCAATCCCACGATCTTCGACAAGGCGATCGCGGAAAGCCGCCTCTACGATGAGGAGATCCGGCGGCTGAGCGACCAGGGAAGGAGCGCGGGTGAAATCTTCGAGTCGCTCGCCGTGGCGGACGTCCGGGCAGCCTGCGACAAGTTCGCGCCGCTGCACCGCTCCACCGACGGGAGCGATGGCCAGGTCTCGCTCGAGGTCTCACCCACCCTGGCGCACGATACCGCCGGGACCATTCAGGAAGCGCAGCGGCTGTGGCGCGCGGTGGACCGACCCAACGTTATGATCAAGATTCCCGGCACCAAGGCCGGCCTTCCGGCAATCACCGAGAGTCTGGCCGCCGGGATCAGCGTCAACGTCACCCTGCTCTTCTCGGTGGAGCGGTATGGCGAAGTTATCGAGGCGTTTCTTCAGGGGCTGGAGCGGCGGCAGCAGCAGGGGCTTCCCATCCGCCCGGTGGCTTCGGTGGCGAGCTTTTTCGTAAGCCGGGTGGACAGCAAGGTGGATCCTCTGCTGGATCGGGTCGGTGACCCAGCCGGTCTCCGGGGGAAGATCGCCATAGCCAACGCCTGCGCAGCGTACCGCCTTTTCGAGTGGTCGCTCACTTCACCCCGGTGGGACCGCCTGGCCAAGGCGGGCGCCAGGCCCCAGCGGCCGCTGTGGGCCTCCACCAGCACCAAGGACCCGAGATACGTGGATGTGCACTACGTCGAGCCCCTGGTCGCCCCGAGAACCGTGAACACGCTTCCCCCCGAGACTTTCGCTGCGTATAGGGATCACGGAAAGCCGGCGGTGCGGATCCGGGACGGCGTCGCGGCTGCGCCGGCACAGCTCAAGGCGCTGGCCGAGAGCGGGATCGACCTGGCAACGGTCACTCGGGAGCTGGAAGACGAGGGGGTGGCCAAGTTCGCCGCATCCTACGCGTCGCTGCTCTCGGGGATCGAGGCCAAGGCCGGGGCGCTGGCAGGGCGCTGAGGACCACATGTTGCGCAAGCTTCGTAACCTCTCGCTGACCCACTGGATCTTCATCGGCATGGCGACGGGGATCCTCGTCGGGTACATCGACAATCGCCTTCCCGACCGCGACTTCGCTCCCGTCATCAAGCCGCTCTCCACCCTGTTCCTCCGGATGATCAAATCCATCGTGGTCCCGCTCATCTTCGGGACCCTGGTGGTGGGCATCGCCGGACATGGAGACGATCTGAAACGGATCGGGCGGCTCGCGCTCAAGTCCATCGGCTACTTCTGGGTCATGACCACGATAGCGCTGGCGGTGGGCCTGTTCGCCGGCAACGTGGTCCAGCCGGGCCGCGGCGTGGCGCTGCCGCCGCCGGACCCTCATGCCGCGATCCCGCAAGCGGCGCCTACCACCTTCGCGGGCTTCCTCGAACACGTGGTGCCCCGGAGCTTCTTCGAGGCCGCCACCCAGAATGAAGTGCTCCAGGTGGTGTTCTGGAGCGTGCTCTTCGCCGTCGCCCTCACCCGGGTGCGCGCCGGGCGTCCCAAGGAGATCGTCCTCGCCTTCAGCGAAGGCGTGGCCGAGGTGATGTTCAAGTTCGTCGAGCTGATCATGAAGTTCGCCCCGATCGGCATCGGGGCGGCCATGGCCGTGACCGTGGGCCACAGCGGGATTCAGGTGCTCAGGAACTTGGGCCTGCTGGTGGCAACGCTGTACGGCGCGCTCATCGTGTTTGCCCTGGTAGCCTTGATCCCCGCAGCTCTGCTTGCCCGGATTCCGCTCGGCCGCTTTTTCCGGCAGGTCAAGGATCCGGCGGTCATCGCGTTCACGACGACGTCCTCGGACGCTGCCTTGCCGCTCGCCATGCAGCGAATGATCGAGTTCGGGGTGCCCAGGCGAATTGTGGCCTTCGTGATGCCGACCGGGTACTCGTTCAACCTCGACGGCTCGACACTCTACCTCGGGGTGGCATCGCTGTTCGTGGCCCAGGCCGCGGGAGTCGAGCTCTCGATTGGCCAGCAGGTTTTCATGATGCTGACGCTCCTGATCACCAGCAAAGGCATCGCCGCCGTGCCGCGCGCCTCACTCGTGGTGCTCGCCGGGACCCTCTCGGCGTTTAAGCTGCCGCTCGAGGGCATCGCGGTCATCCTGGCGGTGGATGAGCTGATGGACATGGCCCGCACCATGGTCAACCTGGTGGGCAACTGCCTCGCCACGGCGATCATGGGACGGTGGGAAGGCGAGTTCAATCCGGAGGCCATCCCGGCGGGGCATGGAGTCCCACTGGGGAGTGAAACCTCGCTGGCGGTGGAGCGTACAGGGACCTGAGGGACCGAGAACAGCGTGAACGGTAAACCGTAAACGGTGAACGGGGGCTGCCGCCTGGCCCCCTTCACTTTTCACCGTTTACCGTTCACGCTTTCAGGTAGGTAACTCTTCTACGGAGTCGGAGTGAGCATGTTGACGGGTAAAGTCGCGTTGCTGTTTCTCCTGGGCATGGCAGGGTCTGCCCAGGCCCAGCGCGCCGCTCCCGCTCCTGCTGCACCGCCCCGCTCGGCCCCGCTCAGCAATCTCCGTTACGAGATCAGCTTCGACTCGACCCTGGCCCGACGGCGCACCATTCAGGTGTCGGCAACCTTCGACGTGAGCGGGACAGGGCCGATCTTGCTGTCCTGGCCGGAATGGACGCCGGGGGCCTACGAGATGTCCTGGTACGCCCGCTGGGTCTCGGACTTCGAGGCGACGGCGAACAACAAGCCGCTCCCCTGGGACAAGCTGGACTACGACACCTGGCGGGTGCGTCCGGAGGGTGCGCACACCGTGACGGTGCGTTTCAACTACCTGGCGGACTCGCTGGACAACGCGATGGCATGGGCTCGTCCCGACTTCAGCTTCTTCAACGGCACCAACCTGTTTCCCTATCCCGAGGGCCAGGGGACGAACTTCGCCGCAACCGTGACGGTCAAGACCCAGCCCGACTGGCAGGTGGCCACAGGTATGACCCCTTCGCAGGAGTCCAGGACCTATCGGGAAGTCAACTATCACGACCTGGTCGACCGGCCGTTCTTCGTGGGCCGGTTCGACTACGACAGTATGCAAGTAGCCGGCGTGTGGACTCGGCTGGCCACGTATCCCGCAGGCAGCGTGACCGGCCCCACTCGGGCGCAACTCTGGGAACAGATCGGCAAAGTGATCCCGGCCGAAGCGGCCGTGTTCGGCGAGACCCCATGGCCCAACTACACCATCATGATGGTGTTCGAGCGCGGGTTCGGCGGCGGGAGCGCGCTGGAGCACCAGAACTCTCATCTGGGCATCTACAATCCTCAATTCATCGGTAACGCGATTCTCTCCTCCATCACCGCGCACGAGATCTTTCACGCCTGGAACGTGAAGCGGATGCGGCCGGCGGAGATGGTGCCGTATCGATACGACCGGATGGAGCCCACGCCCTGGCTGTGGGTGAGCGAAGGGATCACCGACTACTACGCCGACCTGGCCTTGGTACGCTCCGGGATCATCGACACCGATCAGTTTCTGGGCGTGACGGCGAACAAAATCGGAACTGTCGCCGCCTCGCCACCCACCGCACTGGAAGACGGGTCGTTGACCACCTGGATTCATCCGACCGACGGAAGCCAGTACCTGTACTATCAGAAGGGCTCCTTGGCCGGGTTGATGCTGGACGTCATGATCCGCGATGCCAGCGACAACCGCCATTCACTGGACGACGTCATGCGGGATGTGTATCGGAGCACGTACAAGAAAGGGCGTGGATTCACCGGGGCGGATTGGTGGGGCGCGGTAAGCCGCGCGGCCGGGGGCAAGAGCTTTGCCGACTTCAACACCAGGTATGTGGATGGCCGCGAGCCTTACCCCTGGTTGCAGGTGCTGCCGCTTGCCGGGTTGCGGCCCGTCACCGACACCTTGCGGGAGCCCCGGCTGGGCGTGGCCAGCGCGCAGGATTCGAGCGGCGCCATCGTGGTCAGTGCCATTCAGCCGGGAAGCATGGCGCAGGAGGCCGGAGTCAAGGCGGGTGATCGCCTGCTCGCCCTGGGCGATGTGTCGGTCACCAGCCCGAATTTCGGAGAGGCGTATCGCTCCCGGTTCGGGAAGAACGAGGGCGATACCATGAACATCAAGGTGCTGCGTGGGAGAGACACCCTGACCCTGAAGGGCAGGGTTCGACTGGGTACCCGGGTGGAGGGCCGGATCACGGTCGATTCAACGGCATCCGAGAAGGCGACCCGAATCCGGGCCGGAATCCTCGAGGGGAAGACGGACAAATAGGACGTCCCTATGAAGTCTTCCTCACAATATTGAAGATCTTGATCGGCGGGGTGAGGTGCTGCCCTTCCGCCGGCGCTGCCTGAATCTTCCGGACCACGTTCATCCCCACCAACACGTGCCCAAAGGCGGCGAACCCCTGACCATCGGGGTTGCGCCTCCCGCCGAAATTCAGTTGCGGCTGGTCCCCGATGCAGATGAAGAAGTCCGATGTGGCCGTGTCGGGGCCGTCTCTCGCCATCGAGATCGTGCCATCCTGGTGGGTGATCCCGGTCAGTTTGGTGCGCTCGAGTCGGATAGGGGCAAAGCCCTTTACCCGGAGGGAGTCGAGCCCTGCCTGAATCACGCCGATCTTGACCCGGTCATTGGGTTGATTGTCGGGCCGAACGGTCCGATGAAACTCCCCGAAGCGGTAGAAACCCAAATCGACGTAGCGCAGAAAATTGGCCGCGGTAATTGGCGCGCGAATGGAGTCCACTTCGACTTCGATATCTCCCAGGGCCGTCTGCACCACCACGACGGGCAGCTGCTGGGCGCCGCAGCGTCCCGGCGCGACCGCATGGAGCAGGACCGCCGCCGCGGCCACCCACTCTGCCAGCACCTTGCGAGCCATTCCAGATCCTAACCCTCAGCGACCACACCGGCCAGGTCGGCAGGCCGGAGCTCGCGAGGCCTCGCCAGCGTTCAGCTTGGCCCCGCCCGGCTTGAAGATCAGCGGGTGATGCAGGAAGACCGGTGGGACGGAACGGCCCAGCAGACGGGTCAACCGAAGCTGCCGGCCGGTGGAGGGCAGAAGAACGCATCCTCGAATCACCAGATCCATGGCGTGGCGGTTGTCATCCACCACCACCGCGAAATGGTAGGTCCAGTTCCCCAAGCGGTCCTGGAGGAGGAGGTCGCCGCATTGTTGGAACGGATCCTGGGCTTGTTCGCCCATGAGGCCATCCACGAACTGCTCGGGCCCAGGCTCCAGCCTGACTCGCAGTCCAACACCGGGAGCCGGCGCCAGGCCACGCTCCCGACAGCGACTAGCGAGTCTCCTGGTTGAAGGCAACGCCGCCGTCCTGCGCGATGTCCCTGCGGGAACAGTCGCAGCCGTAACCGCCGCCTCACCACCGGCCGGCAGCGCAGGCGGTCGTGGTCCTGCAGGCGCAGGAGCACCCGGCCGCCAAGTGCCCGCGCGATGCCCCAGACGTAGACGGCGTTGACCACGTGGCCCAGATGGAGATATCCCGTCGGGCTCGGGGCGAAGCGGGTCAACGGGCGAGCGGGCAAACGCCGGGGCGAGACTCTGCAGATCAATGGCGCCCATGGTCGGGGAAGATATCCCCGCGCGATTGATCTCAGGCGTCTTCCACCCGGGTCAGCACTCCGCTCCAGGTCTGGTCGCGGGGCCGTCCTCCCCGGAAGTCGAAATGTTCGTCCACCAGTATCCGGCGAGCGAATTCCCAGGTTCCGGTCGCCTGCACCCGATGCCGGAGCACCTGGGGAACCAACTCGGCCGCAACCAGCCAGATGCCCGGAGGGACCCGGGGGTAGAGATGCGCCCACTCGGGCCGGAGCCGGGCTTCCCGGACTTCCATGGGGTCGTCCTCCCGGGCTGCCCAGCGGCCAGGTACGGCTGGTTCGTCTAGATTCATTCGGTACAGTTGCATCCGGCCCGTTGAGCTGACAATGTCACAGGTCACAGCCAGGCCCATCCTCCGATGTCCGTTACCGAAGTCGTCGTCACCAGCCTCAGCGATCTGATCGCCAAGGTCACGCCAGTCGAGCCCGATCCGACCACCGGACGCCATCGCGACAGCGGGGTGTATCGCGGCGCTGCCGATGCCGCGTGGCCCCTGTTCACCAGCCTCGACCTGTTGGGCGGCGCGTCCCCCCACGGCAAGGCCGATCTGGAAGAGCACATTCTGCGAAACTTCATCCGCTATTCGCGTCCGTACTTCACCACACCTCCAGTCAACGAGTGGGAAGTGCTGGTCGCGGCCCAGCACCATGGGCTACCCACCCGGTTGCTGGATTGGACCTATTCTCCCCTCGTGGCAGCTCACTTTGCCACGCTCGGGGGACAGCGGCAGGCAGATCGCGCCGTATGGCGGCTCGACTGGAAGGGGGTTCATCGATTCTTCCAGTTACCGGAGCTGGCGCTGCTGATTCAGGATTTGGAAGGGATTTTCGGGCAGGAGCGTCCGTTCACACCGTGGGCACTATTCTCGGCGGGACAGCGCGGGCGCCAGTTTGCGTGCATGCTGGAGCCGCCTTCGCTCGATGCGCGGATCGTCGCCCAGGCCGCGACGTTCACGCTCTGTTCCGACAAGCGGGTGACCTTCGACCAATTTCTGGAACGGCACGGCCTGGGTTCCACGCTCACCAAGTTCGTGATCCCGGCCCGCGAGGCGGGGCGACTGCGGGACCAACTGGACCTGGTGAGCGTGGACGAGCGACGGCTGTTTCCCGATCTCGACGGGGTCGCTGACCACCTCCGCCGCTACTACTCCTGATGATTCGAGGTGGAATCGCTGCGGTATGCCGCCGGCTGGCGACCCGCAAGGCGCGCGGCTACATGCTGCTCGCCCATTCCCGCCCGGCTGAGCTGGAACTCGAAATTCCCTCGGGGAGCCCAGATCCGATCGACGCCGACGAAGTCCTCCGACGTCCAGGCGGCTGAGGTCGCCCGGTCGGAGATCTCAACCTCCCAAAGGCTCCCGTCTTCCAAGGTCACGTATCGACCCCCGTCGGTCACAGCCTGAACGTAGAAGCCCAACGGTGGCCGCTCTCCCCAACAGCCCCAATCCGACACACAAGCCGGCGCCGCCGAAGCCAAGGTGGGCTCCTGGGACGACGCCGGCCGAACACTCGCGAGCGCGAGGACCAGCACACTGCCGCTGATGATCAGGTGGTTCCGCATGGGTTTACCCTCCGGGGGTGGTCCTTGGAGAATACACCCAAATTGGGGACTCGGTCAGGTGGCTCCTTTGGGCTTGTGGCCCAACCAGGCCTCCCTCAGTAAGTGCTGTGCTGGTGTGGGGTTAGGTTCAACTTCAAACTTCTCCGGCCGGCCTTCGGCATCCTCGACCAGGCGGATGCCCAGCTTTTCGTAGTACTCCTTGATGGGCAGCGGCTCGGCATGCCAGACATACCGATTGAAGAAGTCGCCAATGTCCGGGTAGGTCATGGCCACCAGAGTGTCCACCAGCGTCGCCTCGGGGAAGGCGCGGTGCTTTCCATATTTGCGGGTCAAGTCCTGAATGAGGTCCTCCAGCCCCCGCTGCCCATGGGACAGCTCGAGCAGCCGGATGTCGAGCAGCCCCGCCGCCAGCGCTCCGCGCAGGTAGATGTTGTTGTACTGCTTCTGACCCGAATCGCTGTAGGACGTGAGCGAGAGCTCTCGAAGGCTGTAGCTGGAATCGAAGCTGGTGCGATCGATCGTCATCTTCTTGATGATGGTATTGAGATAATCATCCAGGCTCTTGATGCCGGCGCGCAGCTGCATCATGTGCGCGGCCCACTCGGTCGTCCCCTCGTAGAGCCAAAGATGCTGGGAAGGTACCGGAGTGACGAAGTTGAAGTGCTCGATGATCTCGCTGTGGATGTTGAGGGGCGTCACCACGTGAAAGAACTCGTGAGCGGCGATGTCCTTCACCTGACGGCCCACCGAATCGGTGAACACTCCGTCCTTGAGGACGTACTCCGAGCTGAAGGAATGCTCCCACGCGCCGGCGCTCTCATCATCGAACAGATACAGGAAGGTGTAGGCGTCCACCGGGAGCTTGCCCAGAAACTTCCCGGCTGCCTGGAGCATGTCGTGCATCGAGCCCAATAGCTGGGCGGCCTTGATCCGGTTGCTCTTGGAATAGGCATAGATCGCCACCGGAACCCCGGTCACCGCAGTGCGCGCCTGGGAGAGTCTCCCCAGCAGAATCGGGGAGTCCACCAGCTGATCGTAGCTCTCGGCCACGTACTGGTGCGGGCCGGTGCGCTTGAGAGCGGTCCCGATCTTCCAGGCGGAGGGATACGCGAGCCGCAGGTGGACCGAGTCGGCCTGGAGCCCGGTCGGATAGCCGATCACGGCCTGGGAGTTGATGAGGACGCGGTCCGGCTCGATCGAGGTGCCGCACATGAGATAAATCGGATGGTCGGCCGGCTGCGGCTTCCAGGTCTCCGCGACGGTGTATCGGATGGAGCGCACCCGTGTCGGATCGGACAGGCGCCACTGATTGACCGAAACCCGCTCCACCGGAACAGCCTTTCCGCGGGCATCGAAGGCCGCGAAGGCCCGCACGAAGCGGCCGATGTCCATGACCTCGTAGGTACCGGGCGCCGTGGCGGCAAACTGGTAGACGGCGTTGTTCCGGGTCAGCCCCTTCACCGCAAGGGTCACATGGAAGAGATCGTCCGTGCGGCGATTGAGATCGATGGAGTACTGCAGACTCGGCTGTTGAGCGGCAACCTGTTCGGCGAGGGCAGCAAGACCGAGGAGGAGCAGGCGGGCGACTCGTGCCATGAGGGCAAGTCCTGTTGCGCGTTGACGAAGCGGCCCCGGCCGGGGGCATTGGGGCGCCCCTCTCGGGACGGGGAACCCGTTCCTGAGGTTTCAGGAACCTAGCGGCATGTAAGCGGCCCTGGCTCCGCTCCACCTCTATCGCACCACGACCCGACCGGTCATTCCGCTGCCGTGCACCGCGCAGTCATAGGTGTAGGTGCCGGCCTGGGTGAATCGGAA
>DATBKD010000020.1:0-28662 GCA_036556025.1 Gemmatimonadales bacterium | reverse complement strand
GCCGCCTGGCTCCAGGAAATCCTTGCTGTTGGCGCCGGCATCGTAGAGGAACTCGGTCAGGTTGATGATGTCCCCACCCTGCTTGTAGTCCCACAGCATGCCCAGCGTGATCCGATGGAAGTCCAGATCGCTTGAGAACGACATCTGAAAATCGGGGCTCGCATCGCCTACCTTGCCGGCGATGGGGTTTCCGGCAGCATCGGTGCCCACCAGCCCGAAGATCTGGGTCGGGGAGCTGTCCTTCTGGATCTGGAAGGTGCCCAGCGAAAGGGCAAAGCCCCCGGTCTGGAAGGGGGGGACTGCCAGCTCCGTAATCTTGCTCTTATTGGCGAAGAACGTCGTCCGAAGGACCCAGTTGACGTTCTTGCTCTGAACCGGCTGGACCGTGAGCGATGCCTCAATTCCACGATTCCGCATCGAGCTCGGAGAGCTGAAAATCTGGTTGGCCTGGCCTGAAGAGGGCGGCAGGGTCCGCTCCAGCAGCAGGTCGCTGATGTTCTTCTGGTACAGCGGGAGATTGACCTGAGCGCGCCCGCTAGCGAGGGTCGCGTCGAATCCTCCCTCGAATTCCTTCTGTCGCTCCGGCTTCAGATTCGGGTCGCCGGCGCGGGTGCCGATGAAGGTGCCCGAGTTCCCGCCGATGGTGCCGCTGGTATCGGGAGAGAACAGCGCGCCGAATGCGGCTCGGTTGCCGGTCTGGCCGTACGCGCCACGGAACTTGATCTCATCTACCCCACCGAACGGCCGCACGAACCGATACGACGCGGCGAACTTGGGATAGAAGAAGAACTTGTCGTGTTCGCCGTTGGCGCTGCTGCGGTCGGCACGCAGGCCGGCAGTGAGCAGCAGCCTGCGATCGGCCAGCAGGACTTCCTCTTGCCCGAAGATCCCGAGGTCACGCACCGGCTCCAGCCGGGAGAGCACCGTCTGACTCGCCGCCTGCTGGGGACTGTCCTGGCCGGTGAGCAGGGTGCGGCCGAGAATCTGGGTCGCGAACAGACGCCGCTCCTCGAACTGGATGCCGGCTGAGGTGGTCCACTGCGTGCCATGGTCAATGTCACCCGGGGTAAGGGTGTGGGTAATGTTCAACGCAGCGTTGAGATTTCGATTGGATGACTTGCTTAGGACCACCGTTCCCGGCTGACCATCGCTGGGCTCGAACTGCAGCTCCGGTGGCGACACGAAATTGTTGTCCTGCTGGAAGTAGTCCACACCCCCGATCCCGATGAACTGCAAATTGCTCTTGGACGTGTGGACCGCGGACCAGCGCAGGGTCGTGGTCCCCAGAATGCGCCAGACGTCCTCGTCGTTCTGGAGGAACGCAAAGGTCTGGAGCGGGTTGCTGCGTGCGAACGGATTGTTGGGGAAGTCGGAGATGGCCAGGGAATCACCGGTCGGGTGCGCCTCGAGGTCCACGAAGTTGGGCGTCACCGGGAAGACCAGGAACGGACTCGTCTGCGAGTTGTCGTTATTGGAGAGCCCGCGCTTGGACAAGCTGTGCGTTCCACTGACGTTTACTCCGATCGACAACCCGCTGCCGAGTTCCTGGTCCAGATTCGAGCGGAGGGCTTGCTTCTTGTATCCGGTATTGGTCCCGATTCCGCCGTCGTCCTTGAGCAGGCCAGACATATAGTACTTGGTATTCTCGGTACCACCGCTGACGCTGGCGTCGGTCTCGTAGGAGAGTGGCTTGTGCCCGAACAGAGCTTTCTCATTGTCGAAGGTTCTGCCCTGCTGGAAGGCGGCGGTCACCGCGGCGGTGTCGGTAAAGACGCTCAGCGCCTCGTCCAGGCTGCTGAACGTCCGGGAACCCAGCGAGTTGGCCCGCGCGCTGAAGCCGAAGCGCTGGCTGATGCTGAACTGCGGCTTCCCGACCTGGCCCCGCTTCGTGGTAATGAACACCACGCCATTGGTGGCCTTGGACCCGTAAATCGCCGCGGCGCTGCCACCCTTCAAGACCTCGATCTTCTCGATGTCCTCGGGATTGATATCCGCGATCCGGTTCACCGCGTTGTCTTGATTCCGCGGATTGCCTCCTGCTTGCGCCTGGGTGACCGCGTTGGCGCCATTCGGAATGGCGACATCGCTTACCGGGACTCCATCAATGACGTAGAGCGGCTCGATGTCCCCGATGATGGTCGACACGCCCCGGAGATTCACCTGAAGGCCGCCACCGGGAGCGCCGGAGTTTGCCTGGATCGTGGCGCCCGGGATCTTGCCCTGCAGTGCGCTCTCGATCGTACCCGTCGGAGCCCGGGTCAGCTCACTCCCGCTGACGGTGGAGACCGCATTGGCCAGGTTTCGCTGTTCCACCCCCGTGGCCTGTCCGGTAATGACGATCTCCTCCAGCTTGAACACGTCGGGCTCGAGGGCGACGTTCACCGTCTCCTGCTCCGGTGGCACCGTGAGTTCCTGACGCTTGAACCCGATGCTGCGCACCATCAGTCGGGTAGCGCCCTGTGGCGCGTTGAGCACGAAGCGGCCGTTATTGTCCGCCTGGGCTACGATCTGGGTCCCGAGGACTGCGACGGTTGCGTCGGACACCCCCTGGTCTGTTTGGGCGTTGGTGATCCGCCCGTTGATTTGATGGATCTGTGCCGAGGCCAGGGAGTATCCGAGGAGGCAGAGTGAGACCAAAAACCCCAACATGCGCTGTGCCATGGCGCCTCCTAAGTTGTTGCCGGATTGTATCGGAGTGGCTGACTATGTTGTGACGCCCCAAGAGAAAGCGCAAGCACTTGCGCTCTGCCGGCCAATCTGACCCCGCGGATCAGGATTCTACGACTTCGCCCCGAAGGACGATCAACCGGCTGGCGTTGGCCCTAAAGTGATAGAGCCACTGGTTCACTTCTGAAGCATCGATGACCGCGAAGTCCGCCTGCTTTCCCGGCTCCAGCGATCCGACCCGCGTCTCCAGTCCGAGAGCCCGCGCGGCGATGCAGGTTGCACCCTTGAGCGCCTCCGCGGGAGTCATCCGCTGGAGGGTGCAGGCCAGGGTCAGAGCCAGCGGTAGATGGAAGCTCGGCGCCGATCCCGGGTTGAAGTCGGTCGCCACGGCAACCAGCACGCCGGCTTCGATGAAGCGTCGGGCCGGCATGGGGCGCTGTGCCAGATAGAGGCTTGCGAGCGGCAGGCTCACCGCCACCACTCCGGCCGCGGCCATCGCGGCGATGCCCCGGTCCGATGCCCACTCCAAATGATCGGCCGACTTGACCCCTACCTCCGCCGCGAGCTCGGCCCCGCCGCAAGACGTGAGCTGGTCGGCATGCATCCGCGTGGCGAGCCCCGCCGCCCGTGCGGCAAGGAGGATCCGCCGCGCCTCCTCCACGGTGAACGCCGAGTCCTCCACGAAGACGTCGCAGGCAACCGCCAGCCCCTCACGGGCGACCGTGGGTATCAGCTCTAGGACCAGGAGATCGACATAGGCCCGCCGATTCTCCCGATACTCGACCGGGATGATGTGCGCGCCGAGGAAAGTGGGAACCAGACGAACAGGTTGGAGCTCTCCCAGTCTACGATAGGCTCGGAGGAGCTTGAGCTCGTTCTCGGCATCGAGCCCGTAGCCGCTCTTGCATTCGACAGTCGTGATGCCGAGTGCCAGCATCTCGCGCAGGAACCCGAGGCTGCGCGCTACCAACTCGTCCTCAGTGGCGGCACGAGTGAGCCGCACGGTCTGGGCGATCCCTCCCCCTGCCTTCGCGATCTCCAGATAACTGCGCCCCTGAATGCGCTGCTCGAATTCCGCGGCCCGCCAGCCGGCAAAGGCGAGATGGGTATGGCAGTCCACCAGCCCCGGAATCACCAGGCCGCCCCCGGCATCCATCGATTGGGCGGTGCGGTACTGGACCGGCAGCTCGCCGCTGGGCCCCACCCAGAGGATGGTGTCTCCCTCCCAAACCAGGGCGGCGCCGGGAATCGCATGGATGTCCCCCTGCCTACCCTGAGGCCGGCAGGTTGCCAGCTGACCAATGTTTTCGAGAAGGTGCAACGGGGACATGGTCTCCGCGCCGTCGAGGACCAGAGCCGGCTACAGCGTCGGAGTTGTGTCGCCGGGGAGCAAGACCTGCCGCAGCAGCTTGATCGGCAGCGGGCCCTGCTTGACGAACGCATCGTGGAAGCCCTGCAGCGTGTACTTCTCGCCCATGGCTCGCTGATAGTCCTCCCGGAGCTTGTAAATCTGGAGCTTGCCCAGAGTGTAGTAGAGATAGGTGGGATTGTAAGCCCCGCGCCGGGACTCCTCATAGGCGTTGGCCGGCTCCTGAAACGCCTGATCGATAAAGCACTTGGCCCCGTCCTCCACCGACATGCCTCGGGTGTGTAGCTGGATGCCCACCACATAACGGCAATCGCGCAGCAGCGCCGCGGAGAGTTGGGCGAGATGGATCTTCGGGTCTCCGCCGCCAAAGCCCTCCTCGACCATCATCTGTTCGCTGTAATGGGCCCATCCCTCCGAGTTGCTCGACGCCGCGAGGAGCTTGCGAGTCTTCGTGGGGAACTGTTTGGCATAGATGAACTGCAGGTAGTGCCCGGGGAACGCCTCGTGGACGGTGATGACGGCGGAGGCCGCGCGGTTGTAGGCTCGAAGGTGCTCCTCGACGTGCTTCGCGTCCCAGTCCCGCTCCGGCGGCGTGACGTAGTAGTACGCCTCGGTGGCCTTGGTCTCGTAGGCACCCGGTGTGTCCATCGAGGCGAAGCTGCCCACCCGAGCATACGGCGGGGTCTCCCGTACGGTCGGACGGATTTCCGAAGGTACCGTTACGATCTTCTTGTCGATCAGAAACTGTCGGGCCGATTCGAGGGTAGCGCGCACGAACGGGACGAGGTTCGCCGCCGTCGGATGGTCGTCCGCGAGCGAAGCCATCACCTGCTTCGGGGTCTTGCTGGAGTCGATCCGCCGGGCCACGGCGACAAATGCGTCATGATCCTTCTTCAGATTCGCCTCCCCAATGGCCAGCAGGCGATCGAGCGGGATATCGACCATCTCCTCGTAGTGCAGCTTCTCGGCGAAGGCACGGGCTCCGATGGCATACCGGCCTCTCGAGCGCGGAAGCAAATCGCGCTTGAGCCACTCGGCGGCCGCGGCCATCGCTCCAGCGGCGGAGTCGTTGGCAGCGGTGAACTCTCGAAGCAACGCTGCATCGTCCCCGACCGAGGCCTTTGCCCAATCGGCGACCGTATTGCGGAAGAAGCCCACCGACCCGCCAGCGATGCGGATGGCAAGATCGGTAAACTCCTTTGCCGGATTCTCCACGTTGGCGCGCATGGCCGCGAGGATGGGAGGAACGCCTCGGAGCCGGGCCGTCACCGACCGCAGTCGTTGCGCCGCGGGGGCGAAATCCCGTTTCATGAGCCCATCGATCGCGGCACCCGGCAGCGCGGCATAGACCATCGGATTGTGACGCCAGGTCTCGAGCGCCTCGACGTCCAGCAGCTCCGAGCGGATGGCCCCATCCATCATCGCCGCATCGATCCGCTCGTCGGCCGAGAGCCGGCGGTGTTGGAGCGTGTCCAGGCGGGCCAGCAGGTGATGCAGCGTGTCGGCCCGGCCCCGGTAGCTGGCGGAGGAGAGATCCTCCAGGCGGCTGTCGTACTGATGGAATCCGGCCGCCGTTCCTTGGGTCGGCGAGAATGCGTAGAGCGCTGAGAAGTACCGGTCGGCGAAGACTTCGAAGGGGCTAGGCTGGGCCATCGTGGCCGAGGCGCGGCTTGGCGGGTTAGAGCAGCCCCCATGGGGCAGCAGGAGGACCGCGGATAGGAGGACTGGCCCGAACCTCATCCGTCGATCATCGGCAGGTCGATCCCTCGCTCGCGGGCGGTTTCGATCGCGATCTCGTAACCGGCATCGGCATGGCGCATCACCCCGGTGCCGGGATCAGCCGTGAGGACCCGCTCCAGCCGCCGGTCCGCCGAGTCGGTCCCATCGGCCACCGCTACCATTCCCGCATGGATGGAGTATCCGATTCCGACACCACCTCCGTGGTGCAGCGAAACCCAGCTAGCCCCACACGCGGTGTTGAGCAGCGCGTTGAGCAAGGGCCAATCCGCGATGGCATCGGAGCCATCCTTCATCGCCTCGGTCTCCCGGTTGGGCGAGGCGACCGAGCCGGTGTCCAGGTGGTCCCGGCCGATCACGATGGGAGCCTGCACCTTGCCCTGTCGCACCAACCGATTGAACCGCAGACCCATCTCTGCCCGCTCCCCGTACTCCAACCAGCAGATCCTCGCCGGGAGACCCTGGAACTGCACCCGCTCCTGCGCCTGCCGAATCCACCGGGCCAATGCCGTCTTCTGGGGAAACGCCTCCAGCACCGCCCGATCGGTTTCGGCGATATCGGCCGGGTCACCGGACAGCGCGGCCCAGCGGAAGGGGCCCGCCCCTTTGCAGAAGAGCGGGCGGATGAACTCGGGAACGAACCCCGGAATCTTGAAGGCTTCCTTCATGCCCCGATGATCGGCGACCTGTCCGCGAAGGTTATTGCCATAGTCGAACGTGACCGCGCCACGGGTCTGCAGCTCGAGCATGGCCCGGACATGGGCGGTCATCGAATCCAGCACTCGCGCCTCGTAGCCGCTGGGGTCGCGCTCACGCAGCTCGGCGGCTTGAGGGAGACTCAACCCTGCGGGGATGTATCCCAGGCGCAGATCGTGTGCCGACGTCTGATCGGTGAGCACGTCCGGCACCACGCCTCGCCGGACCATCTCAGGCAGCACTTCGGCGATGTTGCCGACCAACCCGACGGAGAGCGCCCGTCGTTGTGACCGGGCATCTTCCATCAGGCGAAGTGCCGCGTCGAGGTCGGTCTCCAGACGATCGCAATAGCGGGTGTCCACCCGGCGGCGGATCCGCTGCTCGTCCACGTCCACACCCAGGAAGGCGGCGCCGTTCATGGTCGCGGCGAGCGGCTGAGCTCCACCCATGCCGCCGAGTCCGCCGGTCACGACCAGCCGTCCTTCCAGACTGCCGCCGAAATGCTGTCGCGCGCACTCGGCGAAGGTCTCGTACGTGCCCTGCAGAATCCCCTGCGTGCCGATATAGATCCAGGAGCCCGCGGTCATCTGGCCGTACATCGTGAGCCCCAGGGCATCCAGCCGGCGAAACTCGTCCCAGGTTGCCCACCGGGGCACCAGATGCGCATTGGCAATCAGCACCCGGGGAGCTTCCTCGTGGGTGCGGAAGACGCCGACTGGCTTGCCGCTCTGCACCAGCAGGGTCTCATCGTTCTCCAGACGCCGCAGCGTTGCCACGATGCGCTCGTAGCATTCCCAGTTGCGCGCCGCCTTCCCCCCACCGCCGTAAACGATCAGGTCGTCCGGGCGCTCCGCGACTGCCGGATCCAGGTTGTTCATCAGCATGCGGAGCGCCGCCTCCTGGTGCCAGCCCTTGCAGGAGAGGGTGGTGCCGGTCGGGGCGGTGATCGTGGGATGGGTCAGGGTCGCCATAGGTAGCTGAGAATCTATCCCGCGTTCGCCTCCCCACCAATCCGCTCGCGGACCTCGGGCGTAGATGGGGTGCGCTGAACGTCCATTTGGAGGGAGACCTCGATGAAGGCGATCTGGCTCGCGCTCGCGCTTGCCATCGTGAACGGGCAGCCGTCCACCGATGTATCGGTCGACATCCGCAGCTTCGGATTCAGGAACACCGCGATCGAGGTGACAGTCGGCACCGACAAGAAGATGCAGGATGCCGTTGCCGGCCTGGTGCGGGAGCACGTGACCGGGCTCAAGGCGGTGGCCGACACCCAAGGGAAGCGCGACTTCGCGATGGCCTACAACCAGCTCCGGACCGCGGCGGCGCATATGCAGATGATCGCCGACCCGCTCGCCTCGGCTATAGCGAAACAATTCCCGGAGAAGTATGCGATGAAGAGCTATCAGCTATCAGCTAACAGCTAACAGCTAACAGGCTATCAGCTGCAGGGTCTTGTCTGTCAGATATCGGCTCACGGCGATCGCTCCAAGGATAGCTGTTAGCTGTTAGCTCTTCAGCTTCTCCCCACTCCTTCCCTCCCCCCGGTCTCCCCTGCAACCTTTTGAGCCATCGGGCGATCCAATTCTCCCGCGATGACCCAAACCGCCTCGGGAGTGGCCATACTGCAGCGAGACCTGACCGACAGGACCGACCCCGACGCGGTTGATGCGACGCTGGCGGCGAGCGGGGACGCACACGCCTTCGAGCGGCTCTACCGGCGCCACGTCGCGCGGATTCACAGTCTGGTGCGCCGGATGCTGAACGACGAGGAAGCGGATGAGACGGTGCAGGATGTGTTCGTGCGGGCCTGGCAAAAGCTCGGAACGTTCCGGGGAGAAGCAGCGTTCGGCACCTGGCTGCATCGGCTCGCCATCAATGTGACCCTCGGACGAAGGGAAACGCTGGGCATCCGGCGCAAACGCTATCTGGACAGCCCTGCAGCCCTGGAGGCAGTACCCGCCCGGCGCGGTGGAGCGGAAGCTCGGCTCGACTTCGAAGCCGCTATCGAGCGGCTTCCGGACGGGGCTCGACAGGTGTTCGTCCTCCATGATGTCGAGGGATACCGGCACGAGGAGATCGCCGAGATGCTGGGCCTCGCGACCGGCACGTCGAAGTCGCAGTTGCACCGGGCCCGAATGGCCCTCCGCCAGCATCTGGATCGGTGAGGCAACGATGAGCGATCAGTGGACCGAACGGCTTTCCGAGTATCTGGACGGGGATCTTGCCCCCGATGCCCGGACCGAACTGGAGCAGCATCTGCTGACGTGCGCCGAGTGCGAGGCCGTGCTGGCAGACATTCGTCGCGTAGTCGGCCGGGCAGGGTCCCTGGTGGACCGGGAGCCTCCGCGGGATCTCTGGTCCGGAATCGCTCAGGCGATCGGGGCCACGCCTCCGGGAGGCACCAAGGCCGTGTCAATCGCCTCGGCGCGCCGGGCCCGCAGATGGAGCTTTTCCCTCCCGCAACTCGCCGCGGCGAGCATCGCCCTCATGCTGGTCTCGGGCGGAGCGGTGTGGCTGTTCCATCCCGCTGCCCGACAGCCGGGCCCGCCCGTCATCCAGCCTCCCTCGGTGATCAACATCGGGGTCGAGCCCCGCGCCGCTCGAGGGTATGATGCCGCGGTCGCCGACCTGGAGCGGGTCCTGCGCGAGGGTCGAGGCCGGCTCGATACCACCACGGTCAAGGTGATCGAGCGCAATCTCGCGACCATCGACAGCGCGATCGCCCAGGCGGAGCGCGCGGTGGAATCCGACTCCGCCAACGCGTATCTCAATTCCCATCTGGCGGCCACCATGCGGCAGAAGCTGGAGCTGCTCCGCCAGGCCGCTGCCCTCATCACGGCCGCGAGCTGAAAGGACTTTCCCCGTGCTGCTCACGCTGACATCCGTCGCTCTGGCCGCGCTGGCCCTTGGGCAAGACATCGACACGACCGTGTCGGCGACGCGGGGCGACCGGCTCGACATCTCCACCTACGGGGGCGACGTCAACATCCAGACCTGGTCTCGCAGCGCCGTCAGAGTCGTGGCCAGCACCTCATCCCGAGGCCGGGTCGAGGTCTCCAACGTGGGGTCGGTCGTGACGGTTCGAACCGAAGGCCGCCGAGGACCGGCGCCCAGCATCGATTTGGAGATTACCGCGCCGGCCTGGATGCGGCTGGATTTGTCCGGGGTCTATACCGACGTGAAGGTCGTCGGATTGCAGAGTCCGATCGCCATCGAAACGGTGCAGGGGGACGTCGACGTCAGCGGCGGGCAGGGCAACATCTCGCTGCAATCGGTGGAGGGCACGGTCACGCTTCGCAATGCGAAGGGTCGCATCGAAGTGCACTCGGTGAATCAGGATGTGATCGTGTCGGACGTCAGCGGGGAAATCAACGCGGAGACGGTGAACGGTGAGATCTCACTGAAGCACGTCGATGCGACCAGCCTGGAGGCGGGCAGCGTGAATGGCGACGTTCGCTACGACGGGCCCATCCACGACGGTGGTCGATACTCGCTGACGACTCACAATGGTGACATCGGACTGGCCGTGCCGGCCGGGAGCAATGCGTCCGTGTCGGTGTCCACCTACAACGGCGAGTTCAAGTCCGACTTCGAGGTCTCGGTCACGCAAACCCACAAGGGACGACGTCTCAGCTTCAATCTGGGCAACGGCAGCGCGCAGGTCACCCTCGAGTCCTTCCAGGGCACCATCCATCTCGCTCGTCCCGGACACCTGGACGAAGACGATGACGAAGACGATCACAAGTAAGCCTCACTTCACATCCAGCACTTCGACATCGAACACCAGCGTCGCGCCGGCGGGAATGTCCGGCGGCGCTCCCGCCGCACCATAGGCGAGATCGGGGGGAAGGACCAGCTTGCGCCGGCCTCCGACCCGCATGCCCTCGACACCCTGATCCCACCCGGCGATGACCTGACCGGCACCCAACGTGAAGGTGAAGGGCTGGCCGTGGTCTCGACTGCTGTCGAACTTTTTCCCGTCGGGGAGCCATCCGGTGTAGTGCACGGTGACCGCGTGACCCGCAACAGCCTCGGCTCCCTTCCCCTCGGTCACGTCCTGATATCTCAGGCCCGACGGCATCTTCGTCATTTTTGTGGTATCCACCCCCAGCTCCGCGGCAAAGCCTTCCGTTGTGCGCGGCTTGTCTGTGGACCTGCAGGCAACGGGCGCGAAAAGCAGGGCGATGAGAACCCAGCGTCGCATCGATTCCTCGAGGTTGAGGGTGCGGAGAGAGCAGGAACGAGAAGGCCGACCCTGGGAGGCCGGCCTGCCCTGAATCGGGACGGCGGGATTTGAACCCGCGACCCCTGCAACCCCATTGCAGTGCGCTACCGGGCTGCGCCACGTCCCGAGCGACGAAGGAGCGGAATTGTAGTGGCCCGCTTATCCGGAAGGAAGGGCCGAAGAGTCGATACGATTCTGTCTCATGGTGACGGGTGGTGCACTCCTAGTCCGCTGCCCGACACCCCACAGCCCCTGTGATTATGGGGGCGCCGTCCGGGTGAGCCGTCCCACCTCATCTCCAGCCTCTGCCAACTGATACTTAAGAGCCAGAACTCGGGGCCCCAAGGCCAGGATCGGAGGCCGAACTGGCAACCGCACCGCCCGGCCCGGCATTTGCTCTATACCCAGAGCGCCATGCGGTGTGCCCCGAGCTGCGACGAGGAGGAAGTATGAGCCAACAGGATGGACGTCCTTGGGAGAGCGACGGTGATCTCCCTTGGGATACGCCGGATGGAGACTGGGAACCCGCCGATTCCGAGGCGTGGCGGGGAGACGTTCATCTGGGCGATTGGCCGGAGAACCTGGCCGGGCCGGAGTACTGGCTCTACAAGAAAGACCAGACGGATGAATAATTGGGCCGTGGGTCACGCAATCTGAGAGGGACCGGAGACCAGCCGGTCCCTCTTTTTTTGCACTGCTGTGGCAGGTCGACATACCCCACCTCCCTATACCAAAACCCGTCGCCGTAAACGCTTGCTACCTCCCAAGATAGCGCCCGATTCGCCGTCGTCTCCCGCCCTTGACAGCGCCGTAAGTCGTTGGTAATTTTTAGGTTACGTTGGGTTGTGCTGGGCCCGGTTTGCCCCTCCGCAGGCTCGTAGGTCCTCCACTTCCACTTCGGAAACGGTTTCCCCTCCGACTCCGTTCTGTCGGTTGGGGGTTGGATCACTCGGACGACCTTGGCGTCCGCTACGAAAGAGCAGGAGACAGATGATGTCAGAAGTCAACCCGAATCTCAGCGATGCCCCTCTGCCGCCAGCGGCTCCGTGGGATCCCTTTCAGATGATGGACCGGATGGACGAGGAGGCACTTCGCAAGGAGCTGGAAGGAATTGCAAGCACCGACCTGGTCTACGTAGTCAAGGAGGCAGGTCAGGAGGTCGTGGGTCTTTCGAAGGTCGGCGTCGATGAGTGCTGCATGGCGCTCGTCACGCAGGGGCAAGTCATTCGGGAGGAGGACCTGCAGCACGAAATCCTCGGCGAGGGCGAGGAGCGCGAAGCCCTCTTCAAGGTGAAAGCTGCCCGCTATGCGGTATCCCCCGCTGGCCAGGAGGTTCGGCTGGATCAGGTGATCGGGGTCAAACGGCAGCCGGTCTACTACGAACCCGCGCAGCTGGACCTCGACACCAAGGTTCCCAGCAAGAAGTACCGCGGAAAGACCTATCGGGAGCTGCTCACCACCGACGAAGGGCGAGACTACCTCGGGTGGATGGCCGAGCATTTCGGCGAGGTCGAGATTCGTGACTTCGTGCGAAGAATCCTTGCCGGCGAAGAGATCGTTGCCCGCCGGGGCCGTCAGCTCAACCCTCACTGGTTCGAGGCCGGCGCCATGAAGGCCGCCCGCAATGCCCGGTTCCGGCTGATTCCCGGAAATATCCGGGCACAGGTCATCGCCACGGCGCGCCAATCAGGGCAGGCTCGGGTCGTCGAGGGACAGCAGGGTACCCTGCGCGGTATTGCCAAGGCGAGGCCGGAACGCGAAAGCGTTGCGCACCGCCCGGGTATCGCGGGGGCATATGCACCGACCGAAAAGCAGCTCGCCTTCTATCAGCGGCTGGCCGACTCGCCGGTCTTTACCGAAGAGGAACGGAAGCGGGCATTGGAGTGGCTCGCGACCCGGGCGACTCGTCAGACGATCAAGGACCAGATCGACTGGTTAAAGCACCAGGTGGAGACCAGAAAGGCCAGTCGCGCCGGGGAGTCGGCCGCGTAAGCCCCTATGCGTGAGGCGGATTTGCGTGAGGGCGGGTTCGGCCCGCCTTCACCCTCCCCTTCTCTATGCTACCCCTCGAATTTCCCGCAACCTCCGCAGCTCCGGCACTCGCCACGCCGTCATAGCGACTACCGCCAAGGTGGCCATTCCGCCCAACACGACGGACGGAACGGTGCCGAGCAGCTTGGCGGTGACCCCAGACTCGAATGCCCCAATCTCGTTGGAGCTGCCGATGAAAATGGCGTTAACCGACGAGACCCGCCCCAGCAGGTGATTAGGCGTCAGCACCTGCAGGAGGGTCGATCGAACCACGACGCTGACGGTATCGACCATGCCGCTGGCTGCCAGGAGCAACAGCGAGAGCAGAAAGTGCCGCGATAGCCCGAACCCGATCATCGTGAGGCCGAACAGCCCCACGTTCACCAGCAACGTGCGTCCGGCGCGTTGGAGCGGCGGCCGATGAGCCAGCACGAGCGACATGCCTACCGCGCCAGCCGCGGGGGCCGCTCGCAGCAGGCCGAGTCCCTGCGGCCCGACGTGCAGGATTTCCGCCGCGAAGATGGGGAGTAGCGCGGTGGCCCCGCCGAACAAGACCGAGAACAGGTCCAGGGTGAGCGCACCCAATATCACCGAATTGCTCCAGACGAAGCGCACTCCACTCGCGAGGCTCTCCCACACGGTCCCATCGCTCAACCGCGGCGCTTCCGGTACGTGGCGAATGCGCGCAACGGCCAGGAGCGCCAGCGACATGAGGGCGACGTCTACCGCGTACGCCACCGTGACCGTCCCGAAGCCGTAGATCAGGCCGCCCAGGGCAGGACCGAGCACCGCCGCGAGCTGCCAGGTCGAGCTGCGCCAGGTCACCGCGTTGGGGTAGAGTGCTCGGGGAACGATTTCCGCGCTGAGCGCAGTTCGCGCCGGCTGCAAGAAGCTCCGGGCTATCCCGCTGAGCACGATGACGAGATAGATCGGCCAGACCCGTCCACCGTGAACCAGCCCCGGCCGAAGCGTGAAGCCCAGCAGAGCAGTGGAGCAGCCGAGCATTGCGATCAGGGCTAGCCGAGTTGTCCTCAGGCGGTGGGCCCGGTCGGCGACGTGGCCAGCCGGCAGGGCGAAGCCAATAAAGGGGAGTGCCTCGGCCAG
This sequence comes from Gemmatimonadales bacterium, assembly GCA_036556025.1. Lineage (GTDB taxonomy): Bacteria > Gemmatimonadota > Gemmatimonadetes > Gemmatimonadales > GWC2-71-9 > CAVVWJ01. The sequence goes on along the minus strand of DATBKD010000020.1, from coordinate 14,833 downwards.
CCCGATCAGCCCGAGGGAAAGCGGGTCGCGAGTCAGTGCGTAGATCTGCCACGCCACCACGACCGCCTGGAGCTGGGTCGCCAGATTCATCGTCAGGAGACCGGCTATGAACCAGAGAAAATTGGGGATCCGAAGCGAGGCGTAGGGGTCGTGGCGCGGGAGGGCTGAATGCATGCGGCGTGGAAGATAGGCGGAAGGCGGGAAAGGCGGGAAAGGCGGTAAGGGCGGTAAGGGCGGGAAGGGGCGGCAAGGGCTGGAAAGGCGGTAAGGGCGGTAAAGCTCGAAATGCGGGCTCAGTCTACCAGCACATGCCTCCGAACCTTCCCGCCCTTCCCGCCTTTCCCGCCCATACCGCCCGTACCGCCCTTACCGCCTTACTAGAAGCCAAATCCGACCCTGAAATACACCCCCGTCCGCTCGGCACTTCTGGAGAGCGCCAGGCTGATCGTGTTCACCGGATCGAGGACGGACACCCAGACACCGCCACCACCGGCGGCATGCCAGACGTCGGAAGATTCGCCCTCGAGGTATACCCGGCCCACGTCGCCCAGCCCGAAGACCCCGAACTTCCCCGGCACGAACAGGTAGAACCGGGTCAGGAAGAGCCTGAGTTCGGCACCAGCGTACACCGCCGCGTCCCCAGCGTACCGGTTCTCGCGTCCAAGGCGCACCGTGGAGTTGCCGCCGATGTAGGCGGCTTCCTGGTACGGAAACTGTCCCCAAACTCGTTTGCCGCCAACTCGCAACGCCAAGGTCGGATGCAGCGGAAAGGAATCGGCGGTGAGGTAGGTCGCTGCCTCCCCATGCACCTCGCCAAAGTCTTCGACGGCATCCCAGACGGCGGGATAGAAGCTTCCACCGGCGGTGAGCAGCACGCCGTGAGTCGCGGCCACCGGCCGGTTTCTCAGGTCGAGCGAAAAATCTCCCGCGCCCCCCAGCATTCCGAACTTGCCCGAGCCGTAGGGACGCGTGAGGGTAATGAAGCGGTTGGGATCGAAGTCCGTGCTGGAGTAGCGCAGCAGAGGTCCGACCGTAAAGCTCAGCTTCGAGGCCAGGGGTATCGTGAGCGATGGCTTGAACAGAAAGTCGGCCTGAGAGACCCGAAAGAACTTGTTGGAGCCCTGAGCTGATGTCTCATTTCCGAACCCGTGGAACCGCAGGACCTCGATTCCCGACGCGCGGGCAAAGAGATTCGCCCTGAGGCGGGAGTTGGGCCAGTATCGTTGGTACGTCAGGTCCGCCCGTCCGGTAGAGGCGCCGGTGGAGTAACCCGCCCGCAGCACCGTGCGATTGGCGAAGGGATCCTGACGAAATCCGAAGTGGGACAGGCCGAACCCCGTCCCCATGAAGAGGCCGATGTCCGGCCCTGCGGTAAACCACACCTGCCCCAGCAAGCGATTGCCCCAGTCTCGCGGCGCCGGGTCCTTCGGGTGGTAGGGCCTGCGACTCACCCCTACATGGCGGCCCGGTAGCACGCTGTCTTTGGAACCGGTATCGTAGAATGTGAGCGGGCCGCCCCGGGAGGAGTCGGCCACCTCATCCTGGCCGCCGCCGCCGATCACTCGGATCCGAACTCCCCCCGCGTTCCCGCGCACCACGGTCCGGTCGTCGCCGCCGTGGAGAAAGAGCCGGACCTCCTTGGTGTCGCGGCGATCGAACCGCCGCCGATAAAACGGCTCCCCCTGCGATCCATCTCCCGACCGGCGCATGATCGAGACCTCCGTTCGGGCGCCGTCCACCCGCTCGACCGATACGTACTCGTCCACGTCGGTGACATGCACCTCGACCTCCCCGGCGAGATGCCGGTAAAACTTGCGCGCTGCCTCCGGAAGATGGTCCCGCCGCTGCTTGAGCGAGCGCGCAAGCCATGCGGAATCGAGCCGGTGGTATTCTGCCGGGAGATGATTCACTGCTCCTTCGATCACCTGGTCGGTGAGCCGAGATTGAAGAGCCAGCGCGATCGAGTCCCATACCGGCCGTTCCAGGCCCACCAGCAGCCGGCGGTCCAGATCACGGCCGTTCCAGGTCAGGCCCAGCATTGCGGGGTATTTGGGCCCGAACTTCACCAGCTGCGGCGCACTCGTCCGCGCGATCGTCAGGAGCAATCCGTCGTACTTGGCGAACGCCTGGTCCCGGTCGCGCGGAATCGCCACCCAGACTCTCGGCTTGGCATCGCCGAACCGAGCCCAGCGCCACTGGTCGCGATGGCGGTCCCAGTCGCCCAGGAACAGATCCACCAGTCGCGCGGAAAGAAACGCTCGAGCATCCACCAGATCGTTCGGCCCGTGCTCGAGCCGCTTGAACAGCTGCTCGCTGCTGATCACCTCGGTAGCCCCGGCGAAGCTGGCACCGTCCTCGGAACCCTCTGGCCGTTCCTCGAGGAAGCCGAGCAACCCGCCGAATTCCGCCCGGAACTCACCCAATCGGGGGTCGTCCTTGGGCAGCACGACCAAGCGGGGCTCGGCGGAGAGCACGCCCGTCGCCCGCAATAAGGGATCGACCACCAGTGGTGCCACCGGGTGTCCCGCGCTGATCTGATCGTGCACCAGCTCGGCGACCGCAGTACCACGGAGCTCGGGCGGAAGATTGGGTGAGGGGTCCTTTTCTACCGAGCGGACGGCGTACTCGCGACCGTCCTCCCCACGGAACCGAAGCGACTTGGTTTGGGTGCCGCCTCCGCGTTTGGTCGGCTTGAGGCCGCCCGCGATTCTGTCCAGATCGAGCACTTCCACTTCCAGCGGCGTGGTCCACAGGTCACGGTAGTGGGCTCCCAGCAGCCACCGGTGAAACCAACCCGCGCGGTAGCGGGGCCCCGGAACCACGCGGACGCTCTCGGCCGTTGCGCTCGCGGCGGAAGCAGCAGAATCGCCAGTCTGGACTTGGCCTTCCAGCGATATCGGCACGACCAGCAGCAGCACGGTCAGGGCTTGGGGGATCAGGGGATGGCCCCGACGCTGGGTGAAGCACGCCATGATTGCGATCCTCCGGCTTGGCCGGGTGAGGCATCGAGCAGAGGAGTTCTCTCCCGAGGGGAGGTCTTCGGTGACAAGAAGATATGCCCGCACTCGAGTTTCGTGGGCCTATGGGACGTTTCACTCAGGAACGTGCTGACGGTGAGACCTGCCACAGTCCCTCGTTTTCGAGGCGAGGTACATTGATGTGATTCGGGTAACAGCTTCTGGCCGCACCCTGGTGCGGCCTATTTCGCACCGATTCAAGAGGCGTTTGGGGGTGGGCGGGGATGGCTGGCCGCGCTGGTAGCTATGCTGGGCGCGCTTCTTCTGATGCTCCCCGTCGTCTGGGCCTATGTCGCGACCAAGGTGGAGCGCAGGGTAGACCGATCCGTGGTCACCACCATCACGTTGCTGCCGATCGCGGTCGCGGCGATACTGGTGATCGTCCAGGACAGTCTCGCGGTAGCGTTCAGCCTGGCCGGCATCGCGGGGGTGGTTCGGTTTCGCAATGCGCTGGAGGACACGACGGACGCCATGTATGTGTTCGGCGCGATTGCCGTGGGGCTCGGCGCCGGCGTAGGTGCGTTGGAAGCCTCTGCCGCGCTCACGGCTCTTTTCAACATAGTGGCCGTGGCGCTGTGGAAGTGGAACGTCTCGCCGCCTGAGCTTGCCGAGATCGCGCTCGGTCAACAGCCCGGCTCGGAGCGGGCAGGCGACCCTCTGATGCCGCGGGTCGCAGAATGGCTCAAGCCCACGGAGACGATGAAGCTCGATGTGTCAGCGGCAAAGCCTGCGAATGGCTCCAGCAAGAGAGAAGGGATGTTGCGGGTGCGCGCGGCCGATGACGCACCCACCCGAGCCACGGTCGAGTCCGTGCTGCAGCAGTTCGCCAAGCGATGGACGCTCGACGCCGAAAACACGGCACTCGACGGCGTTCCCGCTCTCACCTATCAGGTCCGGTTGAACAAGCGGGTGGACCCCGAAGAGCTGCTCACAGCTCTGCATCGTCAGCTCGGCCCCAACGACGCCGGCAATGGCGTACCGGAAGAATCCGGCACTTCTTAGGTATGACTCTGACTCCGGCTTTCGCCATCCTGATAATTCTGCTTCTCCCTCTGTTCTCCTTAGGAGCTGGTGCCGCGCAGGCGCAGAGTGATGCCGACGATGAGGGCCGCGCACTGACTCACTACGATTTGAGGGGCGCCCCGGCTCGCAGGCTGAAACTCGCCGCTGAGCTCGCCGAAATTTCCGGCATCGCCTTCACCCAGGACGGTCGCCTCCTGGCCCATGGCGATGAGCGTGGCACGATCTGGCAGATCGATCAGGTCACGGGTGAGATCGTCAAGCGGTTTGGCTTCGGCAGTAAGGGACACCTGCTGCACGGGGATTTCGAGGACATTCAAGTCGTTGGCGACAGAATCTTCTTGGTGACGAGCGCAGGAAAGATCTTCGAAGGCCCGGAGGGGGCAAACGGCGTGGTGATCGATGCGTTGCCCCGAAGTGCGGGACTGGGTGGGGGGTGCGAGGTCGAGGGCCTGACTTTCGATCCGTCGAGCAAATCGCTCCTCCTGCTGTGCAAGCAGGTCCGGAGCAAGCGCTGGCGCGGAGACGTCGTAATTCTGGCCATATCGATCGAAACCTGGCGCTTCGAGCCGGAGCCCAGGATCCTGGTCCCCGAACGGGCGCTGGAGCAGGTGACCGGCAACAAGCGCTTTGGCGGATCCGCCCTCGTGCGAGATCCTCGGACCGGCACCTACTTGCTCCTGGCTGGTCCGCAGCGCGTCTATGCGGAAGTCAGCGCCACCGGAGCAGTGCTCGGCGGTGGAAGATTGCCGGCCGAGCTCCATCGTCAACCTGAGGGGCTGGCCATCGGGCCGGACCTCTCCCTCTTCATCTCCGATGAAGCCGCAGGAAAGCACGCGACGCTGAGCATGTATGCCCACCGTCCGTAGCCGAATCCGGGCGACTGCTATGGTTGGCGCGCTGTTGGGGGCCGCCGGATGCACCCCGGCGCTGGAGCGGGCCGAGTCTCATCCGGCGCTGCCTGCGCCGATAGACAGTCTGGAGCTCTCCCTCTTTCTCATCGGCGACGCGGGCGGCAAAGCCTACAATGACGAGCCCGTGTTGAAGGAGTTCATTCGCCAATCAGACTCCCTGCGAAGCGTTCGCCGGTTCGTCGTCTTCCTGGGCGACAACGTCTACCCCAAGGGCATTCCCCCGGCGGGGCACCCGGATCGAATTGATGCCGAGCTGCGGCTGGCAGCGCAGATCTCGGCGATCCGCGAGGGCGGCGCCAAGGGACTCCTGGTGCCCGGGAATCACGATTGGGAGCGTCAGGGAAAGGACGGTTGGAACGCCATCCGCCGGCAGGACTCCCTGGCGCGGCGATTCGGTCGCGGCGACGTGAGACTGCTCCCGGGTGGGGGTTGCCCCGGCCCCGAGGTGATCGACGTGAGCCGCCACGTCCGCCTGATCGCCTTGGACACCGAATGGTGGGTTCACAACGACGTGAAGCCGTATGGAGCAGCGTCTCCCTGTCCCACCCGCACCTACGACGAGGTGGCGGACTCGCTCCGTGGCGCGCTGAGAGATCGGGGCGACCGTCATGCCATCATCCTGACCCACCACCCGGTCCGCACCGGTGGGATACATGGAGGCGCCTTCCACTGGACCGATCATATTTTCCCCTTGAGGGCCCTGGAATCCTGGCTATGGATTCCTCTGCCGATCATCGGCTCGATTTACCCGCTCTCCCGGCAATTGGGCATCTCGAATCAGGACATCAACGGCAAGAAGTACAAGGCGATGCGCCGAGCCTTCGAACAGGCGTTTCTGGAGTATCCGCCTCTGGTCTATGCTTCCGGGCACGACCACGACCTTCAAGTCCTTCGCGGCGGCCGGCAAGAGCTGTCCAGCGCCAAGTACCTCCTGATCAGCGGCGCCGGGATTCTGGGCCACGAGAGTCTGGTACACCGCAAGGAAGGCTCGCTGTTCGAGCGCGAGGCGGCGGGTTTCATGCGTCTGGATGTGACCACGACCGGGCGGGTCCGACTCTCGGTCACTACCGTGGTGCCGGCGAAGACGCGGCGCATGGGAGAGAGCAACGAGGTCTACTCCCTCTGGCTCACTCCGGAGAACGGATTCTGACCGGCCCAGGGGTTCGGCTGGCCAGACCTACGCAACGCCGAACTGAGTTGTTATTCTTGAGGTAAATCCCCCCAAGCAGTGCAGCGACTGACACTGGGTCTTCCACCGGATGCCGGCCGCGTTTTGCCCAGGACCGGCGGCAATTGCCCGACCGATGCAAACGAATTCGTGCGAAAAACTCCGGCAAGCCGCTGGCCGCTCGCGACTTGAATTCGCTCCGTAGGCGGCCCGCTTTGTGCACATTCGATAACGGGCAGTTCTCCCGCCCGCGTTCAGCACCCTTCTCCATTCGACGGCATGAAGCGATCGCTGATCCTTTGCGCTGGGCTGCTGGGCGTCTGTGCCTGCGCCACCGGCCTTCCGCCCACCCCGAGCGTGGCTCCGCTGACCACGGCGATCGACGACTCGCTCACCTCCGCCATTGCCATTCCGGCTGCGCCCGATGAGATCACCGCGGCGGATGCCCTGGTCCTCAATGACCTCGCGGCCACGGCCCCGGACGAGCGCCTGGTTCCGGCGTTCGACGCCCAACGGGTACGCTGGGATATCGACGTTCACACGTACTCCGCCCATCCGCGGGTGAAGTACTATCTGGACTACTTCCAGCGCGTGGCCCGCAAGAGCATGGCGGTCTTCCTGGAGCGGGGGGCGCGCTACGAGCCGATGATTCGCAGTCGCTTTGAAGCTGAGAACCTGCCTGGTGACCTGGGATATCTCGCGCTGATCGAAAGTGGCTACTCCAATGAAGCCGTGAGTCATGCCTATGCCGTGGGCATGTGGCAGTTCATGCGGAAGACGGGCCAGGGTTATGGACTGCGGGTCGACAGCTGGGTCGATGAGCGCCGGGATCCGGTGAAAGCCACGGCTGCAGCCGCCAGCCATCTGCGGGACCTGCGGGAGCGGTTCGGCTCCCTGTATCTCGCTGCTGCCGCCTACAACGCCGGCGCCGGCAAGGTGTCCCGGAGTCTCGGTAAGCTGCAATGGGATGCACCGGATGCGGTGGACGCTCCCGCTCCCGCAGTCGATATGGTCGCCGACTCCCTGGGGACCGAGGAGGACACCGTCGCGCTAGAGCAGGACCCAGCGGACGAGGAGATCGAGACTGCTCCTGACAGCACGGACATGACCAGCGACGCCGCCTTCTTCCGTCTGGCCAGCACCGATCTGCTCGCTGCCGAGACCCAGGACTACGTCCCCAAGCTGATCGCCGCGGCGATCATCGCCAAGGACGCGGAGCACTATGGATTCGGCCCGGTGACCGCCCAATCCTTTGCCTATGACTCGCTGGTCGTCTCCGACGCAACCGGCCTGGACGTCGTGGCTCGCCTGGCCAAGACCAGCCTGGACGAGATTCGCGCGCTCAACCCCCAGTACCTGCGCCTGGCTACTCCGCCGCGTTCATCCGCGGTGATCCGGCTCCCGAGTGGGACCGGGGAGACCGTCGCCACGCGCTATGCTGCGCTGCCGCGGTCGGCCCGGATTCGATATCTCAGCTACGTCCCCCGCCGCCGGGAACGGTGGAGCACTATCGCGGCGCGCTACCACCTTCCCACCGCGGATCTTCGTTCGGCCAATCCTCGATCCCGCGGCAGCAGCGCGGCTCCCGGAAGCCGTCTGGTCATCCCCACGGTGGCGGTCCCCTCCGCGCTCGCGATGCGGGCCGCCGTGGGGTCGAAGGCTCGGTACGTCCGCCATGGCGTAGTCCACCGAGTACGCCGGGGCGAGACCCTCAGTGGGATCGCACGTCGCTATCGCGTGTCGGTCAGGGCCCTGAAGCGGGCCAACGCGATTCGTCAGGATTACGCTCTTCGCGCCGGGATGCGGCTTCGCATCCCCGGCTGATCCTTCAAACCCACACCCAACCCGCACCGGAACCGACAGTGTCCGCCGACTCGAGCGCAGTCCCCCAAACCCCAGCACCTCGGCCGCTCTCCAGCGGCGCAGCCGTGGCCATCCTGGGATCGATGCTGTTCCTGATCGTGGCTCTGACCTTCCTCCTGGCACGGGCCACCTGGGTCAATCCCGCCAGCGCGTCGGCACCACCCGCTCAGCACCGGAGTATCGCGCACCGTTGAGCTCGACTCTCGGCTTGCTCACCGCCGCGGCCTTGGGCGCACTTTCGCCCCCAGCCGCAGCCTCCCTCCCCGTCCCGGCGTCCGACGTTGCGGCGCTGGGAGACACGCTCAAGCATCGAGCCGGAACAGTGGGGACTGACCCCACGCGAGCGGATGATGGCATCGGTGCGGCGATCGAAGGCTTCCTGTCTGCCCGGGGCTTGCCGCCTGTCGCAGGAAGCTTTGTCGTCACCGATTCGGGTCTCGTGTTCCACTCGGCCGACGGGCGTCGGATTGGTGTGTATCCCCTGATCGGACCACTCCGCGAAACCGCCGGACGTCGCTGGCGCGCGGCCACGGTTTCGCTCGCTTCGGCGGATCAGGTCGGCGACCGGACCGTGTACCTGTTTCGAGTCGAGGGAGGCGTGTTCGAGACCGAAGCGCCTGGAATGCTGCTCGAACTGGCGCGGCATCCAGCCTGGCTCGACAGCCTCCGATCGATCGAGTGGGTGAAACCGCGGCTGATCCTCGGGAGCGACGAGTCGGCCAGCTGGAGTGCGGTGCGGAACATCGCCGCGAGCTCGTACGCCGATTCACTCTACGCTCTGTTCGGCCGGCCGCTCCGGCCCATCGGCCTGGTCGGCGAACGGGGCAGAAACGCTGCCCGTCTGGGCGAGTATGTGGCCTCACGGGATTCGGTGGCGCTGGATCCCGCGCGGATGACGAGTGACGAGCAGTTAAGGCACGCCCTGGCTCATGAATTGGGGCATCGCTGGCAGGTGCGCGCCCCCCGACAGCTTGCCACGCTATGGCAGAGGGTGCCTCCGATCGTGGACCCCAAGCGGTACGGTTATGGTAGCGTGTCCGAGCATCAGGCCGAGGCCATCGCCTTCGCGATTCATTTCCTTCAGACCACAGCCGATCCAAACGCGGGGCCGCCGTCTCCCTCCCTGTTGGAGCACTATGAGCGACTGGTGCCCGGCACGAGTGCTCTGGTGCACTATTTCTCCCTCCAGCCGATCTACGCCAACCATCCTCTGCGCCAGCTGCTGACCGTCGGGAGCCTCCAGTAGTCTTGCCGACTGGATGACCCTGCTGCCCGGAGTGTGCTGCCGGGCACGGCGCAACTAAACTCCCTGGTCCTACTGATGGGCGACTCACCCGGGAGGAACCCATGTCACTCGTGCCGCAGGCCACGTTCACCAACGAGTCGCTCTTGTTGGTACGCCTGCTGGCCGCCGGCCTGCTCGCCAGCGTGCTCGGATGGGAGCGGGAACAGGCCCGAAAGTCCGCCGGGCTTCGTACTCATATAGTTGTGGCTATCGCGGCGGCTCTCTACACGGTGCTGGCGGAACTGGTAGTGCAGCAGGGGGTGGCGGGAGAAGGCGGGCAGCGCTCCGATCCGGTCCGCGCCATTCAGGCGATTGCGATGGGGATCGGCTTTCTGGGGGGCGGAGTCATCTTCGTGGCGCACCGACGGGATCAGGTGCACGGCCTCACCACCGCCGCGTCCATCTGGGCGACCGCGGCGGTGGGCATCGCCGCGGGGCTGGCGCACTACGTTCTTGCCGCGGGCGCAACCGTGATTCTGGTGATTGTCCTGCGATCGTTAGCGAGATTGGAGCCGGACGAACCGCACAAGCCGTAGCCGAGTCACGCGGCGGCAGGCCAAGCCCGGAAAAATTCAGCGGCCCCGGGCACCATGACCATGGCTACCAGCGCCGCGGCAATGCACGCAACCGGCAAGACGAAATCCACCTGTCCGGTCGCGATCGCCGCCTTGGGCATGCCTGCGGCACGACAGGTCTCCGGATCCTGCACCAGCCACACCCAGCTCTTCATGACTCAGGTCGCTCAATCCACGGCGTGCAACCGAATTCATACCACCGAACAGCGGCTGGCTCGCTGGCTGCTGGTGGTCGCGGATCGGGTGGGCCAGGAGAGCTACCCGCTGACGCAGGAGTTCATGGCTCAATGCTGGGGGTCAGACGCGCGACGGTTACGGAGGCCGCTGGGACGCTCCAGGCGGCTGACCTCATTCGCTACAGCCGTGGGATCTTGAACATCCTGGATCGAACGGCATTGGAGCAGGCGTCCTGCGGGTGCCACTGGATCGTGCGCAACGAATTTGAAAAGTTGCTGGAACCCCGATGGGCTCGGCGGGAAGGCCGGAGATCTTGCGAGAAGCGAGAGCCACTGGTCGGATTTGAACCGACGACCGCTCGATTACGAATCGAGAGCTCTACCCCTGAGCTACAGTGGCTGTCAGCAATGCGGGGGCGCATGAGATTGCGCCCCCGATTCACATGCCCTGGCGCGGATTCGAACCGCGACGCCTTTCGGCACTACCCCCTCAAGATAGCGTGTCTACCAGTTTCACCACCAGGGCGTGCGGCGGAGCAAGATAGTGGCCGGGTTTGGGGGGGTCAACCCGATCAGAAAATGTTGGTCGTGACCGTGTAGGGACTGCCGCTGATCGGTGTTCCGTTCAGGGTGATGTCTATCTGATGGTTTCCCTGGCTGCCGGGCGGCGCACTCGCGGAATAGACGTCACGACCCTCGTCGTACGTGACCGTGAGCGCGTCCCCACCGTCTACCCTGACGACCACCCGATCGCCGCCGCGCCGTAGCGGATTGTTCTGAGCATCCCGCACGTGCACCGCGACGGTGATCGGGACCTGGAAGAAAATGCTGCCGCCGGAGACGTCCGCCGTGGTGTTGGCCGGATTGGCCGGGCCGGCACTCACTTGGCTGGTGAACGGTCCCAGTACCGAGGTTCCACCCAGTCGGACCTGCACCTTGTCCGTGCCGGTCCTGATGGGCGTGTACGACGCCGTGTACTCGCCGCCACCTTCGTCGTGAGCGTCGATTCCGTTCTCGGTATTCGCTCCGGTGACCTGGACCGAAATTGATGAGGCCGCGCCGGGGACCGGGTTGCCAAAGGCGTCCTTCAGGCTGATCGCGATTCGGGTCGCGGAGCCGGCGGCGCCGTCGGGCACGGTGGCGGAGCTCTTCGAGGCAGCCGGGGACGCGGGGTCGACGGTTACGCTGGCCGTTTGCGGAATCGCTGTGCCGGCCACGGTGGCGGAGACAACCACGCTCCCGGCGCGGGTCGAGCTCACCTTGCCCGTCGCGACACCGGAACCGTTGGTGGACCCGGAGGGCTGAGTCAGGCTGACGCCATCGCCGGGTGCAGCCAGCGCCACCTCCAGGCCCTGGATACCATTGCCGAACCCATCGCGAGCGGTCACGGTAATGGTACTCGTAGCCGACCCATTCGACGCGCGGATCGAACCTGGCGCCGCCTCGACCGTGGACTTCTCCGCGCTGAATGGACCGGGAACGCCGGTTGCCGTGAATCCCACGGGACTGCCCGACAGCGCTGACCCGGTCACCTCAGCTTTGACTTTGTTCGTTCCGGCGGTCTTCCCCAGCGTCCACTGCCCCACAGCAGCAACGCCGTCCGAGCCGGTGGTCACGCTCCCGCCGGTCACGCTTCCACCCCCGCTGGTGACCGAGAACGTCACCGGTACACCCGGCAGAGGATTGCCGTCCGCATCCTTCACCACGACGGCAGGAGCGATGGGAACGGCTGTTCCGGCTGGAGCGGTCTGCTGATCGCCGGCCACCAGCGCGATCGAGGCCGGCACACCCACCCCCAGCGCGACGAGATCGGACGTGACCGGCGCAAAGCCGTCGGCGCTAAAGCTCAATTGCCGTGGGCCGGGAGAGCCTCGGATCGCAAGGTCGGTGAAGACGACCTGACCGTCGGCAGTGCTCGCAGCGGTTGTGGTTCCCTCGAGAGACCCGCCTCCGCTTTCGATCTGGACCGCCACCGCGACGTCAGCTCGGGCGATCGGATTGCCCGCCGGATCGGCGAGTTGGAGCACTGGTTGCTGCGCGAGCGGAGTGCCGGTGGTGGCGATGGCCGAGGGCTGAGTGGTGATCAGCAGTTTTGCTGCGACAGCAGTGGTGGTGAACGTGACGCGGTCGTCTACCCCATCGACGGTCGCGAAAGTGACGTAAGTGCCGGGGATATCGCCCAGGATCCGGAGGGTTGCTGCCTGTCCGCTGGCGTCGGTCCGATTGGAATCCGGAGCCACGCTGCCTCCACCGTCAGCCTGCCAGATCACCAGAGCGTTCGCCACCGGATTGTTGAAGCGATCGGACACGCGAACCACAAGGGAGTCAATCAGAGGCTCGCCTATGGTTCCGCTTTGATTATTCCCGCTCACATACGCCAAGCCGGCTGGCTCGCCCTCGTTGGGCAGAACCAGATTCTCCCCGCCACAGGCCGCGAGGGCGATTCCAATGCTGAGCAGCACCCCTGCTCGGAGCAAATCCGGTCGAATTATCATGGGCTTTGGAACGAGGAATTGGTGTTGTACGCTACTGCGATGACCCTCCGGGGAAAAGGCCCGCCGTCTCACCCGGAGGTGCAAGATTTGGCGCTACATCAGGGCCCTATGGTGATGCTAAACGTTTGTGCCGGGCTGGTATCGCTGCCCCCGTTGGCTGTCCCGCCGCTGTCCTGCAGCCGTACCGAGATCTGGGCCGTCCCCTGGCCCCCCGCCGGAGTGTAAGTGAGTGTCCCGTCCGAGGAAATGGCCGGGCCGGCGGAGAAGAGGTCGGCTCCTGCCGTCACCTCGACCAGGAACTGCAGTGTCTGGCTGCTTTCGTTGGACGGGCCGGGGGAGATCTGCGTGGCCCAGCCGCTCACCGACTGCGCTCCAGCCGCCGCGCTCGCGGTCTGATCCGGACCGGCCTGGAAGCTCGGCGCATCATTGACCGGCTGCACGGTGATGTGCACCGTCGACGGGGTGGAGGTGGCGCTGCCGTCCGATGCCCGATAGGTGAAGCTGTCATCCCCGGAGAAATTGGCGTTGGGGGTGTACTCAAACGAGCCGTTGGCGTGGAGCGTGAGCGTGCCGTTCGAGGGGTCGCTCACCTTCTCCGCCTGCAGGGAATTGCCGTCGGGGTCGGTATCGTTGCCCAGGACCCCAGGCGCCGAGATGCTCAACTGAGCAGCGTCCTCGCTCGTGCTGTAGGAGTCGTCGTTGGAATTGGGCGGGGAGTTCGGCGCCACCACCTGGTGCGATTCGGTATCCGAGCTGCGCTCAAAGGAGGCGTCCCCCGAGTAGGTGGCGGTAAGCGTCCGGTTGCCGGTGGCAGTGAGGGTAATCGCGCAGCTTCCTGCGGCGACGGACGCGGAACAGGACTCCGAGCCTCCGCTCGCGGTCACCTGGACGGTCCCCGTCGGCGTACCCGCGCTCGAGGTCACAGTAAAGGCCACCGTGACCGCGGCGTTGGGCGCCGAGGGATCGGGATTATCGCTCGAGATGGTCGTAGTGGTAGAAGCCTTCTGGACGTCGATCGCGCTCGAGGTCACCGAGGTGTAACCCGCTGCCGCAAAGATGAGGGTGTGCGGTCCGCCCGCGCCGTTAATCTGCAGGTCGGTAAAGGTCGCTCGACCCTGCCCGTCGGTCACTCGGGTCGCGGTGCCTCCCAGTGTGCCGGCGCCGGAGGCCACAGCTGCGGTAACCGACACGCCGCTTTGGGCCACGTCGTTGCCCTGGCCGTCGCGCACCTGAATCACTGGCTGCCGACCAAACGGCGTCCCAATGCGTGCGGTCTGGGACGGCTGCGTTCGCATCGCGAGTCCGGAGGGCGCACCCGAGACGCCGGTCGCGGTGAAGGTGACGGTGCCCACGCCGGCGACGGAGGCGTCCAGCGTGTTGGCGCCGGGCGTGGCCCCCAGGGTCCAGGTGGTCGCGGCCTGACCATTCGCGTCGGTGGTGCTCGACGCCGGGTTGGGCGCGCCGCCGCCAGCCGTGACGGTCCAGGTCACGGTCGCCCCGCTGACGGGATTCCCCGAACCATCCGCCACCTTCACCACCAGCATCGCGCCGAGCGGCGCGCCGGCAGCGCCGGTCTGCCCATTCCCCGACACGATCGAAACGCCGGACGCGGTGCCGGCGGTCGCCGTCAGACTAAACGTGAGAGGCGAGCCTGCCAGGCCCTCGGAGCCGGCGGTGACCGTCTGGGTCCCTGCAGACGGTCCCAGGGTGAGCTGTACCGAAGTCTGGCCATCGTCTCCGGTCTGGGTGGAGGCCGCGCTCAGAGTCCCGCCGCCGGTGGTGGCCCAGGTGATGGTCACACCGGAGACCGGATTCCCGAACGTATCGGTGACTTTGACTACGAGCGGCGCTGGCAGAGCCGTGCCGGCGGCGCCGGACTGATTATCACCCGAGACGGCAGACAAGCCGTTGGCCGAAGCAGGGAGAGCGGTAACAGTGAAGTTTGTCTGCACCGGACTCTGGTTGTCGGCCACCACCACCTGCGCGACGCCGTTGGTGGCGCCCACTTGCGTGCCCAACACGACTTGAGCAGCAGCTCGACCATCCGCACCCGTCATCGCAGTATCGGGGTGGAACTGGGTGCCCGTGCCATGATTCGGGACTTGGAAAACCACTGTGGCCTCGGGGACCAGCCGATCGCTGCGATCGGTGACTTCGACCACCAGGGACTCCGCCAGGGTCTCTCCCACTCGCCCACTCCCACTGTCGCCCTGGACGACGGTGATGTGTGCGGGCTCCCCCTCGCTGGGGAGCACAAGGCTGTCTCCCCCGCAGGCGGTCAGCACGCCGAGGCATATCACACCAACGATGGAAAGCTTTA